>CAZWPR010000008.1:0-58885 GCA_964636135.1 uncultured Polynucleobacter sp.
ATCAAAATTAATATTAAAAATGATATTTTATGAGCACCATTCCTTGAATTCCTTTGAGGCAGCAAACGATGCCTGCCTCATGGATTCGGGTGTGCTCAGTGCCCAGGTTTTGCCATATGCGTCGTCGAATCCACCCAAAATTGAGCAATTTAGGGCAATTTCAGGGCCAGATCAGCTTTGTTTCAACCACTTTTCGAATAAAGCGCTGTTAATTGAGCACCAGAAGTGCTTTCAGGGCGATATTACAAAGCAAACGCTGAGGATGTTTATTAGTCGCCTGCGTGCCCAGCTAGACCCCTATTTCGATGGAATCCACATTGGGTCCATCCAAATCAAACAAATTTCTGAATTTATTCTGCATTTACAGAACCAGGCAATTAAACCCATCACCATTAAGCAGTACTTAGGTTTACTCAAGCGAATACTGCAGATTGCCTTGGATGACGGTGCTATCTATAAATTACCCACTTTTCCGAAACTCAAGACCAAAAGTATCCCTAGAGGGAGTTTTAGTTTGCTGGAATACTGGGCGCTGGTTAAAGTCAGTAAAGCATTGGTAGACCCAGTTATTGGCGAAGATGAAAAAATACTACTTACGCACCGCAGTACTTCAGCAGGGGCATTTAAAAAGCGAGCCACTGTTCCATTGGAAATGCGCTGGCTAATTCGCTTTATGGTCAACTCCTTCATAAGGCCAGTGGATATTAAGCTGATTCAGCACAAACACATTGAGGTCATTACAGGCCCTAGTACCTACCTGCGATTAAACCTGCCTGAGACCAAACGACACACTGGACAAGTGGTTACGATGCGCGCAGCCAATAGCGTATATCAGTCCCTGAAGCAGTATCAAGAATCCAGGGGATATGGCAAGCCCAATGATTATTTATTTCTGCCAGAAGCAAAAGATCGGGAAGGGGCAATCCAACTTCTCACAACCCACTTTAGAAAAATACTGGAAAAAGCCAATCTGAGAACCGGGCAATATGGCCAGCTACGCACCCTCTATAGCCTGCGCCATACCGCCATCACGTTTAGACTGCTATACGGTAATGGTATTGATTTACTGACGCTGGCTCGTAATGCCAGAACCTCTGTCGAAATGATTGAGCGTTTCTATTCTTCTAACTTAACCGCCGAAATGAACATAGAGATGCTGCAGAGCAAGCGCATTAAGCCGCAATTGATTTAAGGCTGCAGTAGAGCGTTCTCTTCTTGCTGTCTTAAGTGTCCAGCCTAGACACTGCACACCTTAATGCGCCAGTATTTTGGATAAGAAATCCTTTGCTCTAGCAGAGCGCTCTTCGGGTTTGCCAAAGAAATCCTCTTTGCTGCAGTCTTCGACAATGCGGCCTTGATCCATAAAAATCACCCGGTCACTGACCTTGCGGGCAAAGCCCATCTCGTGACTGACGCAGCACATGGTCATGCCTTCGTTGGCAAGCTTAACCATCACATCCAATACTTCACCCACCATCTCAGGATCAAGTGCAGATGTGGGCTCATCAAAAAGCATGACAATCGGGTCCATCGTCAATGCGCGCGCAATCGCCACGCGCTGCTGCTGGCCTCCAGACAGCTGGCCCGGAAACTTGTCTTTTTGGGCCATTAAACCGACGCGTTCCAAATATTTCAGTCCATGTTTTAAGGCATGGTCTGGTGAGCGCCCCAATACTTTGATCTGCGCTAAGGTTAAATTTTCAGTAACGCTTAAATGGGGAAAGAGTTCAAAGTGCTGAAACACCATTCCTACCCTAGCTCGCAACTGAACCAAATTGGTTTTGGGATCACTTAGGCTGACACCATCGACAATAATCTCACCTGACTGAAAAGGCTCGAGGGCATTCATAGTTTTGATGAGGGTGGATTTACCCGAGCCTGAGGGGCCACAGATCACCACCACCTCGCCTTGCTTGATGGAGGTAGTGCAGTCTGTCAGTACCTGAAAGTTGCCGTACCACTTGGAAACGCGTTGAAGTTCGATCATGCTGTGATGGATAGAATAAATTGATATGTCATTAACGAATGATGGCTACTTTGGCTTGAATTTTACGGACTAGTTTAGATAGCGAGAAGCAAATGATGAAATACGTGACCGCAGCCAAAATATAGGTTTCCATGGGGCGTCCATAATTTTTGCCGGCGATTTCAAAACCCTTGAGCAAGTCATATGCGCCAATCGCATAAACCAAGGAGGTGTCCTGGAACAAAATAATGGTTTGCGTCATTAAAACCGGGATCATGTTTCGGAAGGCCTGCGGCAAGATAATCAAGCGCATATTTTGGCCGTAGTTCATACCCAAAGCTTGAGCGGCATAGGTTTGTCCTCTGGGAACCGACTGAATTCCGGCGCGCACAATTTCGGCAAAGAAGGCAGCCTCAAATGCGATAAAGGTAATGATGGCTGATAGATTGGCACCAATCGGTTTGCCAATCAATAGCGGAATTAAAAGGAAAAACCACAAAATCACCATGACCAATGGAATGGAGCGCATGGTATTGATATAAAAACTGGCGCAATACGACAAAATCGGATTGCCAGATAAACGCATCAAGGCCAAGAGCGTGCCAAAGATAATTCCGCCGACCGTAGCAATGACGGTTAATTGCACACTAAAGAGCAGCCCCTTTTGGATGTAGTCCGTAAAGAGTGCCCAATTGTAAAAACTGAGGTCTAGGCTTAGCATGGTCCGGATAAATAGTGCATCTGTTTAGTGGGCCAAACTAGGGTCATTAGATGTGCCAACAAAACCTGGAATGCGGGTCCGTCGCTCAATCCAGGTCATTAGTCGATTCACTGCAAATGCCGATAAGGCGTAGAGCAAGGTTACTGCCAAATAAATTTCGATGCCGCGGGATGTTTCCTCTTGTGCTTGCATAGCAAACAATGTGAGTTCAGGTACTGATACCGCAAAAGCCACGGAGGAATTCTTGACGACATTCATGCTTTCTGAAGTCAAGGGCGGAATCACAATCCGTAATGCCATCGGCAAAATGACATAGCGATAACTTTGAACACGATTCATGCCAAGTGCGGTTGCGGCAGCCATCTGGCCACTTGGCAGCGATTGAATACCAGCACGCACCTGTTCTGCGATGCGCGCTGAGGTAAAAAAGCCCAAGGCAATACTTACCAACAAATAGGAAGGAAACTCTCTTAATGGGGGGATAAAAGAGGGAATAACGTGATACCAAACAAAAACCTGAACCAGTATTGGTATGTTCCGAAATAGCTCGACCCATGCCGTAGCAGCGCGCACAAGGAGCCGACTGCTAAAGGTGTTATTGGGTAAGGTACGCAGCGTACCCATTACTGCGCCAATCACTAAGGCAATCATGAGACTCAGACCTGCAACTGCAATGGTCCAAAGCCAGGCCTGCATTAACCAATCTAAGTAACTTGGGTCCGCATTTTCCGCCAAGCCAAAGAGAGCGGAAATGCAGTGTTTGACTGGCTCACCGTCCAGCGTACTCTTACAAAAAACGCCAAAATCCATACTCATGGATTTTGGCGCTCACGTGCAATGAAGCAAGGCATACAGCTAGAAAGATTCAAAATTACTTCTTTTGATAATCTTCTGCTGGCTTGTCATTTAAGTTAGCCCAGGCATTTTTTGTTGCTGGGGATAGCTCAAGACCAACGATACTATTTTTTGGTGGAATAGGCTTTAAGAACCATTTATCCCACAGCTTTGGCATATTTCCGTTTGCTACGATCTTGGCGATGGCGGCATTAACAGCGGCTTTAAATTGAGGATCGTCTTTGCGCACCATAATCGCAATGGGTTCTGTACTTAGAACCTCGCCCACAATTTTGTAATCCTTTGGATTTTTTGCATTCGCAATGTTACCAGCCAAAATGGAACTATCCATCACAAAGGCATCTGCACGGCCAGACTCTAGCAATAAGAAACTATCGGCATGGTCTTTACCAAATACTTCGTCGAAGTTAACGCCGGTTGCTTTTTCATGCTTACGTAACAGTTGAACGGATGTAGTACCCGTAGTGGTCGCTACTTTTTTACCAGCTAACTGAGAAATCGAATTAATCCCCGAGTTAGCCTTAACAGCAATACGCACTTCTTCAACATACAAGGTATTGGCAAAGCTCACATCGCGTTGGCGGGCAGCGTTATTGGTTGTTGTGCCGCACTCAATATCGACCGTTCCATTTTGAACCAACGGTATACGATTCTGCGATGTCACTGGCTGGTAATTAATACGCAATGTGCTTAAGCCCAGTTTATCTTTAATGTCATTAAGAATCATGCGACATACTTCAACATGGAATCCATCGAAGCGACTATCGCCAGTGGTATAGGACATTGGAATCGAGGATTCACGCACACCCATGGTGACTGCGCCGGTTGCCTTGATTTTGTCTAAGGTTGCGCTGGAAGCGATTGCGACTTGTGCGCAAACCAAGGCTGAGGCCACTAATGCAGCCCTGATTCCGGATACTAGAAATGATGATGCTTTCATTTTCAAACTCCTTATTGGGTCTTTAAATAAATCAACTTTAACAACGTTATATCTAATAATTAACTTACATTTTATTTGTTATTTTCTACCAAATAATCATAATTAGGCTAAACCCGTACACTTTATTTCCAAGTTTAGTTTTTCTATCAGCAAAGAAAAAACCCACCGTGTTGCCACAGTGGGTTGATTTGATGCCTAACTAATTTGTAACTAGCCTAAGCTAGCATTAAATTAGAAAGTGTGACGCGCGCCAACAGAGTACTGGTTTGCGTTATATGCGCCATTGCTGGTGCTGGATGTACCATGTGCACCGAAGATTGCGTACAGGTTTGTACGCTTGCTCATCCAGTAGTTGGAGCCCAACTGATAGCCAACGATATTGGCTGTTGGTTGATTAGCGCCAAAAGCGGTGAAACGGCCATTACCAACTGAAGCCCAACCTTCGATTTTTGGTGTAATGAAGCTACGTACACCAATCTCTTGAGCAGTACGCTTCACGTAAAGATTGCTGTTGAGTGAAGATGTCACTTTGCGATCAGTCCAGCCAGCATATGCTTTCAGAATGCCAAAGTCATAGCTTGCTGTAATCAAAGTTTGTGCATCTTTAGCATTATTACCCTGTATGCCGCTGCCCCATGGAATGGTTGTAGTAGCACTTGGTGCAACGGTGAAAGGATTCTCAGATGTAAATGATGCATAAGAAGCCTGAACGTTAGCCTTTTGGAAAACATAATCCAAGGCTAACTGGTAACCGTTTTGGTTATTGTTACCGCCGGTTTGACTTGTAGCGGTATTTGCAGTTTGAGTGCTGTCACGGTTGCTCTGTGTGTAAGCTGCTTTAGCAATCAAGCCCATCATACGATCTGAAGCAAAGCGAATGGTATTGGTTGTTCTGGCTGTGTATGCAGCCGATTGTGAACCAGCGTTACCGCCTTGTGCTGATGTGCTCAAGAAAGCGCCGTCAGATGTAGGAGCTAACATGCTGCCCAATGTCTGTGCCAACTGACCTGTTGTGTTGGAACCAGCTTGCTCCCAAAATAAAGTATTTTGTGTACCAACGCGAACGTTACCTAAACCCTTTTGGCTGAGGCCAACAAAAGCTTGGCGAACGTTTGGAGCCCAAGTACCTGCACCAGCTGCATCTGTACTAGTACCGTTTGTGTTGTTACCAGCATTACCGGCTGGCTGGAGACCTACCTCAAATGTGAAGATAGCAGCTGTACCGCCACCCAAATCTTCTGTGCCACGGAAACCCAAGCGGCTGCCGGATTCCATGCTGTTACTGATGCGGCTTGTGGTCTCTTTAAGAACGCCAGTTGCGTTTGAAGAACCACGTGCGTTTGCGCCGGTGTAACCCACATCCAAAATACCGTATACAGTCACTGAGGACTGTGCTTGAGCTGCACCAGCAAATGCTGTTACCGCTGCGATTGCAAATAGCGATTTTTTCATTCTTTAAATCTCCATAAATTAAAAGTAATGCCCAAAATAATTGGGACCTACGAATTTTCTCTCTTTTGACCCGCTAGACTAGGTGTAGAGGCACATGCAGGTACTTTTGCTTGTGAAAAGGATGTTTTTTGGCTTTCTTTGTTGTATCACGACAACAAGGGCTTGGTTTTTTGCTCTTTTTGGCCTGTTAATGCCAAAATTGTCAGATGGCAAGTCGTCAATTCCTAAAAATTCTGCAGTCAGCCCGTTTAGGTGATGTTTCTGCACAACAAAGTTTAGCCTCTGCTTATTTGACGGGCGCATTTAAAACACCGCCACAACCAGCTAACTCCTTGGTTTGGCTAGAGAAATCCTATTTATCCATTAAAAATCAGTTAGTTATAGATACAAGCTCAGGTGATGCCTCTGATTTGGCTTTTAGTGAGCCTCTTGTTCCTGTTTTTAGTCTGCTGAGCACTATTCCTCTTGTTAATACCGTGGGCTCCCCTGCTTTTCCATTTGGCTGGAAGCTCTTTTGGAAGCTAGCCGATGTTTCAGTTTCTTTCGACGCGGCATCGTCACCGCTTGCGCAAGCTGCACTGAATGCCCGATGGCAGCTCATTCAATTTTTATTGTCACCAGAGTATGCGGACGAACAGGCTCGCTTGCGCGATTGGCTTGCTTCCAGTGATGCTGAAGAAATCGATTCACGCCCTGCTACTGATTTTCCTGCGCTTCAGTTCGTGTGCAAATCGTATTTGCAGTCGCTTGCTGAAACTGAAAATACGTTTACCCAAGCAGCGAAAGAATTGTTGCTGCGTCTTCAGCCTAAAGACGAAACCCTCTCGGGTCTTTGGTCACAGTGGCTGGCTAGTCGCAAACCAGAGCATTTGCTGCAAGCGGCAGAAATGGGCTTAACGATTGCACGCCTGACACTGGGATTGCAGTTGGCGCAATTGGATGGTGTTTCTGTTGATAGTGCAGTCGATCAGGGTCGCTCGAATGCCTCTCTCAAGAAAGCGGTCTACTGGTTAGAGCTGGCAGCGAAAGATGGTGATCGCGATGCCTGGTTTGCGCTCGGTGAGATTTATCGCCGGCCACAGTTCTCGGGATACAACGCCAGCGAGAGTGATCGTTGCTTTGATCGTGCTGCTGACCTAGGGCATGCCCAAGCACAGTTTCGGAAAGGGGCTAATCTATGGCGCAAGCGCGAGAAGCTCGATGAAAAAGTCAAAGGATTGCAAGCGTCCTATTGGGTATGGCAAGCGCAACAACAAGGTGTTCATGAGGCAAAGGACTTACTGACAAAGATTTTGGAAAGCTGTCCTAAGCCTGCAGCAAACGATTGGCATGATTTAGCGCTGCTGGCGGAACAAGCAATTAGTCGCCACGCGGAATACAAAATTGAATACGAGTGGCTCTTGCTTTGCCATCGCCTAGTGATAGCCAATCAGTTTCATTTTAGTAAAGCCGAATTACTCTTAGCAGACATCGCGCAGCTGCAACATGAGCACTGCGTGGTGGTGGATATTCGCTGGGAGCTGCCTAAAATTTTGCCACGGTTAATTCAGATTGAAACCATTGGGCAGCGTCGCGCCCTGCTGGCCGCTGGAAAAGTATTTGCCGGCAACAATGGTAGTGAACTCGGCGCAGTATCCAAATCACGTGATCCCATCGTACGCAATACAGACGAGTACGAAGACGACTTATTGAACAGCAGAGAACGCGAGGGTAATCTGCGGCAACGACGTTATCGCTTTGATAAGGTAAGCCAGTGGTTGTTTGATACTTTTGCTAAAGAAGCCGCTACAGCACCCGCAAAAAAGAGGTGATGGTGTTTTACTGAGCCCTAGGGTTGCTGCTCTGCCTCAGCCCTAGCTTTATCGAGCTCTGCATCCCTTAAATCATCCGCAATATCTTCGGCTGATTTTTTAGGCTCATAGAAGCGTGCAATGAGTAAGCCCAGTTCATAGAGCAAGGTCATCGGAATGGCCAACAATAATTGCGAGAGCACATCTGGTGGCGTAACAATCGCTGCAATGACGAACGCACCCACAATCACATAGGGTCTGCTTTCCCTCAGCTTCGCCAGAGTGACAATACCCATGCGCACCAAGACCACGACTACGACTGGCACCTCAAAGGTAATACCAAAGGCCAAGAAGGTGGTCATGGCAAAACTCAAGTACTTATCAATGTCCGTACTCATCTCCGCACCTAAGGGAGCGTTGTACTGCGCCATGAAATTAAATACCGTCGGAAAAACTAAGAAGTAAGCAAAAGCCATCCCGAACAAAAACAGGGTGTAGCTACTCACTACCAGTGGAACGACTAATTTACGTTCGTGCTGATAGAGGCCCGGCGCAATAAATGCCCACAACTGATAGAGCACCCATGGCAAGGCAATTAAGAATGCCACCAGCATGGTGACCTTCATCGGCACAAAGAAGGAGCCCGTAATGTCAGTCACGATCATTTTGCCGCCTGCTGGCAAGGAGCTGAGGAGGGGCTGCGCAAAGATATGAAAAATATCAGGCGCCCAATAAACCAAGCTAGCAAACACAATAATGATGGCCAGACCCGCTTTGATAACGCGATCACGCAACTCAAATAGATGCGATAAAAAACTCTCTTGCAGACCCTCGCCTACGGTTGCATCGGCCTTGGCATCGTGATCGGCTGCGTCGTGATTAAGTTTGTTATTGCTATCGCTCGGCTGTGTCATACATTACTTCATAGAAGAGGTGTGGCGATAACGCTTCATGCGCGCCGCGCCCGACTGCACGCGCGTACGTGTGCCCGAGGAATGCTTGAACCAGCTTGGACGATTGCCGCGCTTCACACGCCAACTGTCACGGCCTTGACGTAAACTCTCGCGATAGACAGCAGCTTCATCGAGACTCATATTGCTGCCAAAGTTGGATACATAAGTGCTGGAGTCGGCTTGATCACTTAAGTTGAGCTGAGCCTCTTGCACCGTTGAATTGATGCTGTTTTCGACATCCTTGAACATCGAAGTGCTTTCTTCGCGGAGCTTCTTGAATTCCTCGATCTCCATTTGGCGATTCACCTCGCTGCGCACTTCTGACATATAGCGCTGGGCACGGCTAAATAAATTACCTGCCATGCGGGCGATCTTAGGCAAACGCTCTGGCCCAACTACTACCAATGCGACGACTGCAATCAATGCGAGTTTTGAAACTCCAAGATCAATCATGTAACTGCACTGCGGGGATTGCAATCATGTCTAGATTACTTATTGAGGTCTTTAGCCTGAACATCCACGGTTTTGTCGGCGGATGCGGTTTGCTGGGCTGCCGCTTGTTGTGGAATCTGCTCTGTTTTATCTTCGCCGGATTTCATGCCATCTTTGAAGCCTTTAACTGCGCCACCCAAATCGCTACCCATATTGCGCAGCTTTTTGGTGCCAAATACCAGCATCACGATTACCAGAACAACCAGCCAATGCCAAATACTGAATGAACCCATTTTCTGCTCTCCTTGTCTTATTTATTCCAGGGGCGCGGTCCGCCCATCACATGCAAATGCGTGTGATAAACCTCTTGACCCCCATCTGCGCCATTATTCAGCGATAAACGAAAGCCACCTTCCCGTCCAGGGCGGCAACCTTGCTCAACCGCCAAGCGTGGTGCTAATGCCATCATTCTACCCAGCAATTGGGCGTCAAGGGGTGCATCTGCCTCTAGGGTAGTAATGTGACGCTTTGGTATCAATAAAAAATGAATGGGGGCTGCCGGGTTAATGTCCTTAAAACCAAAAACCTCCTCATCTTCATAGACTTTTTGGCAGGGAATGGTTCCGGCAACAATTTTGCAAAAAATGCAGTTTTCGTGATTTTCCATGGTGTACTCGATCAAAATTGGGCTTTAATACTGCAAAAGCAATGGGTTTAGCGTGTTCGGGCGGCTTTCTCGGCAATGCCAGAGACCCCTTCACGGCGGGTGAGTTCTGCCAACACATCCTCGGGCCGAAGGCCAAACTGGGATAAAGTAACCAAGCAATGAAACCACAGATCGGCCATCTCGCCGACCAGGAGGGCTTGTTGCTCTGGAGTCAAATTGCTGTTGCGACTATCTTTTGCCGCCATCACGGTTTCGGTCGCCTCTTCGCCAATCTTTTTTAGGATAGCGTCATCCCCTTTAGAGAAGAGCTGGGCAATATAAGAGGATTTGGGGTCGACCTTACCTGCCGCCAAATCCGCGCGGCGGCCGTCCACTACATCCGCTAAGTGAGCCAGCACCGCATCCAAGTTAGGAGAATTATTGTCGTTACTCATAGTTGCATTCTATTCCACTGGCTTTTTCCAAGCACTCGCATTGGCATCCCAGTCTAAGAAAAAACAGCTGTGCTCACCGGTATGGCATGCAATGCCGTCTTTTTGATCCACAAGCAACAAGATCGTATCGCCATCGCAATCCAAACGAATGTCCTTGACCGTTTGGGTATGGCCCGACTCTTCGCCCTTGTGCCATAACTTTTGGCGTGAGCGTGACCAATACACCGCCTCACCGATTTGCATGGTTTTAAGTAAAGCATCGCGATTCATCCACGCCATCATGAGCACATCACCAGAGCCAAACTCTTGAGCAATCACAGGCACTAAACCTTGCTCATTCCAGCTCACTGCATCCAGCCATGCGCCTGGAGTGAGATTGGGATTGCGCTTAAATGATGGGGTGGGGGTACTCATAGGGTTTCATTCTGACAGAAGCACAAGGCTGCTGCCAATTTAAATACATTACAAACGAACCGCAATTCCCTGAGCCGCCATAAACTCCTTGGCCTGCCTGACTGTATAGGTACCGTAATGAAAGATGCTGGCGGCCAGCACAGCATCGGCCCGGCCTTTGGTAATGCCATCGACCAAATGCTGCAAATTACCAACGCCGCCACTGGCAATCACTGGAACTGGCACGGCTTTGCTGACAGCGGCCGTAAGTGCAAGATCAAAACCATCTTGGGTGCCGTCTTGATTCATGCTGGTAAGTAAAATTTCTCCAGCGCCGCGGCGGCTGACTTCACTTGCCCATTCAACGACATCGAGCCCTGTTGCCGTTCTACCTCCATGGGTAAATACTTCCCACCGATTATCAGCAACGCGCTTGGCATCAATCGCAACGACGATGCATTGCGAACCATAATGCGCAGCAGCGTCTGAAACCAAATCAGGATTGGCAACCGCAGAAGAATTCATGCTCACCTTGTCGGCGCCCGCATTCAGTAAACGGCGGACATCGCCAACGGCGCGCACGCCCCCACCCACCGTCAACGGAATAAACACTTGCGCAGCAACGGCTTCAATGATGGGTAGTAATAAATCACGGCCATCGGATGTAGCCGTAATATCTAAAAAAGTGAGTTCGTCAGCACCCTGCTCATCGTAGCGCCGGGCAATTTCGACAGGATCACCGGCATCACGCAAGCCGACAAAATTGATTCCTTTTACTACGCGCCCTGCAGTCACATCCAGGCAAGGAATAATTCGTTTTGTTAGCACTGTTTAGCTACTGAGCTTTTTTGCAATGAGGGCTGCGTACTTAGCCGTCTGCTCATCGGCATACTTCTGCGCGGTGGTCAGATCTAAATCGCCGGAGTAAATCGAGCGGCCCGCAATCACACCCATTACGCCATCTTCTTCTGCCGCACAAAGCGCTTCAATGTCTTTGTTATTAGATAGGCCGCCGCTCGCAATGATCGGAATGCGCACGGCTTGTGCTAGCTTAATCGTGGCCTCCATGTTCACACCCTTAAGCATGCCATCGCGGCCAATATCGGTATAGACGATTGCTTCGACGCCATAGTCCTCAAACTTTTTAGCAAGATCAATTACTTCATGGCCGGTGAGCTTGCTCCAGCCGTCGGTAGCCACCTTGCCATCGCGCGCATCAATGCCCACCATAATGTGTCCACTAAATGCAGTACAAGCATCTTGTACAAATCCAGGGCTCTTCACGGCAGCCGTACCAATAATGATGGTGCTGATGCCATCATCGAGCAAACGTTCAATCGTTTCGAGGTCACGAATACCACCACCGAGTTGCACTGGGATGTCATCGCCTACGGCTTTAAGAATGGCTTTGATAGCGGACTCATTTTTAGGCTTGCCAGCAAAGGCGCCATTGAGGTCCACTAAATGCAAACGGCGTGCGCCTTTGCTGACCCAATGCTTTGCCATTGCAGCAGGGTCTTCTGAAAAAACCGTAGCGCGTTCCATGTCCCCTTGCTCCAAGCGAACGCAGTGGCCGTCTTTAATGTCAATTGCAGGAATCAGCAGCATGATAAATAGAAAAAATTAAGGTTGCCAAGTAGTAAAGTTTTGATAAAGCCGTAATCCGTATTCTGCACTCTTTTCTGGATGAAACTGCGTAGCAAAAATACTATCGCGTGCGATCGCAGATGTAAACCATGCACCGTACTCCGTACTACCTATAGTGTGATTTGCGTTTGCGGGCACTGCATAAAAGCTATGCACAAAATAAAAGGGGGTGAGATCCGGAATGCCTGCCCATAATGGGTGGTCTTTGTCTTGGCGTACTTGATTCCAGCCCATGTGCGGCACTTTGTATTCTGATCCATCAGTCTGCAATTGGCCAGTGAGCTCAAAACGACGTACCTCACCTGGTATCAGTCCCAAGCAGGTTGTCCAAACATCGCCGCTACCGTTTTGCTCTGCCCGAACCTCGCTACTGCGATCCAGCAGCATTTGCTCGCCCACGCAAACACCAAGCAGGGGCTTATTGTTCGCGGCGTGGAGTAAAGCCTCTAATAAGCCCGATTCACCTAACTGCTTCATGCAGTCGGGCATTGCGCCTTGACCGGGCAAAACTACCCGATCGGCTTTTTGGATCTGTTCTGGCTTAGTCGCAATCAGAACATTGGCGCTGGGTGCAACGCGCTGGAAGGCTTGATAAACGGAACGTAAATTGCCCATTCCGTAATCAACGATGGCGATGGTTTGGGTCAACGGGAGACCTGTGGCTTAGCGACTAATAGGGCCGAAGTGCATGCAATGCAAAGCAGATCTGCACTTCGAACAATAGTTAGAGGCTACCTTTCGTGGAAGGAACCTGGCCAGCGGCACGCGGGTCTGGGGTCAGCGCCATGCGTAAGGCACGGCCGAAGGCCTTAAACACTGTCTCGATTTGGTGGTGCGCATTGACGCCCCGCAAATTATCGATGTGCAGAGTCACACCCGCGTGGTTAACAAAACCACGGAAGAACTCAATGCTTAAGTCCACATCAAAATCACCTACCCGCGCACGGGTAAATGGCACATGGAACTCCAAACCAGGACGTCCAGAAAAATCAATCACGACCCGGGAGAGGGTTTCATCGAGAGGAACATACGAATAGCCATAGCGCGTTATGCCAGCTTTATCGCCCACTGCTTTAGCAATCGCTTGCCCCAAGGTAATTCCAACGTCTTCCACGGTATGGTGATCGTCAATGTGGGTATCACCTTTGGCGATGACCTTGAGGTCAATCATGCCGTGACGGGCGATCTGATCGAGCATGTGGTCTAAGAAGGGCACGCCCGAGGCGAGCTCGGCCTTGCCTGTGCCATCCAAATTGATGGCTATCTGTATTTGGGTTTCCGAAGTGTTTCGGTTAACGTCAGCTTGCCGCATACATCAAAGCGCCTGTAGGCGAAGTGTTGAGTGAAGCCTCATAATATCATTGCCGTTGGATTTGTTGTATTTAAATCATTCACTTAGCCATTTGGTTTATTGTCCTGCGGCATTGTTTAACGTTACCGAGAAGAATTTCGATGAGTCGCTTTTGGAGCCCCGTTGTACAAACACTAACCCCCTATGTTCCGGGGGAGCAGCCACAAATGGAGCGGCTGGTGAAACTCAACACCAACGAAAGCCCTTACGGCCCATCGCCCAAAGCGCTTGCTGCGATTGCTGCCGAAAATACCAGCGACTTACGCCTCTATCCGGATCCCGAAGGTGCCCGCCTAAAGCAAGCAATCGCCACTCTCCATGGCCTTGACCCCAAACAGGTGTTTTTAGGCAACGGCTCAGATGAAGTCTTGGCTCATGTTTTTCAGGGGCTACTCAAGCAAAAATCGCCGATTTTGTTTCCAGACATTACGTATAGCTTCTATCCGGTTTACTGCAAATTGTTTGGCATCGAGTATGAAACCGTCCCTTTGAGCGCCGATTTTGCAATCAATCTGGATGATTACGCCAAACTCAATGGCGGCATTATTTTTCCCAATCCCAATGCGCCGACTGGCAGATCCATTCCCCGCTCCGAGATTGAGCGCCTTCTCAAGAAAAACTCTGGCTCCGTGATCGTGGTGGATGAGGCCTACGTCGACTACGGTACCGAATCCTGCATACCGCTCCTGCGCGGCCCAAATTGCCCTGAGAATTTATTAGTTAGCCACACCCTATCCAAATCCCGCGCCCTAGCAGGACTGCGGGTTGGCTTTGCTGTTGGTCACCCTGCCTTGATTGAGGGCTTGGAACGAGTCAAAAATAGTTTTAACTCCTACCCCTTGGGTCGCCTGGCACAGGCAGGTGCGATTGCCGCGATTGAAGACCAAGCGCACCTGGAGGCAATGTCCGCCAAGGTAAGTAAAACGCGAGAAGTGCTAGTAAGCGAGCTAGACCGCCTGGGCTTTGAAACCCTACCATCCACTGCCAATTTTGTTTTTACACGCCACCCCGAGCATGCTGGCGCCACGCTTTATCAACAACTGCGTGAGCGCGGCATCATCGTGCGCCACTTTAAGGCGCCTCGCATTGATGCTTTCTTGCGCATCACCATTGGTACGGATGAGCAGAATCAGGAACTGATTAGGGCTTTAGAGGAATTGATTAAATAAAGGCCTCAAGCCCTTTATTTTTAAGAATAGACAACAGCTTTAGCGATGGGCCGCTTGGTTTCTTTTCACCAGTCTCCCATTTTTGTACTGTTGATGTGCTGGTATTGAGCACAAGAGCAAAAACAGCTTGGCTAAGCCTCTCCCGCATTCGCAATTGCTTGATTGATTTAGGCTCTATAGCCTTTACCTCTAGGCTTTTTAATGCATCAAATTCAGCTATTTGCTTTTTGCTGACTACGCCTGCTTTTTTTAGCTCAGCAAAGGTTTCCGTCATTTCATCAATGATGCGGCTTTTTGTCTTAGTGGCTGCCATATTTCACCTCTATCAATATTTTATCGTTTAACAGCTTTTCAATTTTTGATGATGTTGACTCTAATAATGATTTCGCAGTTTTCTGCAAATAAGCTAGCTCGACATTATTAATGTTTGCCCGCTCATTCTTTTCAAAACCAAATATAAAGAACCAATGACTGCTTAGCTTTGTGGCTATGATCGTTCTAACCCCATGACTTTTGCCGCGATTACCAATGGCTATGCGTTTCTTAAATACATTACAGCCCAAATCCGCGTCATATAGCCCTTTTGAAATTTCCATAACTGCACCAACTAGGTCCTCGTCTGTTAGCTCAGAACTTTTGAGCCATTTAGCGAATATTTTTGTTTTAAAGATTCGTTTTTTGCCCATGCATAACTATACCACTAAGTGGTATAGTTTGCAAAAAACTAAATCCCAATATTCACAGGATGGAAATAAAAATGAGGTTACTTCTTTAAGCGCATTTCAGCAGCCCGAGCATGGGCTTGCAAGCCCTCACCATGGGCTAGAGTGCTGGCAACTTTGCCTAAGGTTTGTGCGCCGGCTTCGCTGACTTCAATCATGCTGGAGCGTTTAATAAAGTCATAGACACCTAGCGGCGATGAGAAGCGTGCCGTACGTGCCGTCGGTAAAACGTGGTTGGGTCCAGCGCAATAATCACCGAGTGATTCACTGGTGTAGTTACCCATAAAGATTGCGCCTGCATGGCGAATGTGCTCAGCCCACTTTCTCGGCTCCTGCGCACAAATCTCCAAATGTTCTGCAGCAATTGCATTAGCGATCGCACACGACTCCGCCATGTCTTTCACCTGAATCAATAATGCGCGATTCGTGAGCGATGTGCGAATGACTTCCTGCCGCGGCATCTCAGGCAAGAGGCGATCGATACTGTCTTGGACTGCTTCAATAAACTGTGCATCGGGTGTCAGCAAAATCGACTGCGCTAATTCATCGTGCTCCGCCTGCGAGAACAAATCCATGGCAACCCAATCGGGATTGGTTGTGCCATCGCACAGCACCAGTATTTCTGAGGGGCCAGCAATCATGTCGATACCAACCGTACCAAATACGCGGCGCTTCGCAGCAGCAACATAGGCATTGCCAGGACCCACAATCTTATCCACCGCAGGTACGGTATCGGTGCCATAAGCCAAGGCAGCGACGGCTTGTGCGCCGCCAATCGTAAACACCCGGTCAACCCCAGCCAACCAGGCGGCGGCGAGCACCAAGGGATTGCGCGCACCATCCGGCGTTGGTACCACCATGATGACTTCTTGTACGCCAGCGACCTTCGCTGGAATCGCATTCATTAAAACCGATGAAGGATAGGCTGCTTTACCGCCAGGCACATAAACACCGACGCGATCAAGCGGTGTGACCTTTTGACCTAAACGCGTTCCATCGGCTTCGGTGTATTCCCAAGAATGGCAACCCGCTTCAATGCGCTGTTGTTCGTGGTACGCCCGTACCCGGCTTGCGGCAATATCCAATGCATTTTTTTGCTCGGGCGGCAACTGTAGATAAGCCTGCTCGAGATCACCGCGCGCAATTTCTAAATCTGCAACGCTTTTTGCTGTGTTGGCAGCGCTCAGTCGATCAAAGCGCTTGGTGTAGTCCAGCACCGCTGCATCACCGCGTGCTTTAACATCAGCCAAAATGCCAACCACTGCAGCATCAATGGCATTGTCATCTGCGCTAGGCAAAGACAAGCTGGCCATCAGCGTCGCTTTGAAATTCGCATCGCTGCTATTGAGGCGCTTGATCTTAATTGGGCCTGACATGGGTATTACTTCAGCTGCTCAAAAAAGGGTTGTAGCTGCGCACGCTTGCGCTTGTACGACGCTTGGTTCACCACCAGACGCGCGCTGATATCGGCAATTGCTTCGACCTCAAGTAAGCCATTGGCTTTTAAGGTGTTGCCCGTCGACACTAAATCAACAATCGCATCTGCTAAACCGACCAAGGGAGCCAGCTCCATCGAACCATAGAGCTGAATCGTATCGATGTGCACCCCTTTATTGGCAAAGTGCTCACGAGCGCAGTTCACATATTTAGTGGCCACTTTCAGGCGCGATCCTTGACGAACGGCTTCAGCGTAATCAAAGCCGGCGCGTACGGCTACCGACATACGGCATTTGGCAATACCTAGATCAAACGGTACATAAAGACCATCCGTGCCTTTTTCCATTAAGACATCTAAGCCAGCCACCCCAAAATCGGCTCCACCAAACTGCACATAGGTGGGCACATCCGAGGCGCGCACAATAATCAAGCGGACATCGGGATTCGAGGTCTCAATAATGAGCTTGCGTGACTTTTCAGGATCCTCCAGCGGCCGAATACCGATCTTGGACAGAATCGCAGTTGTCTCTTCGAAGATGCGGCCCTTAGAGAGGGCGAGGGTTAATTTCATGGAACTATTATTTCACGCGCTCGATGTTTGCGCCCAATTGGGTTAATTTTTGCTCCATACGATCATAACCGCGGTCTAAGTGGTAAATCCGATCCACGATTGTCTCCCCTTGGGCCGCCAGTCCAGCAATCACGAGGCTGGCGGACGCCCGAAGATCGGTTGCCATGACTGTCGCACCTGACAAAGCCTCAACACCCTGGGCAATAGCGGTATTGCCCTCAATCGCAATATCGGCGCCCAAGCGGTTGAGCTCTTGCACGTGCATAAAGCGGTTCTCAAAAATAGTTTCGGTAATGGTCGAGCTGCCCTGTGCAATGGCATTCACGCTCATCAGCTGTGCCTGCATATCGGTTGGGAAGGCAGGATACTCCGAGGTACGAAAGTTCACCGCCTTTGGGCGTCCCTGCATCTTGGCCCGAATCCAATCGGATCCGGTTTCTACTTCCAATCCCACTTCACGTAACTTCACCAACACTGCATCCAAAGTATCGGGACGGCAGTGCTTTACCAGCACATCGCCGCCGGCTGCAGCAACGGCGCACAAGAAGGTGCCAGCCTCGATTCGGTCTGGGATAACGCTATGTTCAGCGCCGTGTAGGGCATCTACGCCTTCGATGACAAGCTTATCGCTGCCAATGCCTGTAATCTTGGCACCCATTTTGACCAGCAACTCAGCCAAATCACTGACCTCGGGTTCGCGCGCGGCGTTCTCCAAGATGGTTATTCCCTTTGCCAAGCTTGCTGCCATTAAGAGGTTTTCGGTACCGGTGACGGTAATCATGTCCGTCAAAATCGATGCGCCCTGCAAACGCTCTGCCTTGGCTTCAATATTGCCGCCCTTGATTTTCATGGCAGCACCCATCGCCTTTAAACCCTTGATGTGCTGATCAACCGGCCTGGCACCAATCGCACATCCACCCGGCAAAGAAACCGTTGCTTTACCAAGGCGCGCCAATAAAGGGCCTAAAACCAAAATCGATGCGCGCATGGTCTTCACAATGTCGTATGTTGCTTCAAAGCTCGTAATGTTCGCTGCATTTAAGATGAGGTGGGTGCGATTGTCTGGATTAGGGAAGTCCACTTGTACGCCCATGTTTTTAAGTAACTTAAGCATGGTGCGCACATCCTGCAGATCAGGCACATTGCGCAATTCAATTGGTTCTTTACTTAAGAGGCATGCACACAGAATCGGCAGGGCAGCATTCTTAGCCCCGGCTATCAGCACTTCGCCTTGCAGCGGCTTTCCGCCAATCATTTTTAACTTATCCATTGCGCTTTATTTTCTTTTGATTGCTGCGTACTTCATGCACATTACTACTGACTTATTGACCTGCTTTTTCTGCAAACTCAGCCGGAGTAAATGCCTTAATCGATAAGGCATGCACTTCCGCTTTCATACGATCACCCAGCGCGGCATACACTAACTGATGGCGCTGAATCAGGCGCTTGCCCTCGAACTCAGGGCTAACCACTGTTGCATAAAAATGCTGGCCATCGCCCTCCACCGCAAGGTGACTGCAAGCAATGCCTTGCTGAATATAGGACTGAATTTGTTCTGGGGTTGGAAACATCGGTTACTCCCTAAAGTAAAACAATTGAATTCAATGCTGCTTAATGCCGCAATTTATACCCGGTTTTAAGCATGCGCAATGCGGCCAACGAGACTGCAAAGAAAAACCCGCTAACGATAGCAAAGCTCATCCACGGGGAAACATCCGACACACCAAAAAAGCCATAGCGAAACCCGTCAATCATATAAAAGAAGGGATTGAAATGGGAGACCGTTTGCCACACTGGTGGCAAGGTATGAATCGAGTAGAAGACGCCCGATAACATCGTGGCCGGCATGATTAAGAAGTTCTGAAAGGCAGCCAGCTGATCAAACTTATCCGCCCAGATGCCAGCCACCAAACCCATACTACCTAGAATTGCTGCGCCCAGAAAAGCAAAAACGATGATCCAAAGCGGGTATGCAAAGCTGGGCTGCACAAACCAAGCAGTAATTAAGAAAACGCCCAAGCCAACCACCACGCCGCGCACTACGGCAGCCAGCACATAGGCTGCATAAAACTCTAGATTACTCAACGGCGCCAATAGAACAAAAACTAAATTGCCGGTGATCTTCGATTGAATTAAGGAAGATGAGGTATTCGCAAATGCATTTTGCAATAGGCTCATCATCACGAGGCCCGGAATCAGAAACGCGGTATAGCTGAGGTGGCCATACATTTCCACTTTACCTTCCAGTACGTGACCAAAAATCAAGAGATACAGTACTGCGGTCAACACCGGCGCGGCTACCGTCTGAAATGCGACCTTGTAAAAGCGCTTTACCTCTTTACGTAGCAGTGTCGGAAAGCCGCTGCCATAGTCAAATGGGGCATGCTTCATGCTGCGTTTCCAGACATGATATGAACAAAGACATCTTCCAAATCGGCTGCCTCACCATTTTGTTTTTTTGTACCGCCAAAACGAGAAAGCAAATTAGCGGTGGTGTCTAGAGCCACAACCTTGCCTTGCTTTAACATCGCAATGCGTTGGCATAGGGCCTCAGCCTCTTCTAAATAGTGGGTAGTCAATACAATGGTGTGCCCATCGTGATTCAGTCTGCTAATAAACTGCCACAGGGATTGACGCAATTCGACGTCGACTCCCGCCGTTGGCTCATCCAGCACAATCACGGGCGGGCGATGCACCAACGCTTGCGCAACTAAGACGCGGCGCTTCATGCCGCCCGAGAGGGAGCGCATATTACTATCGGCTTTCCCCGTCAAATCCAGGTTAGCCATGATCTCATCGATCCATGCATCGTTGTTACGAATACCAAAGTAACCGGACTGAAAGCGTAAGGTTTCGCGTACGGTAAAGAAGGGGTCAAAAACCAATTCTTGAGGCACCACACCTAGCATGCGGCGCGCTTCACGGTGGGTTGACTGCACATCAACACCCATGATTGAAGCGCTGCCATGATCAGGCTTACACAGTCCGGCCAATATAGAGATGAGGGTTGTTTTACCTGCACCGTTCGGACCGAGAAGGCCAAAGAACTCACCCTCATGGACATTAAGAGAAACGTCATCTAAAGCTTGTAAGACGCCATACTGCTTTGATACGCCTTTAATCGATATTGCCGATGTCATACTGCTGGCGTGCCCAACAACTCAGCAACGCCGTAAACCTGAGCCAATACGCACAATTTGGGTGGTGGACTTACTAAAATCAGTTCACGCTGAACCTGCCGCAATTTTTTTTGCCATGCAATCAGGACGGCAAGCGCGCTGGAATCAAAATTGCTCAGTGCGGCACAGTCTACCGTCTCCAGCTGGGCTAAGTCACGCAATCCATCAGCTTCGACTGCTAAGGCATTTTGCTGGGTTAAATTAGATGGCAGGATATACGGCATAGCTCGTTCGTTAGTTGCTAGGACGAGCAGAGGCCAGCATCTTATTGCGCTCTTTTAGAAATGCGATCAGACCATCAATACCATTTTGATTAATTTGATTCGTAAACTGGTTGCGGTAGTTTTCTACCAGCCACACACCCAAGACGTTGATGTCATAGACCCTCCAGCCAGCGGGTGTTTTTTCTAGACGGTAATCGAGCGGTATGGGATCGCCGCGGCCTAGTACCACCGTGCGTACAATCACTTCGGTATCCGTGGGTGCTGCACGCAAGGCTTTGTATTGAACCGTTTGATCACGCACCTGACTTAATGCACCCGAATAGGTACGGATCAATAGAGTTTTAAATTCAGCGACGAGTTGCGTTTGTTGCTCTGGTGTGGCCTTTCTCCAATTGGGGCCCATCGACATCTCGGTAGTGCGCCGCATGTCGGTATAAGGAACAATCTTCTTTTCTACTAAATCTACAACCCGTGCAATATTGCCCTTCTGAATTTCTGGATCTGCCTTAATCGAGGCCATTACATCGCTCACAATGCTGCGGATTAATCCATTCGGAGTAGAGTCATCGATCGGGGCATTTTGCGCACTAGCTGGATTGACAAACCAGATTGCGGTTAGTGCAGTGCAAATAGAAATGGCGTGGCGGATTTTCATGTTCTCTATGGGCTCGTGTTTATTGCTGCGCTTTATCAATCAATACGATCTATTTTAGCCCCCTCTAAAGCCCACAGCAATCTGGCTTTGAGGTGAATGCATTACTCGTACGGATTTTGGAAGGGGCGACTGCTATCTTCATCGTCATCGCCTGCCTTGCTTTGTTCAATTTGGTACTGACGACGCTGAATATACCCATCCCGCACAAAGGAGTACTTATCAATCGCCGCACCCTCTAGAAGATCACCGGCTTGGTAGTAGTTATTTCGGGCATTGACGATACGTAAGCCAGTCAAACTATTGCGTAAGGCGACATCGGGCAATAGTCGAAGCAAGTAGTCAGTCTCAATATCACCCGCCGTTCCAAAGGTATCGCGCACCGAGCTCGGCCCAAAGAATGGCAAAACCACATAGGGTCCTGATGGAATTCCCCAAACCCCAAAGGTTTGCCCAAGATCAGCTTTGTGTTTTGGTAGGCCGCCAGGAGTGGCCATATCAATTAAGCCGCCCAATCCAAATACGGTGTTCACGACTACGCGCATTAAACCCTTGGCCGCCAAACTGGGATTGCCTTGGAGCAATTGATTTAGTGCACTGTAGATGTCGTTGTAATTACCAAAAAAATTGTTAATACCATCGCGTGCAATTGAGGGCACCACATAGCGGTAACCAGTAGTTACCGGCTTGAGAACGTAGGAGTCCAAGCCTTCATTGAAACTAAAGACTGAGCGATTAAAGGATTCCCATGGATCTTGCGCTGATGGCTGAGTACCCGCTGGAATAGTGGCGCATCCAATCATGCTGATGCTCAGCGCGACGACCAGAGTACGCCTCATGAGTTGCGTGATACCGGAGCGGGATAAAAAAATCACTTCTTCGTACTCTCATCTTTACCGCCATCGGCTGCCTTGTTATACAAAAATTGGCTGATGAGGTTTTCGAGAACAACGGCCGATTGGGTTTGCGTAATCATATTGCCCTGCGCCAACATTTGATCTGAGCCGCCGGCCTCAAGCCCAACGTATTGTTCACCCAACAAGCCCGAAGTCAAGATCTTTGCGGACGAATCTTTTGGAAACTGGTAGTTGCGCTCCAGCGTCATCGTGACGGTTGCTTGGTAGGTTGTGTCATCAAAACGAATGTCTGCAATGCGGCCAACCACTACGCCGGCACTTTTCACTGGTGCGCGTGGCTTTAAACCGCCAATATTGTCGAAGCGAGCGGTGATCGTATAAGTAGGCTGAAACGATACGGCATTCATATTGCCGACTTTGAGGGCCAAAAAGAGAGCCGCCAATAAGCCAATGGCAACGAATATTCCGACCCAGACATCAATGGCACTTTTTCTCATATGGACCTCAGTTTAATCCTTCTGTATTTCATCATTAATTTGAGAACATCAAGGCAGTCAGCAAGAAATCCAATGCCAATACTGCCAAGGATGAAATCACAACCGTACGGGTGGTCGCTTGGGATACCCCTTCTGGCGTTGGTTTGGCCTCAAAGCCTTGATAGAGGGCGATAAAGGTCACAACTACGCCAAACACAATGCTCTTTATTAAGCCATTACCAATATCCGAGAAAAGATCAACACCCCCCTGCATTTGTGACCAAAACGCCCCAGAATCAACGCCAATTAATGGTACGCCGACAAAGTAGCCACCAACTACACCAACTGCAGTAAAGATCGTTGCCAAAATCGGCATGGAAATAATCCCGGCCCACAGGCGCGGTGCCACCACTCGGCTTAACGGGTCGACTGCCATCATCTCCATTGCGCTCAGTTGTTCGCCCGCCTTCATTAGGCCAATTTCTGCAGTAAGCGAAGTACCTGCTCTACCTGCAAAAAGAAGGGCGGTAATTACGGGTCCCAGTTCACGCGTGAGCGATAAGGCCACCAATAAACCCAATGCTTGTTCGGAGCCATAGCGATTGAGAGTGTAGTAGCCCTGTAAGCCTAAAACAAAACCAACAAATAAACCCGAGACCGCAATAATCACAAAAGAGTGATTGCCGATAAAGAGAATTTGATCGGAGATCAAGCGTGGACGCTTTAATAGCGGAGCCGAGCGTGCCATGACCGCAATAAACATGCGCGTTGCATGACCAAGACTGACAATATTGCTGCGGATAAAGAATCCGAGGTCGCCCAGCAAATCAATGGTTTTACTTATGATCATCGCGTACCTACCTGGGCTGCAAAATCATCCAAGAGGTCTACGCCCGGATAATGAAATGGCACCGGTCCATCGGGTGAGGCATCCAAGAACTGGCGCACAAATGGATCGCTTGAGCGATTGAGTTCATCGGGCGTACCTTGGGCGCCAATGCGTCCATTGGCAATGAAGTACACGTAATCAGCAATTGCGAACGTTTCTTCCACATCATGGGTCACCAAAATACTCGTAGCGCCAAGGGCGGAATTTAAATCGCGAATCAAACGCGCTGTAATGCCCAGCGCAATCGGGTCTAAGCCGGCAAAGGGCTCGTCGTACATGATGAGTGGTGGATCGAGTGCAATCGCGCGCGCGAGCGCTACACGTCTTGCCATACCGCCCGAAATTTGTCCCGGCATCAAATCGCGCGCGCCACGTAAACCGACTGCATTGAGCTTCATCAGCACAAGGCTGCGTAACAAATCCTCGCTGAGGTTGGTGTGTTCGCGCAGCGGAAAAGCGACGTTTTCAAAAACGCTGAGGTCGGTAAACAGAGCGCCAAACTGAAACAGCATGCCCATACGCCGGCGCGCCTGCATCAACTCCGCGCCGCTCATTTGACCAACAT
The DNA here is from genome assembly GCA_964636135.1 of uncultured Polynucleobacter sp. Classification (GTDB taxonomy): domain Bacteria; phylum Pseudomonadota; class Gammaproteobacteria; order Burkholderiales; family Burkholderiaceae; genus Polynucleobacter. Next base: position 24,343 of record CAZWPR010000008.1, read on the forward strand.
TACTGCCTTCGAATAGGACCTTTCCTTCCGTTGTGGTGACTTGACCGCCAATTAAACGCAGGACAGTTGTTTTGCCACAACCTGAGCCACCCATCACAGCAACTACCTTGCCGCGGCGAAACTCCATATTGAGGCCAGACAAAATCTGACGCTCACCCGGTGCATAGGAAAAGTTAACGTCCTGAATCGAGACAACAACATCGTCTTTGCTGGCCTGGCTATGCGGAGATTCAGATTGATTCAATGCGTATCTTATAAGTAGTAGTCAATTATTCGATATTAGAGGGGCAATACCGATGAGCCCATCAAATACGAATCCACTGCATGCGCACACTGACGGCCTTCCCGAATCGCCCAGACCACCAAAGACTGGCCCCGACGCATATCGCCGGCAGCAAATACCTTAGCTACATTGGTTTGGTAGGCTTTTTGACCTTCCACGTGGGCCTTCGCGTTGCCGCGTGCATCTTTATCGACGCCAAATGCATTCAGGACTTGCTGCGCAGGGGACACAAAGCCCATTGCCAACAAAACGAGGTCGGCCTTGATCTCAAACTCCGAGTTTGGCACTTCCGTCATCTTGCCGCCTTGCCACTCCAAACGGACACCAATGAGTTTTTCAACCTTGCCGTTTTTACCCTCAAAGCGTTTTGTACCTACCGACCAATCGCGCTCACAGCCTTCTTCATGCGATGAGGAGGTGCGCAACTTGGTTGGCCAATACGGCCAAACCAAGGGTTTGTTCTCTTCTTCGGGAGGCTGCGGTAACAATTCAAATTGGGTTACGTGGTTGGCACCGTGGCGATTCGAGGTGCCAACGCAATCCGAACCAGTATCGCCGCCACCAATCACCACAACGTGCTTGCCTGTTGCACGAATGCCATTTTGCAAATCACCTGCGACTTCTTTATTTTGCGGAATCAAGAATTCCAAAGCGTAATGAATGCCTTCAAGTTCGCGCCCAGGAACCGGTAAATCACGGGGCTGCTCTGCGCCACCACTAATGATGACGGCATCAAAATCTTTCATCAACTGCTCTGGCGTCACTGTCTTGCTGGAATAGTTTTTGACTTCAGCGCCCACTGCCTCTTTGCCAACATAAACGCCGGTAGCAAAGGTCACCCCTTCAGCTTCCATTTGCTCAACGCGGCGATCAATCAGCCACTTTTCCATTTTGAAGTCAGGAATACCATAGCGCAGCAAGCCGCCAACCCGATCATTCTTTTCATATACGGTGACATCGTGGCCAACGCGCGCTAATTGTTGTGCTGCTGCCATACCAGCAGGGCCCGAGCCAACAATCGCGACTTTTTTACCCGTTTTCGTTTTGGGGGGCATGGGCTTAACCCAACCATTTTCCCAAGCCTTATCAATAATGGCATGCTCAATGGATTTGATACCAACAGCATCCCGATTGATTCCTAATGTGCAAGCGGACTCGCATGGAGCGGGGCAAATGCGGCCCGTAAATTCCGGGAAGTTATTGGTGGAGTGCAGCACTTCAATGGCATTTTTCCAGTCGCCCTGATATACCAGTTCATTAAAGTCCGGAATAATGTTGTTGACTGGGCAGCCGTTATTACAAAACGGAATACCGCAATCCATGCAGCGCGCACTTTGAACCTTAGCCTCATCATCACTCAGTGCAGCAACAAATTCTTTGTAGTGGTGTAAGCGCGTTACAGGAGCCTCATAGGTTTCCTTAACGCGCTCAAACTCCATAAATCCAGTGACCTTACCCATCTCAACTACTCCTTCAATATCGTGTTGTTACTTAAGCAATCGCTTTTGCATTGGTTTGTGCTTTTTCCCAAAGCTCACCTAAGGCCCGTTTGTATTCGGTGGGGTGGACTTTAATAAAGCGAGCACGCGCGCGATCCCAGTCAGCGAGCAAGGCCTTCGCACGCTCGGATCCGGTGTGCCGGAAATGGCGCTCAATTAAGGCTTTTAAAATGTGCTCATCGCTAAGACGCTGACCGCCATCCTTCACATCGATTGGTGCATGCCATTGGGATTCAGGAATGCTCGCGACCTGCTCTGCGTGGGGCAACACTTTTTCTAAGGTAGCCATGCTGGTATTGCAACGCTTCGCAAACAAACCATCTTCGTCATACACATACGCAACACCACCACTCATGCCGGCGGCAAAGTTTCGTCCGGTTTCACCCAGAACAACAACCGTACCGCCCGTCATGTATTCACAACCGTGATCGCCAGTACCCTCGACGACTGCAGTGGCGCCGGAGTTACGTACTGCAAAACGCTCACCAGCTACGCCATTAAAGAAGGCTTCACCACCAATTGCGCCGTACAAGACGGTATTGCCGACAATGATGTTCTTGGCTGTATCGCCACGGAACTCATGTGGTGCGCGCACGATGACCCGTCCACCGGACAGGCCCTTACCAACATAGTCGTTAGCATCGCCAACTAGATCCAAGGTAACGCCATGGGCCAAGAATGCTGCGAAACTTTGGCCAGCCGTACCGTTTAACTGGATGTGAATCGTATCGTCTGGCAAACCAGCATGGCCATACCGCTGTGCGATTTCACCGGAGAGCATTGCACCTACCGTACGGTTTACGTTCTTCACAGGAACAATGAAGGACACTTTCTCACCGCGCTCTAAAGCAGGTTCACTCTTTTCAATCAGAATATGATCTAAGGCAGTGCCGAGCCCATGGTCCTGGGTGAGGACTTGATAGCGCGGTACATCTGCTGGTACAGCAGGGGCTGCAAAAATCTTACTAAAGTCCAGTCCGTGGGTTTTCCAGTTATCAATGCCCTTGCGGGTATCGAGCAAGTCAACTCGGCCGATCAGATCATCAAACTTGCGTATGCCTAACTGAGCCATGATTTCGCGAGCTTCCTCCGCAACAAAGAAGAAGAAATTAACCACGTGCTCAGGCTTACCCGCAAACTTTTTACGCAGCTCTGGGTCTTGCGTCGCAACACCAACTGGGCAGGTATTCAAATGGCATTTGCGCATCATGATGCAACCTTCGACTACTAATGGTGCAGTAGCAAAACCAAATTCATCCGCGCCGAGTAAGGCACCAATCACCACGTCACGACCGGTTTTCATTTGACCATCGGCCTGCACCCGAATACGGCTACGTAGGCGATTGAGTACCAAGGTTTGCTGGGTTTCAGCAAGGCCAAGCTCCCATGGGGAACCCGCATGCTTGATCGATGAAAGTGGCGACGCGCCAGTACCACCGTCATGACCTGCAATCACCACGTGATCCGCTTTGGCTTTCGCAACGCCGGCAGCAACTGTACCCACACCCACTTCGGATACAAGCTTGACCGATACATCGGCAGCTGGATTGACGTTCTTGAGGTCATGAATCAACTGCGCAATGTCTTCAATCGAATAAATATCATGGTGCGGAGGCGGAGAAATCAAACCCACGCCTGGTACCGAGAAACGCAACTTACCGATGTAATCGGATACCTTGCTACCGGGCAGCTGACCGCCTTCCCCCGGTTTTGCGCCTTGCGCCATTTTGATTTGCAACTGATCTGCTGAACGCAAATACTCCGTTGTTACACCAAAGCGGCCCGATGCCACTTGCTTGATTTTTGACCGCAATGAATCGCCGTCTTCTAATGGAATATTGGCTTCCACCACATCGCTACCCAAAATACTTGCAAGACTTTCGCCCTTGCGAATCGGAATGCCCTTCAGTTCGTTCTTGTAGCGATTCGGATCTTCACCGCCCTCGCCCGTATTAGACTTTCCGCCAATGCGGTTCATGGCAATCGCCAAAGTTGTATGGGCCTCGGTTGAGATGGAACCTAGGGACATCGCACCCGTGGCAAAGCGTTTGACGATCTCTTTAGCAGACTCCACCTCATCGAGTGGAATGGCTTTAGCAGGATCCACCTTAAATTCAAACAAGCCGCGCAATGTCATCTGACGCTTGCTTTGATCATTGATGATGTTGGCGTACTCTTTGTAGGTCTGGTAGCCCTTGTCAGAACCCGTGCGCGCTGCATGCTGTAGCTTTGCAATGGTGTCTGGCGTCCACATATGGTTTTCACCTCGAACACGGTAGGCATACTCACCGCCAGCTTCGAGCATATTGCTCAATACGGGATCGTTTCCAAACGCCTGCTGATGCATGTGCAGCGCCTCTTCGGCAATTTCAAATACACCAATACCACCCACATTCGATGGCGTATTTTTGAAATACTGCTGAATCACTTCTTGATTCAGTCCAATGGCCTCAAAAATTTGTGAGCCGGTATAGGACATATAGGTGGAGATACCCATTTTGGACATCACTTTTTGCAAGCCCTTACCAACCGCTTTGACGTAATTCTTGATAGCTTTTTCTGGGGATAAATCACCCGGCAAGCCTTTTGCCATTTCTGCTAAGGTCTCCATTGCCAAGAAGGGGTGAATGGCTTCTGCACCATAACCCGCTAACAATGCAAAGTGGTGGGTCTCGCGCGCGCTGCCGGTTTCTACAACCAGACCAACGCTGGTGCGCAAACCTTTGGCAACCAAATGTTGGTGAATGGCGGAGGTCGCTAAGAGTGCTGGAATAGCTACGTGCTTCTCATCCACCTGTCGATCACTGATCAGGACAATATTGAAGCCAAGGCTAACTGCATCCGCAGCTTCCGCACATAAAGACGCTAAACGTGCCTCAATGCCTTCCTTGCCCCAAGCGACTGGATAACAGATATCCAATTCATAGGTGCGAAACTTGCCATTAGTGTAGTGCTCAATGTGACGAATCTTCGCCATCTCTTCAAAATCCAAAATGGGCTGGCTTACTTCTAGCCGCATTGGAGGATTGATGTTGTTGGTATCGAGCAAATTAGGCTTTGGTCCAACAAATGAGACTAAGGACATCACCATGTTTTCCCGAATCGGATCGATTGGGGGATTGGTAACCTGCGCGAACAATTGCTTAAAGTAGTTGTAGAGCGATTTGTCTTTATTCGATAAAACAGCCAAGGGGCTATCGTTACCCATGGAACCAATTGCCTCTTCGCCGGCTAAAGCCATTGGCGCCATTAAATACTTCAGGTCTTCTTGGCTATAACCGAATGCTTGCTGGCGATCCAGTAGCTTTGCAGCAGGTCGTATGTGAACCTGTTCGTCCACGCTGTCTTTTTTGGATAAATCGACCTCATCCAACTTAACGCGTACGGCATCAATCCAGCTCTTGTATGGCTTGGCTTTCGATACCGCATTTTTGAGTTCGACGTCATCAATGATGCGGCCTTGCTCCATATCAATCATGAACATCTTGCCGGGTTGCAAGCGCCACTTTTGCACGATCTTGTTTTCAGGCACTGGCAATACGCCCGCCTCGGAACCCATGATCACGAGATCGTCATCGGTGACGTAATAGCGTGCCGGACGTAATCCATTGCGATCGAGCGTAGCGCCAATTTGACGGCCATCGGTGAAGGCCATCGCGGCAGGACCATCCCATGGCTCCATCATGGCTGCATGGTATTCATAAAAGGCTCGGCGGTTCTCATCCATTAGGGTGTGCTGTTCCCATGCTTCTGGAATCATCATCATCATGGCTTGCGCCAAGGGGTAACCCGCCATAACCAACAACTCTAAGCAGTTATCAAAGCAAGCTGTATCCGATTGGCCTGGATAAATTAATGGCCATAATTTTTGTAGATCATCACCCAATACTGGGGAGCTAATTGCGCCGGTGCGTGCATTAACCCAATTGACGTTTCCTTTAACGGTGTTAATTTCACCGTTGTGCGCAATCATACGATAGGGGTGTGCCAATTCCCATGCTGGGAAGGTGTTGGTTGAGAAGCGCTGGTGCACTAACGCTAAAGCAGAAACGCAGCGCTGGTCTTGTAAATCTAAATAGTAGGCGCCCACTTGATTTGCCAGCAGCAGCCCTTTGTACACAATGGTGCGTGCCGACATCGATGCAACGAAATATTCTTTGCCGTGCTTTAAGTGCAAGTCTTGAATCGCGTGACTCGCTGTTTTGCGGATAACATACAACTTACGCTCTAAAGCATCGGTCGTCATGATGTCGCGGCCGCGCCCAATGAAAATTTGGCGTATGAACGGCTCGGTCTTTTGCACCGTAGGTGACATTGGCAATTTCGTATCAATAGGCACATCGCGCCATCCGAGCACCACTTGGCCTTCTAGGCGAACAGTCCGCTCTAGTTCTTGTTCGCATGCCAAACGCGATGCGCTTTCTTTTGGCAAAAAGATCATGCCTACACCGTACTCACCAAATGGGGGAAGTGTGATGCCTTGCTTAGCCATTTCCTCGCGGTACAACAGATCGGGCACCTGAATCAATATTCCTGCGCCATCACCCATCAGTGGATCAGCGCCTACAGCGCCGCGGTGATCTAAGTTTTCTAATATCTGTAAACCTTGCGACACAATCGCATGCGACTTCTTGCCTTTGATGTGGGCGACAAAGCCTACGCCACATGCATCATGCTCATTTGCTGGATCGTATAAACCCTGCGCGATTGGACGCATTGTTTCAGCCTCTACTAGCTGAGCATCTAAATTAATTTGGGTAATTTTGCTATTCATAGTTTGTCTCGATAACGGCGCAAAAAGGCGCTAAGGCGCGTGGGAGATCAAATATAGGGGAATACCCCCTTAAGTGCAATCTTTTTAATTGACTCTGTCCCATTTATATAGGCAGACATATGCGAATAATTATTTTAATAGGGACAGAGTCAAATATTGAGGGCTCATCGCCGCTCTTTCGGCGAGGTCCTGGCCTTTAAATTCAGCTGTATTGGGGTGGCTGTTGTTTTACGGGCCGTCCACGTGCGCGAATCTGGATTACCTCCAGATCCCCCTTAAAGAGGGTTTTTGCATATTCTGGGCTCACCCATGGCTTTGACCGCATTAAAGCTTCTGTAATTGCGCGGTCCTCCCAATGGGGGGCGCCCTCTTTAACAAAGTCTGCCCAAGCCATTTGACGCTCAAATGGGGTGTTTCCAAGACCCCAAAACCGCGGGTGGTCCTGCAGCCATGCCTCGGCCTTGCCGCCGATGTGGCTGGCGTAACTCGTCCAAGGGTGGTCGGCGGGCCTGGATTCGAGGCCGCTGCGAACGGGATTGAGCTCGATGTAACGCTGGCACCGAAGAAGGTAATCGGGGTCAATGATGGAAGAGCGATAACGACCCTCCCAAATGGTTCCAGTACGCCGATGCTTTTGATTAAAGAATTGCGCATAGCGCCGCCCTAAAGATTGCATTAACTTCGCTAGCGACTGGGGCTCTTTTGGGCTAAGGAGTAAATGCACATGATTGGGCATGAGCACATATGCATGAACTGCTACCGAAAATTGCGCGGCTGCAGTGCGCAGCCAATCGAGATACATGGTGTAATCGGCCGGCTCATGAAAGAGGATCTCGCGATTGTTTCCGCGCACCAAGACATGCATCGCTTGACCGGGAATAACAATACGTGCCTGGCGAGCCATTACGCCAGCCTCCTAGTTAACCGTACTCAAACCACCCGGCGGGGCAAAGTCGGGAATAAACCAATCTCCTCCCGACTGCACGACGCCCGCTGGAACCAATCTAGTTTGTTCGGGCTTACCCTTTAGTGCGGTTGCCATAAATGAAGTCCATACCGGTAGCGCCAATCCACCACCCGTTTCCCGGTCGCCAAGACTGCGTGGCCGGTCAAAACCGATCCAAGCTACTGCAACCACATCCGGGTTGTAACCTGCAAACCACGCGTCATGGGAGTCATTCGTTGTTCCGGTCTTGCCAGCCAAATCAGCGCGACCTAATTTCCCTCTTGCACTGGCTGCTGTTCCGGTCTTCGTTACTTCTTGCAACATACTATCCATCACAAAGGCTGTGCGTGCATCGAGTACTCGGGTCGCATCAACGCTAGCGCGAACAGGCTGCGCCTCAAAGAGAACGGCACCCTTCGAATCAACCATCTTACTAATGAGGAAGGGATCCACGCGGTATCCGCCATTGGCAAACACGCTATAGGCAGTTGCCATTTGTAGTGGCGTCACCGATCCGGCACCTAAAGCCATTGTTAAGTAAGGTGGATGCTTTTCTGGCTCAAATCCAAAACGCTGTATGAAGTCTTGTGCATACGATGGACCGATTTTTCGAATCACCCGTACGGACACTAAGTTTTTAGACTTAGCGAGCGCCGTTCGCAGTGGCATATACCCATCAAACTTACCGTCGTAGTTTTTTGGTTCCCATGCTTGACTACCCGTCTCTAAGCTACCAATGGATAAAGGCGCATCATTAACTGAAGTACTGGGGTTAAACCCTTTTTCAACGGCGGCGGCGTATATGAAGGGCTTAAAAGCAGAGCCGGGCTGACGTTGCGCTTGGGTGACGTGATTAAATTGATTGCGACGAAAATCAAAGCCACCAACCAAGGAAAGAATCGCGCCATTCTCGGGATCCAAGGCAACAAATGCTGCCTCCACTTGGGGCAGTTGCGCCAACTTCCAAATGCCGCTGTCAGAAAGAAGGCGAACCACCGCGCCAGGACGTAAGCGTTTTTTAGGTTGTGAGTTGTCCGTTAGAGATGCTGATGCCAACTTTAAGCCATCCCCTTTAATGGAAATCACATCGCCCGTTGCAATCATGACCTGCAACTCTTTGGGCTTTACTTGCAGTACAACGCCCGATTGCAATTCATCTAACGGGGGGTAATCGAGCAAGGCTACGTCAATTGCGCGCTGCCGCTTCACCTCATCTTCGGGCAAATCAATAAAACCTTCTGGGCCACGGTATGCATGTCGTAAGTCATAGTCAAAAATACCGCGGCGCACGGCCGCATAAGCCGCATCCTGATCCGCCTTAATCAAGGTGGTATAGACGCTTAAGCCTTGTGAATAAATGGCTTCGCCATATTGACTAAACAATAGTTGACGCACCATCTCTGCAGCAAAATCAGCGCGTGTTGCAAACTCATTACCGAGGCCACGCACCCGCAACTGCTCTGCCATTGCCGCCTGATATTGCTCCGGCGTGATGTAATTCAAATCGCGCATACGCTGCAATATGTATTCTTGACGAATCTTGGCTCGTCGGAAATTACTAACAGGGTTGTAAGCTGAGGGCGCCTTAGGTAAGCCTGCCAACATCGCAGATTCTGCAATGGTCAAACTTTTCAGATCCTTACCAAAGTAAATTTGCGCTGCGCTTGAAAATCCGTATGCTCTCTGACCCAAAAAAATCTGGTTCATGTAGATTTCTAGAATCTTATCTTTCGATAACTTGGATTCAATTTCCCAGGCGAGTAATACTTCATAAATTTTTCGGCTAAATGTTTTTTCATTGCCCAAAAAGAAGTTACGTGCCACCTGCATGGTGATCGTCGACGCACCCTGAGAAAGGCGGCCACGCAAGTTCGCCAAGCTTGCCCGCAATACTCCAAGATAATCCACGCCGCCGTGGGAATAAAAACGATCGTCTTCAATTGCCAATACGGCATTGCGCATTTGCAGGGGAATCTCGGACAAAGGCACTACCGTACGGCGCTCTTCACCAAACTCGCCAATCAATACTTTGTCGGCTGTAAAAACACGCAGCGGCTCTTTCGGCTTGTAGTCGACCAAGGCCGATATCGGCGGCAAATTTGGAATCGCAACAATGAATGCGTAAGCAATCAACATCGCTACTATCGCCCCGCCCGCTAAAGCAAAGACCAATAAGGCCTTAATCAACGGTCCGCGAACAGTGCTCGATAGCGACACATTATCTGGGTGCGGACGGTAAGACCGACCGTCAGGCGATCGCTTGAGCGACGGCTTGACTGGTGGCTTGTCTTTAGGGGAGATCGCCATATGAGGATTATATGTCGGCCGCCTATCACCGCGTAAATCAGATTTAGCCGACACAAGAGATGCCTTTTCCTGATAGCGCATGCATGTGTGATCAGGAAAAATCATGGCGTGCCAAAGCGATCCATTTCTCCTAACTCTTTTGATGCCATTTTGCGTGAATTAGGAGATGACCCTGCTATCGGTCACCCCGCCCGCAGAAAGTCCTCCATACCCGAGAACCAAACCATGAATCACCACTCCTATGAGGCAGATGCCAATCGCCTTGCAGAGCAATTTCCGCAACATAAAAACCACAAGGGTGATCCCATACAGGGAATATCCAGCCCCGGGATAAAAAATCTCCCATTCAGCAGGCTCTTTCAGGAAAGGCCGATTTGGCTTGCATTGATCGCCTGTGTCGTTACTGCAACATTACTCAATAGCTATTGGCTATTTGAATTGCGCACCGCACACAGTTTGCAGCCACTTGTGGCTGATGAGTCAGGCCAGAGTGCCCATGAACTCAAGACGCTTGTTCTCAGCCTGAAGGACCAGCTTGAAGACAATCAGGATGCACTGTTATCCGAATTGGAGTCAATGGCAATGCAAAATGCGGATACAAAACGGGCTCATAACACCCCTTCACCGACGCCAAAAATTACCCGCACCGAACAGTCCCTTAAGCGCTGGCGCTACTTGGGTATGAGCGAATCTAGTTCGGGCATCAGCGGTCTTTTTCATACAGGGGAAGGCATACAACACATTGTTCTCAATAGTCCTGTATTAGATGGGTGGCGCCTATCCTCGGTTACGCGTGAGTTAGCAACCCTGTCATCCAATGATGGCAGGTCTGTTGCTATTTCTGTCAGCAAGGAGTGATGCATGGGATTAGTGTATTGCCTCCTTTTATTTCTGGTCATTGCAGTTAATCCGTTTAATTGGGCGCATGCGGCTTCCAGTAACTCGGCAACGGTCACAACACCTTCGGTTCAGCAAAACGCCATCAGCTTGCACTTTGTCAACATTGAGGTCAGCGGGCTTTTACACGAATTAGCGCGCCTTGGTGACACCAACTTTTTGCTTAGTGAGTCAATTCAAGGGCGAATGTCAGTCAACCTTAAAAATACGGCTTGGCACACCGCCTTACACTCCATTTTGGCTAGTAGGGGTTTGGGCATCATTCGGCAAGGGGATATTTACTGGATTGCTCCCCATTCTGAAATTCTGAGTTTTCAAAAGCACCGCAGAGACGATGCCGCATTGCCTTTTGGGGGAGACCATCTCAACAGTCCAAAGCAAATTTTGATTGAGGCGCGCATTGTTGAGGCAGACCACCGTTTTGCACGGAACTTAGGCGCCAAGCTCGGATTGCAGGCGAAAGGGATCCGTGGCAATGCCGATAACAACCTTATCAGCAATCTGGACTTGGGGGCTTCGGGGCTGACTGGTTTTGATCCAAGTACTGTGGCTGCAACCCTATTATCCAAAGGAGCAACTCGACTACTGCAGATGGAGTTGTCGGCACTGGAGAGTGATGGCCAGGGAAAGATTTTGTCGAATCCCCGCATCATGACCGCGGATCAGGTAAAGGCCACAATTGAACAGGGCACCGAACTTCCCTATCAAACATCGAGTCAAACGGGTAGCAAGCTGCAATTTCGTAAAGCCAATTTACGCCTTGAAGTGGTGCCCAAAATTCATCCTGACGAAAAGATTTCGATGCTCGTTTCCATCAACAAAGATACGGTTGGCATGAAAACCGAACAGGGGTACGCCATTGATACAAAAAATCTGAGTTCAGAGGTGACGGTTGAAAATGGTGGAACCGTGATTATTGGTGGCGTCTACCAAACCACGGAGCGCGAGGATGTAGTCAAAGTCCCTTTATTGGGAGACATCCCTCTAATTGGGCACTTTTTTCAACATAAATCCACCTTGCGCGATAAAACCGAGCTATTGGTCTTCATAACCCCCACCATACTCGGTAAACCCTAATAAAATCATGGGGTGAATTCCTTAACAAAAAACATTTATCTTGTTGGCTTGATGGGCGCCGGTAAATCGACGGTGGGCAAGTTATTGGCCCGCAAATTAGGCCGTCGATTTATTGATGCCGATGCATTAATCGAAGAGCGCTGTGGTGTGAAAATCCCCGTCATTTTTGAAATGGAGGGTGAAGCCGGCTTTCGTAAGCGCGAAGCGCAAGCCATTAAGGAAGCAGTAGAGGAAGAGTCGATTGTTCTGGCTACCGGTGGTGGCGCCGTCATTCTTCCAGAAAATCGCGCCTTACTCAGTAGCCGAGGTACTGTGATTTATTTACACGCGGGACCAACGGAACTGTGGCACCGCACTAAAGGCGGCGAAGGTCGCCCCCTTTTGCAAACCGGGGATGCGCGGCAAACTCTAGAGAATTTATACCGGGTACGTGATCCGCTCTACCGCGAGATCGCAGACCATGTTATTGAAACTGGCAAGCCCAGCGTGAATCAGCTGGTTCATACATTACTGATGCAACTCGAACTCTCCCCATGAAAACATTACACGTCGACTTAGCTAGCCGTAGTTATCCCATCTACATTGGCACTAATTTACTGGAGCAACCGGCCTTATTTGAGCCCCACCTCAAATCCAGCACCACTGTTTTCATTGTGAGTAATACAACCGTTGCGCCGCTATATGCGAAAACGCTGATGAACACCCTAAGCCAACTGGGTAAAACTGTTCGCTTACTGGAATTGCCGGATGGCGAGTCATATAAAGACTGGCAGCACTTGCAACTCATTTTTGATGAGCTATTGGCGCATGGTGCTGATCGTCAAAGCATGATCATTGCACTCGGCGGCGGCGTGGTGGGGGATATGGCAGGCTTTGGTGCTGCCAGCTTCATGCGTGGCATTCGCTTTATACAAGTGCCTACCACCCTGCTAGCTCAAGTTGACTCGTCAGTTGGCGGCAAAACTGGCATCAATCATCCCTTGGGAAAGAATATGATTGGCGCCTTTCACCAGCCAGTGGCTGTAATTGCTGATTTAAATACACTCCGCACATTACCGCCCCGCGAGCTCTCTGCTGGCCTGGCTGAGGTGATTAAACATGGTGCGATCGCCGATGCTGATTTTTTAGATTGGATCGAAGCTAATACCGGCGCACTGCTTGCATGCGATACCGATGCGATGGCTCACGCTGTATTGCGCTCCTGCGAAATTAAGTCTGCCGTTGTTTCTGCCGATGAGCGTGAAGGGGGAATTAGGGCTACTTTAAATTTTGGTCATACCTTCGGTCATGCTATTGAATCGGGGCTTGGGTATGGCGAGTGGTTGCATGGTGAGGCGGTAGGCTGCGGCATGGTGATGGCAGCCGATCTCAGCGCTCGCTTAGGCCAAATTAGCAAAATGGATGCAGAGCGACTTAAGCGCATCATTGCATCCATGCATTTACCCATAACACCCCCAAGGCTAGGTAGTCAGCGCTTTATGGAGTTAATGCAGGTTGATAAAAAGACAGAGGCAGGGCAAATTCGCTACATCACATTAGGATCGATTGGCGCTGCGCGCATTCAGCAAGTGCCGGACACTACTGTGATTGAAACACTCGTTGCTACTGGCGCAGCGTAATGAAACGAAGTCGTACTTATTTCAGTGCGATGGTTAGTGGCTGACCTGCTTGCGCGCTAGCAAACTCGGATAAATCGCTAAGTAACTCACGGCCGGTTTTGGTATCAAGCCATAAGGGCTTGGCCATACTACCCGCCCAGCGGTAATGAAAGCCGCCACACTTTGCGGCCACCCAGATTTCATGAAGGGGCGGCTGAGTATTAACCACAATGACACTGCGATCACGAAACTGAATGGTAATAACATTACCCCCTTGGCGCGACACATCGAGATCAAGGTCGAGGCGGTCATCAGCGGCTTCTAATGCCAACTCGATCGACTGCAGTAGATGCGCACCCAACTGATGAAATTGCGAATCATCAATTGCTTCCACCGCTGAATTGCTGGGCTTGGTATCAGGCTGCTGCATGCTATATTCAATCATTCGTAATAAAGATAACCATGATAGCCATTCTAATCAGAGCGCTGGGCATTGGACTTCTAATATCCCTCACGGGATGCGGGGTTAGAGGTCCACTGTACCTACCGACGGTACCACCCGCTCCCACCCCCCCAACTCAAGCTGAGCCTAAGGGCGTTTTATACCCGCCTAGCAGTCCAGCTAGCGCCAACCCACCAAAGCAATGACCGTCGACACCCACTCCAACCCCCTACCCCATTTAGCCGGCTTTTCAGAGCGTGGCGGCCAGTGGTATGCCGAGGACGTTTCCTTAGCAAGCCTGGCGGAGCAATATGGAACGCCCCTTTACATTTACAGTAAGCATGCAATCACAGAGGCTTATCAGGCCTACGATCGTGCTTGCGTAGATGCAGCCGGGAAACGACGTGCCCGCATTCACTTTGCAATGAAAGCCAATAGCAATTTAGCAGTCTTGGATTGCCTAAGAAGATTGGGGGCTGGTTTTGATTTGGTCAGCGGCGGCGAACTAGCCCGGGCCCTAGCCATTGGTGCCGAGCCTTCAAGTCTCGTATTTGCTGGAGTAGGCAAATCTGCCACTGAAATTGCTGCAGCACTGAAAGCCGGCGTTAAATGCATTAATGTGGAATCGATTCCGGAGTTGCAACAAATCAATCGCATTGCTTCACAGCAGGGTTGCCGCGCGCCCATTTCCTTGCGCGTTAATCCCGATGTCGATGCACAAACACACCCGTATATTTCTACTGGACTCAAAGACAATAAGTTTGGCATTGCTTACCACGAGGTTCTGAAAACCTATCGCGAGGCAGCGCTCTTATCGCACATCGACGTGGTCGGAATTGATTGCCATATTGGCTCGCAAATCACCAGCATCGCACCCTACTTAGATGCCGTTGATAAAGTATTGGACTTAGTGGTCCACCTCAAAAAAGAGGGGATCGTGATTCACCACCTCGATTTAGGAGGCGGCCTTGGCATCTCTTATGGGGCCGAGACGCCACCCGACATTACTGAATTTACTAACACCCTCCTGAATCACGTTGCCAAGCGCGGCTTTGCACACTTGGATGTAGTACTTGAACCGGGCAGATCATTGGTTGGCAATGCAGGTGTTTTACTCACGCGTGTGGAGTATCTAAAACCCGGTGCTGAAAAGAATTTTTGTATTGTGGATGCGGCGATGACTGAGTTAATGCGCCCCGCACTCTATGAGGCGTATCACGCGATTGTGCCGATTCAAGCAAAAGAGCTCCCGCCCCAGAACTATGATGTAGTGGGGCCGGTTTGCGAGTCCGGCGATTGGCTTGGCCGCGATCGCGCGCTTGCGATTGCGGAAGGAGATTATTTAGCTATTCTGTCTGCTGGAGCGTATGGCTTTGTGATGTCCTCAAACTACAATACGCGGCCTCGCCCTGCTGAGATTATGGTGGACGGCAACAAAGCGTATGTGATTCGTGATCGTGAAAATGTCAGCGATCTTTTTGCAGGTGAGCGCACCTTGCCTTAAAACAAAAAACCCCGCAAGCTATGCGGGGTTTGTCTTTAATGCAACAAGTAGGCTTAACGCAATCCAGCTATATAGTCTGACACTGCCTTCATTTCAACATCCGAAAGCTTTGCAGCAATGGTGGTCATCGCTGCATTATTTTTCCGTGTGCCGTCGCGGAAGTAACCGAGTTGGGCTACAGAATAATCTGCCCACTGTCCACTCAGCAGAGGATATTGCGATGGGATACCAGCACCGTTAGGACTATGGCATGCAGCGCAAGCTGGGATGCCTTTTTCTGCAATACCACCTGCGTAAATTTGCTTACCCAATCCAATGGTCTCTTTGTTCTGAGCAACGCCCAAAGAAACAGTTTGTTTACTGAGGTACGCGGCAATATTAGCCATGTCTTGTTCTGTTAACGCAGCGGACATGCCGGCCATAATTGCATTTGCACGTGTGCCATCTTTGTAGTTTTTAAGCTGCTTGATGGTGTAAGCGCTGTGCTGGCCAGCCAGCTTAGGCCATGCACCGGCAGCACTCTTGCCTTCCGCGCCGTGGCAACTTGCGCAGCCAATTACGCCACGCTGTGGGTCGCCATTGGTATACAACTTCTCTCCAATCGCTGCATCGGGTTTGGCCGGCTTAGCAGCAGGGTCCGCAGCAACACTGTGGGCGCTAAAACCAAGGCTGGCAGCCGCCAAAAGGACCATAAAACCAGACCGAAAGCCGTTTAATTTGGAGATTTGAACAGATTGACGCATTATGTTTACCTTAACAAAAATTCCTAAGAGTGCATGGATTACGCCAATTTAACGACGCCCACCATTTCTTCCACTATTTTCCGTGATTTTACAATAGCTTGCACACATGTCTAAACTCTTTCAAGCGCGTTTCGCCACCACCGTAAACGACATCCACTGCCTGCCTGAGCTGGGGCTGCGTGAAGTCGCCTTTGCTGGCCGGTCGAATGCGGGCAAATCCACTGCCATTAATGTCCTTTGCAATCAAAAAAGGTTGGCTTTTGCCAGTAAAACCCCTGGGCGGACGCAACACATCAATTATTTCGGGGTTTTTGCCAAAGAGGACCTATTGGCTTATTTGGTGGATTTACCGGGCTATGGCTATGCTGCCGTCAACCGAGAAACCAAATATCACTGGAACGGCCTTCTAAGCGACTATTTGCAGCAACGTAACCCTCTGGTTGGCCTGATCCAGATTGTCGACGCTAGGCGGGGTATTACGGATCTGGATGAGCAAATGATCCAGTGGTTTGTGCCGACCGGCAAGCCGATTCATATCCTGCTGAGTAAGTGCGACAAATTGAACAAAAGTGAATGCCGGCATGCCCTCGAAGCAGTTACGAAGCAATTGCAGCAGTACGATCCGGACCTGGGCGATGGGGCTAAGGCATCCTCCCGATTAACAGCGCAGCTATTTTCAAGTACAAAGCGGATTGGGCTGGAAGAAGCCGATAAACTGATTCTAAGTTGGCTATTTCCTGAACCTGAATCCATTACCGCACCTTTAACTACCGATATACCCCATGAGCTCACTATTCCAGTTTCCCGCCCATAGACCCCGCCGGATGCGTCGCGATGATTGGTCGCGCCGCCTGATTCAAGAAAATACCGTATCGTCCAATGACTTGATCTACCCCGTATTTTTACTGGAAGGGAAAAATCAAACGGAAGCAGTCAAGTCCATGCCTGGCGTTAACCGGGTATCGCTTGATTTGCTATTGCCTGTTGCACAAGAATGCGTCACTTTGGGCATCCCAGTACTTGCTCTGTTTCCAGTGATCAGCAGCCAACTTAAAACCCCCGATGGGGAAGAAGCGTTTAATCCGAATGGCCTTGTTCCAACTGCGGTGCGCGAACTTAAAAAACACTTTCCCACTTTGGGCATCATGACCGATGTCGCACTTGATCCTTATACCAGCCACGGTCAAGATGGTGTTTTGGATGATGCTGGCCGCATTCTTAATGATGAAACTACCGCCATCCTAGTAAAACAAGCTGTCATGCATGCAAGCGCCGGAGTGGATATAGTGGCGCCATCGGACATGATGGATGGACGCATTGGCGCTATTCGTGCTGCACTAGAGAAGCAGAACTTGATTCACACCCGCATCATGGCCTACTCAGCTAAATATGCATCGGCATTCTATGGCCCATTTCGGGATGCAGTAGGTTCGGCCCAAAACCTCGGCAAAGCCGACAAGAAAACTTATCAAATGGATGTCGCCAATAGCGATGAAGCGTTGCGTGAACTCGCCCTTGATATCAGTGAAGGTGCTGATATGGTGATGGTTAAGCCCGGTATGCCCTATCTGGATATTGTGCGCAGGGCCAAAGATACCTTCGCTTACCCCACCTTTGCTTATCAAGTGAGTGGCGAATATGCGATGCTAAAAGCGGCGGCGCAAAACGGCTGGCTTGATCACGATGCAGTGATGATGGAATCGCTAATGGCATTTAAGCGCGCCGGTGCCGATGGGATATTGACTTACTTTGCGCTTGAAGCTGCGCGTCTACTCAAAGCAAATCCCTAAGCAGTCTTACTTGCTTAGGGCGCAGCAGCGTTTAAACGCAGCAAGAAGCGATCCGGCGGCATGAAGCCAACTACGCGCTGATTGTTCTGCTCCTCACCCGCGGCATTAAACAACAGAATGCCGGGCGGGCCAAATAAGCCATAGCGTTTTAATAAGGCCTGGTGCGCAACTGTGTTGCTGGTGACATCAGCTTGCACCAAAATAAATTCCTGCATTTTTTTTGCTACCACTGGATTGGCAAAGGTCTTGATTTCCATTTCTTTGCAGCTAATACACCAGTCGGCATAAAAGTCGAGCAGCAAGGGCTTGCCTGTGCGCTTAGCCTCTTCAAAAAAGGGTTGCAATGCTTCGATCGATCCAATTACCTTGAATTTTAATTCACCAAGCTGCTTTTCAGAGCGCGCCAATCCACCATTATTACCACTTGATGAATTGGTATTGCTCAGCAGAATCGGTGACACAATCCATGAGGCCAACACGATCAGCATGATGCCCAACACACGCTGAAGACCAATCATCCATTTGCCTGTCGTTGGTATCAGCATACGCGCTTCTACAGCAATGAAAAAGAGTGGTAGCCCCATGCCAAGCGCCATTACAAACAAGAGGCCGCCGCCTAAACTCATGGATCCGGTATGCGCTATAAAGCCGAGCACGCCGGCAAGCGGCGCGGTAATACATGGGCTAGCTACCAAGGTGGATACACCGCCCAAAATAAAAGCACCCGCGATACTTCCACCCTTTTGTCGACCGGCAATCCGATCAATGTGACCATGCCAAGACTGGGGGAGGCTTAGCCCGTAAAAACCAAATAGACTTCCAGCAAGCACCAAAAGCAATATCGCAAAGGCAATTAACACGATTGGGTTTTGCAGTGCTTGTTGTGCGCCGCTGCCCAATGCTGCCATCAATACTCCAGCCAGGGCATACATAAGGGCCATCCCCAAAATATATGCTGCCGCAAGCACGGCTGCGCGGGTCTTTTTAATGGGTTTACTGCCTTGCGTACCGAAAACAATGCTCGACAAAATAGGTAGCATTGGCAATACACAGGGCGTAAATGCTAATGCCAGACCAAGCACAAAGAAAGCAATGAATAAATAAGCAGTGGGTGTTTCTTCTAAAAATCTACTAATGGCATTCACATCATCACGCTGCTGCCACAAGCCCATAAAACGATCCGTAATACTTTGCTGTTGATTGCTAGCATCACTGCCAGTACTCGGGATTAATTCATCCGGCATGGGCATGACCTGCACCCCTGGCGCAGCGATATTGAATTTCAAGGTGGTGGGTGGATAGCAAATTCCGCCTTCGGCACAGCCTTGTAAATCGACCTCAATCTGAATGCCCTGGCCTTTTTCTGCCAATGCGGTCCCGCCCGGCAGAGTTAACACAACGTCGATTGGGTACCGATAAATCGGCATGTTTTTCTGAAAGGTCTCGTCAAACTTCACTTCAGCTTTGGGCAATGTTGCCTTCAAGGTTTGACTTGCCCCATCAGCCTGCATCAACCGAAATTGGAAGGCCTCTTGGTAGAGGTAGTATCCCTTTGCCGTTAAAAAATCGACTTGGACTTGCGTTTTATTTTCAAGCCAGCTGACGGTTACTGGAAAGGCTTTATCGGGATGTAAAAATGCTTTCTGTGCGCTGGCCGGCAGCACCAATAGAAAGCTAGCTGCGATCGCAATTGCAGCCAATAACCATGCATTGATTCGAGAATGGGCTTGGAAGAGCATCATCTAATTAGGCGCAATTGTTGTCTCAGCAATAACCCAACGGGCATAGTCTGTATGGCTATGGGTAATTGGCTGAGCAATAATTTCAGGAACATCATAGGGATGATTCTGCTTGATACAGGCTGAAATCGCAGACCACTGCTGAGCGGTGGTTTTTGCCACTAGTACTACCTCTTGCTCCTCGCAGACGCGCCCTTCCCAACGGTAAATGGATTGCACGCTGGGCTGTAGTTGTACGCAAGCTGCTAAATGACCATCAATTAGCCTCTTTGCTAATGCTTTAGCCGCTTCCATATCTGGAAGGCTTGTCATCACCAAGAGCAATTCAGTCATTGCAAGAATCCATTATTCGCTGTGTGATTCATAAACTAGGCTTATCAAGAAAGCAAAAAGCCAGACCGAAGCCTGGCTTTTGACTATACCCCAAAGACTTAAGCTGCGTCAGCTTCGACTGCAGTCTCTTCAACTTCTGGGCGATCCATCAGTTCAACCAAGGCCATTGGCGCATTGTCGCCATGGCGAAAGCCAAACTTCAAAATGCGCAAGTAACCACCTGGGCGTGTTGCATAACGTGGGCCGAGTTCGGTGAAGAGCTTGGTAACGATATCGCGATCGCGCGTGCGGTTAAAAGCCAAGCGGCGATTTGCCAAGTTGTCTTTTTTGCCTAAGGTAATTAAAGGCTCAACAACCATGCGCAATTCTTTTGCTTTTGGCAGAGTGGTTTTAATCACTTCATGCTCTAAAAGCGAATTAGACATATTGCGCAACATCGCCAAACGATGGGATGAAGTTCTGTTGAGTTTGCGTAAGCCGTTTCCGTGACGCATGGTGCTTCCTTTCTAATTATTTCTCGAGGCTAGCGGGTGGCCAGCTCTCAAGTTTCATGCCAAGACTCAAGCCACGAGCCGCCAAAACATCCTTAATTTCATTCAAGGATTTGCGACCCAAGTTAGGCGTCTTTAACAATTCATTTTCGGTACGTTGGATCAAATCACCAATGTAATAAATATTCTCAGCCTTCAAGCAGTTAGCCGAGCGCACTGTCAACTCAAGATCGTCCACTGGACGCATCAACATTGGATCAACGGTCGATGAACGGCTTGGAGCCAAATCACCCATGACTTCACTGCTTTCGAGCGCAGCAAAGACAACCAGCTGATCTACCAAGATGCTAGCGGCTTGACGAATCGATTCTTCTGGCGATAACACGCCGTTGGTTTCAATGGTCATGACCAAACGATCTAAGTCGGTACGTTGCTCAACGCGAGCGGACTCTACTGCATAGCTTACGCGTGAAACTGGGCTAAACGATGCATCCAGCACAATGCGGCCGATTAACTTGGTCGCTTCATCGTGATACTGACGCATATTACCTGGAACATATCCACGGCCTTTTTCAACCTTGATCTGCATATCCAGCTTGCCGCCTGCGGACAAATGCGCAATCACGTGATCTGGGTTAATGATCTCGACATCATGTGGCAAATCAATATCCTTAGCAGTAACAACGCCAGGACCTTCTTTGCGCAAATTAATTGTCACCTCATCGCGTGACTGGAGCTTGAATACAACGCCCTTTAAATTCAACAATAAATTAACTACGTCTTCTTGTACGCCATCCAGAGTGGAATACTCATGAACAACGCCAGCAATTGCAACTTCAGTTGGAGCAAAACCGACCATGGATGACAGCAATACACGGCGTAAGGCGTTACCTAAAGTGTGGCCATAGCCACGCTCAAAGGGCTCCATTACAACTTTTGCTTGATTTGCTGTAATTGCTTCAACAGAAATAATTTTTGGCTTGAGCAAATTTGTTTGCATATTTTCTTCCTTAAAGTGCCTAATTAGCGCGAATACAATTCGACGATCAAACTTTCATTAATTTCACCGCTAATTTCATCGCGGTCTGGCACTTGTTTAAATGTTCCCTCTAGCTTTGCCGCATCAACCGTAACCCAGTTAACTGCGTTTGTTTGCTGTACTAAATTGAGTGATTCTTGAATACGAGTTTGTTTTTTTGCTTTTTCGCGGATCGCAATCACATCACCAGGCTTTACCTGAATCGATGGAATATTCACTGCACTGCCATTGAGCATGACGGCGCAATGCGATACCAGCTGACGCGCTTCAGCACGTGTGGAACCAAACCCCATGCGATATACGACGTTATCTAAACGGGACTCCAAAAGCTGCAGCAAGGTTGCGCCTGTATTACCTTTGCGGCGCTCTGCTTCAGCAAAATAACGGCGGAACTGGCGCTCTAAGATGCCGTACATGCGTTTTACTTTTTGCTTCTCGCGCAACTGATTACCGTAATCCGAAGTCCTGGAGCCTGATGTGCGTCCGTGTTGACCTGGCTTGGTATCCAGTTTGCATTTGTCCGACAGAGCGCGGCGTGCACTCTTCAGAAATAAGTCGGTACCTTCCCGACGGGATAGTTTGGCCTTAGGGCCTAAGTAACGTGCCACGATGCTTTCCTTTCTTTGCCGCAGTCTTTCGACCGGCGGTGAGTTCACCCTTTACATCAGATGAACAGTGGGCTTTAATAAAAAATAACTAAACGGATACTACGTACTACAAAACTTAAATGCGGCGACGCTTTGGAGGGCGGCAACCATTGTGTGGGACAGGCGTTACGTCCTGAATCTCTGTAATCTTGATTCCCAAGGAATTCAAGGCACGTACGGCAGATTCACGACCTGGACCAGGTCCTTTAATTTGAACTTCTAAATTCTTAATGCCGCATTCGATTGCAGCTTTTCCCGCAACTTCAGCCGCTACCTGAGCAGCAAATGGAGTTGACTTACGCGAGCCTTTGAAGCCTTGGCCGCCGGAGGTTGCCCATGAAAGCGCATTACCCTGACGATCTGTAATCGTAATAATGGTGTTGTTAAAAGAGGCGTGTACGTGCGCAATGCCGTCTGCTACGTTCTTTTTAACTTTCTTACGCGCACGCTGAGCGGCTGCGTTTGAACTAGTTTGCTGTTTTGCCATGTCGTTTAACTCTCTCGATTATTTCTTAAGTGCGATGCCAGACTTCCGTGGGCCCTTACGGGTACGCGCGTTTGTCTTAGTGCGCTGACCGCGGACTGGCAGGCCTTTACGATGGCGAACACCACGGTAGCAACCCAAGTCCATCAAGCGCTTGATGCTCATTGTGACTTCACGGCGCAAATCACCTTCTGTCGTTAGCTTGCCGACTTCGTCGCGCAATTTCTCTAAGTCGCTATCGGTTAAGTCTTTTACTTTTCGGTCAAATGGAACACCGGTCGAGACGCAGATTTTGCGTGCCCGTGTTGTTCCAATGCCAAAAATAGCCGTTAAACCGATAACGGTATGTTGATGATTTGGGATGTTTACCCCAGCGATACGTGCCATGAGAATTCCTCTTAATTAACCGAATTAGCCTTGACGCTGCTTATGACGTGGATCTGACGAGCAAATCACACGCACAACGCGTTTGCGCTTAATGATCTTGCAGTTTCTGCAAATGACCTTTACGGATGCCAATACTTTCATAACTCACCTATTCAAAAATATGTACTGCTAATTACTACTTCGCGCGGAAAATAATGCGCGCGCGCGTCAGGTCGTATGGAGTCATCTCCACCGTCACCTTGTCCCCTGGAAGGATTCGAATGTAGTGCATCCGCATCTTTCCAGAAATGTGCCCCAATACAACATGTCCGTTTTCCAGCTTTACGCGAAACATCGCGTTCGGCAAATTCTCAACTACTTCACCAGCCATTTGAATAACATCATCTTTTGACATAGTTACTGTGTAATACCCATCTTAAAGTTGGCCTTCTTCATTAAAGAACCATACTGCTGCTGCATTACAAAGGACTGCACTTGCGACATAAAGTCCATTGCCACAACGACAATAATCAAGAGCGAGGTACCACCAAAATAGAAGGGTACGTTGTACTTCAAAACCAAGAACTCAGGCAGTAAACAGACCAGCACCATATAGATTGCGCCGCCCAAAGTTAAACGCACCAAAATCTTGTCGATGTAACGGGCCGTTTGATCGCCGGGGCGAATACCTGGAACAAAAGCGCCGCTCTTCTTTAAGTTATCTGCTGTGTCACGGCTGTTAAATACCAAAGCGGTATAAAAGAAACAGAAGAAAATAATGGCTGTGGCATACAAAATCACATATACCGGCTGACCTGGAGCCAATGTCGCTGCTAAATCTTTAATTACGCTGCTGAACATATTGGTCGGCTCGCCTGAAGTAAACCAACCAGCAATCGTTGCAGGGAACAAAATAATCGACGAGGCAAAAATGGGGGGGATCACTCCGGCCATATTGAGCTTGAGTGGTAAATGGGACGATTGGCCACCGTACACTTTGTTGCCGACCTGGCGCTTTGCATAATTTACTAGGATGCGTCGCTGACCACGCTCAACAAATACTACGAAGTAGGTCACTGCAATCACGATGAGCACAATGAATAGACCGGCCAAGATACTCATGGAACCAGTACGGACCAACTCCATTAAACCGCCAATAGCGCTTGGTAAACCAGACACAATTCCAGCAAAAATAATGATTGAAATACCATTACCTAAACCGCGCTCTGTTATTTGCTCGCCAAGCCACATTAAAAACATGGTGCCGGTAACTAAAGTGATCACGGTATAAACCTGAAATGCCAAACCAGGATCAATTACAAGACCAGGCTGAGCTTCAAGCGCTACTGAAATACCCAAAGCTTGGAAGGTTGCCAACACAACGGTTGCATAGCGGGTGTACTGCGTAATTTTGCGTTGGCCAGCAGGACCTTCTTTTTTCATCGCCTCGAGCGATGGGACAATAATCGTTGTTAGCTGCATGATGATCGATGCAGAGATGTAAGGCATGATGCCAAGTGCAAACACGGTGAAGCGCGATAAGGCGCCACCTGAGAATAAGTTGAACATTCCCAAGATGCCATCTTTTTGACCTGAAAACAATTCAGCCAACTGATTTGGGTCTATGCCAGGCACTGGAATATGGGCACCAATTCTAAACACAATCAAAGCGAGCAGCAGGAATACCAAGCGTCGGCGTAAATCGCCGAACTTGCTTCCTGCTTGCGCAGTGCTTTGCATGGTAGAAGAGCCGAGTGCCATTACTGTCTCAATTAAGCCTGATCAACTAACTTGCCGCCAGCTGCCTCAATGGCTGCTTTTGCACCAGCAGTTGCGGTCAAGCCTTTTAAAGTAACCGCGCGTTTGAGTTCACCAGTCTTAATTACCTTAACTGCGTTGATTTGCTCGCCGGCATAACCATGCTGCTTCAAAATCAAGAGGTCAACTTCAGCTAGACCAATCTTTTCGAGATCGTTCAATGTAATTTGACCAACATGACGTCGTGTCAGTGATACGAAGCCGCGCTTTGGTAGACGACGATACATTGGCATTTGACCGCCTTCGAAGCCAACCTTATGAAATCCGCCTGAACGGGATTTTTGACCCTTGTGTCCACGGCCAGCTGTTTTGCCAAGGCCCGAACCGATACCGCGTCCAACGCGGCGGCGATTTTTCTTGGAACCTTCTGCAGGTTTAATTGTGTTGAGTTGCATAGTATTTGCCTATATATCTTGCTGATCGTTAGCCGATGACTTTGACCAAATAAGAAACTTTATTAATCATTCCGCGTACTGCAGGCGTATCTTGCAATTCGGAAACTGAATTGATACGGCGAAGGCCTAAACCGCGAACAGTGGCACGGTGACTTTCACGTGTGCCAATCAAACTGCGAACTAATTGCAGTTTGACTTTAGAGTTGGATTGCGTTGTCATTTATGAATTCCTAATCTAGCGGTCTTAGCCCAGAATCTCTTCAACTGACTTGCCGCGCTTGGCAGCAATTTCAGAAGGAGTGCTCATCTTGCTTAAACCATCGATGGTTGCACGAACCATGTTGTAAGGATTGGTTGAACCAATCGACTTCGCAACTACGTTTGTAACGCCCATTACATCAAAAATAGCGCGCATCGGACCGCCGGCAATGACGCCTGTACCGTCTTTTGCAGGGGAAATCATGACGCGCGACGCGCCATGCTGGCCGATCACGGTATGTTGCAATGTACCCTTACGGAGCGTTACCTTGATCATCTTGCGACGAGCTTCGTCCATTGCTTTTTGAACAGCCACAGGAACTTCTTTCGACTTTCCTTTGCCCATTCCAATACGGCCATCGCCATCGCCCACTACGGTGAGTGCAGCAAAACCTAAAATACGGCCGCCCTTCACTACCTTTGTTACGCGATTAACAGCAATCATCTTTTCGCGAAGACCATCATCGCGCTCTTCGGATTGCATCTTGGTTTGCATTTTTGCCATGTTTTTTCCTAAACCAATCTGTTAGAACTTCAGGCCGGCTTCACGCGCGGCTTCAGCTAATGCTTTGATACGGCCGTGATAACGGTGGCCAGAGCGATCAAAGGCAACGTCAACAACGCCGGCTTTAACAGCACGTTCAGCAATTAACTTGCCGATTTGTTGGGCTGCAGTTGCGTTTCCGCCATTCTTAATTGCTGCACGCAGATCTTTTTCCATAGTCGACGCTGCTGCGAGTACTTTTGTACCGCATGGGCTATAAACCTGCGCAGAAATGTGGCAGTTGCTGCGGATAACCGTTAAACGGTTTGCCAATGCTTCAGCAATCCGAATGCGGGTCTGCCGAGCGCGCCTTAATCTTGATTCGTCTTTATTCATATCTAATCCCGATTACTTCTTCTTAGTTTCTTTGAGATGCACGACTTCGTCGATATAACGAACACCCTTGCCCTTATATGGCTCTGGTGAACGGTATGCACGAACCTCTGCGGCAACTTGACCAACCTGCTGCTTGTTGGAACCTTTAATTACGATTTCAGTTTGCGATGGCGTTTCTGCTTTTACACCCTTTGGCAGGTTGTAAATAATGTCGTGTGAAAAACCAAGTTGCAATTTCAGGGTATCGCCCTGAGCAGCAGCACGGTATCCAACGCCTACCAAGCTGAGCTTACGCTCAAAGCCCGTAGTAACACCAATCACCATATTGTTGACCAATGCACGAGTAGTACCGGACAGCGCAGCGGACTCCACTGTGTCATCTTTACGTTCGACGTTGATGAAACCATCTGCCTGGCTTAAGCCAATGCAGTTGTTCAAGGTATGGTTTAAGGTGCCTAATGGGCCCTTTACCGTTACATTCAAACCGCTAATTGTTACTTCAGCACCTTTTGGTACTGGAATGGGGGATTTTCCGACTCTGGACATAGTGATCTCCTTAAGCGACGTAGCAAATAACTTCGCCACCCACGCCAGTAGCGCGCGCTTTGCGATCGGTCATCACGCCTTGGGGTGTGGAGATAATTGCCACTCCCAAACCATTCATGACTTCAGGAATATCGTGACGGCCTTTATAGATCCGCAGTCCAGGCGTTGATACGCGCTGAATACGCTCGATAACGGCACGGCCAGCGTAATACTTCAGCTCGATATGCAATACCGGCTTCGCTGCTTCGCCCTTGATTTCAAAACCATCGATATAGCCCTCTTCTTTCAGGACTTTGGCGATGGCCACTTTAATTTTTGATGACGGCATGACAACCATCGGCTTCTGCACCGCTTGCGCGTTGCGAATCCGGGTCAACATGTCGGCGATTGGATCGCTTATGCTCATGAGTTCTCCTAATTCTTTCGCCGCTTACCAGCTGGCCTTGGTTAAACCGGGGATTTCGCCACGGAAGGCGATTTCACGAATCTTGCTACGGGCCAAACCGAATTTACGGAATGTGCCACGTGGTCGACCGGTCAATGAACAACGATTCCGCTGGCGGATCGGGCTTGCATTACGTGGTAGAGCTTGCAATTTCAGGCGGGCTTCGTAACGCTCTTCATCACTACGGGCTGTATCGGCGATGATGGCCTTTAGCTCTGCTCGCTTTGCTGCGTACTTCTCTACACATTTAGCGCGCTTATTCTCGCGCTCAATTAGGGATAGTTTTGCCACATTAGCCTCTTAATTGCGGAAAGGGAATTTAAATGCCGCCAACAGCGCTTTTGCTTCATCGTCTGTTTTTGCGGTTGTCGTAATGCTGATATTTAAACCACGAAGCGAATCGATTTTGTCGTATTCAATTTCGGGGAAAATAATTTGCTCTTTAACGCCGATGTTGTAGTTACCACGGCCATCAAATGCCTTGCCTGAGATGCCGCGGAAGTCACGTACACGTGGCAATGCAACCGTAACAAAACGGTCTAAGAATTCAAACATGCGTGCGCCACGCAAGGTAACCATTGCGCCGATCGGATAACCTTGACGAATCTTAAATCCGGCAATCGCTTTGCGTGCTTTCGTTACGACTGGCTTTTGACCTGCAACCTTGGTTAAATCACCAACGGCATTCTCGATGATCTTCTTATCATTTACTGCGTCACCAAGGCCCATATTGAGGGTAATCTTGGTAATGCGTGGAACTTCCATTACCGACTTGTAACCGAATTTGGTCATCAAATCGCCAACGACTTTTTCTTTATAGTGTTCTTGAAAACGTGTGCTCATAATTTCTCCGGGCCCTTATGCGCTTAACGTTGCGCCAGTGGTTTTCAGAAAACGGACTTTCTTGCCAGCATCCACTTTGATACCAACCTTAGAAGGTTTACCGTTTGCATCTACCAAAGCCACATTGGATACGTGAATTGGCATCACTTTATCGATCATGCCGCCAGTTGTACCTGTATTAGGATTAGGTTTAACGCTCTTTTTGTAGACGTTGACACCCTCAACCACTAATTTGTTCTCGAGTACATTCGTGACTGTTCCTTTTTTGCCTTTATCGCGGCCGGTCAGAACAATCACGGAGTCACCTTTACGAATCTTTTTCATATCTACCCCTTAAATCACTTCAGGCGCGAGGGAAACGATCTTCATGAACTTCTCGGTACGCAATTCGCGCGTAACCGGTCCAAAGATACGAGTTCCAATCGGCTCAAGTTTGGCATTGAGCAGTACTGCGGCATTAGCATCAAACTTAATCAATGAGCCATCTGGGCGGCGAACGCCCTTAGCAGTTCTCACTACTACTGCGTTATAAATGTCACCTTTTTTTACACGGCCACGTGGAGCAGCGGACTTCACGCTGACTTTGATGACATCACCGATACTGGCGTAGCGACGCTTAGAGCCGCCCAATACCTTGATGCACAACACTTCACTGGCGCCAGTATTATCGGCAACCTGCAATCTACTTTCGGTCTGAATCATTTCTTAATTCCCAACTTATTGGCCAAAGGCGAACAGTTTTGGTTCCGTCAATGGGCATTTAGCGACGCTAAAACCCGGATTTAATGGAAAAACTACTTCTATGTACCGCGAAAAGCCTTCAATTCTACTACTAAAACAGGGGCTATGGCAAGGAATCTTGCGCATTTCCCCCTAAAAAACTTAAATACCCTTTGATGCCTCAACGAGGCGGGTAACAACCCACGACTTTGTACGTGAAATTGGCTTGGATTCTGCAATTTCAACCGTATCACCCATCTTGTACTGGCTAGCTTCGTCGTGAGCATGGTACTTTTTGGAGTGCCCAACGTACTTTCCATAGAGCGCGTGCTTTACTTGGCGCTCTACCAGGACCGTCACGGTTTTTTGCATTTTGTCACTTACAACACGGCCAATTAATGTCCGGCGTAAGGGTTTGGAGGTTTCTGTCATATCCCTTCCTTATTTCTGGGCAGTCTTTTGGGTAATAAAGGTCTTTACGCGAGCGATATCGCGCTTAACTTTACCCAATTGGCTAGTGTTTTGAAGTTGCTGAGTACCCTTTTGCATGCGTAGTTTGAAGCTCGTTTTGAGGAGCTCAGACAGTTCGCTGTTTAAGGCATTCAGGTCTTTGGTTTGCAATTCTTTGTTATTCATTATCTCTATCCCGATTAGCCTAAGTGGCGAATCACAAATGTGGTCTGAATAGGTAACTTCGCTGCAGCCAGCTTGAAAGCTTCGCGCGCCAAGGTCTCATCTACTCCGTCCATTTCATACAATACTTTGCCTGGCTGAATCTCAGCAACGTAGTACTCTGGATTACCTTTACCGTTACCCATACGAACTTCAGCTGGTTTTTGCGAAATTGGCTTATCTGGGAAAATACGAATCCAAATACGGCCACCACGCTTAATATGGCGGGTCATTGCCCGACGCGCCGACTCAATTTGACGCGCGGTTAATCGACCACGACCAACTGCCTTTAACCCAAAGTCACCAAAGGCAACTGAACTGCCGCGCGTTGCGACGCCAGTATTACGGCCTTTTTGCTCTTTGCGATATTTGCGACGCTTTGGTTGCAACATGCTTTACTCTCCTGACTTCTGTGTTTCAGCAGCGGCATCTGGCTTAGCTGCCGCTTTGCTAACACGCTTAACAGCTGGTTTTGCAGCCGCCAATGGTTTTGCGTCGCCCGCAGCAGGCGTGCGACGTGCTGTTTTTGCTGGTGCACGGCGTGGCTTTTTGTCATCAACGACTGGCTCTGCTGGCGCTGCTACTGGAGCATCCGCACCACGGCCCAATGTATCGCCTTTGTATACCCATACTTTGACACCAATAATGCCGTAGGTTGTTTCTGCCTCTGATGTTGCGTAATCAATATCTGCCTTCAAGGTGTGAAGTGGAACACGACCTTCGCGATACCATTCACGACGTGCAATCTCAGCGCCATTCAAGCGACCCGAAGACATAATTTTGATGCCCTGTGCGCCAAGGCGCATTGCATTTTGCATGGCACGCTTCATGGCGCGACGGAACATAATGCGCTTCTCTAACTGCTGAGTAATGGAGTCAGCAATTAATTGTGCATCCACTTCAGGCTTACGAATTTCTTCGATATTCACATGGACAGGAACGCCCATGCGCTTTTGAAGTTCGCGGCGGAGCACTTCGATGTCTTCGCCTTTTTTGCCAATCACGACGCCTGGGCGTGAGCTATAAATTGTGATGCGTGCGTTTTTAGCAGGACGCTCAATGACGACCTTGCTAACGGATGCATTCTTTAATTTCTTTTTCAAATAGATGCGGACGTCCACATCTTCTTTGAGCATTTTTGCAAAGTCAGTATTGTTTGCATACCAACGTGATGTCCAATTCTTGCTTACCGAGAGTCGGAATCCGGTGGGGTTTATCTTTTGGCCCATATCTTTCCTTAGTTACTCAAGGTCACGCTAATGTGACAAGTTTGTTTTTCGATTTGATTGCCACGGCCTTTAGCGCGCGCTGTGAATCGCTTCAAGGAGGTGCCCTTGTCAACAATAATTGCGGCAACTTTGAGCTCGTCAATATCAGCACCTTTGTTGTGTTCAGCGTTGGCCATTGCAGACTCAACTACCTTCTTCACAATAAATGCGGCCTTCTTGGGGCTGAAATTCAAAATGGTCATGGCGCGTGCAATTGGCAAACCACGAATCTGATCAGCGACCAAACGTGTCTTTTGCGCAGAAATGCGGGCGCCCTTGTGAATAGCTTTAACTTCCATCATCATCCCCTTACTTCTTCGTTACTTTCTTGTCAGCAGCGTGACCTTTGAAAGTACGGGTCAAAGCGAACTCGCCTAACTTATGACCCACCATGTTTTCTGATACATAAACCGGAACGTGTTGACGACCGTTGTGCACCGCAATTGTCAGACCAATGAAGTCGGGCAGAATTGTGGAACGGCGTGACCAAGTTTTAATCGGCTTTTTGTCTTTGTTTGCCTGTGCAACTTCGACTTTTTTTACCAAGCTGGCGTCGCAAAACGGGCCTTTTTTAGCTGAACGTGTCATATCTATTTATCCTTATCGCTTAACGTTTTTGACGACGTTGAACGATCATCGAAGTTGTACGCTTATTACGACGTGTACGATAACCTTTGGTTGGAGTACCCCATGGGGAGACAGGAACGCGGCCTTCGCCGGTCTTACCTTCACCACCACCGTGTGGGTGATCAACTGGGTTCATTGCCACACCGCGAACGGTTGGGCGAATACCACGCCAGCGATTTGCACCTGCTTTACCAATTTGACGCAAGCTGTGCTCTTCATTGCCAACCTCACCAATCGTGGCACGGCAATCGATCAAAATGCGACGGACTTCGCCGGAACGCAAACGAACCTGAGCGTATACGCCTTCACGTGCTAGCAATACAGCTGAGCCGCCTGCAGAGCGAGCGATTTGCGCGCCTTTACCTGGGAGCATTTCAACGCAATGGATCGTGCTACCAATTGGAATATTACGAATTGGCAAGTTATTACCTGCTTTGATCGGTGCCTGCGAACCATTCATCACTGGCTGTCCTGCAACCATGCCTTTAGCAGCAATGATGTAACGACGCTCACCGTCTGCAAACAATAATAAGGCGATGTTTGCGCTACGGTTTGGATCGTATTCCAAGCGCTCTACTTTGGCTGCAATGCCATCTTTATCGTTGCGCTTAAAGTCAACGACGCGATAGTGGTGCTTATGACCGCCGCCTTTATGGCGGGTAGTAATGTGGCCGTTGTTATTACGACCGGCTTTTTGAATCTGTGGCTCCAACAAGGCTGCGAAAGGTTTCCCTTTATGCAGGTCTGGGTTTACCACCTTGACCATTGAGCGACGACCTGGTGAGGTCGGTTTTGTTTTCATCAAAGGCATGATTAATTCGCCTCCGCTTCAAAGTTGATTTCTTGACCAGGCTTCAAATTAACGTAAGCCTTCTTGACGTGATCGCGACGACCCTCAAAACGGCCATAGCGTTTTGGCTTGCCCTTTTGATTGACAATTTGAACCGAGTCCACTTGAACTTTGAATAGCAATTCGACGGCTTGCTTTACATCGCTCTTGTTTGCTGCGCGATCCACCTGAAAAACAACTTGTTCGTTTTTCTCAGCGACCATCGTTGCTTTTTCCGAAATAACCGGTCCAAGCAAAACCTTCATCAGGTTGTGATCATTTCTGCGTGTTTGGCTCATTTCAGCAACTCCTCGATTTTGGCAATCGCTGCTTTGCTCACCAACACTTTTTGATACTGAACCAAGGAAAGCGGATCAGCATGTTGTGGCTCTACTACTGCAACTTTATGCAAGTTGCGTGCAGCTAAATACAAGTTTTCGCTAACCTGATCAACGATGATCAGCACCGAATCCAAGCCCATTGCTTTCACTTTTTCAGCAAGTACTTTGGTCTTTGGCGCGTCGAGTTCAAATTGATCTACGACATTTAAGCGACCTTCGCGGGCGAGTTGAGACAGAATCGATCTCATACCGGCGCGATACATTTTTTTATTGACCTTGTGACTGAAATTTTCTTCAGGGGAGTTCGGGAATATCCGACCACCTCCGCGCCACAATGGGGAAGAGCTCATACCAGCACGTGCACGGCCAGTACCTTTTTGGCGCCATGGCTTTTTGGTGGTGTGCTTAACTTGCTCGCGGTCTTTTTGCGCGCGGTTACCGCTACGTGCATTGGCTTGATAAGCCACTACAACTTGATGCACCAATGCTTCGTTGTATTCGCGCTCGAACACCTCGGGTGAGGCTTGAATGCCTGCACCGAGGGTGCCGTTGTCTTGGAGAAGCTTGAGTTCCATATTCGCTCTCCTTATTTCTTCTTCAGCGGTGTCTTAACCGCTGGAGTAACGATGACTTTACCGCCTGGGGCGCCGGGAACGGCACCTTTAACCATGATCAGATTGCGTTCTGTATCAATGCGGGCGATGACTAAATTTTGTACGGTGCGTGTAACGTCGCCAAGGTGGCCTGTCATGCGCTTACCTGGGAACACACGTCCTGGATCTTGTGCCATACCAATCGAACCTGGCACATTGTGTGAACGAGAGTTACCGTGACTGGCGCGACCAGAAGCAAAGTGATAACGCTTAATGGTACCGGCATAGCCCTTACCAATCGAAACGCCTTGCACGTCGACCTTTTGGCCGGCTGCAAATGCTGCATCTGCTGGAATAACTTGGCCAGGCTTCATTTCTGCAATTTTGGCTGCATCCAAATGAAATTCATTCAATGCATTGCCGGCCATTACGCCTGCTTTTGCAAAGTGACCTGCCATGGGTTTGGTTACGCGCGTTGCTCTACGGGTGCCGTGGGCCAACTGAATAGCATCGTAGCCATCCGTTTCCTGGGTCTTAATTTGAGCAACCCTGTTATCACTCACGTCAATGACGGTGACTGGGATAGAATCCCCTTCATCCGTAAAAAGACGGGTCATACCGACCTTGCGGCCGATTAAGCCTAAGCTCATATTCATGCTCCACGCCGACTTCGATTGGTCAGCAATAATTTAATTTAAGTGATTTATGGACAAATATGTCGATAAATCAATAACTTACAACAAAAACGAGTCAGAAATTACATCTCTGAACCGAGAAAAGCCTTCAATTCTATCGTGCTAAACCGATTTAGGCAAGGCCTAAATCGGATAAATGCCATTACTGCAGCTTAATTTCGACGTCCACACCAGCTGGGAGGTCTAATTTCATCAATGCATCCACTGTCTTTTCAGTTGGATCAACGATATCCATCAAACGCAGATGGGTACGAATCTCTAACTGATCGCGTGAGGTTTTATTCACGTGGGGTGAACGCAGGATGTCAAAACGCTCGATGCGCGTTGGCAAAGGAACTGGTCCTTTTACCACTGCGCCTGTGCGCTTTGCTGTATCAACGATTTCAGCAGCAGACTGGTCGATGAGACGGTAATCAAACGCTTTAAGACGAATACGAATTTTTTGGTTTTGCATAGTAATTCCAAAGAGCGGTGCGGTGCTGCCGCGTTATATTTCTAAAGAGCTCGGTGGCATCTGCAGCACAGATACCACCGGTTAGCAAAACGCTAAATAATTTTTACTACGTAATACCTAAAGCAATTAAGCCAAAATCTT
The DNA here is from genome assembly GCA_964636135.1 of uncultured Polynucleobacter sp. Taxonomy (GTDB): domain Bacteria; phylum Pseudomonadota; class Gammaproteobacteria; order Burkholderiales; family Burkholderiaceae; genus Polynucleobacter. The sequence continues at coordinate 58,827 of CAZWPR010000008.1, forward strand.
TGCGACCACGCCGGCGCCAACAGTACGGCCACCTTCACGGATCGCAAAACGCAAACCTT
>CAZWPR010000009.1:0-56038 GCA_964636135.1 uncultured Polynucleobacter sp.
TTGGCCCTAGGGCGAGGCTGATATCAGTCTATAGGTCTAAAAAGTTATAGAAAACTAATTTTATATACTTGACATGATATATAGGGTTACCTACTATGCATCATCTATATTAAATGTTGCAATGCAATATGCAGGTTCTTGAGGTAGCAGATTGCAGTGTGACTCCAATAAATGAGTAAACCAGTAGACAACGTAACACTGCAGTTAAACACCGTGCAACCTGCCATTCTTGCGCAGAACGCTATCCCATTTCTGAGGGCCCTCAGTAAAAATACCTGGCTAGCCATCGTATTCCTGGCGATTGCCCTTTGGTTAACGGGTCCGCGGACTAATGCTGGTGCCTTTGAGTTTGCGCGTATTTTGGTTCCAAGTGAGGCTCGGCAATTGCTCTTGGCCTATACCCAATTTGAATTTGCCAATACCGAATCCACTCCGGCAGTCCCGTCGATTGCGAATGCAGCAGCAGCAATTCCGAGCAGCAAGATTGACCATGCAGCACTCGATGCTCAGTTTTTGAAGGGCGATAAAGAACGCCACGCGGTAGCGAACCACTTGGCGGCGAAGTACCGAATTAGCATGGCCGAGAGCCTGCGCTACGTAAGTCATGCCATCGAAGTAGCTAACGAGGTTAACTTAGACCCGGTACTACTACTCGCGATTATGGCTACCGAGTCCAGTTTTAACCCCAATGCGCAAAGTCATGCAGGGGCACAGGGCCTAATGCAAGTGCTCACCCGTGTTCATACCGAAAAATTTGAGCCCTATGGTGGCACTGTGGCCGCATTTATGCCAGAAGCGAACATTCGGGTGGGTGCCTTAATCCTGAAATCATGCATAGCAAAGGCTGGATCACTCGAGGCCGGTTTGCGGAGTTACCTCGGCGCCCCGAATGCCAGCAGTGGCCCGAACAGCTATACCTCCAAAGTGATTGCAGAGCGTGAAGAACTCAATAGTGTTGCGCGCAATCGTTCCCCAAGGACTGTGGGTAATTCCAACGCCTAAGTGCTAGGACCGGGCTTCAGGTCTTAGGCTTAGCCCGCTTGTGTCTCCGCCGTTCTGAGGGACTGCGCCAGTAAATCCAGCACCCCATTGACGTACTTATGGCCATCCGTGCCGCCAAAGGTTTTGGCAAGTTCCACCGCTTCATTGATGGCGACCTTATACGGCACAGCAAGATCCATCGCCAGTTCATACGTGCCAATCAGCAAAGCGGCATGCTCAACGGGTGACAGTTCATTGGCAGGGCGATCGAGGGCGGGAGCAATCACGCTATCCAGCTGATCCGCATGATCGAGGACGCCATGAAATAAACCTTCAAATAAGTCCAGCTTGCAGCGGGCAAAAGCGGGGTCTTCCGCCAACTGCTTGCTAATGGCGGCGGCATTGCCAAGACTGCCTGCGCGGCGCATCACCAGCCATTGATAGACTCCTTGCAGCGCGTATTCACGGGCGCGGCGCCGAGGCGTCAGCGAGCGCTTGGGCGCTGCTGCTTTGGCAACGACTTCGTCCGATGGTGTTGGGGATTTATTCGGCATTATTAATTTCAATATCGAGATCGGGTGTGAGGGCTAAGGCAAGGTTGGCCATTTCCACCACTGCGCGTGCGCAGTCAGCCCCCTTAACGTGAACACGCTCATCGGCTTGTTCATCGGTGTCGCACGTTAATACGCCGTTGGCGATCGGTAGACCGGATTCTAAAGAGACTCGAGAGATGCCGGCAGCAGACTCATTGGAGACCAGCTCAAAATGATAGGTCTCTCCCCGAATGACAGCACCCAAAGCAATGAGGCCATCAAACTCACCTGTCTCTGCCAGTTTTTGGAGTGCAAACGGAATTTCCAGCGCGCCCGGAACTGTCACAAGCCGAATATCGTCTTGCGCCACACCCAGATGAATTAACTCGGCGATGCAGGCTTCACTTAGGGCATTGCAATGGTCTTCATTAAAGCGTGCCTGCACAATACCAATGCGCATATCTTGACCATTCAGATCGGCTTCTAAGATACCAACACCGCGACCTTCGGTGTCGTCACCCATGGCAGGATTGGAGGTCTGGCTAGTCATAATTGTTCCGATTGGTTGGATGTAAATAGTGGGAAGAAAAAAGGATGTGCGGATTATCTCAACTCAGGCGGATTTAGGCAGACTCAAAGGGGATATGCCCCGTGATCTCGAGTTTGTAACCGGAGAGGCTGGGCACGGGAGTCGGCTTCGCTAGCAAACGCATCTTGCCCACATGCAAGTCCTTCAGGATTTGCGCGCCAATACCGTAGCTCCGAAAATCGGTTTTGTGGCCAACGGTTTTATTCTCGCTGGGCGAAACACTCTTATTCAGTTTATGGAATTGCGATAGCCAACTTGCCTCGGACGGTGCTGCAATACCTGCAATGTTGAGCAGTACTGCAACGCCAACTGGAGCTGCTGCAATTTTCTGCAAAGCATGGGCCAAGGGCCAGGAGTGGGTACTTTCATTGCTTTCTAAAAAATCGAGAACAGTAGCAGGCTCATGCACACGCACTAAGGTTTCAATGTTTTCCATGGGCTTACCCTTGACGAGGGCCAGATGGACGCAGGAGCTGGGGGTATCGCGGTACACAATCCCCTGAAAGTCGCCCCAGGGGGTGGAGAAGGTGCGTTCACCTTCACGTACAACGATGCTTTCATTTTGACTACGGTACTGAATCAGATCGGCAATGCTGCCAATCTTCAATTGATGTTCTTTGGCAAACTCCAGCAGATCAGGCAGTCTTGCCATGCTGCCATCGTCTTTCATGATTTCGCAAATGACGGCAGTTGGGGAGCAGTGGGCCAGTGCAGCCAGATCGCAACCTGCCTCGGTATGGCCGGAGCGAATAAGTACCCCGCCGGGTTGTGCCATCAGCGGAAACACATGACCCGGTTGCACTAAGTCATTGGGTTTTGCGTGGGCAGCTACTGCCGTTTGAATCGTGTGCGCGCGGTCCGCTGCCGAGATACCGGTTGTAACGCCGCTGGCCGCTTCAATCGAGACCGTAAAGTTGGTGCCCATGGATGTGCCGTTATCGCGCACCATCAAAGGCAAGTTCAATTGTTGGCAGCGTTCGCGTGTCAAGGTTAAGCAGATTAAACCCCGACCATGCTTGGCCATAAAATTAATGGCCTCTGGCGTAACGTGATCGGCCGCTAAAATTAAATCGCCTTCGTTTTCGCGATCCTCTTCGTCTACCAAAATGATCATGCGACCCGCTTGCATTTCAGCAATAATCTCCTGAGTCGAGGAGAGGCTGCCTTGCGGGACAGGAGAAATGGCGGATGAGGTTGTAGGCATAAGCCGCTATTTTAAGCGCAGGGGGCAAAAGCGGTAGGTCTGCAGCACTTTTACCTCAGAAAAGCCGTATTGCCTGATAGAAATTAGTCCTGCATCCCCGCAATATGGGCGCATGCAACAACCAAACCGAAGCCGATTGCGCCAACCCATGCCGAAGTTCCATACGGCCTGTCTTATCGATGACAGGGGATTTGGGCTAATTGAGGTGGTCGTAGCGATGGCCTTAATCGCCGGCACCTACATCAGTGCGGTCGAGGCCTATCAGCGGGTACTGCTTCGCTACGGGCAAATCGAGGTACAGCGCATCGAACTGAATCGCGCTCAGGATCAGTATGAGCGGGGATCGCCTTGAGTCTCTTGGGGTGTTTGGTGAGTATGAGTCTGGGCATTGCAGTCATTGCACCTCTGCTGGAGTCCAGTTCAGCACTGGTACGCAAACAAACGCAGGTCGAAAAAGCCTGGTTAGTCGAGCAAGACGCAATTCGGGTGCTTGAGCTCATGGCACGCGCCATTCGCATGGCAGGTTACCGCAAGATTGGCTCCTTGGATGAGTACCGGCAAAGTCTGCGGATGCCTAAAGTGGATTACATCGGCCTTGAGCATCGTACTGGTTGGAATCATTCGGATTTGCTGTGGGTAAAGCACGAGCCTGCCGATAGTACGGAGGGAGACTGCCTGGGTAATCGGGTAGAGCAAGTCAACTTCAGAAAATCCCTATCGAGAACCAAAAAGGGCTTACGCTACCAAGGATTTTTTGTACAAAAGGCAGCAGGTGATCGCGGCGGATCGCTCATGTGCGCCTCGCTTGATCGCCAAGGGCGCTTACAACACACCAGTTTGATGAATCACATCGACGCACTTCACTTTAAGTGGGTAGGGCAGCAAAGTGGCTCAGGTGCGCTTTCTTCTCCAGCTCGACCTGGGGTGCACATTATCCTCAAGACCACGCTGATGGAGCGTGAGTTCATTCGCTTTGTGGCGCTTCGTAACGCGCCATGATCATTGCGTGGGTCCTCAGCATGATTACGACCATCACTACTTTGGTGATTAATGTAGAGCACAGTACTGCACTGCAAATTCGATTGCTCGCCATCGAGCAAGAAGCACATACTGCCTTTGTGGCGACAGAGAAACAAATCGATCAATGCGAAGCGCAATTGAGCAATACAACTTCACTTTCTGTGTCGACTGAAAATGATGCAGTTACGGGATGCGAGATCACCGTAGTGGACTCCAATGCAATAGGGGAACTTATCCAAATCCGAGCGCTTGGAAATGCTGTAGTAAAAAAATCAAGGCCATCCGATTCCCATCTCGGCACACAAACTCAACTAGAGATCATGGTCTATCGCGATAAGCGCGATCACACCCTAAAGCGGCTAAGTTGGCGCGTAATCTGGTCAGCAATGCAGTCAATCAAGCCTCAGATAAGCTAATGCGACACTCAACCCGAAAGACGCGTGATGACGCCGCGAATGGCCATACCTTACTCGAGATGATGGCGGTTGTTGCCATTGTTGCGATCATGGCTAGCATAGGAGCGCCGCTGCTCCAGCAGCAATTAGCAGAGCGTGAGGCGGAGACTGTCGCACGGCGTTTTATTCAGCATGCGCAATTTGCGCGCCAAGCGGCTTTATTGGGTCGTGGGACTAGCGTTCAAATTGTCCCGCTTGAGCGTCAGTGGTCGCGCGGCTGGAGGGTAGTTCAAACGGAAATTCATACACAGAATGCAGCTTCAGTACAGCGGGTATTGCTAAGTCAGGGCGTTATCACCCCGGTCGAAATTGACGAGCATAAATCGGGTTTTGCAGGGCCTAATGGACAACAGAAGCAGATTGGTTTTGATGCCTTTGGATCAGCAAAAAGCCAGTCTGGCGGTTTTGTAGCCAACCGAATGGTGTTTCGGCATGAGAGTGTGCGCGGGATTGAGCGCCATGCCATTTTGAGTAGTGGCGGACGTTGGCGCTTATGCGATCCGAGCCAAGATAGTAAGCGCTGCCGATAAATCGGTTTTAATAGGGGTATGTTCACCAATGACGATGCCGATTTCATGCGTTTGGCCTTAGCCGAGGCGCAAAAGTCCCTATACCTTTCGAACCCGAACCCTCGGGTTGGTTGTGTGATTGTCAACGCTGGCCAAGTCATCGGTGCCGGATTTACGCAGCAAGTAGGGCTTGCCCATGCTGAAGTCGAGGCGCTAGCCGATGCGCGTAAGCGCGGCGCAGACCTCAGTGGATCCACTATTTATGTCAGCTTAGAGCCTTGTTGCCATGTCGGCAGAACGCCGCCCTGTACTCAGGCGATCATTGCTGCTAAACCAGCGCGCGTCGTGATTGCTATGCAAGACCCCAATCCCTTAGTTGGTGGAAAAGGCATTCAGCAGATGATTGCCGCAGGCATCCGGGTGGAGTGCGGTTTACTAGAAGAAGAGGCTGCAGCCTTAAACCCGGGCTTTGTATCGCGCATGACGCGGCAATTACCTTGGGTGCGACTTAAGGTTGCTGCAAGCCTTGACGGCATGACTGCTCTGCCCAACGGCCAAAGCCAGTGGATTACGGGCGCTGCTGCTCGGGATGATGGCCACCGCTGGCGCGCTCAGGCTTGCGCTATTTTGACTGGCGTTGGCACTGTTAAAGAAGATGATCCTAGTCTAACCGTCCGGGCCGTCGAGACTCTGCGCCAACCCAAGCGCATCATCATTGATTCCAAACTCGATATTCCGCTCAGTGCAGCTGTGCTGAAGCCATTTGCAAATGGGTCTCCTTCTAGCAAAGACGGAGGAGCGATGGTGGTGTGCGGTGAGATTACAACGGATGCGCAATCAGCAAAGCGGGCGCAGCTGCAGGCCCAAGGTGTTGAGGTGATTTCCATACCCAACAGCATGGGCAAGGTCGATCTACCTGTGCTTATGCGCCGCCTTGCTACCCAACATGAGATGAATGAGATTCATGTAGAGGCCGGCCATAAATTGAACGGCTCCTTATTGCGCGAAGGCTGTGTGGATGAGTTGCTCGTCTATCTAGCGCCTACCTTGCTTGGTTCAGGTCTAGGTATCGCCAATTTACCAGAGCTGACATCATTAACCCAGCGCACCGATTGGAAGCGCATTGACTGCAGGGCATTCGATCCGGATATTCGGTTACGTTTTGTGCGGCAATAAGGCCGTAAGATAAGTAGACAGCAGAATTAAAAAATCACCCATACAAAAACCACCTACCAATAAAGCTCCGATATGTTTACAGGAATCATCACCGCAGTTGGTCGCATTACAGCAGCAGTACCCTTTGGCGACGGCATGCGCCTCACGATTGAGACGCCAATCGGCTATCTGGATGATGTTGCAATTGGCGATAGTATTGCGATTCAGGGTGCTTGTATGACAGCGACCCAAATCCAGGGAAACCAATTTACCTTGGATATCTCACGTGAGTCATTGAATAAGACCATTGGATTGGATTTACAGGCCCCCGTGAATTTAGAGAAAGCCTTGCGCCTCTCCGATCGCCTCGGCGGGCATTTGGTGAGTGGCCATGTCGATGGCATTGGTCAGGTAGAGCGTTTTGCAGCAGTGGATCAATCCCCTGATGGCTCATGGCATTTGGTGATCCAGGCGCCCGCTGAGATTGCCCCTTTTCTTGCCTACAAAGGATCGATAGTGGTGAACGGGGTATCGCTCACCGTGAATGCTGCAAATAAAAGTAATGCAGGTGGTTGTACCATCGAAATCAATATCATCCCGCACACCATGGAACATACGACACTAGGCAAACTGAAAGCGGGTGATGCAGTGAACTTAGAGGTTGATCTGATTGCACGCTATGTGGCGCGTTTGATGGATTTTCAGATTAAATAGAGAATTCTCTATGCTGCAGCCATGAGCGGCTTCATGGCTACTGGGGCACTTGCGGGATTGTTTTTAAAACGCTGCTCGACTTCCCACAAATCAACAGCTTCTTGCATATGCAGCCAACTCTCGGGAGTGCCACCGATTACTTTAGAGATTCTGACTGCCATCTCAGCACTAACGCCTCTTTTTTCATGCAAGATTTCAGAAACAGTCAAACGACTAACGCCCAAATAGTTAGCAAAAGCAGCTTGAGTTATTTCAAGTCCCGGTAAAACATCCTCGCGCAAGATGGCGCCGGGATGGGTTGGTCTACGGTTTGGGTTTCGTAAGCTTCGTATTAATTTCTTCATTAGTGATAATCCTCCAAATCTACTTCAATTGCATTATCGCCATCAAATCGAAACGTAATGCGCCAGTTACCCGATACTGAAACAGCATAAACGCTCTTACATTTACCTTTTAGCTCATGAAACTTATAGCCAGGCAAATTCATGTCTTCAGGAACAACAATAGCGTCTAAGCGGTCCAGGATTCGCTCGATTCGTGCTGAATACTGCGCAGGGATTGCTTTATAACTTCCTTTAGCAAAAAATCCCTCTAACCCTTTATGGTTAAACGTAATGATCATATTTATGCCCTTTGATCAATTGTAATGAATATAATTACAATGTCAACAAAGTCATTACATGCGATGTGGAATTATTCCTATTAAAAATCAAACCCGAGTTGTGCTGTTGATTTAGTCGATTTTGCAGATTTATTATTCGATCTTTTTTGTTGTGGCATGGGCGCGCGCGACGCATGCTTTTCAATGACTGCTTTTTTCGCCACCCTGACACTTGCTTGATTGCGTCGGCCATGTAGGCGCTCTTTTGCGGTACGTGTCGCTTGGCTAAGGTCAACAATGGGCTTAATGATGTCATTACCCAACTGAAGGCCTGCATTGCTAGCCAGATCCTGTGTCATGCGCCACGGCTCAAATAGCCAAGTATCAGGCACTTGACGCATATAAGGCAGCCATTTGCGTACAAAGCGACCATGCGCATCATGGTCTTGTGCTTGCTTGATGGGGTTGTAGACTCGGGTTAGATTAATACCAGTGGTACCTGATTGCATTTGCAACTGACTCCAGTGAATGCCCGGCTCGTAATCTAAAAATTGCGTTGCCAGCCATTCGCCGACGGGGCGCCAATGCAGCCAGAGGGGATAAGCCGCCGTTGATACCAGCATAGCGCGCATCCGAAAGTTCAGCCAGCCGGTCTCACGCAGCATGGTGACGCAGGCGTCGACCATGGGCCAGCCAGTTCTGGCATTTTTTAGCGCCTCAAAGTGTGTTTGAGAAAACTCCGATTCACGTAAATTGTCGTAGCCGCGATGCATATTGCGCCACTCGATTTGTGGCTCGCTCTCGAGTTTTTGAATGAAGTGGCAATGCCAGTAAAGGCGACTGATAAAACCAGTGAGACCAGCCCGATGCCGATTGGCCTGGGGCGGGATGGATTTGAGTTGCATGCGAGTGGATTGAACTACCTCACGCATACTAATGCAGCCCCATGTTAAATAAACGGATAGGCGGGAGCAGGCATCAGGCGCAGAGAGTGGTGAAGAAATTCCGCCGCGGTAACCTATGCTGCGGGCCTGCAAAAAATGGTGAAGGGTCGATACTGCAAGCGAACGGCCACCGCGCTGGCGTAAAGGTGGATTATGTTGCAAATGTGCAGGGGCTGGCATGATCCACTCTCGCCTTGTATGGCCGCTCCAAAACCGCAGTTTTGGCAGCGGCTGAATGGGTAAGGCCATGTGCTTTTCCCAAGCAGGCTGCCAGGCATCGCGATTTTTTAAGCCACGCACCACCCCAAACTGAGGGTATTCAGTCCAAGGAAGTTGGTGATCTTTGCACCAGGCTACTACCTGTTGATCGCGTGTGTAGGTAAATTGGTTGCCAGTCTCTTGATGGGAGTGCAAGCTTAAAAATGGCGCCTCTTGCCATAGCCTTGAAAGTACTTCTATTAGCTCGCCATAATGAATTTCAAGGCCACCGCCCTGTAAGTGCAGCTCCGCGTCAACCTCGATCAGCGACTCCCGGATGAACTCAAAGTGCTGAAGGGCTACATCAGGCTGCAACCAAAGCATAGGCTCAACCACATAAATGCAGCGCACCGGCCCAAGCTGTGCAGCAGCCGTCAGCGCAGCATGATCTACGCAGCGCAAATCGCGCTTGAACCAGACAAGGTGGTAACTCATGTATTGTGCTTGGCGTGTTAATCGACTTCGAAATAATGAATCAGTTGACTACTGATCTTAGAGGAATAACGCCAGTCCTGCAGAGCAATAAAGGGCGGTATCGAGTGATACGTTGGCGTATGCTCAGTTGCGGTAGCGCGTGGGATCAGTAACGCCGGCTTGTACAAATCCCGCCTTACGCAGCTTACAAGATTCACACTCACCACAGGCTTGCCCCTGGATATCTGCCTGATAGCAGGACACGGTTTGACCGTAATCTACTCCCAGAGTCATGCCAAGGTGAATGATGTCTGCCTTACTCATCGCGATGATGGGCGCATGTACCCGAAAGCGCTCGGCATCGTTGTGTGCCTCGACTCCTGCTTTGGTAGCTAGATTGGCCATGCGCTCAAACGAGGCAACGTATTCGGGGCGGCAGTCTGGGTAGCCTGAGTAATCAACGCTATTTGCGCCATAAAAAATATCAGAGCCCCCTAAGGCTTCTGCCCAGCCGAGTGCGAGCGAGAGCATGATGGTATTGCGCGCTGGGACATAGGTAATCGGAATATCCGAATCAGGATTCACAATGGCATTCGAGGTCGTTGGTACCGCTAGATTAGAGTCCGTTAACGCAGAGCCACCAAAACGCGTCAGCGCCAGGTCAATCACCTCATGACGCACTACGCCGATCGATTTGGCAATACGTTCTGCTGCAACTAACTCCGAGGAGTGACGCTGACCATAGCTAATTGAAAGAGCATAGGGCGCGTAACCCAATTGCTTCGCCAGTGCCAGAATTGTTGTTGAGTCTAAACCACCGGAAAATAAGATAACTGCAGGCGCTCCAGCGGTGCGGGGTGCAAATGAAGAAAAAGGAGAAAGGGAATTGACACTAGTCATGCCGCGCTTAAAAAACTACTTCGTACGCGGCAGCATTTGGCGAGCTTCTACCGCTACTTCAGAGTCGGGATAGTTTGCAATTAGATCACCATACGTTTTACGCGCAGCCGTTTTGTTGCCACTCTCGAGTTGGCAGTTACCAAGCGTCAACATCGCTGCTGGAATACGGGGGTGTTTTGGATAGGCTTTGATGAGGGCCTGCAATTGGGTGATGGCGCCGGGATATTCTTTTAAGGCGTATTTAGTATTGCCCAGCCAGTAGAGTGCGAGTGGCAGATAAGGGCTGGCGCTATATTTGCGTACAAAGCCAGTAAACCCTGCATCTGCCTTCTTCAGTTGACCCGCCTGAAAGGCAGCCAAGGCCTCATCGTAAGCTGCTTTTTCTCCGGGCTGAATCGTACCCGTAACACCTTCAATTTCGAGGGTGCGTGGCTCAAACTTACTTAAGCGCGTGTCTAAATCTTGATAGTTGGTTTTTTGGCTTGCAATCAGCTCTTCACTTTGTTTTTGCAAATTCTCAATCTGGCCGCGCAACTGAGCATTTTCTGATTTGAGTCGCTCAATTTGGCCCTGTAGTTCGAGCTGCGTACTTGCCAATGTCTTACGCAAATCCAAAATGGCTTTGCGCGCCTCATCATCGGAAAGAAGTGCCCATGCAGATGTGGGTAGCACAAATAGAAGAGCAAGGGCGCTAGTGGATAGCGCCCTTCTAAAACCAACATTCCATGTCATTGGAGGAATTCCGAATTACTTGGGAACGTAAACAATGTCAGCACGGCGATTTTCTGCATAGGCTGCTTCAGTACTGCCTTCTGCTTTGGGTTTTTCTTTACCAAAACTAACGGCTTCCATTTGTGCATCAGAGACGCCCATTAAGGCCAGTGACTTGCGTACTGCATCGGAGCGGCGTTGGCCCAGCGCCAAGTTGTACTCGGTTGTGCCGCGATCATCGGTATTGCCTTGGATAATAATTTTCTGGGTCGTATTTTGCTTGAGGAAGCTGGCATGGGCAGACAACATCTTTTGGTATTTGCCATCCACCGTGAACTCATCAAAACCAAAGTAGATGCTGCGCTCAAACAGAGGGCTTTTGGGGTCATTCCAAGGCTGTGAGCCAAATGCACCCGCACCACCGCTACCGCTAGCGCTATTCACGTCATCCAGTTTCACTCCTGAGGAGCAAGCAGTTAGGAGAGCAACGAAGCCTAAGATCGCGAATCCAGCTGAACGCCGAGCTATGGAAATCATGGTTATAGTCCTTTTCAGTAAGAGTAGTGGGCATTGATCACAATGCCGCTATGACTCTATTATGCCCTCTCATCCCTGAATTAGAAAGGGACTCTAATCCATGAAGGGTCCCCAGGAGGGCTGTCTGACATCCGATCCCGGGATACTCAATACTTGTTTTGATTGCCCATCGACTGAAACGGCAGCCAGCACCCGCTTCCCGCCTACCCTGGTGGAGTACAGAATGTAGCGACCATTGGCGGCAAAGGAGGGGGATTCATCATTGGTGGTATCCGTTAGGGCGCGGACCTCGCCTGTTGCTAAATTGAGGGTATGCACCCGAAAGCCGCCGCCTACATTGGCAATGTAGGCCATGAGCTTGCCGTCCGGCGATATCCGTGGCGAGGTCGCAAACGATTGCTTAAAGGTCACACGCTTAGCCCCCTCCACCCGCTCACCATCCGCACTCATACGGTAGATTTGTGGATTGCCACCGCGGTCGCTAGTGAAATAAATCGAGCGACCATCGGGGGAATACTGTGGCTCGGTATCAATCGTGTTCCCTTGGGTGAGGCGACGTAAATTACTGCCATCCGCATTCATGGAATAAATCTGGGTATTGCCGTCACGCGATAAGGCGAGCGCAACGGTCTGACCATTCGGTGACCATGCTGGCGCACTGTTATTCCCTTTTTGATTGGATAGCGATACGCGGCGACCGGTTGCCAGCTCATGAACATAGACTACTGGTTTGCGATCTTCAAAGGAAACGTACGCTACTTTTTTTCCATCGGGAGACCACGATGGGGAAATAATCGGCTCGGCACTATTGAGGGCATTGCGAATATTCTGACCATCGGCATCCGAGATTACTAGGCGGTAGCGGTTGCCGTCTTTAATGACATAGGAGAGGCGCGTCGAGAAGATCCCGCGCTCACCCAATAACTTAAAAATGATGTCATCGGAAATCTTATGTGCGGCTTGGCGCAGATTGTCACTGCTTGAGGTAATCAATAAACCATCTAAGCTTTGCTGTTTACGAATATCAAATAATTTATAGCGAATTTCAAACTGAGTGGGGCCGGTTTGTTTGACAGAGCCCACAACCAAGGCATCTGCGCCACGAGCTGACCAAGCTTTGTAATTGGGCGTGCCTTCATCGCTCTCGCTGGCATTGCCGTTCTCGGTATTTTTGAACGAGCCACTGCGTGCTAAGTTTTGACGAATGATCTCCGTCACACTAACGGGCAACTTCCCTTCGTCCTCAAAGCGCATCACTGCAATCGGATAGAGGGATTGACCTACGCCTTTGATTTCAATATTCATTTGTGCGAGAGCCGGACTCAGAAAGCCTAGGGTCGCAAGTATAAAAAACAGTGGGCGCAGCAGTCGCAAGGGGAGTGTCCGCATGGCATTTAATCCTTGGGTTTAAAAGTGAGTCTCATTTGACGCATGGGAATGATGCCATTGTCGTCTTTTGGAAAGGTTTCTGCACGATCCAGGGCTTGTAAAACCGCTTGGTCCCAGCTGGGAATGCCGCTGGAGGTGACCACGCTGCGCTTCAAGATCGCGCCATCGGGGGCAAGATCGACAAGGACGATTACAGCTGGATTACCCGTTAGCGATTCAGGGTTAAATACAATCAGGGGCTTAATCTTACGCCGCACTTTATCCGCATACGCTGGCGGTGCATTGCCTCCGCCGCCAACACTGCTGCCAACTTGACCACCGCTGCCACCCTCAGCACCTGCGGCAGCACGTAGTCTTGCAAGTTGATCGGCGCGCGCTTTTTCCGCAGCAGCGTTAGCTTTAATTTGTGCGGGGGTGAGTGCTTTTGCTTCCTCTACTTTTTTAGGTTTCTCTGGTTCTTTTGGTTTTTCTTTCGGCGGCGTTACCTTGGCTGGCTTAGGCACTTCTTTCACTACCTCTTTTTTAGGAGGCTCTTTTTCTACGGGTTTTTTCTTGACTGCAATATCGGCCGCATCTTCCTTCATCGGCGCTGGCGGTGGCGTTTCAGTACGCTCGACTACGGGAGTGGAATCCCATAGTTCTACCTCTACACCGCCTGGGGCGCTGGTACGCCAATTAATCCCAATCGTGAACATTGCAATCAGCGCTAAGTGCGCCAACATCGAGTACGAGAAGGCGCGTGCGCTACTTTCAGTTTTAATTGGTTGTGCCCGTGAAAAAGGCGAGGGCCATTGTTGTGCGGTATTCATGGGTTCAGCATGTGCTGGGAGATACGTCCATGAAACTACTGGCTCTTAACAGCAAGGCCAACCCGCTTGACGCCATTCTCTTTGAGTTTGGCCATCACGTCCATGACGACCTCATACTTCACCGATTTATCGGCCGCCAGTACAACCGGTTGATCGGCGGATTTTTCAGCTTGGGTACGCGCAAATGCACCAAGCTCCAAACGACTGAGTGTTTGCGATGATTCGCCCTCGCGTTTCACCGTAATATTTTCATTGGCATCCACCGACAAAAAGATGGGGGGCAAAGTTTGAGTTTTTGCGCCACCAACGGTCGGTAAATTGACGATTCCTGGATTAACGGATGCTGCAGTCGCCATAAAGATGATGAGTAAAACCAACATCACATCGATGTAAGGAACGACGTTGATGTCCGACATCGCGCGCCGGCGATTAGACCGAAAGGACGATCGACTGGATTGGGCCATTCGCTGAGTTATTCCTTAAGGCAATTAATTAACGATGGGCAGCTTGGCGCTGCAGGATGTTGGTGAACTCTTCCATGAAGGTTTCAAACCGAATCGCTAAGCGGTCGATCTCCGTTGCATTGCTGTTGTACGCAACCACTGCCGGAATCGCGGCAAATAAACCAATGGCGGTAGCGACCAGAGCCTCGGCAATACCGGGCGCAACGGCAGCCAAAGTAGCATTTTGAACATTGGCCAAGCCCTTAAACGCGTGCATGATGCCCCAAACGGTGCCAAATAAGCCGATGTAAGGGGATACTGAGCCCACGGAGGCTAGGAAGGGCAGATTGGCCTCCAAGAGATCCATCTCACGTTGGTAGGTCGCCTTCATGGCGCGGCGCGCTGCATCAATTTCACGCGCTTTGGAGAACTCCAGCATGCCACCCGCAAAAATACGCTCCATTACAGCTGAGCTGCGGTTATTGCGCTGCGCGGCCTCCAGTAGGGTATTGAGGTCGCCGCCAGACCAAAAGTCACGCTCAAAGCGTTCGGTATCGCGCTTCACGCCCCGCAGAGTCGATCCTTTCTTAAAAATCACGGTCCAAGATGCAATCGACATGGTGATGAGGATTAGCATGACCAGCTGGACGATCAAACTGGCATTGAGAATAAGGGATAAAAAGGAGAGGTCTTCGGTCGGGTTCATAGGTGTTTTGTATTATGTAGGTTGATTTTATCTAACCAATCCAACTAAATCAGGATTATCGCTATGTTTGACCGCCAAAACACCCTTGCCAAGACCGATTCCGAACTCTGGGCCGCAATTCAGAATGAAAATCGCCGCCAAGAAGACCACATTGAGCTAATTGCTTCTGAGAATTACACCTCACCCGCTGTAATGCAGGCCCAAGGATCGCAATTAACCAATAAATATGCTGAGGGTTATCCAGGCAAGCGCTATTACGGTGGCTGCGAGTTTGTAGACGTTGCTGAGCAATTGGCGATTGATCGTGTGAAGGCCTTGTTTGGGGCCGAGGCGGCCAACGTGCAGCCCCATTGCGGCGCCTCGGCTAACCAAGCCGTTTTCTTAGCCTTCTTAAAGCCAGGCGACACCTTCATGGGAATGAGTTTGGCTGAAGGTGGTCACCTTACCCATGGTATGGCACTGAACTTGAGTGGCAAGTGGTTCAACCCCATTTCCTATGGACTTGATCAAAACGAAGCGATTGACTACGAGCAAATGGAGCGTTTGGCACGCGAGCACAAGCCAAAGTTAATTATTGCCGGTGCATCGGCATATTCGCTCCACATCGACTTTGAGCGCTTTGCCAAAGTAGCAAAAGAAGTTGGTGCCATCTTCATGGTGGATATGGCCCACTACTCCGGCTTGATTGCTGCTGGCGTTTATCCCAATCCAGTGCCGCACGCCGACATCGTTACCTCAACCACCCACAAGAGTTTGCGTGGCCCCCGCGGCGGCATCATTTTGATGAAAGCCGAGCATGAGAAGGCCATTAACTCTGCCGTTTTCCCAGGCTTGCAGGGCGGCCCGTTGATGCATGTGATTGCTGCTAAGGCAACTGCATTTAAAGAGGCTCTGGAGCCCAGCTTTAAGGATTATCAAAAGCAGGTGATTGCCAATGCACAGGCCTTGGCTAATACCCTGATCGAGCGTGGCTTACGGATTGTTTCAGGTCGCACCGAGTCGCACGTCATGTTGGTTGATTTGCGTAGCAAAAACATGACGGGTAAAGAGGCGGAGAAAGTATTGGGTGATGCGCACATTACCTGCAATAAGAACGGCATTCCTAATGACCCACAAAAACCGATGGTGACGAGCGGTATCCGCTTAGGTTCGCCAGCGATGACCACCCGCGGCTTTAAAGAAGCCGAATCGATTCAGGTGGGTCACTTTATTGCTGATGTACTCGATAACCCAAATGATGTGGCGAACATTGAGAAAGTCAAAGCCCAAGTTCATGCCTTGACAAAGCGCTTCCCGGTTTACGGAAACTGATACGTGCGCTGCCCTTTTTGTCACGGCGAAGACACCCAGGTGATGGACACCCGGGTGTCGGACGAGGGTGATACGACGCGCCGCCGCCGCCGCTGTACCAGCTGTGACAAACGCTTTACCACCTATGAACGCGCTGAGCTGACATTTCCGGCGATCGTCAAAAAGAATGGCAGCCGGGTTGATTACAGCCATGAAAAGCTAGCAAGTTCAATCAAGCTTGCATTGCGTAAGCGCCCGGTATCCTCGGACTTAGTAGATGAAGCCATTGCTAGCATTGAAGAAAAGCTGGTGGCAACGGGGGAGAAAGAAATTGCCAGCGACCGCGTTGGCGAGCTCGTGATGCGTGAACTCAAGCGCCTTGATAAAGTGGCCTACATTCGCTTTGCATCGGTCTATCGCAGCTTTGCCGATATCGAATCATTTGAGAGTGCGCTGAAGGAATTGAAATAATCAGCTTTCAGTTGTGACGCTATATTGCTAATGATTCGAGCTACAGCACATGCAACTTGCTGCGAAGATGCAAATTACTTCAACACCGCAAAGATCGAATTCGTAATCTCATCTACAGTGCCTGTGCCACTGACCTTGCGATAAGTAGGCGCCTTCACCTTCGCAGAGTCACCGCTAGCTGCCCAGCTGGAGTAGTACTCTACTAGTGGGCGTGTTTGATCGGTGTAGACCTGCAGGCGCTTGCGCACGGTTTCTTCTTTGTCGTCATCGCGCTGAATCAATGGCTCGCCCGTAACATCATCTTTGCCATCCACTTTGGGCGGATTAAATTTAATGTGATAAGAACGACCCGATGCCGGATGAACACGGCGACCACTCATGCGATCAATGATGGCATCAAAAGGGACATCAATTTCAAGTACAAAGTCGATTGGTACAGCTGCATCTTTCATGGCTTGAGCTTGGGGAATGGTGCGCGGAAAGCCATCAAACAAATAGCCATGATTGCAATCGGATTCTTTGAGGCGGTCTTTGACTAAACCAATAATGATGTCATCGGAAACGAGTCCACCTGCATCCATAATCTTTTTTGCAGCAAGGCCAAGGGGCGTACCCGCTTTCACTGCGGCACGCAACATATCGCCTGTCGAAATTTGCGGAATACCAAACTTCTCACAAATAAACTGAGCTTGTGTTCCTTTGCCAGCGCCTGGTGCGCCCAATAGGATTAACCGCATTGTTATTCTCCCCTCAATTCGTCATTGTCCCGTATTTTGTAAGCCTATTGACCGGAACTTTCCTAGGATTATCCCCGAGATGCAAAAGCAAGCCGTGCACGCACTAAATCCGCCTCGGTATCGACCCCGGGCGGGGGTACATCCTGAGTAATATGGACCTGAATGCGATAGCCGTGCCATAGGGCGCGCAGTTGCTCGAGTGATTCCGCCTGCTCTGGCGGCGCTGGGTCGAGGCGTGCATAGGCCCCTAAAAAGCTGGCTCGGTAGGCGTAAACCCCCAAATGCCGCAGGTATGGCGGCTTAGTAATTGCTGCATCGCGCTCAAATGGAATAACCGAACGCGAGAAGTACATGGCCTCATTGTGGCGATTGAGTACCACCTTCACCACATTGGGATTATTGATTTCTGCTAAATCCAAAATGGGTGTCGCGACGGTAGCAATCGCGCATTGTGGGTGAGCGGCTAATGCCAAGGCGACCTGATTAATCAGCTCTGGCGGAATCAACGGTTCATCGCCCTGTACATTCACAATCAGTGCTTCGCTAGGTAACTTTAATAACTGCGCTACTTCAGCAATCCGATCGGTACCGGTAGGGTGATCAGCTTGAGTTAAAAGGCACTCGATTCGGTGAGCATCGCATGCCGCTTGAATTTCCCCCGAATCGGTTGCCACAATCACGCTTTGTGCACCAGAACGTTTTGCCTGCTCGGCAACGCGGACAACCATCGGTTTGCCGGCGATATCCGCCAGAGGTTTGCGGGGAAGGCGAGTCGAACCTAAGCGCGCTGGAATGACAACGCTAAATTCGGGGAGGGTGAGTGTATTCAAAATCGATTGAATTACAAAGCCTGCATTTCTTCAGGCGTTAAGGTGCGCGCTTCATCCACCAGCATCACTGGTATGTCATCCCGAATCGGGTAGGCGAGCTTATCAATGCGGCAGATTAATTCATGCTGCTCCTCATCGAGGCGCAAGCCGCTTTTACACAAAGGGCAAACTAAAATACTGAGTAAACGCTTATCCATCTTTTTTCCTTCGGGGCTCGCTGTGCATCGCATTCGGATCCGGTCTTTGGAGGATCGACTCAATCCAATCCATCAGCGCATTTGGTAGAGTGAGTTGCATCGGCACAACCCAAATACGCTGATCATCAATATGAGCGCATTTTACGGCATCCTTTTCAGTGATCAAGATGCACTTTGCATCCAGCGTATTGAGCAGGGCAACATCAATCTGCCCGTGATCCGGTAATGCAATTCCTTTTAATGGCGTATTAGGGTGTGGCAGATGAGATTGAATGCCATCAAAAAATCGCTGGGGGTTACCAATCGCAGCAATTGCAGTGATTGGCGCATTGCTGTGTTGTGCCAATAGGATCTCAAGTGAAATAGCTTGGCTGGGCTCATGCAGAGGATAGGCAAACGCTAAGGTGGGTGCGAGTGTAAATGCAGGGCGATCAGCAATGTAATGCAATCCATCGACAGCATCAGTGGGGTCATCAGTACCTTGACTGCTAGCAGTGACTAAGGTGATGTCACGATCCCGATCAGCGGGCTCACGCAAGGGGCCCGCCGGCAACAAAAAGCCATTGCCTTCACCGCGGTGGTCGCGCACGATGATTTCAATATCACGGCCACCTTCGCGCGCTGGCCAGCGGGCAAGGTCTTGGTGTTGTAAGCCATCGTCGCTGATGATGACGTTGACTGCGGGGTTGGCATTCAGGAGTGCCCGAATGCTCTTGCGGCGCTTGGGGCATACCCAAATGGGTATTGCGTCTTGCGTACGCTGTGCCATCAGCACGGGTTCATCGCCAACCACAGCAGGATCGGATGTGCTGCTGACTTCAATTGGATTCGATTGTTTCGAGTGGCTGCGGCCACCATAGCCTCGGCTGATGATGCCCGGATAAAAACCACGGGCACGCAGGCGCTCAGCCAGTGCAATCACAATGGGGGTTTTGCCGGTACCGCCGACGCGTAGATTGCCAACAATGATGACGGGTACTGAAAATGGTTTTCCAGTTCCAATGCCGAGATCGCGCAAGGTGTTTTTGCTCGCCACAAACAGACCAACCACTTTGGATAGTGGCCACAGAAGCCAGCTTAGGATGCCGCGCCTCTCCCAAAAAGCGGGCGCTGATCGACCTTGGATAGGCGCTTTAAACACGGCAAAAAGACCACATTATTTTGTGCCTTGGCTACTAAAGACAACGTTGGGGAGATTCGCATCGCGCGCCGCCTCAAGGGCGCGCATGACTGCCTGATGGGGCGCCTTAGCATCGGCATCAATATTAATTTGCGGACTATTTTCTAGGCTCGTTTGTGCGGATGGATTGGCGATTTTGCCTAGAGATGTAGCTAACTGACTGCGATCGATTACCTTGCCGTTGAGGGCGTAGCGACCATCGCGGCTCACTGTAATGGTGATGGACTGGGGCTTTGTCGACGTATCCGAACCACTTGCAGTCGGCAATGTAATCGCCAGTTCGTTGTACCGCGTAAAAGTGGTTGAGACCATTAAGAAAATCAACACCACCAGCAATACATCAATAAATGCAATGAGATTAATTTCCGGTTCCGCGCGCGCAAAACGATTCTCATTTCGTAGCGCGCTGAGATTGACTCGCTGTCCGCTTAAGCGTTGCGCAATCCAGCTCATGTATTTTCAGGGTAGAGTTTTTTAAACAGTTGGCGCGCCAACTCTTCACACTCCCGCTGACGTTGATCAGCTAAGGCGCGTAAGCCACGCCAGCCGGCATAGGCTGGTATAGCAATCAAGAGTCCAAATGCGGTGTTGTAGAGCGCAATCGAAATGCCGTTCGCCAACTGCTGTGGGTTACCGCCGCTGCCGGTGGCTATTCCTTGACTACCAAAAATTTCAATCATGCCAACCACGGTGCCAAACAAGCCGAGTAGCGGAGCAAGTGTTGCAATCGTAGCGAGCGCTCCGAGGTAACGTTCTAGCTTAATCCAAGTGGTATCTGCCAGCACTGCAAGTTCTTCGATTGCCTGCCCAGCCGAATGCCCCGCCTGTTTTTCAGACAGAATCGAGGCGAGGAGCGTGCCGATGACGGAGTGTTGGCGAAGATCCTGAATGAAGCCAGTTGGAGTTGCTTTGCCGCTTGCTAATCCCTCAGCTAGGCCAAAAGCAACCTCCAGGTCGGCCTGTGGGGCAATATGCCCTTGACGTAGATACCAACTCCGCTCCATCAAAATGGCGAGGCCAACAATGGAGAGGGCTAATAGGGGCCAAATGGGCCAACCAGCAGACAGTAAGATGGTGTACATAAGATTAGTACTTTAGCTGAAATGAAATGGGCTTCTGGATGGACAGGGATTGCTAGAAGCTTGATATTTTTCAAAAAATTTGTCTTTGACGGGGTTTTGCTTGAGCTGTGGATAACTCTGTGCAAAACTTTTGACCCTATATGCTGTAAGTCCTTGATTGGTCGTGTAGCACATCAAACAAGGACAGTAAACTGATCCAAACCTATAATAATTTATGTATATGAATCAATGTGTTATGCTGCAAGTGTCAGATTTATACGACGTTATGGGTCAGCAAACACTTACTTCTTAGTTGAGCCCGATAATGCCATTCAAGACTGTGGATATGTCTTAGGCCTATCCAGTAAAACCCTATTTATTTACCAAAATTGACGCCTAGAAAATGCCTGAAATACCGAACCCCATTCTGAGTGTTGGCGATCTAAACCGTGCCATTGCAAGCTCCTTGCAGGACCAGTTTGATTCCGTCTGGGTTAGCGGTGAGGTATCGAACTTTAAGGCCTATGACAGCGGGCACTGGTACTTCTCCTTAAAAGATGAGGAGGGGCAAATTCGCTGTGTCATGTTCCGTGGCAAAAATGCCCAAGTGGGCTTTATGCCCCAATCGGGTGATTTGGTCGAGGTCGGCGCGAGTCTCGGCTTGTATGTTCCACGAGGGGATGTGCAGTTAACTATCCAGGTGATGCGTCGCGCAGGTATGGGCGGGTTATTTGAGGCCTTTTTAAAGCTCAAAGCCAAGCTCGCTAAAGAGGGCTTATTCGAAGCAGATCGAAAGCGCCCCATTCCTACTCACCCCCGTGCGATCGGTATCGTCACTTCACCGCAGGCGGCCGCATTAAAAGATGTGCTGAGCACCTTAAGCCGAAGGGCGCCGCATATTCCGATTGTGATTTACCCCACCTTAGTACAGGGTCCTGAAGCACCCCTCAACATCATCGCGGCACTCGAACAGGCTAACCGAGAGGCTGTAGTTGATGTGATTCTATTGGTGCGGGGTGGGGGCAGTATCGAAGATTTGTGGGCATTCAATCATGAGCAATTGGCGTATGCGATTGCAGAATCCAACTTGCCGATCGTGTGCGGAGTAGGACATGAAACCGACACCACGATTGCGGATTTTGTTGCCGACTTGCGCGCACCAACACCGACGGGTGCAGCAGAGATGGCCGCGCCGCGCCGCGATCAATTACTAGCCGAGTTAGCGAGCTTCAAGCAGGGCATGATGCAAGCCGTAGAGCGGCGAATCGAGCGTGAGGCTCAGACACTCGATCAATTTGCGCTGCGTTTAAACCATGCTATGCCAAATCCCGAGCGGATGCGTGAGCAGATTCAGAATCTCCGGCAGCGCCTTGGCCAATCGTGGATGGTACGGACACAATACTGGCAGCGGCATCAGCAACACCTCACTGCGCAGTTAGAGGCCCTCAGTCCGCAGCGTACTTTGGAGCGGGGTTATGCCGTGATTTTGCAAGAGGGCGTGGGCGCAGTACGTAAGCCAGATCAGTTGCTGGCCCAGCACGATTACCGCATTCAATTAGCAGAAGGGAGTGCGGCAGTCACTCTAGCCACAGTAAAGCCTCAGTAGCGGATCGGCTCAATTAAAAGAGTAACTCCAAAGGTATCTTGCACTTTGTCTTGAATAGTTTTTGCTAGAGCTAAGACCGAATCGGCACTGCCGCCGCCGTGATTGACGAGGACTAAAGCTTGATGTTGATATACCCCTACATTACCAGTGCGCAAGCCCTTAAGGCCACAGCGATCAATCATCCAGCCTGCCGCTAATTTGCGCTTTCCGTCCTGTTCATTTCCTTCGGGGTAGGACACCAACTCTGGAAACCGCTCTAGCAATGCCAAGTACTGCGCTTTTTCCACAATCGGATTTTGAAAGAAGCTACCGGCGTTACCGATTAATTTGGGATCGGGTAGCTTACGATTGCGAATTTTGCAAACCGCAACCATGACTTCTTCCGCAGTTGGCGCATGACGATTTGCAAATGCATTGGCTAAATCGGCATAACGCAAGCGGGGAGTCCACGCAGCAGGCAAGTAAAAATGCACGCGTGTAATGATGTAGCGATTCGGATGGGCTTTAAAAATACTATTGCGATACGTGAATGCGCATTCGCTTGCCGGTATATTGACTATGGTTTTGGAATGGCAATCATAGGCCTCAATCGATTGAATGTATTCACCTACCTCAACACCATAGGCGCCAATGTTCTGAATCGGTGCTGCGCCGACCGTGCCCGGAATCAGCGCGAGATTTTCTAGGCCAGGAAGGCTTTGATCGAGCGTCCAAATCACAAAGTCATGCCAGTTCACGCCAGCCCCTACTGAAACCACAGCGCCGCTTGCATCCTGTTGCGTGATTGCCTGCCCGGCAATATCCATCAGCAAGGTGACGCCGGATAGCGTTGGCGGCAAGACCACATTGCTGCCGCCGCCCAAGACTCGCCATGGCAGGCTTGCCGCCTCAATCCCTTCCATCACAGACCTAATTTGCTCAGCATTGGTAATGGAATAGGCTTGCTCAGCAAGAACGTCAAATCCAAAGCTATTGCGCGCCCTTAAAGAAAAGTCAGGCAGCATCTCTGGAATCACGGAGGGCGGGGCTTTTTTGGACGAGGAAGGCGCATTTGGGGCGGAGTTCATGCCACAATCTTATTCGTCTTCCGTAATTTTGAGTAAATAGGAGCAATAAATGCCAACATTTGACGTAGTCTGTGAGCCAAATATGGTGGAATTAAAGAATGCCATTGAACAGGCTAACAAAGAGATCTCCACCCGTTTCGACTTTAAGGGGTCGGATTCCAGGGTCGAGCTCAAAGAAGAGCTACTCATTTTGTTTGCGGACGATGACTTTAAATTAGGTCAAGTGCGCGATGTTCTGATAAACAAAATGGCCAAACGCAATGTCGACGTGCGCTACCTCAAAGACGATAAGCTGGAAACGATTGGCGGCGACAAGCGCAAACAAAGCATGAAGATTCAAAAAGGTGTGAGCTCAGACCTATCGAAAAAAATTGTGCGTATCATTAAAGACAGCAAGATGAAGGTGCAAGCCAGTATTCAGGGCGACGCAGTGCGCGTTACCGGTGGCAAGCGAGATGATCTGCAGGCAGTGATGGCATTGCTGCGCAAAGACGTTAGCGAAGCACCATTGGGTTTTGATAACTTTAGGGATTAGTAGCCATCGACATGTTCTATGAGAACAGCATCAGCTAAGGAAGAGCCGGCACTATTGCCGGCTTCATCTGAAGCCATTGAGCGATTCTGCGATGCCTGCTGGCTAGAAGATGGCCTCGCTAAAAATAGCCTCGCTGCTTATCGACGTGATTTACTGCTACTGGCGCAGTGGCTGCAAAACGAGTGTGGCCTTGATTTATATGGCGCCACCGAAACTGAATTAACAGCGTATATTGCATATCGTCGTGCAGATAAAGCGACTACTGCCAATCGACGTCTCACGGTGTTTAAACGGTTTTATCGCCACGCCTTGCGTCACCAGCGGGTAAAGCGTGATCCGTGCATGACCTTGCGCGCAGCCAAACAGGCGCAGCGCTTTCCAAAGACCCTCAGCGAAGATCAGGTCACTCGCTTAATCCAGGCGCCCGACATCGAAACCTCCTTGGGTTTGCGCGATCGAACCATGCTCGAACTAATGTATGCCAGTGGCCTACGTGTTTCTGAAATCGTCAACCTCAAAACAGTAGCTATCAGCCTCAATGAGGGTGTAGTGCGCATCGTGAATGGTAAGGGCGGTAAAGAACGCCTTGTACCCTTTGGCGGCGAAGCAGGGGAATGGTTGCGTCAATACCTTGGAGAAACGCGGGCAACCCTATTGGCTGGCAAAGCATCTGATGCGGTATTCATTGGCCGATATACGGGCAGCGCTCTAACCCGCCAAGCATTTTGGGCCTTGATTAAGCGCTATGCTGCTATTGCGCAAATTCCGGTAGCGCTCTCACCGCATACCTTGCGGCATGCCTTTGCCACCCATTTACTCAACCATGGCACCGATCTGAGAGTGGTACAGCTTCTGCTGGGCCATGCCGATATATCGACTACACAGATTTACACCCACGTAGCGCGAGAACGGCTTAAATCAATTCATCAGCACCATCACCCGAGGGGCTAATTGCCCTTAGTGCTACTTATCTGGCAAGTAGCACTTGGATTTAAGCTAATTTATTAATAATGATTAAGATAGCGTTATGACTTGGCTGTTAATCCCCTTCGCTTACCTTATTGGCTCGATTTCATTTGCGGTCGTTGTAAGTAAATGCATGCGCTTACCTGATCCATACTCGTATGGATCAGGTAATCCCGGCGCTACTAATGTACTGCGCACGGGTAATAAGCGCGCCGCAGTTTTGACATTACTTGGTGACGCCCTGAAGGGATTTTTCGCAGTGATCCTGGCTCGTTTGGTATTGGGTGAGGCGATGGTGACCCAAGGCGCAGCTGCGTGGATTTTCTGTGGCGTGGTGATTGCTGTTTTCCTGGGCCATTTGTATCCGTTGTTTCATGGATTCAAGGGAGGCAAGGGCGTTGCCACTGCCTGCGGAATTTTGTTTGGAATTAACTTGACGCTGGGTCTAGCAACCTTGGCAACCTGGTTGATTGTGGCTTTCTTTTTGCGCTACTCCTCACTCGCTGCCTTAGCTGCCGCTGTCTTTGGTCCGATTTATTTTGTTTTCTTGTTCGGCTTTCAGCCGATGGCGATTGCTCTTAGCGTAGTTTGTGCTTTGCTCATCTGGCGTCATCGGAGCAACATTCGTAATTTAATGAATGGTACTGAGATGCGGATTGGCAAGAAAAAAACAACACCACCAAATCCTGCGGAGAAAGTGGAATGACGATTGCATTTGCATGCGTTTTGATTGCAGGCTTGCTACCGATCGTAGCGGCAGGCATTGCTAAGTTCGGCTTTAAAGATTTTGACAACAGTAACCCGCGTCAATGGTTGGCAAAGCAAACTGGCTTTCGGGCGCGGGCTAATGCAGCGCAAGCCAATACCTTTGAATCGATTCCTTTCTTTTTTATTGCTGTTGCGATTGCAGCAATTACGCAAGCACCACAAGACCGTATTGACGTCTTAGCAGTCATTTACGTATTGGCGCGCATTGCCTTTATTGTTTGCTATGTCGCGGACTGGCCTAAATTGCGTACTACCGTTTGGACCATAGCGCTGGCGGCAATCATCGCCATCTTTTTCCAGATTTAACCCTCGCCTGTGAAGGCGTTCATTTTTGATTACCATTCAGTACATTAATTTATTAACACACCTAAACATCCTATGCCCACGACCAAAACCAGCAGCAGCAAGAGTAGCGCCCCTTCAAAGGTAGTAAAGAAAGTCGTGGCACCAAAGCCGACCGTAAAGAAAGCGATACAGTCCAAGGCCGAGGATGGCGTGCCGCTGTCGACCATTATTCGTCGTCGCATACAAGCAAAGAAAGCCCGCTTTCATGCTAATGACAATATTTCCCAGTTCATTGAGCCAGGCGATTTAGAGGGTTTGGTTGATGAGGTTGCAGTGAAGATGCAAGCCGTTTTAGAAAGTTTGGTGATTGATACTGAGAGTGATCACAATACGCGCAACACTAGCCAGCGCGTCGCCAAAATGTTTGTCAATGAAGTGTTTAATGGTCGTTACATTGAGCAGCCTGCATTAACGAAGTTTCCAAACGTCAGTCATCTCAACGAGCTCATGATCATTGGTCCAATTACGGTCCGTAGTGCCTGCTCGCATCACCTCTGTCCCATCATGGGTCGCGTTTGGATTGGCGTTTTGCCCAGCAAAGAATCCGCACTCATTGGTTTATCGAAGTATTCGCGACTGACCGAGTGGGTCATGTGCCGCCCCCAAATCCAGGAAGAGGCAGTGGTTCACCTTGCTGACATGCTCGAGAAGAAAATCCGTCCAGTTGGGGTTGCGATTGTGATGGATGCTGACCACTTTTGCATGCAGTGGCGCGGGGTAAAGGATCGTGATTCGAAGATGGTCAATAGCGTCATGCGCGGCGCCTTCTTAAAAGACGCCAACTTACGCCGGGAGTTTTTAGCGCTGATGGAGCGCCGCTAAAAGGGTGCAGGGGAGCTGTTTTCAAATTGAGAACGGTTCTCAATCAAATAGTCATATAAATCAGTTACTTAAAGCTGTATTTCAGCATTAGGTACATCTGTTTTATGATTCACACAGAATTATTTGCATTATTAATTGTTACGCGTACCACCCTTTGGAGAATGTATGAAAACTAGTCGTCGCCAATTTATGATCATGTCCGCTGCTGGTGCTTGCAGCATTGCCCTCAGCAATACCGTTCAGGCACAAGCCATGGTCGCTGAAACCGATCCACAAGCTGCTGCCCTCGGTTACGTAGCTGATGCAACTAAAGTTAACAAAGCCAAGTTTCCTAAGTATGCAGCCGGTCAAGTTTGCTCTAACTGCGCTCTATATCAAGGCTCTGGCCCTACTGGTGGTTGCAGCCTGTTTGGTGCCAAAAAAGTGGCTGGCGCAGGCTGGTGCTCTGCATGGGCTAAGAAAGGTTAATTTCTAGCCTGCAGTTTTTGAATCACGGTATGGCCATCTTCGGATGGCCATATTTCTTTTGGGGCGGCCAATACATAGAAATTCGCTTGGCCCCAGCTACCGTAAGCTTTAGAACAAAGTTGAAGAAAGTGGTGGGAAGAAAAATCCAAAAGAAAAAGGCTGCCAAGGCAGCCTTTTTCAATCACAGCAAATGCAATTACACGTTTGCTAAGTGCGCTTCCAAAGTCTTGGTGAACTTGTTTGCGTGGCTACGCTCAGCCTTCGCTAAAGTCTCAAACCAGTCAGCGATTTCGTCAAAGCCTTCGTCGCGTGCTGTCTTAGCCATACCTGGGTACATGTCGGTGTACTCATGTGTCTCGCCAGCGATAGCAGACTTGAGTGCATCTTCAACAGTCTTTGCGGGCAAGCCAGTTTCTGGATCGCCGCTACCACCAGCAATCAAATACTCCATGTGACCATGGGCGTGACCTGTTTCACCTTCAGCGGTGGAGCGGAACACAGCAGCTACGTCGTTTGCACCAGCAACGTCAGCCATGTTTGCGAAATACAAATAACGGCGATTGGCTTTGGATTCGCCAGCGAATGCGGCCTTTAAGGACTCTTCAGTCTTTGTGCCTTTTACAGTTTTGCTCATTTAAGGACTCCTTGTTTTCAGTTAAATCAAAATGGAGGGGATGCAATTCAATCAATGATTGAAGGGATCGCCACAGACAAATTATGCGGATCTTTAGGCCCTAAATAATCGTATTTTTGTATTAGAGCGATAGTTAAAAACAACCAAATTTGTCTTTCTGATTAACTTAATAAATGTGTCACAATTTTAAGTAAGTAAATGCTAACAAATAACTAATCAAAAAAATAGTCTTAACCCGTTGTTTTCATTATATATATTGAAAACTCACGGTTGGCAAATTTACTTTGCCTTCAGGGCTGCGATGGATGCCGCACAATCGCGAATGCCATAGTTATAAAACTTGCCTGCATTTTCCTTTTTCAGGGACTGGGCACATTCTGTAACGGAATTACGTAAATTGATTTTAGGGGCTGTGTTTGATGTCATGAAAGACTCCTAGCAAGGTGATTAAAAACTGAAAAGTATCAAAAAAAGTTATTTGAAGCAAGGCTCCCTCAACATAAAGAGCGGGAGCGGCATGGTAAACAGATGGCTGATGGCTTGAAAAGAATAAAATCCTTTTAGTGGTGCGCCCAATTTAATCAATATAGCGAGTCTAATGACAAGCCTTAAAAAAGATTAACGATATGAACGATGTGTTGCGTCAAGAAATCTTTGAGACCGGTTTATTACCCTGGATCATACTGTTGTTGATGGCGCTGATGTTAGAGGTAGGTTGGCGGATTGGTAAGCGCTGCCGTATCACGCTAAATCAAACGCGACCAGACTCAATCGAGCCAATTATCGGCTCCATTTTTGGACTGCTTGCGCTGCTCGTGGCCTTTACTTTTTCAGGAGCCTCTGATCGCTTTGATCGTCATCGTCAACTCATTCAAAATGAGATGAGTGCGATTAGTACCGCCTATAGCACGGTAGATTTACTTAAAGCAGAAGATCAAATCGTACTACGTAAGGCTTTTTTGAATTACCTAGACCATCGTGTTGATCTTTATAAACGGCCCCTTGTTATTCAAGAGCTAAATGCCCGTTTTGATAAGCAGGCCGAACTAGGTAACGTCATTTGGCTGGAAGCAATTCGGGCGGTCAACAATATGAATGCATTTGATCGTGAGGTGTCTAAGCTGATGCTACCGAAAGTGCTTGATATGCTTGATGCGTATGATAATCAACGCTTATCGATGCGATTTCATCCTCCACAGGTGATTTGGATTTCTTTGTTTAGTTTGGCAATTATTGGTGCCTTGGTCGCCGGCTACAACATGGGTATAGATCAAAAGCGCGATTGGATTCTGAA
This sequence comes from uncultured Polynucleobacter sp., assembly GCA_964636135.1. Lineage (GTDB taxonomy): Bacteria > Pseudomonadota > Gammaproteobacteria > Burkholderiales > Burkholderiaceae > Polynucleobacter. The sequence continues at coordinate 29,144 of CAZWPR010000009.1, forward strand.
TTTGGTCTTCATTTTTTTGATGTCGGGCGCCCTGTTTGTCATTCTCAATCTGGAATATCCCCGCATAGGCTCGATCTCATTAATCGAGTTTGAGCAGGAAATCGTTGAGCTGCGAAATGCAATCAAGTGATCCCTTTTTTATTTAAAAGACAAAATGAAAAAAACAGACTTATATAAAAACTTGGGTCTATCGGTTGCGCACAAGATGAAAAATGCATCGAAAGTGAAAGGTCCTGGATCGGGAGCCCAAGCCAAAACCAAGCAACAGCTGGCCGAAGAACTAGTAAAGGCTAATCCACTATTGGCTGCCTTCTCGGTTAAGCCCAAGTCAAAACCGCCCAATGAATCCTGAGCGATCCCAATATTGGTTGATTGATGTATTAAAGGTTTTGGCGGCACAAATTATTGTTTTGCACCACTGTGTTAGTTATGGCCAAGTAGCCTTAGCGGCATCGCTCCAGATACCCAATATCAGCAGTATCGTGTTTGATTACGGCAGGTATGCCGTTCAAGTATTTTTAGTTGTAGCGGGCTATCTTGCGGCCCAGTCGGCTGAAAAAGTGATTGCGATACGCCATGCCAACTCAAGTGCATTCGGAGCTACATTGGTAATACAGCTAGCAATGCGTCGCTACTTGCGTTTGGTGGGGCCGTATTTCGTCGCTCTATTGATCACCATAGTGTGCGCAGCCCTGACGCGCCAATACTCTGCAGACGAGTACATCGGCCAAACCGAAACCATCGCCCAAGTTTTGGCGCACCTCTTTTTATTGCAAGGCCTTCTAGGGTATGACTCGATCTCGGCAGGGGTTTGGTATGTGGCGATCGACTGGCAGCTTTTTACAGCGCTGGCGGTAATCTATGCGGTTTTTCAGCGGCAGATGGTGCGCATCGGTGTCATGTCCATGTTGATTGTGGCATCGCTCTTGTACTTTAATCGCCATGCCAGTTTTGAAGATAGCTTTATTTACTTTATTGGCTCGTATGGCCTCGGTGTTTTGGCATACTGGGCTAGCGGCCTGAATGCATTTAAGGCTAGCGTCAATCAGGCCAGCGCAAAAAAGGTACTAGTAGCAGTTGCTTGCATTTTGCTTCTTTCTGCACTGCATTCAGTTTGGCTACGCAATTACCTTGCGCTTGGCATTGCATTTTTATTGCTGTATGCCGGTAATAGAACCTACTCGCATCCGCAATCGTGGCTCACCAGCGCATTGCAGTGGGCTAGTACGCGGGCATATTGTGCTTTCTTGATTCACTTTGCATTTATCCTGTTGGCCAACACTGCACTGCTTGCATTGCATGTGGAAAGCCCAGCGATTGGAGTGAGCATGATTGTCCTTGTATCAGTGCTGAGCTGGATTGCAGCTGGCTACCTGTATCGCTGGGTTGAGTTGCCCATTGGGCGCTGGCGTCCTGCTGCCTTATTTTCATAATCAACCTATCGCGTAATAAGAGAATAAGCAGCCTGATCCTTACTAGGGCGTCTTTAAAACAGCATGTGAAGCGATGCCATGGCCTTCTAGTTTATCCCTGCCGCCTAAATATTCAATTTCCAATAGACAGATTGATGCAAGGGTAGTAGCACCGACTTGCTTAACCAGCTTGGCGGCAGCGATCAGCGTTCCCCCAGTTGCCAACACATCATCAATCAACAATACCCGTGAGCCAGCAGGCAAGGATACGCTTTGGATTTCCAGTGCATCCGAACCGTATTCCAAGCCATACGACTCTCGGTGACTGGCCAGCGGCAGCTTATTAGGCTTGCGGACCAGCACCAGGCTTTTTTGGGCATGCAGGGCGAGTGCCGAGGCAAATACAAATCCCCGCGATTCCACTCCAACAATATGACTGTAGTCAAACTGCTGCGCTAGGGCAGCCATGCGCTCAATTGCTTGAGCAAATACAACTGGATTACCAAGCAAGGGAGAAATATCCCGAAACTGAATACCTGGCTTTGGAAAGTCGGGAACGGTTGGCAGATAATCGAGTAACTGCATTGGCTGGTTCTTCATGAATTAAGTTTCACTATTGGTTTGTGCTGCGTATTACTTCTGAGATAACGACTACATAAGGTTTATGTTGAGATGAGTCATCCTTTCGTCATTATTACCGCTTTAGAGAATGAGCTCGATCCAAAGCGACTGCCACCAGAAACGGCAGTGGTTTATACCGGGATTGGTAAGTTGAATGCGGCGATTGCAACATTTAAGGCAATCCAAGCCTACAGTCCACGAGAGATCATTAATTTCGGTACCGTCGGGCGAATTAACCCGACTGTGCATGGCTTGCTGGATATAGGCAAGGTTTTGCAGCGGGATGTTTTTGCAGAGCCTTTGGCTCCGCGTGGAGAGGTGCCATTTTCGAAGCGCCCGAATACCTATGTATCCGATGGCGGGGTATATGTGTGTGGCTCTGGTGATAGTTTTGTAACGGAGGCTGATCCATGGTTGATTGCACAAGCCATTGATGTGGTAGATATGGAGCTCTTTGCCATTGCCGCAGTCGCACACGATGCAGCGATTCCATGGCGCTCATTCAAATACATTACGGATGATGCCGATGCCTCCGCTGGTGCCGATTGGCATAGAGGCGTGCAACATGGTGAAGAACTCTTTTTGGAACAACTGCGCAGGGTGATGGAGCAGTAAATCCGGCGCTTTCCCACTCTGTGCGTTAACGCATGCCTGGAAATACCTGATGCGATATCGGTTTGCCATTAGGTCCAATTTTGACGAGGACCATGTCACCCGAGCCAAGCACCACTCCTGTGAATGCCTCAATGTTGACGTGGTGACTGACCATAATGATGGGCGTCTTTGGAAATTGTTTAAGACTTTTTTGTACCAACTGACGTAGATCTTCTGTTTTTTGATTAGCTTGGCCCATATTTTCAAAAAAAGAACCCAGCGATTTATCGATTACCACCGGTCCTTTATTTAACAAGGTAGCAGTGTCAACACAGCGGCACCAGGGACTACTAAAGACTTTGGCGCTTTCGATACCTTGTTGGCTCAACCACTGCCCGGTACGCTCAGCCTGTTTTTTTCCAAACTCGCCCAAATTTCGCTGCGTACTGCATTGATCAAGGCGATAACCTGCAGGATCGCTAAAGCCGGGGGCATCGGCATGGCGCATAAATAGAATGTGCTGACCATCCGTCATTGGGCCGGCTAAGTTAGCAAGCGCAGTAGTGCTGAGGCAAAACATGATGACTAACATAGCCATCGCGCGTTGGCAGAATTGCAATTGTATTCGAATCACCATGGCAATTTTTCCGCTGAGTAACTGTAAAAGCTGCCGGATTCAGACTGCGGCAATTGATTGAGTACGGCCAGCATGTCGCTCGCCGCATCGATCGCAGGGCGACCAATCTGCTCGCCTTTAAATGGCTTGGAGAGTCGTGAGTTGACAGTACCAGGATGGAGTGCAATTAATTTGGTATTGGGCTGCGTACGTCGCAACTCAATCGCCGTTGTTTTGAGCAGCATATTTAGTGCTGCTTTGGATGCACGATAACTGTACCAGCCGCCCAAGCGATTGTCTTCAATACTACCTACTTTCGCGGAGATCACGGCCATGATGGCATTGTCTTTGGCGAGCAGGGCGCTGAACTTGGCTAGCGTTACAGCAGGGCCAAATGCATTGATCTTAAAGATGGCTTCCAGTTGGTCAAAACACAAATCAGCCAGTTTTTTTTCGGGGCTCCACGCATCGGTATGCAAGACACCAATAGCATTGATGATGAGGTGAAATGGTCCGCTGGATGCCAAGGCCTCTGCGGCTATTCCAATCGATGATTCATCTGCGTAGTTAATGGCTGGGCTGGAGTGGCGATGAATACCAATGGCTTGCCCACAACGGGGGTCAGCCTGAAGTAGTTCCAGGAAGGCCGACCCAATCGTTCCTGAAGAGCCAATGATGAGGGCGCGATAGCCCTCGGGTAGCGATGGCATCATTTAAACCCAGCCTTGTTTCCAGATGGTCGCGTCTGTCAATTCACGCCAATCAATTTGCCGAATCTCTTTACTAAAGACGGCTTCAATCTCAACGTGTTGGATGGCCTCGTGGGGCAATTCCGGCAGAATGACTTTGCTTACCAAAAAATGCTTTTGTTTCTTAACGGGGTGAACGGCAGTCCACTTTGTCAGCAATAGCTTTTTGGGACTGAGTGGATTTTTAGTTGGCATGGCTTTTAAAGACGGGGATCAAAGGACAGTGCACTGCATTGTTTGAGTGCCGAGGCGCAGCGCTCCGGACCCGGGTGTAAATCGAACTACTGCTGCTTGCATATTGGCCGGGCAACGCACATCAAAATAACTGTCGTGACCTAAGCTGCCGCAAAAACGTAAATCAGATTCAACTTTACTAGACGGATTGACTGCAAATCCCTGCGGTGGGTCCAAGGTCATGAGCGAGCGACTAAGCACCATGGTTACTTTCGCTCCATCTGCCCCCGGAATACAACTCCAGGTGGTGTAGTCATTTTTATCGCAGGCGACTAGACCGCTAGCAACAAGAGTCGCTAGACCAATATACGCAGTGCGCTGAGCAAGTAAATTCATGGAAAGCCGGTTTCTAACGAGGTCACACCATTCTAGTGAATAAGCTCTACACTTGCTTGGTATGCCATTACCAGATCATTCCTCCCCAACCCCAGCAGAGCTGAGCTCGGCAGACATATCGCGCATCATAGAAATGGCATGGGAGGACCGTACTCCTTTTGAGGCCATTTTGCGCACCTATGGCCTAGCAGAGCCTGCAGTGATTCGCCTCATGCGCGCTAACTTAAAGGCCGGCTCTTTTCGTTTGTGGCGTGCTCGTGTAACTGGCCGCGCAACTAAACACAGCGCACTACGCAGTCCCGATGTCGATCGCGCATACTGCCCTACTCAATACAAGCAGTCCCACGGACGATGAAAGCCTTTACCCTTTTTTACGACGGTGCCTGCCCTTTATGCCAAGCAGAAATCCTTTTTTTGCAAAGCCGCAATCAAGCAGGCTTGCTTCATTTTGTTGACATTAATTCAGCGCAATACGATCCGCAAACAGTGGGCGTGACCTGCGAAGAGGCCTTAGCAAGTATGTATGGTCAGATCGAAGGCGAGCCGCCCATTAATGGGGTGGCCGTGTTTGGTGAGGCCTATCGCCGCGCCAACCTGCCTTTGATGGCATGGATATTTACGCGTCGTTGGATGATGCCGATTTTGCGTCCCAGTTACCGTTTTTTTGCCAAGCACCGCCATGGCATTTCAGGGTTTTTTGGGCCGCCTCTACTGCGCCTTGCAAAGGCCCGCTGCCCAAGCAAGCCCAATTCACCCTAGTTTTATCGCAACGCCACTGAATTTACTTGTATCGTAACGGCATGAGAACTCTTTTTCTACGCTTGGCATGGGTTGCATTGGGGTCGGCGATTGCCATTACGGCTGCACTGTGGGTTACGGGTAAATCGACTACGCCACTGCTTCTTGCATCCTTGGGTGGCTCTACTTTGTTTCTGTTTGGCTTGACAACTTTGCCACCAGCACAGCCGCGTGCCTTATTTGGGGGGCACTTTATTGCAGCTGCTGTTGGTATTGCCGCATACCAGCTTGCCGGAAACGCCCTATGGGTGATGGCGCTTGCTGTAGTGATTACGATCGTTTTGATGTTGATCACTAAAACAGTTCACCCGCCAGCCGGTGCTAATCCACTCATTATGATTCAGGCGCAAGCAGGGCTCATACACTTAGGTGCAGTGGTGATGCTGGGGGTGCTCACCATTTTTGTCGTGGCCTACGTATGGAGTCGCCTAGGAGTAGGGCAATACCAATATCCTCTGCGCTGGAATCAGCCTTCTCCACCCAATAGCAATTGGGGCATTTGGACCGATTCATAAAATCTAGACTGGACTGATTTAGTATCATTAATGCGATGACAGCCCATTCCACCGATCCAAAACACCATACAGCGCATTCATTGAAGGAGCGCATGTATGTGATCATTTTTGAATCCGATACGAAGATGGGCTTACTGTTTGATCGCGTTTTAATTTACGCCATCTTGCTCTCCGTGTTAGTGGTTGTTCTTGATAGCGTGGCATCGATTTCAAAGCAGTTCCACACCGAATTAGTCACGCTCGAGTGGATGTTCACCATACTCTTTAGTATTGAATACATTGCCCGCCTGTATTGCGCAAAGTACCGCTGGCGTTACGCAACGAGTTTTTATGGGGTGATTGATTTTCTGGCGGTGGTGCCGACGTATCTAGCACTTCTCTTTCCTGAGTTACATGCACTCATTGATGTCCGTGTACTGCGCTTGATTCGGATGTTCCGCATCTTTAAGTTAACCGCATACATGTCGGAGTATCAGCATCTGGCTGAAGCCCTATCGGCCAGCAGACGCAAGATTCTCGTGTTTTTATCGGTAGTGTTAATGGTGGTAACCGTGATGGGCTCGGTGATGTATGTGGTGGAGGGGCCGAGCAATGGCTTTACAAGCATTCCGATTGCGGTGTATTGGGCAATCACGACGATGACAACAGTCGGGTTTGGTGACATCACTCCGCACACTGATTTAGGCAAACTGATTTCGTCGGCGATGATGTTGATGGGCTGGGGTACATTGGCTGTACCAACGGGGATTGTGACCGCCGAGTTTGCACACCGCCGCAACCAATTGTTTGTTGCGAAAAGAGACTGCGACGCTTGTTGTACCGATGGCCACGAAGTCACGGATCAATACTGCAGGCATTGCGGCACTCGCTTTCCGACTCCTGAAAAGTAAAAAAGCCCTCCGCTCCAGGAAGGCTTTTTCATGTTGAGTAGGCTTAGTGCTTTAGTTAATGCCGAGAAGCTCCACATCGAACACTAGCGTTGCATTGGGTGGAATAACCCCGCCAGCACCGCGCGCGCCATAGCCCATCTCTGCAGGAATGATTAATCTGCGCTTGCCACCGACTTTCATGCCGGCAACACCTTCATCCCAGCCTTTAATCACACGACCGCCACCCAAGGGAAATTCAAATGCTTGGCCACGATCGACCGAGCTATCAAATTTTTTGCCTTTTAAATCGGGCGCAGCTGGGTCATGCAGCCAGCCAGTGTAATGAACCGATACATCGGACCCGGCTTTTGCTTCTGCGCCGCTGCCGACAACAGTGTCAATTTTTTGGAATTCGCTCACGGTATTTGCCTTTGTAGAAGAGGGGTTGGACGGGGGTGGCGATTTGTCACCCGAATGCGGCATTAAGAATGCCACAGCCAGGCCTCCAGCCAAAATCAATAAACCGAGTTTGAGAGGGGTATTCATGGATTGGGCAGTCTATTTTGGGGGATGGATGATCAAAATGCACTATTTTAGTGCATTAGTAGGGATAATCCGGTTCATTCAGCAATATGCCGTCTCAGTATATAAAACCAGTGCCTTTTCTGCAAAGGTGATGCTTTAAAATGAGGCGTTTGCATGTCGGATTTTATTGTGCGCTCGCAGCATTCGTGGCGTCAGGCATGCATCGGGCGGGTGAAAAACCATGCTCAATTGCGTTATCCAATTTAAGGAATAGTCATGGCATCAGGAAATCCAAAGATCATTTATACCTTCACAGACGAAGCACCCGCGCTTGCAACCTGTGCATTTTTACCAGTCATTAGCGCATTTGCAAAATCGGCAGGAATTGATATTGTCAAAAGCGACATCTCTGTAGCAGCTCGAATCTTGGCTGAATTTCCAGAAAACTTAACGGAGGCACAGCGTGTGCCTAACAATTTGGCCGAGCTGGGAAAGTTGACTTTGCAGCCCGACGCCAACATCATTAAGTTGCCCAACATCAGCGCATCTGTGCCACAGCTCCAAGATGCTATTAAAGAGTTGCAGAGCAAAGGTTATGCCATTCCTGATTTTCCAGATGACCCCAAGAATGATGAAGAGAAAGCCATTCGGGCGCGGTATGCAAAATGCTTAGGCAGTGCCGTGAATCCAGTATTGCGAGAAGGTAATTCAGACCGCCGTGCTCCTGCTGCGGTCAAGCGCTATGCGCGCAAGAACCCCCATTCGATGGGTGTTTGGAGTCAGGCATCCCGTACCCATGTGTCGCATATGCATGGCGGCGATTTTTATTCCAGTGAAAAATCCATGACGATGGCCAAGGCTTGTGATGTCAAAATGGACCTCGTCACCAAGAGTGGCAAAACCATTGTTTTAAAGCCGAAGATTAGCCTGCAAGAGGGCGAAGTGATTGACAGCATGTTCATGAGTAAAAAAGCCCTCTGCGCTTTTTATGAAGAACAAATGGAAGATGCCTATAAGACTGGGCTGATGTTTTCCTTGCATGTCAAGGCAACGATGATGAAGGTGTCGCATCCGATTGTTTTTGGCCATGCAGTCAAAATCTTTTACAAAGATGCATTTGCAAAGCACGAAAAACTCTTCGCAGAGCTTGGTGTAAATGCCAATAATGGTCTGAGCAGCGTGTATGACAAGATTGCATCCTTACCGGACTCCAAGCGCCAAGAGGTAATCAGAGATTTGCATGCATGCCATGAGCATCGCCCTGCCTTGGCAATGGTGGATTCGGCTAAGGGTATCTCGAACTTGCACTCACCTAGCGATGTGATTGTCGATGCATCCATGCCAGCCATGATTCGTATTGGCGGCAAAATGTGGGGGGCAGATGGTCGCCCTCAAGACACCAAAGCGGTTATTCCTGAAAGTACCTTTGCGCGCATTTACCAAGAAATCATTAATTTCTGTAAAACCCATGGCAACTTTGATCCCAAAACAATGGGTACAGTACCGAACGTCGGCTTAATGGCTCAACAAGCCGAAGAATACGGCTCCCACGACAAGACCTTCGAAATCGCAGAAGCGGGTACTGCTCGCATCGTTGCCGATGATGGCACTATTTTGATTGAGCAGCAGGTAGAAGAGGGCGATATTTGGCGCATGTGCCAAGTGAAGGATGCGCCGATTCGGGATTGGGTCAAATTGGCAGTGAATCGTGCTCGCCTATCGAATACCCCGGCTGTATTCTGGCTAGACGAGTATCGTCCCCATGAGGCCGAATTAATTAAAAAAGTAAAGACCTACTTAAAGGATTACGACCTCAATGGTTTGGATATTCAGATCATGTCGCAAACGAGGGCGATGCGTTACACCTTAGAGCGTGTGATTCGCGGCAAGGATACGATTTCAGTCACCGGTAATATTTTGCGTGACTACCTCACTGACTTGTTCCCTATTTTGGAGCTAGGTACCAGCGCTAAGATGTTATCGATTGTGCCCTTGATGGCAGGTGGTGGACTCTTTGAGACTGGGGCGGGTGGCTCGGCGCCGAAGCACGTTAAACAATTGGTTGAGGAAAATCATTTACGCTGGGATTCCTTAGGTGAGTTCTTGGCACTAGCCGTATCTCTGGAAGACATCGGCGACAAAACTGGGAATCAAAAAGCTAAAATTTTGGCGCGCACGTTAGATGAGGCAACTGGCGCTCTGCTCGAGAATCGCAAGTCACCATCCACCAAAACGGGCGAGCTCGATAATCGTGGCAGTCAGTTTTACTTATCGATGTATTGGGCGCAGGCATTAGCCCAGCAAACTGAAGATAAGGCCCTGCAGGCTCACTTTGCGCCAATCGCAAAGGCTCTTGAGGCGCAAGAAAAAACCATCGTCGATGAGCTCAATAGCGTTCAAGGCAAGCCAGTCGATATCGGTGGATATTATTTTGCCGAGCCAGCGAAGTGTGAGGCGGTGATGCGCCCTAGCAAAACCTTTAACGCCATTATTGAGTCTGCATTGACCCAGTAATTTTTTCTGTATGGTCGAAGCGAGTGGCAAATGCCCAGTGGTTTGCCATTCGCTGAAGCGCAATCAGTGTGCAGGTAATCCCAGATTTTTTATGGGTATTACCGTTTTTTGTGCAAAGCCGCAAATTACTTAAGTTTATGTTTTAATTCTTGTAACGAAGCACTGGGGAGTAGCTAGCTCAGCAATGAGTCCCGTTTACCGTCATTTCGTTTGGATCTTATTTGATGAGGTTTCAAGCCGGTATCGGGGTGGACATAGTCCAAGGCAAGACCATTGGTTTTAATGAATGGTTAATGGTTTTTATATTTCTCAGGTACATGATGCGTATTCGATATTTCCGAATTGGTAGATTGCTGGCTTGTATGCCCTTGGTAGCGGTCCTTGCCAGCGGTGTATCCTTGGCGATAGCGCAGTCCAAGCCGGATCTGCCGCCCCCAAGTCAAAAGTCAATGCCTGCCGCTCCAGGCACCATCTATACCCTTGAGCAATTAATTCAGCTGGCATTGGAATCCAATCCCCGTATATTGGCCGCGCGCGATCAAGCCGCCGCTGCGAGTGGGCAGTTGCGCGCTGCTAAAGCAGTGCCGAACCCTCAGTTTGAATACAACACAGGACAGCAGCGCTCAGCTACTGGGCCCTTAACTACGGGTAATGTTTCCTCTTGGTCGGTGACGCAGCCACTGGATATGCCTTACACCCGTTTCCCCCGTGTTGATGCGGCAGAGGCCAATGCTCGCGGTGCGCAATCTACGCGTATTGCTTTTGAGGTGGAAGCCATTGCAAATGTGCAAATGCGGTATTACGAGTTGCTCCGCAGAGAGGCTGAGGCTCGCGCAGCGAATGAAGATTTAGACCTAACGAAACAAATTCGGGATCGCATGCAACTGCGCTATGACGTGGGCGAGACCGCACGCTTTGAATTGATCCGGGCTCAGACAGAGTTTTTGAATGCACAAATGAATGCCGAATCGAGCAAGCTGCGCATCGAACAAGCGCGTGCATTGCTGCGTCAAACGGTGGGACATCAGCTTGCAGCTGATTTTTCGGTGGCAGCGTATAACCAAAAAGCAAATGAGTTGCCGCCACTCGAAACCTTGCTTAACGAAGTACGCAATCAAAGTCCTGAATTACAAAAAGCAAAAGCACAAGTAGAGTCAACGCAATCACGACTTAGTTTTGAAAAAAATTCGCGGCTACCTAACTTGTCGGTTAAAGCCCAGCAATACAATGACCCTAATTTCACTGACCGACTGTATGGGTTGGTTATGACCATTCCCATTTGGGACTTCAGGGGCGGTCAAATTGCTGAGGCAGAAGCCAACGCATCCAAAGCCAAAAATGAATTGAATGCTCAAACGCAAAGCTTAGAGCAGCAAATGCAGTCCGCCTACAAGCTCTATCTGATTGCTAGTTACCAGGTGCAAATCTTAGATCAAGAGGTGGTCCAGTTAGCCGCTAGCGCTCGCCGTATTGCAGAAATTTCCTATCGTTTTGGTGAGCGCGGGATGCTCGAGTACCTCGATGCGCAGCGTACCTTTCGTGCAGCCCGCAATGACTTAATTAGAGCTCGTTTTGATCTGGCATCGATCACGACGGAGATTCAGCGTTTACGTGCGAACCCAGAGTGGGTCGCCAAACTCGAAGGTGATAAAAAATGAATCCCCAGTTACTGATTCTTCTCAAGCAAATTAGAGATCAGTTGATCGTCTTGAAAAATCGTCTCCTGCAATATGCTAAAGAAGCATATGACAACACCATGGCGACGCAAAAGCAGCTGTATACCCAAGCATTTGATTGGATGGCAGCGCGCGTACCAGCATTAACCAATACTTATTTACAAGCGCCGCGTTGGTTTAAAAAGGGCTTGTTTGTCTTGCCATGGCTGATTATTGTCTTCTCGACACTCAATTATTTTGACGTCTTTGATCCTAAGCCGGCTGTTAAGTCAGTTCAAGATCCCAATATCGTTTATGTGAACGATGATTTGCGCAGCATGATTAAAGACGGCAAGGCAGAGCTTGGGCAATTTACTGAGGAGGTGCGGGTCTCCGGGCGAATTGATTTTAATGAATCGTTTTTGGCGCGCATTGGTGCCAACGTCACCGGCCGGGTTTCAGAAATCTTAGGTTTTCCAGGACAAATGGTGAAGCAAGGTGATTTATTAGCCAAAATTACCTCAACCGAATTAACGCAATCCCAACTGGCGTTCTTGCAGGCTAGAAGTGCTAGCCAGCTTGCTGAGCAGGCAGCCAATCGCGCACGTATTCTGTATAAAGAGGACGTGATTGCGCTCGCTGAGTTACAGCGCCGCGAAGCCGAGGCGACCAGTGCCAAGGCCCAATTTGGCGCGGCGAATGATCAGTTGCGCGTACAAGGCATGGACCAAGCCAGCATTGATCGCTTGGCCAAGACCAGCGTGATTAAATCCGTCAACAATGTTCTAGCTACCATCGATGGGGAAATCGTTGAGCGCAAGATCACCAAAGGCCAGGTGGTGCAGCCTGCCGAAGCCTTATTTACGGTTGCAGACCTTGATGCCTTGTGGGCGATTGCTGAGGTACCTGAGAGTGCTGCGTACTTAATACGTAAGGGTCAAAAATCCTCGATTATTGTTCCGGCATTGCGGAATCAGCAAATTGAAGGAGTGGTATCGCACGTCGATTCCATCGTTAATCCAACAACCCGAACCGTTCTAGTGCGCATGGACGTTCCCAATCAAAGCGGGCAAGTGAAGCCTGGGATGTTGGCGACTATGCTGATCGATAGTCAGCCCCGTGAGCGCCTGCTTGTGCCTTTAGAGGCGATTGTGCGCGAAGACAATAATGACTACGTCTATGTACGTGAAGACGATGACCGTTACCGCATGGTTCAAGTGAAGCTTGGTCCAGAGGGTAAAGGCTTTCGGCCAGTGCGGTCCGGGCTTCAAGAGGGTGCTGAGATCGTAGTTCAAGGAGCTTACCACCTCAATACCGAGCGTAAGAAGCAGCTTTCCGGCGGTTAATGCACATAATTTCCATGCCACTCTTTTTAGGTCAATAAAACCCACGCCATGATTGAAAAAGTAGTCCGCCTTGCGCTACAGCAGCGTCTCTTGATCCTGATTATTTCAGTCGTGCTGCTCATTACCGGTTTGATTGCAACCAAGCGTCTATCGGTAGATGCTTTTCCTGACGTGACGAACGTACAGGTGCAGATTGCCAGTGAGGCTCCAGGCCGCTCACCCGAAGAAGTAGAGCGCTTTGTCACGATTCCGATTGAACTGAGTATGACGGGTTTACCGGGTTTAGTCGAGATGCGCTCACTCAATCGCAACGGCATCTCCATGGTAACTCTGGTCTTTACCGAAAAAACCGATGTCTATTTTGCTAGGCAATTGGTCTTAGAGCGCTTGATCGAGGCTGCTTCGCGTATGCCGATCGGCGTCGTTCCCGTTTTAGCCCCCCTATCAACTGGTTTAGGTGAAGTTTATCAATACACCATCAATCACCCTACCGATGGCAATAAAGAAATTGGCGCTGATGAGTTGGCTGAGCGTAGAACCATCCAAGATTGGGTTGTGCGGCCAATGTTACGCTCGGTACCTGGCGTTGCAGAAATTAACACCATGGGTGGCTACGCCAAAGAGTATCAAGTCTTGGTTAATCCAGAGCGCCTGCGCCACTACCAAGTTAGCTTGCAGGATGTTTATGAAGCTTTAGCCCGCAATAATGCTAATTCTGGTGGTGGGCAGTTGCCCACCTATTCCGAGCGCTACTTAATCCGCGGCGTAGGTTTAATCGCCAAGCCCGAAGACATCGGCAAGATCATCCTAAAAGAGGTTAGGGGTACGCCAGTCTATGTTCGTAACGTAGCGGATGTCACCATCGGTAGTGAGGTCAGACAAGGCGCCGCGATTCTCAATGGCACCACCGAAAGTGTTGTAGGGATTATGCAAATGATCCGCGGGGGTAATGCACGCGAGGTGGTGAGCCGCATCAAGACCAAGGTACGTGAAATCAATGAGGGAAAATTATTGCCCGATGGTTTACAGATCGTTCCGTTTTATGATCGCACCGACCTAATTGATGCAGCGATGTTTAACGTAGCGAAAGTATTGATTGAGGGCATCATTTTGGTGATCGTCCTACTCTTCTTGTTCTTGGGGGATGTACGATCGTCCATCATCGTGGTCGCGACGTTAATTCTGACGCCACTCCTGACCTTCCTCGTCATGAATCGCTACGGCATATCAGCGAACTTGATGTCACTTGGTGGTCTGGCTATTGCGGTGGGCATCATGGTCGATGGCTCGGTAGTAGTGGTTGAAAATACCTTTGCCAAATTAGGCGCCCGGCTTAAATCAGGCGAATCTAAAAACCGGATCATCTTAGAAGCAGCTACTGAAGTGGGCAAGCCCGTGCTATTCGGTGTTGGCATCATCATTTTGGTTTTCATGCCCTTGCTCTCTTTAGAAGGAATGGAGGGCAAGATGTTTGCGCCCATGGCGATCACGATTGCGATTGCCTTAACCATATCCTTGATTCTGTCCTTTACGCTCTCGCCGGTCTTGTGCTCGTATATCTTGAAGGGCGGCGGCGAAGAAGATACTCGCATTGTTAGAGTACTCAGAACGCCCTACACCAAGTGGCTCCATTGGTGCTTGGATAATCCCAAGTTAGTGGTGAAGCGTGCCATTATTTTGCTGTTGGCGAGTTTTGTTGCGTTTACGATGCTCGGCAAATCGTTTATTCCAGTCATGCAAGAGGGCTCCATCACGCCTTTAATCGCTAAGTCGCCCAATATTTCTTTGGATGAGTCGATCAAGCTGGAATTTGAGGCCATGAAGCGCATCATGACAGTGCCCGGAGTTGAGCGCGTTGTATCGCGCTTGGGCCGCGGCGAGTCGCCTGCTGATCCAGGTCAGCCCTTTGAGTCTGATCCCATTGTCACGCTCAAGCCATTGGGCGATCGGGACTTAAGTCAGGAAGAAATTGCCACCCAAATTCGGGAGAAGTTAAAAACCTTACCTGGTGTTGAGCTGTCGATTTCCCAGCCCATTGCCGCGCGGGTCGATGAGATGGTTTCGGGTGTGCGCTCCCAGGTTGCGATCAAAATCTTCGGCCAAGATCTTGCGGAGCTTAAAAAGCTCGGCGATCAAATCAGCCAAGTGCTTAGTAATATGAAGGGCAGCACCGACTTACGGATTGAGAAGGCATCGGGCCAGAACTACCTCAATATTAAGATCGATCGGGATGCAATTGCGCGCTACGGAATTAATGTTTCGGACGTCAATGAAGTTATCGAAACTGCGATTGGCGGCAAGCAAGCCTCGATTGTGTATGAGGGTGAGCGCCGCTTCCCCTTGATGCTGCGCTATCCTGCACCTTACCGCGACAACGTGGAAGCGATTTCCGGGATTATTTTGCATTCACCCAATGGAGCACAAGTACTGCTTCGTGATTTGGCAGAGATCAGCCTGATTGATGGTCCTGCGCAAATTTCGCGGGAGAGCGGTAAACGTCGACTCGTGATTGGTGTGAACGTAGAAGGTCGAGATCTCGGTGGTTTTGTGCAGGAGGCTCAAGAAGAGATCGCCAAGAAAGTGTCGCTGCCAGAGGGATATACCTTGCAGTGGGGCGGTCAGTTTGAAAACATGGAACGGGCGATGGCGCGTTTAATGATCATCATTCCCATCACGATTGCGGCGATTTTCTTCCTCCTGTTTATGTTGTTCAATTCGATCCGCTTGGCCGGTCTGATTATTTTGGTGCTGCCCTTTGCATCAATTGGCGGTATTTTTGGGCTGCTCATTAGTGGCGAGTATTTATCGGTACCAGCAGCAGTTGGATTTATCAATTTGTGGGGTATCGCCGTATTAAATGGCGTGGTGCTGATCTCCTTCATTAAGCAGCTTAGGGAAGAGGGGCGCTCGATGCAGGATGCTTTAGTGGAGGGGTGCGAGCATCGTTTCCGTCCAGTGATGATGACGGCGTCGGTTGCGATGCTGGCTTTGGTGCCGATGCTATTCTCGGGCGGCCCAGGCTCAGAGGTAACTCGCCCCTTGGCAGTGGTGGTAATTTCAGGTTTAATTACTTCAACCGCGTTAACATTATTGGTATTGCCGGTCTTGTACCGTACATTTGAAGAAAAAGAGATTGAAGCATGATCGAAATTAAAGCCGTCTTTCGTCCGGGGCGACTGCCTGCTCTGCGCAATGCCTTGATGGATACACCTGGCTTTCCAGGGATGACTGTGACGCGCGTAGAGGGTTGCGGCGCCCCAGGCACTCGCGATAAAACGTCCATTAAAGAAGAATTGACCGATTACTCAGCGAAAGTGCGGATTGAAATTGTCTGTAGCGACGATGTAGCCGATCGTCTAATGGATCGTATTGTCGAGATTTGTCAAACTGGGCAAATTGGCGATGGGGTAGTGTGGAAAACCGATGTGGATAAAGTTTTCTTTATCGCGAAGAACTACGGTACAACGTAAACCTGCCTCTCTTATTGTAGAAATAAAAAAAGCCTCGCAATTAGCGAGGCTTTTTGCTGCCCTTTAGAGGGGCATGCAGTGAGTCAGTTATTTGACCAGCACGACTGGCTGCTTTGCGCCCGCAACAATCTTTTGCGCAATCGAACCCATGATCATATCGACAAAGCCGCTACGGCCTTTCGAGCCCATCACGATCATGTCCATTTTTTCTTTGTTAGCTAAGGCAATAATTTCTTCGGAGATATTGCCACGCTTAATCACCATCGTGTATTTTATGCCGGCTGCATCCAAAACCTTTTGTGTCGGCTTAAGCTCTTTTTCACTGATTTCACGCAGGTAATCATCGACTACGCTCTTGGCAACAAATTGCTTGACGTGATTAAGGCCAACATCATCATGCACATTAATTAGCGTGACGGTGCACTTGCTTTTTAGATCGGCTGATAACTTAGCAACGTATTTACAAGCATTAATAGCCGACTTTGAACCATCTACCGGTAACAATATCTTCATGTTTTCTCCTTATGGATGATTGTGTGTTTTTGACACTGTAAAAATTGGCGTTAATTCAGTGTAGCATCGCCATAACGCTATTCTCAATCAAAAAATACCTTCTAGATTTGATGTGCATCAAATTTGATGGGCTTTTTATGTATCTGCTGCTTAGTGAGGATGCGTCAATTACTTAATCAAGGTTAAGGTGCTTTTAAAGCTGGGGTGCTTGCAGGTCTTGAGCCACTCAAATGCCAGCATTTCAACAGTCTTGAGTGTGGCACCTGATTCTTTTAGCCGGAGAGTGGCGATCGTCTTATCGAGGGATTGGCGTGAGCCGATGGCATCCACTGCAATCGAGACTGTAAAACCGTGTTCAAGCAGCCCAAGCGAAGTTTGCATTAGGCAAACGTGTGCTTCGCAGCCAACCAGTACCAATTGCTTACGATCGGTAGGGATATGACTGATGAGCCCATCGCTGCAGCCATCAAAGTGAAACTTGGTCACCGTTTTCTGGCAGAGCGCCTTTAACTCTGGGTGGTTTTCCCCGAGTCCTGCTGGGTTTTGTTCCGTCCCAATGATGGGTATATCGAGTTGCTTGGCAATTTTGGCCAGCCGGATGCATTGGTTGAACACGTGTGCATGGTCCTCAATCGCGGGCATGAGCTTAGATTGCATGTCGATGATGAGTAATACGCTTTGATCGGGAGTGGCAAGCATAGTCTTTGTGCCTGATTGTGGTAATTTATTGTGTACGCATTCATTCTATTCCCACTTACATAAGGAGTACACCTACATGCACTCACTGATTCAATACACACGCCCCGATGGCCAAACCGTTAGCGCTTATCTTGCTGAGCCAGAAAAAGGATCAAATACGCCTGGGGTGGTCATTATTCAGGAGTGGTGGGGTTTGGATGATCAGATTAAGGCCGTAGCTAATCAGTTAGCTGCAGCCGGATATCGTGCCTTAGTCCCCGATTTATATCGCGGTAAGTTGGCCTTAGAGGCAAAAGAGGCAGAGCACTTGATGGGTGATTTGAACTTCGGTGATGTTGCCTCGCAGGATATTCGAGGGGCAGTGCAGCATCTTAAGAAAACTGGCAGCCCCAAAGTGGCCGTTACCGGCTTCTGTATGGGTGGTGCGCTAACGCTATTGTCAGCAGTCAACGTACCTGAGCTGGATGCGAGTGTGGTTTGGTATGGATATCCTCCGCTCGAATACGTGGATGCCAGCAAAATTCAGAAACCACTCCAGGGTCACTGGGCTTTGCATGATGAATTTTTCCCGATTACTGGCGTTGATCAGTTAGAGGCTAATCTCAAGGCAGCAAATACGCCCTATACCTTTTATCGCTATGACGCAAAGCATGCCTTCACCAATCCGGAAGCTGATGCTCGGCATTTACCGCCCTTGCAATACAACGCTGCAGCCACAAAAGAGGCATGGCAGCGTACTCACGCATTTTTAAAGGCGCATCTAGATTAACGATGTAATTGTTAGCGATTCATGAGGTGAAAAATCCACGGTATCGCAATGGCACCCAAGATACCGTGCATCCCCATCGCTAAGCTGGCATAAGCGCCTGCTTCAGGACTCACACTAAAGGCCCGTGAGGCGCCAATGCCGTGGGATGCAACCCCAATCGCAAAGCCGCGCTGCCACCACGACTTCATCCCTAGCGCATCCAATATGAATCGGGCCAAGATTGCACCCAGAATGCCAGTCACAACTGCAAAGACAGCAGTGAGCGTCGGCGAAATACCAATTTGCTCAGCGATACCCATTGCAATCGGCGCTGTGACTGATTTTGAATACAGACCGCCAACCAGCGTTTGATCAGCTCCCAATGCAGTCGCAATGCCAACTGCACTCAATATGGAAACGAGGCCACCGCAGACTAATGAAATAATGAGCGGTAGTGCGCGGCTTTGTAGATGCTGGATACCACGGTAAATCGGAATGGCCAAGGAGACGGTGGCTGAGCCAAGTAAAAAGTGGACAAATTGCGCACCTTCAAAATAAGTCCGATACGGCATTTGCAGTAGCTCGATGGCAATAGAAACCAACACTACGGCGATGGCCACTGGGTTAGCAAGAGGATTTTGGGCGCTGCGCTGATAGAGCCACAGGCCAATTTGATAGGCGGCTAGTGTAATAAACAGGGCAATTAAGGGGCTGCCAGAAAGGTAGACCCAGATTTCTACAATCGAAGCAGACTCACGCATCATTTTTGGGCTCGCGGTGCAGCAGCTTAAGGATGAGTGCGCTGGTGGTAATTGTGAGGACAACACTCACCACTAAAGCGCTGATGAGTGCCCCAGCATGTTCTTTGAGTTGGGGCAAAAACAAAACCACCCCAACGGCAGCGGGAACGAATAGCAAGCCCAAGTATTGACTAAAACCATCCGCTACTAAAGCCAGGGATGGATCAAGCTTGCCGCGCAGCATCAGCCACGCTAACAGCAAGACAAGACCAATAACGGGGCCTGGCAGGTTGGTCAGGACAAACTTCGAAATCAGTTCACCTAGGCCCTGAAAAAATAGTATTTGAACTAAACCGGCAATCATGGCAGTAGTGTATGTGAAGTGCTTCTCTTCTGAGTAGAATTGGTAGCTAAATGCAAACAAATGAGGCATTGCAATTCATTTTTAGGTTCAATCTATTTACTGTAAGGGAGTTATGAAGAAAACAATTCATGCCAATGGCATCACGATGGCTTATCAAATTGATGGTCCTGAGACTGCGCCGGTTGTAGTCATGAGCAACAGCTTGATGTCTAGCTTGGAAATGTGGGATGACACGATTGTGGCCCTGACCTCTCATTACCGCGTTGTACGCTATGACACCCGTGGGCACGGGCAATCGGAAGTGACTCCTGGCCCTTACAGCATCGAGTTATTAGCAAATGATCTCGTTGGTTTGATGGATGCCTTGCAGATTAAGAAAGCCCATCTCGTTGGCTTATCCATGGGTGGAATGATTTGCCAGTTTGTCGGCGCTCATTTTCCAGATCGGGTTGCCTCGCTCAGTTTGTGCGACACCGCTAGTGAGATGCCGCCGCGCTCCCTCTGGGAGGAGCGTTTTGCCATTGCACGGCAGCAGGGTTTAGCTGGCTTAGTCGATGGCACCATCAAACGCTGGTTTTTGGAAGGGTTCATTGCGAGCGAACCAGCAAAAATTGAGCGGGTCCGCAAAATGATTTTGAGCACCCCAGTGGATGGATACATTGCTTGTGCAAGTGCAGTACGGGATATGGCACAGTCAACAATGCTACTCAAGATTACGGCGCCAACCATGGTCTTGTTAGGTAGACAAGACCCCGCCTGTACGGTAGCTCAAGCAACCGTCCTGCATCGGGTAATTCAGCATTCGAGCATGCATATCATTGACGATGCAGCCCATTTATCTAATATTGAAAAGCCAGCCGAGTTTAATTTAGCCCTGAAGCAATTTTTGGACTCGGTTCGATAAACTAGCTTAGTATTTTGGAGTAACACAATAAAAATAAAAGGAGACTTTCTGTGACGCAATTCAAAAGAATACAAAAACAATGGCAAGTAGGGCTGATTGGCTTAGCCTTATTGGGGGCAGGCATCCATGTCCAGGCACAACCAGCAGCTGATAAATACCCATCCAAGACCGTCAAGATGGTTGTTCCATTAACGCCTGGATCGGGCGCGGATATTGCCGGTCGATTGGTGGCAAAAAGTTTGTCTGAATTGTGGAAGCAGCCGGTCATTATTGAAAACCGCCCAGGCGCTGGTGGCCTAGTTGGTACTGGCGTAGTAGTTAATGCAGCGCCGGATGGCTATACCCTGTTGGTTCAGTCTGCCTCGTATGCAGCCAATCCAGCGATTTATAAAAAATTACCCTATGACTTAAAGAGCCTGACGGATCTCAATATTCTCGGCACAACACCCTATCTATTAATTGTTGGTGCTGATAGCCCATACAAATCGATCAAAGACCTAGTAGCTGCTGCAAAAGCAAAACCAGGGGATCTGCCTTACGCTTCTGCCGGTATTGGCAGCTCTACGCACTTAGCTGCTGAGTACTTTAATCAGACCATGGGAATCAAGATGCTCCACGTTCCTTATAAGGGCTCACCTGAAGCAATTACAGAAACTATTGCCGGTAGAACGGCGTTTTACATGGCTCCATTTGAAACAGCCATGGCGCAAGTCCGTGGCGGTAAAGCACGTGCATTGGGTATAACCAGCATGACGCGAGCATCTGTTGCACCGGAGATTCCGACCATTGCAGAGCAGGGATATCCGAACTTTGATATCGGACTTTGGTTTGGTGTTTGGGCGCCATCTGCCACGCCAGAGAAGATCAAGGTGAAGATCAATGAAGACATTAATCGCGCCTTGCAAGACGTGGATATTAGGATTGCCTACGCAAAAGCAGGTATTACATCCAAATCGATGAATTTAGAGCAAACAGCCCAGTTTGTTAAGAATGAAATCGCTAAGTACACCAAGATTGCAAAAGACGCCGGCATTGAACCTCAATAAGGCACCACTATGTCAGGCTCCAGATCGGGTCTTGCGCAGGCCCGATCTGCTTTTGCCGGCCGGGTCTACCGATTGCCATGCCCATATTTGCGGACCTGAAAGTAGCTTTCCGTATTTCAGCGGGCGTATTTATACCCCGCCCGATGCACTCCTCCCGGATTACTTCAATCTGTTAACGCATTTGGGGGTTGAGCGCGCCGTCTTAGTGCAGCCCAGTATTTACGGCACGGATAACCGTGCCATGCTCGCCGCACTAAAGGCTTTCCCCAAAAAATTGCGTGGCGTTGCAGTGGTTGATAACACCATTACCGATGCTGAAATTGAGGCGCTGCATGAGGCGGGTGTTCGCGGACTACGCTGCAACATCGTTGATTTAGCCGATGCAACGGGGCAATTGCCAATGGCCATGCTCCGTTCGCTTGCGCAGAGGATTACTCCCTTTGGCTGGCACCTAGAATTTTTAATGCATGTGGATGCATTTCCGCAGTTACAAACTGACTTTCATGATTTTCCGGTTGAGATTGTGGTTGGTCATTTTGGTTACGTGAAGACAAGCCTTGGTATTGCGAATACGGGCTTTCAGAATCTGTGTGCAATGATGCGAGAGGGACGTGCCTGGGTTAAATTTACCGGTACCTATCGCATTTCGGAGCAAGCTGCGCCGCCGTATTCGGATGTCAATCCATTTGCAGAGGCGCTTATAAAAGCAAATCCACAGCAGATTGTTTGGGGCACGGACTGGCCCCATGTGATGGTGAAGGGCTTGATGCCCAATGATGCTGATCTGTGTGATTTACTTGGGAATTGGATTCAAGAGCCTGCACTGTTAAAGCAGATACTGGTAAGCAACCCAGAGCGACTCTATGACTTTAAGTAATCCCTGCTTTAGCGGCTGCTGGAATTCAGTTCGTGTAATGCAGGTTTGGCTTCAGATTAGTCTTGCGCTCTCCCTTTTTCTAATTGGAACACCTATTGCCATGGCAACAGAAGAGCCGAGTTACCGTGTCACCCTGCAAGCTGAACCATTTGAAATTCGGCAATATGCGCCGTTGATTGTGGCGCAGGTTGAGGTGCCAGGCGATCTTAGTGAGGCTTCAAGTGCCGGCTTTCGTCTGATTGCCAATTACATTTTTGGTAATAACATTGCGGTACGGGACGGCGGAGTGAATATGGCTGAACCAGCCCCAGAAAAGATTGCTATGACTATCCCAGTGATTGCTGAAGGCAAGGGCGATCAAAAAACCTGGCTCATCCAGTTTGTCATGCCTAAGCAATACACCTTAGAGACTTTGCCCAAGCCAAATAATCCCCAGGTGAAATTGCTTGCTATGGGACCTCAAAAACTGGCGGTGATTCGGTTCACTGGATTTGTGAGTGACGAGAAGGTGCAAGAAAAAACAACTGAACTCACGGCATGGATTAAATCAAGGAATGAACTGCCATTAGGCAATCCTCGCCTCGCCCGTTATAACCCGCCCTGGAGCATTCCGTGGATGCGGCGTAATGAGATTTTGATTCCAATCCAGTAGCCAAGGAGCTTGGTTTGGGCCAAAGAGAGGCTGCGCCTTATTCGTAGTATGCTTTCAGTGTCTATGACTTAAATTGAATCGAAATGGCTTTTAATTTCCCTTTTACTGCAATCGTTGCCCAAGATGAGATGAAGTTGGCAATTGCCCTCTCTACCATTGAGCCTAGTATTGGTGGTGTATTAATCTTTGGTGATCGCGGTACCGGTAAGTCGACTACGATTCGTTCATTGGCAGCGCTCTTGCCGCCCATGAAAGTGGTTGCGGGATGTCCTTATCACTGTGATCCCAGTGCCCCAACTTTGTGTTTTGCCTGTGAGGCGCGTAAGGCTGCCGGCGAAAAGCTAAAGACCGAATTAGTACCCGTTCCCGTTGTGGATTTGCCATTGGGCGCAACAGAAGATCGAGTAGTGGGAGCGCTTGATATAGAGAAAGCACTTTCCCAGGGAATTAAAGTGTTTGAGCCCGGTTTATTGGCCAAGGCCAATCGCGGTTATTTGTATATTGACGAAGTGAATTTACTCGAAGATCACTTAGTCGATTTACTAATTGATGTAGCCGCCTCCGGCGAAAACGTCGTGGAGCGAGAGGGCTTAAGCATTCGTCACCCGGCGCGTTTTGTCTTGATCGGTAGCGGCAACCCAGAAGAGGGCGAGTTGCGGCCGCAAATGCTGGATCGATTTGGTCTGTCGGTTGAGGTTAGAACCCCACAAGACCTAGCGCAGCGCATCGACATCATTAAGCGCCGCGATGCATTTGAGCGTGACCCCGTTGCCTTTCTAGCGCAATACGAAGACAGCGAAAACGAGTTTAAGGAGAAGATACTCAGCTCGCGTAAGCGCTTAGCTAAAGTGACCATTGGTGACGATGTGCTAACGCTTGCTACCAAACTATGTGCTCAGCTGGGGACCGATGGCCTGCGCGGAGAGCTAACCTTAATGCGCGGGATGCGCGCACTGGCTGCTTTTGATGGTGCACGCAAAGCAACGGCTGAACACCTAAAACGATTGGCGCCATTGGCACTACGCCACCGCTTGCGCCGCAACCCATTGGATGACAGTAGTTCTACAACGCGGGTCGAGCGCGTATTGGCTGATTTTTTCTAAAGTCCTATGACCACACAACGCGGTCAATCTGCTTGGTTTGATGCACAGACAGCTGCGGCATTATTGGCAATTGATCCCCATGGTTTAGGCGGTATTTGCGTTAAGAGTCAGTTTGGCCCCATTCGGGATGCATGGTTTGCATTTATGCAAACGCAGATTGCTCCTGGTATTCACTTTCAAAAAATCCCCCTTCAAATACAAGATGATCAATTGCTTGGCGGCCTCGATCTAGAGGCAACCCTGAGCTACGGTAAGCCGATCTACAGCTCGGGATTGTTAGCAAAAAGCCATGGTGGTTTTATTGTGCTTCCCATGGCCGAACGCGTATCGGCCCATACGATTGCGCACATCATGCAAGTGCTTGATCGGGGCGAGGTACGGCACCCCCAGCAGAGTGGTGAATTTGCCCCATGCCTCTTTGGCATGATTGCCTTGGATGAGGGTATTGGACTGGATGAGTCGATTCATCCGCGGTTGGCCGAGCATATGGCATTTGAAGTGCGCCTTGATCAGCTGAGCCAGAATGACTGCCAGGATTCGCTGGAGATTACCCCCGCGGTCATCGCGGAGGCAAGACAGAGGTTACCCGAGATCGAATGCGATCCCCGTTTTATTGAATCCTTACTGCAATCAGCGGCTGCATTTGGAGTGGACTCTATACGGGCCGGTCTGTTTGCAGTTCGAGCAGCAAAATCTTTAGCTGCATTGCGAAACCTAAACGCCGTTACGGAGGATGAGGTAGTTGATGCAGCGCGTTTGGTATTAAGTCACCGTGCTACCCGCATGCCCAGTAGCCGAGAAGAGCAAGGGCTAGATGAGCCTGAAGTTGAGTCCGATTCAGCTGAAGATACAGAGCAGCCCAATGAAGATCAAAGCAAATCAGAGCAAGATCCGCAAGAGCAGGATGATCCTAATCAAGGTAAGGATAGTGATGCGGATGCAAATCAGCCCAAAGAAAACATCGAGCAGCCCAGCGCAGATGATTTAGAAGAATTGCTCATCGAGGCGATTCGGGCTGGAATTCCGCCGAACGCATTGGCACAGTTGACTGCTGGACTAGGGCGCGCGAACAGCAAGCAAGGATCTAAAGGCCAATTTGGCCAATTGCAAAAGAATGCGAATTCAGGGCGGCCAGCAGAGTCATGGCGTGGATTGCCCAAGGGTGGCAGGCGCTTGGATTTACTGAAAACCATTCGCGCTGCCGTTCCATGGCAAATGATGCGTCAAGCAGAATCCAAGGCAAAACCATCCTCTGTGAACAATCAACGCAGCCGCATTCAGATTCGTGCCGATGATTTGCACATTAAGCGCTACCAGCAGCGCCAAGGTGTAGTAACCATCTTTTTGGTGGATGCGTCGGGCTCTTCCGCCACTCAGCGTTTGGCTGAGGCGAAAGGTGCGGTGGAGCAATTACTGGCGGATTGCTATATTCGGCGTGATGAGGTTGCAATGATTGCCTTGCGCGGCCGTACTGCAGACGTTGTATTGCCACCAACGCGATCTTTGGTACGTGCCAAGCGCAATTTAGCTGCTTTACCTGGCGGTGGTGGAACACCATTGGCAACCGGATTTGCTGCGGTTAATGCGATGGCTTTATCCATCCGCCGCAAAGGGATGACACCTCTGATTGTGGTGATGACCGATGGCGTTGCGAATGTCACATTAGAAGGAGTTGGTGGACGTGAGCGTGCGCACCAAGAGGCGTTGCAAACCGCTCGTCAATTACGTGCGGCAGGGCATGCGATTTTATTTATTGATACTGCGAGTTCGCCACAAGCATTAGCAGAGGCACTTGCCAACGAAATGAATGCACAGTATTTGCCGCTGCCCTACATTAATTCAGGCAAGGCCATTTCACAGCGCGCCGCACATTTAGCGCGGCAGTAAATCAATATCATTTTTCTGGCTTCTGACTTACCAGCTCGCTTTCTTTTTCTTAGCAGATAGCTTCTTTAAGGTTTGATTGCCTTTGATGTAGGCATTCAAGAAAAGGCCTAAGCCAGCCAAGATAATGATTCCGGCAATCGCATAGAGCGTGATCGAGTTCATCGTGTTTCTTTCTCCTTCGTCGGTTGATCAATTGCGGCCTTATTGCGCCGAGTCAAGCACAGCTTGAATCATGGCCATCGCCGCCTCGGGGTTTGCTTCATGAAACAAATGACCACCGTCTTTTTGTATCACGGTAGACCGTGGAAAGTAGCGATGGATGACAGCAAGCAATTCTTCTTTTCGGACCCAGCTGTCTTGATTGGCCACTAAAAAAGTGAGCTCTGAAGTGATTTCATGCGCATGGGCAAGTAAGTTGGGTATGTCGGTTGCCGCCATAAAATTAAGCGAGCCATTGATGTGATTCTTTTGTTTGAATAGCAGCTTGTATCGTTCACGCTGAATGCCATTCAGTCTGGAATTAGTGGAGTCCAGTAACTTATCGATCATGGACGTATATGGTAAAAAATCCGCGATCATGGAGGAAACAAAAGACGATGTCGCAATTGGATTAATCAGCGGCGCCAAAAATGAATGGTAGAAGCTCGGTAGGCTGACCAGGGATGGATTGAGACCAAGGATGCGTTTGGGCGCGGGATAGAGAAGACTGTATTGCAAGCCAAGAGTGGCGCCAGCAGAGTGGCCGATGATGTTATCGATCTGTTCCGCCCCCAATGCACGTAATAACTCGGCTAGCTTGTGCGTGATGACGGTTAAGGAAAGCTGCTCTGATTGGTGGTTGATCGTAAAACCATGGCCCGGCAGGTCAGGAGCTATAACCCAATGCGATTGCGCCAATACTGGTAGCAATTCTGCCCAGGAGTGGGCAGAGGATCCTGTGCCGTGGAGCAATAAGGCAACTGGCTTTTTTGCCCCGTTTTCATCGATTCCGGCACCAGCCATTTGCACATGCCACTCCATTTGACTGGTAGAAACGGAGCTACTGAGCTCACGTAGGGGCCAATTTTGAGGAATTCGGTCGATGGAAGGGCGGTTCATGGGTTCAAAT
>CAZWPR010000010.1:0-21231 GCA_964636135.1 uncultured Polynucleobacter sp.
TTTAAAAAAAGAATTAATCATGGGATAGTATTGGGAGTCAGAGCCTGATTGTGTTATGCGTACAATCACTATATCTTCAACATTTAATCTATAAACAACTTCTGAGGTCACTGTTTTTGTGGAGCATTGTCCTACTGCTTGTTGCGTTGTATTTACAGAATTTGTAAAAGTTACCAATAGTGATGTATTGGATTCTGAAGCTACAGTAAACGATGATGAAGCCGTTCCGCACGTATATCCAAGTCTTGAATATATAGTTCCATTATAGAAAGTTCCGCCTGAGCCTGCCGTTACGGCTGTTGGCAATTGAGTAAATGATGTTATTAAAGTTTGCTCATTATTATTCAAATCATTTATTACTTTATAAACTCCATTTGTATCTGTATATAGTTCGCTCGTTTCTGATATGGCAGTTGATGTTCCATATAATGCGCTCGCTGCTAATAAAGCTGTTGATGTTCCGCTCTGAATCAGAGTACCGCTTTTAGTAGTCGTAAATTTTATTAAATTTGTTAGCATTACTGTCGGTCCTAAAAATGGATTTTGGGGATTAAAAACTAAGACGGTTGCCGGCGATTCATTAGTTAACAATACAGTTCCTTGACCGTCCAGCGTAAAGCCATTTGATCCGCCTGATATTGTGAAATTATTTGTTGATGTAGTTGTGAGAAGATTATTCCACGCAGCTCTTAAATCTAATGTAGGCGGCGTAACTGAATCGGGTGTTGGAGTTGTTCCGCTTGAGCTGTCACCACCACCGCCACCACAGGCGGATAAAGCTAGTAGAAAAGATAGGGCGAGCGCTATTCTTAGTTTTACCATTTATATATTTTTAACAATTTTTGCTATATTACACATATCAATTTCATAGGTAACTTTTCGTTAGTTGCTTAGAAGCCATCGTCACCATAATCTTTAAATAGTGTTTTTTTCATATTAGAACCCTGATACGGCACGACAATAACTGCTTAGCGGCTAAAAACCCTACTTTTTGGGGCTAATAGCTCACTTTAAAGATCGCAAAAGAGCTATCTAGTGAACTTTCTTCGGTTAATACGATCTTTGGGTATGAGAATGTAGCAACATCGACTGTCCGCTGCGGTCGGCATCATTAAAGTTGTATTGCGATTTTGAAGGGGCATAGCAAGATTAAATATTGAGCTAAGCTAGAGGGATGAATACACATCCCAATCCAACGCCATCGCTTTCCGATAATCCCCTGCTTCACTTTGGCAGAGGAATCGCAGCCTACTCGCAAATCCAGCCGAGCCATATTGCTCCAGCCATAGATGCCCTTCTTGCTGAGGCTGAAACTGCTGTCGCCATCGCCACGAGCCAAACGACACCACCCACTTGGAATGACTTGGTAGAACCTTTGGAGGATGCGACAGAGCGCCTGAGCCGTGCGTGGGGTGCAGTCTCCCACTTAAACAGCGTAGCCGATACCCCCGAATTACGCGCCGCCTATGGCGCCATGCTGCCAAAAGTAACGGCCTTTATGTCGAGCCTGGGTCAAAATCTGGCTTTGTATGAGCGCTTTAAAGTCCTGCGCCAAAGTCCGAACTTTGCCATGCTCTCGGTCGATCAACAAAAAGTGATTGAAAATTCATTACGCGACTTTCGCCTAGGCGGCGCTGAATTACCCGAGGACCAAAAACCCCGCTTTGCGCAAATCCAGGATTTGCAGGCTGAACTGGGCAAGGCTTTTTCGGATCATGTGCTGGATGCGACCAATGGCTTTTCTCATGTCATCACGGATCCCGCTGAATTAATTGGCTTGCCTGAAGATGCGATTGCAGCCGCCGCCGATACAGCCAAAGAGCAAGGTAAATCCGGCTGGGCCTTTACCCTGCACTTCCCGTCGTATTACCCGGTACAGCAATATTCAGAAAATCGTGCCTTACGGCAGCGCATGTATGAAGCCTACGTTACCCGCGCATCGGAACTGGGGCCACAATACGGCGAAGGTAAAGCGGAGTGGGACAACACCCAAAACATGCTCGATCAATTGCGTTTGCGCAATGAAGAGGCATTGATGCTCGGCTATAGCAATTACGCCGAACTAAGTATTGCCCCCAAAATGGCGCGTACTGTTGATGAGGTAGACCGCTTTCTAGTCGATATTGCGCGACGCGCAAAACCATTTGCCCAATCGGATTGGGAGACCCTGCAGGAGTTTGCTCGCACTGAATTTAACTTAGGCGTCTCCAAAGACGATCCTATTGAGCCATGGGATATTGCGTTTCTGTCGGAGAAACTCAAACAGGCACGCTATGCCTTTTCAGAAAACGAACTCAAGCAGTACTTTCCACTGCCCAAAGTACTCGATGGCCTCTTTGGCTTAATTCAGACACTGTTCTCCGTTCACATCAAGCCTGCTGACTTGCCCATTTGGCACGACACAGTGCAATCTTTCTCGGTCAGCAACCCCGATGGCGAAGTGGTAGCCTATTTTTACCTCGATCCATACGCACGTCCAGGCAAACGCGGCGGTGCATGGATGGATGATGCCCGCGGAAGACGCTTATTGCCCAATGGCGAGGTACAGGTGCCAGTTGCCTACCTGGTCTGTAATTTTGCAGCGCCGGTGAAGGTTGATGGGAAGCTAAAGCAACCCACCATTACCCACGACGATGTGATCACCCTTTTCCATGAAAGCGGTCATGGTCTGCATCACCTATTAACCCAAGTGGGTGCTCTTGGCGTTTCTGGGATCAATGGCGTGGAATGGGATGCCGTAGAACTGCCAAGCCAGTTTATGGAGAATTTCTGCTGGGAATGGGAAGTCCTCGAAAAAATGACAGCCCATGTCGACACCGGCAAGCCTCTGCCTCGCGAGCTCTTTGAGAAAATGCTGGCCGCCAAGAATTTCCAAAATGGTCTAGCGACTTTGCGGCAAGTGGTCTTCTCCTTAACCGATTGGCGCTTGCATTCGTCATTTGATTCGACACATGCCGAGGGTCAGGCTGTTTTATGCATCGCCAAAGCGATTGGCGATCAATTTAATGCCATTCCTCAATCCCCCTTATCGCGTTGGCCCAATACTTTCAGCCATATTTTTGCGGGTGGCTACGCAGCAGGTTATTACAGCTATAAATGGGCTGAAGTGCTCTCTGCCGATGTATACGCCGCATTTGAAGAGGCGGGTAAATTGAGTGGTAGCGTGATCGATAAGGCTATGGGCCTCCGATACCGCACTGAAATCCTCGAGGTCGGCGGTAGTCGCTCTGCCGCAGAGTCGTTTAAAGCCTTCCGCGGACGCGACCCTTCAATTGATGCGCTGCTGCGCCATGGTGGCTTACTTGAGGAAGCAGCAAGCAGCTAGATTGGGCTTATAGGTTTACTGCGATGCTAGAGACGTAAATCGGCAATCACGGGAGCGTGATCTGAGGGTTGCTCCCAGGTGCGTGGCTCTTTATCGATCCGGCTAGCAACGCAGCACTCCTTGAGCGCTTCACTTAAGAGCACGTGATCAATGCGCAGTCCTGCATTGCGCCGGAAACCCATCATCCGATAGTCCCACCAGCTAAATGCTTTTGGCGCCTGCTCAAACATCCTGAATGAGTCCGTAAATCCAAGTTGAATGAGATCTTGAAAGGCGCCACGCTCTTCTGGTGACACCAGATTTTGCCCTACCCACTTGGCGGGCTCATGCACATCGCGATCTTCCGGGGCGATATTAAAATCACCCAATAAAGCCAAGCGCGGATGAGTGCTGAGCTCAGACTGTAGCCAAGTTTGCAATGCTTTCAACCACGCCAACTTGTATTGAAACTTGTCGCTATCCGGTGATTGGCCATTAGGAAAATAAGCAGAGATCAAACGCATGGGTTGCTTACCCTTAAAGCACACCGTCGCAGCCAGAGTCCGCTGCTGCTCATCCTCAAAACCTGGAATATTCCGTACCGCCTTTAAAAAAGCAGTCTCACTATCCGCAGCGATCGATGCTAAGGCAGCGCGGCGTAATAGAATGGCTACGCCGTTATAGGTCTTTTGCCCTGCAGCAAGACTAATGTAGCCAGCTGCTTCAAGCTCCGCATGCGGATACTTATCGTCTGTTAACTTGAGTTCTTGCAAGCAAAGTGCATCGATTGGCGTATGGGCCTTTTCTTGAGACTCTAACCAGCGCAATACCTGGGGTAGCCTGACCTTAATCGAATTCACATTCCAAGCAGCAATCCGCGTTACATCAGTCATCGATACCCAATTCATGTAATTTACGAGTAATGGTATTACGGCCGATTCCTAAACGCTGCGCTGCTTCAACGCGCCGCCCGCGAGTAACCTCCAATGCCGCTTGCAATACCGCCTTTTCAAAGCGCGAGGTCAAAGCATCAAATACATCCTTATGACCTTCTTGCAGCATTTTAACGGCGAGCCGCCCAAGCCCACTTTCCCAATCGCCGGGAGCATTGCGTTGCGTTGTGGTGACAGTGCCGCCCTGCTCCTCGGTTTGTATTGATTCAGTCATGCCGCTATGCGCATCCAAATCCGCTGGTAAATCACTGACACCAATTTCAGCAGTGGGCGACATGACGGTCAGCCAATGGCATAGGTTTTCCAATTGGCGCACATTACCGGGAAATGGTTTTTCCGAAATGATTTTAATGGCTTCATCGGACAAACGCTTTGGTTCTACACCTAGTGCCTTGGCGCAGTGCTGCATAAAATGCCGAGCCAATACGGGAATGTCCTCTGTGCGTTCGCGCAATGCTGGCAAGCGCAATCGAATCACGTTTAATCGATGTAATAAATCTTCCCGGAATAGCCCGGTCGCTACACGTGCTTCTAAATTTTGATAGGTTGCGGCAATAATGCGCACATTGGCTCGAATTGGGTCATGCCCGCCGACGCGATAAAAATGACCATCGGTTAAGGCGCGCAGTAAGCGGGTTTGCAAATCAAATGGCATATCACCGATCTCATCGAGGAACAGGGTGCCGCCATCGGCTTGCTCAAAACGCCCCCGACGCATGGTTTGCGCTCCCGGGAATGCGCCACGCTCATGGCCAAATAACTCAGCCTCAAGTAGATCTTTGGGAATCGCCGTGATATTAAAGGCAACAAAGGGACTCTTGGCCCGAGGGCTGTGTTTATGCAGCGCTCTAGCAACGAGTTCCTTTCCAGTACCGGACTCACCCGTAATCAGAACCGTTGCATGGGATTGCGCCAACCGGCCAATCGATCGAAACACCTCCTGCATCGCAGGCGCTTGTCCAATAATCTCGGGTGTTTCTTGCTGCCAATAGCGCGGCTCTTTTGACACAGGCTGAGATCGCTCACTCTCCCCAATTGCCCTGCGAATTAGTTCAATCGCCTTTTCGAGATCAAATGGCTTTGTCAGATACTCAAACGCACCGCCCTGAAATGACGATACTGCCGAGTCCAAATCAGAATAGGCAGTCATCACAATCACGGGTAAATTAGGATGAGTGGCTTTGACGTGTTGCAGTAGATCGAGGCCATTACCCCTCGGCATACGAATATCGGAAATCAAAATCTGTGGTGATTCGTTCTCGAGTGCATTGAGCACATCGTTAGGATTAGTAAAGCTACGGTGCGATAAGCCTTCCCGGGTCAATGCTTTTTCCAGAACCCAACGGATCGATTGATCGTCGTCCACAATCCACACTGATTTGCTCATGCTGATAACTCCTGCTTGCGATACGGTATCTGAATATGAAAATCCGTCTTACCAGGCTGACTTTCACAGGCAATAAATCCCTGATGCTGCTGTACAAATGTTTGCGCCAAGGTAAGTCCTAAACCACTCCCACCTTCACGGCCACTCACCAACGGAAAAAAGATACGATCGCGGATTTCATCCGGAATGCCCGGGCCGTTATCAATCACGTGCAAATCCAAGGCAAGCTTGTAGCGCTGTTTTGCAATCGTTACCGAACGGGCTACGCGGGTACGAAACTCAATGACCGCGATACCACGGCGAATTTCTTCGGATAAGGCTTGGGCAGCATTATGGGCAATATTAAGAACCGCCTGAATCAGTTGCTCTTTGTCACCCAAAATATCGGGCAAGCTCGTGTCATAGTTGCGAATAATACGCAATCCATTAGGAAACTCAGCGAGTACCAAACTGCGCACACGCTCTAAGGCCTCATGCACATTAATGAGCTCGGTTGTATGGGCACGGCGGTGCGGCGCTAATAAACGATCGACTAGAGTCTGCAGGCGATCGGATTCTTTAATGATGACTTGAGTGTATTCCCGCAGGCCTTTCTCTGGAAGCTCGAACTCCAACAGCTGAGCTGCGCCACGAATACCGCCCAAGGGGTTTTTGATCTCATGCGCTAAGTTGCGCATTAACTGCTTATTAGCCTCCACTTGTTGCGTCACACGCTCATCGCGCTCACTGCGTAACTGCTGGTCAAGCGGGAACCATTCCATCAAGATGAGGTCTGGCTCCTCTAACAAGGCAATCACCACATGGGCTGGAACAGCCTGATAATGGATGGTATTAGGAAATACATGCAGGATCATTTCTTGACGCTGCGCTGCTGTCATGCTGCTTGCAACCTCTTCAATCATTCCATTAAGGGCTGGGTTATCAGCAAACAGTTCGCCGAGCAAATGACCTACGATGGACTTTCGGGATAGGTCGAGCGCAGACTCAGCAGCAGGGTTA
Source organism: uncultured Polynucleobacter sp. (assembly GCA_964636135.1). Classification (GTDB taxonomy): domain Bacteria; phylum Pseudomonadota; class Gammaproteobacteria; order Burkholderiales; family Burkholderiaceae; genus Polynucleobacter. The sequence goes on from CAZWPR010000010.1 coordinate 6,644, forward strand.
GCGTAAAACAAATGCTTGGTCTTGCCATCAAAAATAATGACGGCATTGGGTAACTGATCAAGCAAGTTCGGAACAAAAGGGGCAGCCGAAGCTGCCCCTTTGAACGAATTGCGCAATACACCTGCGCTCAAGGACTACTCCTGCAATTAAAGTGAATAGTACATGTCAAATTCGATGGGGTGGGTCGTCATGCGGAAACGAGTAACCTCTTCCATCTTCAGATCAATGTACGCATCTAACATCGAATTGGTAAATACACCACCGCGAGTTAAGAATTCGCGATCTTTATCCAAGCACTCCAAAGCCTGATCGAGGCTATGGCATACGGTTGGGATCTTTGCATCTTCTTCTGGTGGCAAGTCATACAAATTCTTATCAGCAGCTTCGCCTGGATGAATCTTGTTCTGTACGCCGTCCAAGCCAGCCATTAACAGTGCCGAAAAACACAGGTATGGATTGGCCAATGGATCTGGGAAGCGAGTTTCAATGCGGCGACCTTTTGGATTTGATACGTGTGGAATGCGAATCGAAGCCGAACGGTTACGCGCAGAGTAAGCAAGCTTCACTGGAGCCTCAAAGCCCGGAACCAAACGCTTGTACGAGTTGGTACCTGGATTGGTAATGGCATTCAGTGCGCGGGCATGCTTAATAATGCCGCCGATGTAGTAAAGAGCAAATTCAGAAAGACCGGCATAACCGTTGCCAGCAAACAAGTTCTCACCGTTCTTCCATACGGACTGGTGTACGTGCATACCAGAACCATTGTCACCAACGATTGGCTTAGGCATAAAGGTAGCGGTCTTGCCATAGGCATGGGCTACGTTTTGCACCACATACTTCTGCCAAATGGTCCAGTCAGCGCGCTGAGTGAGTGTGCTGAACTTGGTACCCAATTCATTTTGGCCTTGGCCGGCAACTTCATGGTGATGCACTTCGACTGGAATACCCATGGACTCCAAGATCAAACACATTTCAGAGCGCATGTCCTGGAAGGTATCAACCGGAGCTACTGGAAAGTAACCACCCTTTTTACCTGGACGGTGGCCGGTGTTCCCGCCCTCGATCTCAGCAGACGATGACCAAGGAGCCTCTTCCGAGTCAACCTTGACGAAGCAGCCCTTCATATTGTCGCCCCAGCGGACGCCGTCAAAAATAAAGAACTCAGGCTCTGGACCAAAGTAAGCAGTATCACCTAATCCAGTACCTTTTAAATATGCTTCTGCACGCTTCGCGATCGAACGTGGGTCACGATCGTAGCCTTTACCATCGGATGGCTCGATCACGTCGCACGTAATCACTAGGGTTGGCTCCTCATAGAATGGATCGATATAGGCAGCAGTTGGATCTGGCATCAACAACATATCCGATGCCTCAATACCCTTCCAGCCGGCGATCGAGGAGCCGTCAAATGCATGGCCGCTTTCAAATTTATCTTCATCGAAATGCGAAATAGGCACAGTCGTGTGCTGCTCCTTGCCTTTGGTATCTACAAAGCGAAAATCAACAAAGGTGCACTCTTTTTCTTTGACCAACTTCATTACGTCTGCGACGGTTTTTGTCATGCAAATCTCCTCAATAAATGAAACAAATTCTGTAATCGTTGGCATGCCCTGATGGTGCACACAACATCCATTCGATGTATGCAATGTATCGAAAGCGAACCGCTTGAATAGCTATTATTGCACTAGTAAAGTGCCTAAAAAGGGGTGTAACACCCCTTTTTGCACCAATTTAGTGCTTAATTGGGTCGTGAATTTGGTAATCAAGGGATTTAGTCCCTTGGCGAAGGGCCTCCCAGGCCAGTTGCACTGTATCAGCGCGGCCTTTTACGCCCAATTCAATATGGCGCCGAGCATAAACTCCTCCCCGAACTGGATCTCCTACGGATGGCAAGCTAAAGACTTTGACGCCCTCAAAGCGACGCTCAATCTCCTCCATCAGAGGCGTTAATCGGGATTCAATCCCCTCGGGAACGATAAAACTTTTTTCCAGCCAGTTTTCCTGATGAAATAGGTGGGAATAATGGTGATCAAGACACCATGCCATCATGGGCGCAGCCATCACCGGAAAACCAGGGAAAAAATGGTGCTCCTGAATCCGAAATCCCGGAATCTGGTTATAGGGGTTAGGAATAATGTCGCAGCCCACCGGAAACTCGCCCATCTTAAAGCGGTGCTGATTCTCCGGAAGAGACAAGTCAGCCTTGGCGGCATCGCCCTCTGCCATTGCAACGATGCGATTAGCAATCAAGGTCTTAGCTTGCGGATGCAACTCGATCTCTAAGCCCAGTGCTTTAGCAGCGCTTGCGCGTGTATGGTCATCGGGTGTAGCGCCAATGCCACCAGTACTAAAGACAACATCGCCGCTGGCAAAGGTTTCTTTCAGGCATTGCACAATTTGCTCTGGATCATCACTCACATACCGAGCCCACGATAAACTCAGGCCGCGCTCGTGGAGTAACTCAATCATTTTGCTAAGGTGTTTATCAGCGCGACGACCCGATAGAATCTCATCGCCAATCACAATTAAACCGAAGCGTCGTATCTGTTTATCCATGACAGTCATTTACGAAGCCTCCATGTCAATCACAGCGTGCTCCACCTTTGGCGCTTTGGACTCTTCAGTGGCGCGCAATTCTTTAAGGGCGCCCAGTAAGAAATGAGAAAACCAGAGTGCGGCAAACACAAAAATAATCGAATACACCCAGAGCGCCACAAAACTCACAAAGGGGAATAAAACTAATGCGAGCGCAGACGTAGCCCAAAAGAAGGTGGGCACAGCGCCCAACATGCCAGCTGCAACGCCCATGCCCAATAACTCCCAGCGATAGCGCTCGAGCAAGATATCACGCTCGGCAGAGGTGGCATGCTTTAGCAAAACGTCATACGACATCAAGCGCATCGTTAACCACCCCCATATCAAGGGTGGCAATATTGCCACTAATGGCGGAACCCACCAGACTGGCAAGGTCAGCATGATTAAAGCCAAGCAAATGAAGGCAGACCAAATGGTGTAGAAAAAACTGCCGATCATGCCGCTCTTGCCTAGCGCTTCGATACCCTGATATGTGCCTTGCCGCATCACACTAGAGACAATTGCTGGAACGGTTGAAAAAGCGATGTATACCAGCAAGCTGGTGGCAATTAATGGGATTAAGAGCATCACCAAAAACAAAGGTGCAACCCAGGCGCGGGCCTCATCTAGCCCGACCCAGGTCAATACCGTTTGAATCCAACTCGTAAAAATAGAAGTCGTTAAAAATACCCGCAGCATATCGAGCGCGGGCGACCAGATTAACCAAATCACAATTCCCCAGAGAATTGACACAATCAAAAAAGGACGAAAACTGAGCCAGAGCATGCGCGGATGCATTGTGCCCACCATCGCCAAACCAAGGGAACGAAATACGTTTTGAACTCCTTGCATCGGCTTACTTTCGCTTGAGGTGGAATAAATGAAGGCAGGCATGGCGCAATCCCTGCCACTGCTGTGTCCAAATTGAATGAGGTACAGTCACGCCACGCACACCTGTGGGATAAACCGCATTCGGGAAGACTGCGGTTTTAAATAACATGTCCCACCATGGAAATAAAACGCCAAAGTTACAGCCGCCTAGTACACCTGGCTTGCCTTTAGCCTCATGACCATAACCAACGGCGTGGTGCATGCGATGAAACATCGGTGAAATCAAAAAATAACGCCCAAGACCCAAATGAATTTTAAGATTCGCGTGCTGCCAACTTTCAATCAGCTGACTAACGACCACCAAAAAGACAAACTGACTTGGGGGCACGCCAAAGAGTAAGGCAAAGAAAGCAAAGACAAGCGCATGCATGATATCGTCCACAACATGATTGCGGTCATCTGACCAGGCATTCATGGCGACTTGGCTATGGTGCAAGGTATGCAATTGCCACCACCACTGAAACCGATGGGAGGCCCTGTGATAGAGGTATTCGACCAAGTCCAGCATCACAAGGTAAATGCAAAAGCTCACCAGCGGAATGGTGGTGATGCCCGGCCACCAATCCTCCACATTGAGTCGCTCAAAGCGCCAGTCGTGCAAAACCGACTGCATCTGGAAAAAAAGTCCAGAGAATGCAAAGAAAATAAAGACCTGAAAAAAACCCAATCGGTGAAAAAGCGTATATGCCACATCGGGCCACTTGGCTTTGACGTGCGCACCTTGATCCTCGGCTGGATTGACTCGCTCCCAGGTTCGCAACACCAGCACAATGATGGCAATCTGCAGCACACCCAGCATGAACCACTCAACGCCATCGTAGGCGTCTTCAGCCAATCCAATCCAATTGAGCTGAAACAACAGCGGCTCGACGACATGCCGATAGAGGCTCTCCTGCAATTCACCATACCAGCGCGTGATGGTTAAACCAGAATCAACTGAGCTCATGCTGGTTTAGCCTTCACCGGACTTAACGGAAGTACATCAAAGCAATAGCCTTTGCGTTTCCAGCCCTCAATCAGGGGCTCTAAAACCGTTGGGGCCCAGGCGTCTTTGCGCGACCAAATACCCAAATGCGCCATCGTAATATCACCCGGCTTCACCGATTGAAGGGCCTTTTCCAAAAGAACTTTATTTGGGAACTTCTCCGAACTTAATTCATCACCTAAGAATCCGGCGGGTGCCCAGCCAATGTGGCGATATCCACACTGCTCGGCCATAGCAAGCAAGCGTGGTGATGTCTTGCCGCCAGCAGCCCGCCAAATCGGATCCAAGGGTCGATTGCTGAGCTCCTGAAAACGGGTGTTCACCCGATTAATCTCCGCACAGACTTCAGCGCCATTCATGGATTTGACTTGATTGGCGTTGGCACCGAACTCTGGCTTCATTTGAACGCGTGCATCGCCAGCTGCATTTGATGGCACGTCTTTCACAAAGTAAACGTGATCATAGGTGTGGCTACCAAACCGATGTCCTTCTTTGACACGCTCTTGCCAAAAGGGTTTCCAACTATCGTCTAAAGAATAGTCGCCACGAAAGGTTTTTTCATTGGCTAAAAAGAAGGTGGCTTTGACTTGCTGTCGATTCAAAATCGCAGCTACGGTTTCCGCTACCGCCATATTGCCAGTATCAAAGGTAAGGTAGATTGGCTTTTGACAGGTTTTTGCCTGAGCAAAGCTCGTACCCAGCAGAGCAGTGATTGCGAGCGATAAACATAGAAGGGGAGTGATGGAAAAGCGCATCCGCTACCCTACTCCCAAGGTGCGCGTGGGTGGAAGAAAATGCCGTGCGGTGATTTACCTACCGGAATCACGCTCACTAATTTCATGGTTGGTACATCAATCACGCCTGCTTTACGTGCAAACCGAAAGGTGACCCACAATTGCTTGCCATCGGGCGTTAACTCCATATCATCTGGCCCTGCCGGTAGGCCAGTAATATCACCCACCTTTTCCAGGGTCTGCATATTGATCAAGGAAATGCTAGAAGCAATGCGGTTCGTCACAAAAACATGCTTGCGATCGCCTTGGGGGCGAAAGTTATGTGCGCCCTTACCAGTAAAGATCTTTTTCACTTCACGGCGATTACGCCAGTCGATCACTTGCACATAGTCACCGCCAGTAATGCCTACCAAAAGGTATTGATCTCCTGGCGTCATCCAGAGTCCAGCCGGTGCTGGCCCGGTTGGTATCTTCCACAATAGCTTCTGATCCACTAAATCAATCACAGCAAGGTCGTTTGAATCCTGCATCGTCACAAATGCGAGCTTGCTATCCGCAGTAAATGCAATGTGGCTCGGCGTTTTGCCAACAGCAATGGTTTTGGCTAACTTTAAATCCGCCCCATTCGCCGCATAAATATCAACGCGGTCTAAGCGATTCGCCGCAGTTATAAACCAGCGGTTATCCGGAGAGTAGCCTATGTGATACGGATCGATGATTTTAGGAATGCGTCCAGTGACCTCGCCCGTCAATGGATTCATCAAGGCAATGTCATTGCCCATGGCGTTGGCGACCAGCAAGGTTTTTTCGTCTGGCGTCAACATAACGTGATGCGGCTCTTTGCCGATGGGGATCGTTTTGGTAACCGTGCGTGTTTTCATGTCGACGAGACTCACACTAGCATCCCCCGAATTCAACACAACCGCCAAAGTGGGCTCGGCTAGCTTGGAAGCCTGCACTGCTCCAAATAAGAGGGAAGCGGCCGTGAAAGCAACTGCTGACCTCAAAGCACGTTGAAAAAATGGGGGTGTATGCACGTCGTTGGCCTGTTTGCTATAAAAGTTAATCTATAGCCCTATTGTAAGCAGTTTGTGGCTTAACGCAGGCTTGCAAAGACCTTTTCGAGGCGCTTTAACGACATCGGGGTTGGGGTTTTGAGCTCCTGCGCAAATAAGGCCACACGGAGTTCTTCGAGCTGCCATCGAAAATCCCGTAACCCTGGATCGTCCTGCATTGCGTAGGATGAGCCCTTATTGCCTTGCAGGCGCTTTTGCCATGGCCTAGCCAGCGACTCCCAGTCGCGCTGGCACTGCGCATCCCTTGCTGGGTTAGCGCGCATTTTTTCAATGCGCAGTGTAATAGCCTTGAGATACCTTGGTAAATGCACCAGTTGCGCATAGGGAATTTCCACCAACATTTTCGGGAAAATCAGACCCTGAATTTGTTCAAGCATATCCGCATGGGCAGTTTGCGAAATCGCCTTTGCCTGAGCCATTTTTTTCTGTGTTTCCGCATGGGCCTCGAGTGCGGCCAAGGTATGGCGCGCGATTTCATGGGCAATCAAGGTCAGGCGGGGTTTACCGCTACTGACCCGCTCTGCGAACTCCTCGGCATTACTCGGTAGCGGATCTTGCATAAACGCACGCTCCAATGCCAGCTGCAGTATCTGCTCAATCAGTTGATCCACTTGGCCAATGTTGATGAAGAGTAAACCAATCTCCCGGATGCCTGGCATCTGCTTTTGCAAGGCTTTGAGCGTGTCTTTTTGACTAATGGCGAACAAGCGACGTAAACCCTGCCAGTGGACTTTTCGCGCCTCAACCAAATCATCAAATACCTCAAGGTCTACTGCATCACCCCGATCTACTAAAGCGGGATAACCAAATAAGGTTTTGCTTCCCTTTTGAATCTCCAGCGTCTCGGGCAGGGGACCAAAATCCCATTGGCGATAACCACCAATGACTGCCGTTGTAGGAGCACTGCTCGAGGGCGCATTGGTCTTTTTGCTATCCGCCTGCATCACCTCGGACGCCACTGTTTCTTGTGCGACTGCCTGAAAGGCGCTGCGGGCCTCTTGGCCATACTCGGCGCGTAAGCGCGATAAATTACGCTCTAGCTCCAGTTGACGTCCATGCTCATCCACCAAGCGAAAGTTCATGGCACAGTGGGCCGGCAACGCCTCGGGACGAAAGTCTGTCCGTTTAAATTCTAGGCCCTTCTCCTTGCGCAAATCGGTAATTAAGGCATCCATGTAGTCGCCCACACCAAATTGCTTGGCGTCCGTTATGCGCTGCATAAAGCCTTTGGCGTAATCGGGCAAAGGCACGCAATGACGTCGTAATTTTTGAGGCAAAGACTTAAGTAAGAGCAGGGTTTTTTCCTCACACATACCGGGGACGAGCCACTCGCAGCGGCGACCATCAATTTGATTGAGTACCGTCAATGGGATCACCAAAGTCACGCCATCTTTCACGCTACCCGGCTCAAAATGATATGTAAGGCTGAGGTTGCTGCCGCCCATGTTAAGGATCTTGGGATAACGATCAACGGTAATGCCAGCAGCTTCATGGCGCATTAAATCCGCTTTATCTAAACGCAGGCTTGCTTCCGCATCCGCCGACTTTTGTAGCCAAGCCTGCATGCCAGATCGACTGAATACATCACTGGGTAAGCGACTCTCATAGAAAGCAAAAAGCAACTGTTCGTCCACCAATACATCGGGGCGGCGGGAACGGTGCTCTAAGGCCTCAATTTCCCGAATTAATTTGCGGTTGTGCCAAAAGAACCCAAAGCAACTGGGGTAAGTTTTTTTACAAAGCGCCTCTAACTCTTTTTCTTGGGCGAGGGTTTCCATACGGCCAAATAGCTCGGCACCAACCAAGGCCTGCTGGATAAATAACTGACGGGCTTCTAGTGCATCATGAGGGGCAAAGCGTACTTTGCGACCATGGTAAATCGGCAATCCATACAGAGTGCCCCGCTCAAACGCCATGATCTCGCCCTGGCGGTTATCCCAGAAGGGATCACTCAAGGATTTAACCAAGCGGTGCGCGGCAACCTTCTCAACCCATTGGGGTTCAATCTTCGCAATCGTTCGTGCATACAAACGACTGGTCTCTTGTAGCTCCCCCGCTAAAATCCAGGCGCCCGCCTTTTTGCCTAAAGTCGAGCCCGGCCAAATGTGGGGACGAATACCGCGCGCGCCTAAGTAGGAACCAGCATGCGGGCCGCGCTCTTCCTCTTCTTTCTTTGCTACATGACCCAGTAGGCCCGTTAACAAAGCCAAGTGAATTTGCTCGTAGGTGGCAGGCAGGCCATTTTCTTTCCAGCCTTTTTCGCCGAGCATGGTATGCAACTGCCCATGCACATCGCGCCACTCACGTAGTCGCCGTGGCGATAAAAACTGACTGCGGCAGCGATTTTCGAGCTGGCGATTGCTTTGCTTGTGGGTTAAGGCATCGTGATACCAGTCCCAGAGTTTTACAAAACTCAGAAACTCAGACTTCTCGTCTTTAAAGAGAAGATGGGCTTGATCGGCTTCGCCCGCTTGCTCCATGGGGCGCTCGCGCGGATCTTGCGTAGCCAAAGCAGCAGCAATAATCGTTACTTCGCGCAGGGCATGATGCTCTCGCGCCGCAAGCAAGATTCGACCAATGCGTGGATCCAGTGGTAAATCGGCCAATACCTTACCGATATTGGTTAAGGTAAAGGTATTGTTCTCCCCTTCGGTTTCAATCGCGCCAAGCTCGTCTAGCAATTGAATACCATCGGCAACTGCCCGGCCCAGCGGCCGATCAATGAATGGAAAGTCTTGAATCTTCGAGAGTCGCAGTGCGCTCATGCGCAAGAGGACGGCAGCCAGTGAGCTGCGCAGAATCTCAGGATCAGTAAAGCGGGGTCGTGCCTCAAAATCCGCTTGGCTATAAAGCCGGATACAGATGCCATCCGAAACCCGGCCGCAGCGGCCCGCCCTTTGATTGGCGGCCGCTTGCGAAATCGGCTCAATTTGCAACTGCTCGACCTTATTGCGATACGAGTAGCGCTTCACGCGTGCTAAGCCGCTATCAATCACATAGCGAATATTAGGAACAGTCAATGAGGTTTCGGCAACGTTGGTGGTCAAAATAATGCGGCGACCATTGCCTGGCTGAAACACCCGCTCTTGTTCCGCAACCGACTGACGCGCAAAGAGCGTCAGCACATCGGGATGAAAACGGCTTTGCAAAATGGAATCTTTTCTGAGGGTTTCAGCACAATCCCGAATCTCCCGCTCGCCCGGCAAGAAAACCAACACATCACCCGAGCCAGAGGCACCCACACCCCAGACTTGCGTCACTGCCTGCGCCACTGCATCGGGCAAATCCATCGCTTCTTTTTTTGCATCGAGCTCAAGCGGCTGATAGCGCTGCTCTACCGGAAATAGCCGTCCACTCACCTCAATCACCGGAACCGCTTTAGAGCCGATCGTAAAGTGCTGTGAAAAACGCTGCGCATCAATCGTGGCTGAGGTAATGATGATCTTCAGATCAGGACGCTTGGGCAATAGTTGACGCAGGTAGCCCAATAAAAAATCGATGTTGAGGCTGCGCTCGTGGGCCTCGTCGATGATCAAGGTGTCATATGCCTTGAGTAGCGGATCCCGCTGAGTTTGCGCCAGCAAGATGCCATCGGTCATGAGTTTGATCGAGGCGCTTGTGGTCGTCTTATCTGCAAAACGGATTTGGTAGCCCACATCCTGACCCATCGGTGTTCCAAGCTCATGGGCGATGCGCTTGGCGGTTGCGGTAGCGGCAATGCGTCGGGGCTGGGTATGACCAATCAAGCGGCCGCCATTCATGGTTCCGCGGCCGAGCTCTAAACAAATCTTTGGTAACTGAGTGGTTTTGCCCGAACCGGTCTCGCCGCACACGATCACCACCTGGTTGGAGCGCAGCGCCTCCATAATGACTTCGCGCTGACCGGAGACTGGCAATTCCTCCGGAAAGCGGATCGCGATCCGCCCAGAGCTACCACTAATTGTGTTGGAAGCAGGCACAGCGTCGGATTTTGGTTGGTTTATCGGCGGCATCACCCTATAATTTTCTCACTATGGCAGCTAGCATACCGAACCCCCCTACAAAATCGCCCCCCGAGAGCGAAACCCCGGGCAACTTCCCTTTTGTGGGTTGGCTCAGGGACGTCGCCCCCTATATTCATAGCTTTCGCGAAAAGACCTTTGTGATCGCCTTTGCAGGCGAGCTGGTTCAGGAAATTGGCTTAGAGCGGATCATTGAAGACATTGCTATGTTGCATGCCATGGGCATGCGGATCGTCTTAGTCCATGGTATTCGTCCACAGATTGAAGAGCAGCTAACCCTACGCCAGATCAAGAGCCAGTTTGGCCAGGGCCACATGAACGGCTACCGCATTACCGATGCCGCCGCACTGGAGTGCGTCAAAGAGGCCGCTGGTGAACTACGCCTCGATATTGAGGCAGCCTTTAGTCGCGGCCTCCCGAATACCCCAATGGCGGGCTCGCGCATTTCGGTGATCTCGGGCAACTTCATTACGGCCATGCCATTTGGCGTAGTCGATGGGGTGGACTTTGTTCACACTGGTCTCGTCCGCAAGGTTGACTCGGTCTCGATTAAGCTCTCGCTCGATAGCAATAAGATCGTCTTACTCTCGCCATTGGGCTTTTCGCCAACGGGGCAAGCATTCAATTTGTCGTTTGAGGATGTTGCCGTTTCCACGGCCGCTGCACTCAAGGCAGACAAGATTGTGTTTTTGACGCCCTACTCGGGTCTCCATGATGAAGCCGGCGACTTAATCACCGAGCTGTCCTTGGCGCAAATGCAGGAATACATTACCAGCCACCCCGAAATTCCTGCAGGCATGAAAGCCTTGCTGACTTTGTCCGGAAAAGCGATTAAAGCCGGTGTCAGCCGTGTGCACTTCTTACCCTGCAATCGCGATGGTGCTTTACTTGAAGAGCTCTTTACCCACGATGGCGTTGGCATGATGCTCGCCTCCTCCGGCATTGAAAATCTACGCGAAGCAAATCAAGATGACGTCGGCGGTATTTTGCAATTAACCATGCCCCTTGAAGAAGAAGGAATACTTGCTGCCCGCGGTCAAGATGTGATTGAGCGCGACATTGACCGCTTCTCAGTAATTGAGCACGACCGGGTGCTATTCGGTTGCGCCGCTCTATTCCCTTTCCCCAACGGAATTGGTGAGCTTGCCTGCTTAGTAGTGGATCCAGACGTACAAGGCTCAGGCGATGGCGAGCGTTTGCTCAAGCGCATTGAAGCTAGGGCAAAAAAAGAAGGCATTAAAAAACTGTTTGTTCTGACGACGCGTACCGAACATTGGTTTTTGAAGCGCGGCTTCATGCGATCTACCGTGGATGATTTACCGGAAGAGCGCAAACAAATTTATAACTGGGATCGCAAGTCGATGGTCTTGACCAAAAACTTGACATAATGCAAGTTCGACTTTTTAGTATTCACTGATTGCATTTAGAAAGGTTTACGCAATGGCACGGATGGTTCAATGTATCAAGCTCAATAAAGAAGCCGAGGGAATGGACTTTGCACCCCTTCCAGGCGATCTGGGCAAAAAACTCTGGCAAGAAGTCTCAAAAGAAGCATGGGCTGGCTGGTTAAAGCACCAAACCATGTTGATCAATGAGAACCGCCTCAATATGGCCGATCCTCGTGCGCGCCAGTACCTCTTAAAGCAAGTGGAAAAATACTTCTACGAAGGCGGAGCTGATGCTGCTACGGGCTACGTACCGCCCAGCGCCTAGGCTGCCTAAGTTAGGCACTGCGATTACAAAAAGGACCGCTCAGCGGTCCTTTTTTATTGACTGGCAGTTGACTATCTAAATGCTCAGGAAAAATCGACGCTCTTGACGCCACTCGCGCCGCCAACGAATAGGACATCCGCTTTTTGGCGCGCAAATAAGCCGACGGTTATTACGCCTGGAATTTGGTTAATCTCGGATTCCAAGGCAACTGGATCGCTTATGGCAAGGCCAGCCACATCGATAATCCAGCCGCCATTATCGGTCACAAAGGGATCGGAAGTACCAGCCATCAATCGCAAGCGTGGACTTCCACCCAATGCCTGCATCGCTCTCGATACCGACGCTTCTGCTAATGGAATCACCTCCAGTGGCAATGGAAAACGGCCCAAGGTAGCTACTTGCTTTGAATCATCACAAATGCAAATGAACTGTTTTGCCAGGGATGCCACAATCTTCTCGCGCGTGAGCGCCCCGCCGCCGCCTTTAATCATGTGACCGCTAGGATTTATTTCGTCGGCACCGTCGACATACGCAGGCAAGGCTTCGACCTGATTAGCATCAATCACATAAAAACCATGCTTTAGCAGTCGCTGGGTACTAGCAACGGAGCTGGACACCACCCCTGAAAAATGCGCTTTATGCGGGGCCAGCACGTCAATAAACCAGTTTGCTGTAGAGCCGGTGCCAATACCGAGAACCTGACCGGGGGCCAGTGCCAATACGGCATCGCGCGCTGCTTCCGCCACCAGGCGCTTTAGTTGATCTTGATCCATAGGAAGCCTATCTCAGAAGTCATTTATGCTACTCACTGTATGACACTATAACGGTGTCCCATTTTGAATTAGAAACAGGCATGCCCATGACGACCGCAAATACGGCTTTAGACCAGTTAAAAGCCCTGACGACCGTAGTAGCCGATACCGGTGATTTTGAGCGAATGAAGCAATTTGCGCCGCAGGATGCCACTACTAATCCATCCTTGATTTTAAAAGCCGTGCAGCAGCCCAGCTACCAGCAACTCGTGCAATCGGTACGGGCCGCGAACCCACAGGCTAGCGTGTCAGCACTCATGGATCGCATATTGATCGCCTTTGGCTTAGAAATCCTCAAGATCGTACCCGGCAGGGTCTCTACCGAGGTCGATGCGCGCCTGTCTTTTGATACCGCAGGAACCATTGCCAAAGCCAAAGAATTAATTGCGCTGTACGCGGCCCATGGCGTTGATCGGAATCGCGTCTTAATCAAGTTAGCCAGCACCTGGGAAGGAATCGAGGCTGCAAAAGTGCTGGAAGCCGAGGGCATTCATTGCAATATGACCCTGCTGTTTTCTTTAGTGCAGGCAGCGGCCTGCGGCAAGGCCAAAGCACAACTCATCTCCCCTTTTGTTGGCCGGATCACCGATTGGAATAAAGCCAAGCTGGGCAGCAATTGGAATGATGCCCAGCATGGTAGCGAAAATGATCCAGGAGTGCAATCGGTCAAAAGGATTTACAGTTACTACAAGCATTTTGGGATCGCCACCGAGATCATGGGGGCTAGCTTTCGCAATACCAATCAGATCATGCAATTAGCCGGCTGTGATTTACTGACGATTAGTCCGGAGTTGCTCGCTGAACTGCAAAACAGTTCCGAAGCGGTCGTTCGCAAGCTAGATCCAAAAGCGACCCAAGGTAAATTGATGCAAGAACTCGATGTGACTGAATCCGCCTTTCGCTTGCAACTCAATGACGATGCGATGGCAACGGAAAAACTTGCCGAAGGCATACGGGCCTTCTGCAGCGACATCGTTAAATTAGAACAGCTCCTGATATAGCAGTATTTTCTTTGCTAGACCAGGGTCACTGTCAGTCAATCAGAAATCAAGATTTAATTAAGCCGCAGGCAATACGCGGACCCGAATTTCCAGCAGGCTGTGATTTATAGTCATCAGGGTCGCGGTGAACAACAACTGACTTGCCGACAATTCCATTGGGGCCCGTGTTCACAGCAAAGCCATTTAGCTTAGCTGAATAGCTTGCGTTACCAGCGCCATCAGCTTTGATGTTCGGCATATCACCAGCGTGATGAGCTCCACTACCTGGCGATCCATGCGCTTTGCCATCTGGATTAAAGTGGCCACCTGCACTGATAGCATCAGCAGATGAACAATCCCCCTTTTCGTGAACATGAAAACCATGTTCTGAATTAGGCTTTAATCCGCTAAATTTACCGGTGACCAAAACATCCTTGCCTTGTGAAACAAAATTCACTTCACCGGTGGTTTTAGATCCTGAGCGCGACTCTAAATTGGCTGATGCTTTTTGCCCTGAGCCCTGCTCCATGCCTTGACATCCCACCAAGACACCGGCAGCAATAAGTAAGCCAGTAAGTACGCCAATTCTTCCTACATTTGTTTTAATCATGCGATTCACCATTTGAGTTATGCCAATGATCAAGGTACCCAAACTTCATGATGACAGGGTTTAATTCAATTGGATAGGAATACTCAAAATAAATGAACGGCGGCACTACATTGTTGTAGTGCAATACATCAAATTGATAATTACTTTAATGCGGCAGTGCGTTGACGTAGTGCCTCATACAAGCAAACGCCACTGGCCACCGAGACATTGAG
>CAZWPR010000010.1:21331-55920 GCA_964636135.1 uncultured Polynucleobacter sp.
TGCGTTGACGTAGTGCCTCATACAAGCAAACGCCACTGGCCACCGAGACATTGAGGCTTTCCACCACTCCATGCATCGGGATGCGCACCAGCTGATCGCAATGCTCACGCGTTAAGCGCCGCATACCCTCGCCTTCTGCGCCCATCACTAAAGCAATCGGCCCAGTTAGGTCAAGGTCATAAATCGACTTCTCTGCTTGATCGTCTGTGCCAATTAACCAGATGCCGAGCTCTTGCATCTCACGCATGCTGCGCGCGAGGTTTGTCACGGTGATTAAAGGCATCACTTCGGAGGCGCCGCTGGAAACTTTACTTACCGTCGCATTGATGTGTGCCGAGCGATCCTTTGGAACCACTACCCCATGCACCCCGGCACCGTCCGCCACGCGCAAACAGGCCCCGAGATTATGCGGGTCGGTCACGCCATCGAGTACCAGCAAAAGGGGTTTGCCTTCAATGCCATCAACCAGCTCAGCTAAGGTACGTGCCACCGTCATTTTTTCCGCCAAAGCAACGACGCCCTGGTGGCGATCGTGGCCAGCTAATTTATGCAAGCGCTCTGAATCCGCAGAATAGAGTCGGTCTCCCAAAATCGATTCGGCTTGTTTTAAAAAATCACCCATGCGGCGATCGCGCCGCGCTGGATCAAAATAGACTGCCTTCAGGCTATCCGGATCAAGGCGCAAGCGCGCCTGAATCGCATGAAAGCCGAGCATAATTTGTTTCATTAACGCTTCCCTTTACGCACGGGGGGTTTATTACCAGAAGGCTTTCCTGGAGCGCGAATGGCAGCAGACTTACCACGCGATGCCTTGGCTGACTTAGATTGTTTAGCACTTTGCTTGCCAGCTGCTTTGGCTGCATTGACATTAATGCCTGCGCTTTTTTTCGGTGCTTTACTCGAGGGCCGCGACTTTTTAGATGCTGCTTTTTTATTAGGCTTGCCGGAGTCGCTCGCCAGGACGAGGGTGCGGCTACGCACCCCATCGCGCTCACTAATCACGGACTTGACTAAAGAGAACTCAATCTTGCGGGCATCCAAGTCGACCCGGCTAACAAGGACGTGTAAGCGATCCCCTAAACGGTGGCGCATGCCGGTGCGCTCGCCCCGCAATTCTTGACGGGCTTCGTCGTATTGGTAGTAGTCACCACCGAGTTCAGTAACGTGAACCATGCCCTCAACAAAGAGATTTTCCAGTTGGATGAAGAGTCCAAAACTCGCCACCCCCGTAATCGTGCCGGCATATTCTTGGCCGAGGTGGTCCCGCATGTAATAGCACTTGAGCCAAGCCTCGACATCACGCGATGCCTCGTCAGCACGCCTCTCATTGGATGAGCAATGCACGCCGAGCTGACCCCACACCGCGAGTGCGCCACTCGCTGCCGCGCCTTTGCCCTTTTGTGGACCGGCTGCTTTGCTCGCGCTCTGTGACTTTTTCGCTTCGGATGCATTGGTGCGTGCTTGGCCCTTGCGTGGCAAAGTAAGGTTCAGCGGAACACGCTCGGGCAGACTGGGGTAATACGGTTTCTTTTGTAGGATGGCTTTAATCGCCCGGTGTACTAATAAGTCAGGGTAGCGCCGAATCGGACTGGTGAAGTGCGCATAGGCTGGATACGACAAACCAAAATGCCCAACATTTTCAGGCTGATAGACCGCTTGCTGCATTGATCGTAGAACCACGGTTTGCAACATCGTTGCATCGGGCCGGGGTTTAATCTCTTTAATCAGCTTGGCAAAATCCTTGGGTTGTGGCTTTTCATTACCGCCGAGGCTGAGTGATGCGGTGCGGAGCACCTGCCGCAGTGTCATGATTTTCTCTTCCGATGGCTCAGCATGAACCCGGTACAAACCCAAGTGCTTATTTTTTTGTAAAAAATCAGCAGCACATACGTTAGCGGTCAACATGCACTCTTCAATCAGGCGATGCGCGTCGTTACGTGTGCGTGGCTCAATGCGCAAAATCTTACCGAGCTCATTCGAAATAATTTGGGTCTCGGTAGTTTCAAAATCCAAGGCGCCCCGCTTCTCACGCGCAGACAATAAGATTTTGAATAGGCCATACAAATTATTCAGCAATGGACGGAACTGCGCAAAACGGGCCGCATCGGGACCGTTGGAGTTGCTGATGACCTCCCACACTGCATCGTAGGTAAAGCGCTGCGCCGAATGCATGACCGCAGGATAAAACTGATAGGCTAGGATTTCACCATGCATATCGATCACCGAGTCGCACACCATGCAAAGGCGATCAACGCCCGGATTTAAAGAGCACAGCCCATTAGAAATCTTTTCTGGCAGCATCGGAATGACGCGACGCGGAAAGTACACTGAAGTAGCCCGCAGTAACCCCTCTTCATCCAATGGATTGCCAGGCTTGACGTAATGCGACACATCCGCAATCGCCACAATCAAGCGCCACGCCTTGGCCTTGCCAAATATGGTGGACTCGCAATAGACGGCATCATCAAAGTCGCGGGCATCAGCGCCGTCAATGGTGACAAGGGGCACATCCCGTAAATCTACTCGCCCTTCTAAATCGGCCTGAGTCACCCCGTCTGGCAGTGCAGCGGCTTCTTTCATGGTGGCTGCGGAAAATTCATGGGGTACGCCGTATTTGCGAACGGCAATCTTAATTTCCATACCAGGATCATCGATTTCACCCAGCACCTCAACTACTCGCCCCACTGCTTGGCGGTAACTATCGGGGTAATCAATGATTTCGACGCTGACCACTTGACCCAATTTGGCATTGAGCTGGCCCTTGGGTGGTATCAAGATATCGTGACCGATACGCTTGTCTTCAGGCGCCACAATCAGAACGCCGTTCTCATTTAACAAACGACCAATCACAAGGCGATTCACATGGGTGATTACCTCGACGATTTGTCCTTCGGGACGTCCGCGCCGATCGGTACCCATGACCCGGACCTTGACTCGGTCGCCGTGCATCACCCGGGACATTTCTCGTTCGGAGAGAAAGATGTCCTCACCTGCATCATCTGGAACCACAAAGCCAAAGCCATCGCGATGGCCCTGAATCGTACCGAGGCGATCGGATTCACGCGGTACTAGAGGCATAGATTTACGCATGGCTTGCATTCATTTGGTGAGAATTCCCTTGGATATCGGCGGAAATGACCGCTAGCCCTATAATAGAGCCCAATGCCCAGATGGCGAAATTGGTAGACGCACCAGCTTCAGGTGCTGGCGATCGAAAGGTTGTGGAGGTTCGAGTCCTCTTCTGGGCACCATCATTCCAAATGGGGTTGTGCATTTTTAGCGCATTGCCCCGTCGTATTAAGCAACGCAGAACTGCGTTTGCCTTAAGCCTCAAATGGGTGCTGCAGGAGTATCGTTTCATCGCGCTCCGGCCCTGTAGAAACCATTGCAATTGGTTTGCCCGCAACGGCTTCGATCCGGCGCAAAAAGGTTTGTGCCTCTGGCGGCAACTTATCCCACTCCTGAATGCCGTAGGTTGTGCCTTTCCAGCCTGGGAAATCCTCATAAATCGGCTCGCAACGCGCCACTGCTTCCGCGCCGCGGGGAAGAACATCCAAGCGCTGACCATCCAAGTGATAGCCGACGCACAAGCGAATGGTTTCAAAACCATCGAGTACGTCCAGCTTGGTAATGCAAAGACCACTCAGACCATTAATCTGAATCGAGCGTTTTAAAGCGGCGGCATCGAGCCAACCGGTACGACGCGGACGGCCTGTCACCGAACCAAATTCTTTACCCACCTCAGCCAAACGAATGCCGACCGGATCTTGCTTGGTAGGATTGTCGTGGTCATAAAGTTCGCTTGGGAAGGGGCCCGCACCCACACGCGTGCAATACGCCTTGGTAATGCCCAAGATGTATTGCAAGGACTCCGGACCAACGCCAGACCCAGCTGCGGCATTACCTGCCACGCAGTTACTGGAAGTCACATAGGGATAGGTGCCGTGATCAATGTCGAGCAAGGTGCCTTGAGCACCCTCAAACAAGAGGGATTGACCCGCCTGCCCGGCCGCATACAGTGCACTCGAGACATCCACCACCATGGGCTTGATGCGCGCTGCATACGACATCGCTTCATCGAGGGTGGCCTTGTAATCGACTGGGCTCGCGCCATAGTACTGCGTCAACATGAAGTTGTGATATTCCAAGTTCTCACGCAGCTGTTCAGCAAACTTCTCGGGGTAAAACAGATCTTGCACTCGCAATGCACGGCGCGCGACCTTGTCCTCGTACGCAGGGCCAATGCCCCGGCCGGTGGTACCGATTTTGGCTTCGCCGCGTTTTTTCTCGCGGGCATGATCAATCGCCACGTGGTACGGCAATATCAACGTAGCCGCTTCCGAGATACGTAAACGGGAACAGACATCTAAACCAGCCGCCTCGAGCTCACCAATTTCTTTAAAGAGCGCCTCGGGCGAGAGCACAACACCATTGCCGATATAGCAAATCACCTGCTTGTGCATGATGCCGGACGGAATTAAACGCAGAATGGTTTTCTTGTCGCCAATAATGAGGGTGTGCCCCGCATTGTGACCACCCTGAAAGCGTACAACCGCTTGAGCATGGTCGGTTAACCAGTCGACAACTTTGCCTTTACCTTCATCGCCCCACTGCGTGCCGATAACGACCACATTGCGGCCACGAGTTTGTTGTTGTTGAGGCATATTCAATCCAGTAATAAACAAATCAATCAAAAAGACATGGCAGGCTACTAGCTACTCTTGCTAGCGCTCTTTGGCTGCACTTTCCAAGTACCGCCACTTTCCACTAAAACACGATCCAGTCGATATTCTGCACTGAGTCCAGCATCGCCAGGCGCTAGCTGAACCACAATCTCGCCTGCGCTTCGCAGGGCCTGTATGGCTGCATTCAATCCCGCATCGCTAATCCAAGGAGCCACAATCGCCGAACGCTCCTCCAGATCGGTAGACAAGCCGGCTAAAGTGAGCAAATCAATCGAAAAACCTGTGGCCGGACGGGCACGTCCAAAGGCCTGCCCCACATGATCGTAGCGACCGCCGCGCGCAATCGGCTGGGGCAATGCATCCACGTATGCGGTAAACATCATGCCGCTATGGTATTGGTAGCCACGCAAATCGGCCAAATCAATGCTGACCTCGGGCGCCGATGGCATCAAGGCAATAGCATTGCTTAGTTGCTCTAGCAGCGCTAAGGCACCGCTGACCAAAGCATTGCTGGGCAAGGTCTTGCGTGCCCGCGCAAGCACCTCAGTCGCTGGGCCACTCAGTTCGGTTAATGCCATCAAGGCCTGACCAACCGGCTGGGGCAAATTGCGCGACCAGCTTGCTAGGCCGCTACGGTCTTTGCTTTGCAAAAGGCCATAGAGGGTCTCTATCTCTTCTTTTGCTACGGCCTGATCAGCCAAGATACCAGTCAATATGCCAGCATGCGAGAGATCGAGGCAAACCTGCTTGAGGCCAGCAGTTTGCAGTGTTTGCAATAGCAGCGTTAACGCTTCTAAGTCGGCCTCCCAACCTGCATGGCCATAAATTTCGGCACCCAGTTGCAACTCTTCGCGGGATGAGCAGCCAATCGGTGTACGAGTGTGGGCAATCGATCCGGCATAACAAAGGCGCGTTACACCACTGCGATTGAGTAAGTGAGCATCAATGCGGGCCACTTGCGGCGTCATGTCCGCACGCAGTCCGAGCGTTCTTCCCGACAGCTGGTCGACCAATTTAAACGTTTGTAAATTGAGATCCGAGCCCGTGCCCGTGAGAAGAGAATCTAAAAACTCGAGTAAAGGAGGAGCGACCAGCTCGTAGCCGTAGGAACGATAAAGATCGAGCAAGCTGCGACGCAGCTGCTCCACTTTACGCGCCTTAGCAGGCAAGACATCGGCGATGTCTTCAGGCAGTAACCAACGATTCACGATACGCGCTTCTTATTTCTTATTCAGGTGCTTAAAGAACTCATTATTGGGTTCAATCACCATAATATCGCGCTTATCTTTGAATGAGCTCCGATAGGCCTCTAGACTGCGGTAAAACTGCGCAAATTGCGGATCACGGCCAAATGCCTCGGAATACAAGGCAGTTGCTCTGGCGTCGCCAGCACCTTTGATGCGCTGGGCATCACGGTAGGCTTCGGCCAAGATAACGTCGCGCTGGCGCTCTGCATCGGCGCGGATCTTATCGGATTCAGCGGCACCGGTTGAGCGGAGTTCATTGGCTACGCGCTTGCGCTCAGCTTCCATCCGGCGATAGACCGAGTCGCTAATTTCCGCTAAGAGGTCGATGCGCTTTAGACGCACGTCAACAATTTCAACGCCAATGTCGTTTGCATCCACCTCTACTTTTTTACGAATACTTTGCATCACCTCATCGCGCTGCTCAGAAATAATTTCCCGAACCGTACGCTTGGTGAATTCTTCATTGAGAGCCGAACGCACGAGCTGTGTTAAACGATCGGAAGCCATCCGCTCGTCACCCTTAAAGCTGATGAAGAACTTACGCGGATCAACAATGCGCCACTTCACATACGAATCAACCAGTAAATTTTTCTTTTCGGCGGTGATGTAGCGCTCTGCTTCCGGATTATCAATCGTCATAATGCGGCGATCAAAAAAGCGAACATTTTGGAATGGCGCTGGTAACTTGAAATTCAGACCAGCATCATCGGCTACGCGCACAAACTGACCGAACGCAAAGACCACGGCGAATTTACGTTGATCCACAACGAAGACGCTAGACAGAACAACAATGACCAATAAAACCAGGCCAACCAGGATGGCAATTACGCGATTTGGATTCATATTCATTATCGTGCGTCCCGATCTCGGCTGCGCAGTCCGCCATCACGGCGATCCGCAGGGCGCTCAGGCGCTCTAGTAGTGGGAGCAGGCACATCTGTTGCAGCACCTACGGTAACTGTGCCGTTGGCTACCGCTTGACTGGCTACTTTTGCGCTTTCAGCACTCACCTGTGAGACGATCTTATCGAGCGGTAAATAAAGCATATTGTTGCCTTTTGCAGTGTCAACCAAAATCTTCGAGACATTGGTATAAACCTCACGCATCGTATCGACATACATGCGATCTCGCGTGACTTGGGGTGCCTTGGCATACTCAACCAAAATCTGCTTAAAGCGCATTGAATCACCCTCTGCCGTTGCGATGACACGGGCTTTGTAACCTTCCGCCTCTTCGATCAATCGCGCTGCGGTACCTTTGGCACGGGGAATAATGTCATTGGCATAGGCTTGTCCTTCGCTCTTTAGGCGCTCTTGATCCTGACCGGCCTTCACCGCATCATCAAACGCAGCTTGCACTTGTTCTGGCGGCTGGACATTTTGTACCGTCACGCTGGTGATAAAGATGCCTGCCTTGTAGCTATCCAGAATGCGCTGAATCGATGCGGTTAAATCAATCGCGATCTTTTCGCGCCCCTCATATAGAACCGTATCCATCGTGCTACGCGCAACGATTTCACGAACAGCAGTTTCAGCGGCTTGCACTACGGCAAAATCCGGATCGCGATTATTAAATAAGTACTCGGTTGGGTCCTTCAAACGGTACTGCACCGCAAACCGAACATCGATGATGTTTTCATCTTCGGTCAACATGGACGAATCTTTTTGGTTGGTCGCCTTAATCACGACAGAACGACCTACTTCAACCGAACGCACCGCTGAAATATTCACCACCTCGGTTGTTTGAAACGGATACGGCATGCGCCAGTTGATACCTGGGCCTGCAGTGTGGCTGTATTTACCAAAAGTTAGAACCACGCCAGCCTGACCCTCTTGAATCATAAAAAAGCCGGTCGCGATCCAGATAAAAAAGACACCACCAAGCGCAGCCAAGACGCCATTTTTCGATGAGAAAGGCAATCCACCCGAAAAAATGGGAGGACGTGAGCCACCGCTCGGTGGGCCGCCACGGCCATTATTCGGGTTTTGGTTTGGATTCGGCTTGCCATCCCAGCCACCACTTGGCCTACTTGGGCCTTTTTTGCCGCCAAAGAGGTTGCTCAGGCGATCATTGAAGTCACGCCAGAGCTCATCGAGGTCCGGTGGGCCATTGCCCACTGGCTTGCGATCAGGATCTGGTTTGCTCGTCGGCGGATTAGCTGAGGCGCCCTGCTCTTCTGCTGGGGGCGCTCCCTCATTACCAGTATTGCCGTCCTTAGACCCAGCGGTATCGCCTTTATTGTCATTTGGACGTGGCGAATTACCCCAGCCAGGGTCATTTACCGAAAAAATCGAAAGCAGTCTACGCATCATGGGGTAAATAGTGTTTTAGTGGAATCGGGTTAAATTCAGCGGAATCGGGTCGTTCTGTCATAGGGGCCAACAGCTCCTCCGTAGTCAATTGCGACTTGGGTCGGTTGTGTTGATCCCTAATTCTATCAGTCATTACAGCGCTTTGAGCGAGAGTTTCCCTCAGTAAATCAAGGCCCAGCCCCGTTTGCGCCGACAGATAAATGCGGCTTGGCTGACCCTCAATATCCCTTACAACCATGGGCCCTTTCGTGAAGGTCTGGGGCATGAGGTCAATCTTATTCATCACCTCTAGCCGGGGGATGGAATCAGCCCCAATTTCAGCCAAAACTGCCTCAACCTGGGCTTGCTGCTCTTTGGCCACTGGGCTACAGGCGTCAATCACATGCAGAATTAAATCGGCATGGATAGTCTCATCCAAGGTTGCCCGAAAGGCCTCTACCAGCTGATGCGGCAAATCCCGGATAAATCCAACCGTATCGGAGACCACAATCGAGCCGACTTCGGGCAAAAATACCCGGCGCGAGGTGGTATCCAGGGTAGCGAAGAGCTGATCAGCTGCATAAGTATCGGCTTTGGTTAAGGCGTTAAACAAGGTCGATTTGCCGGCATTGGTATAACCCACCAAGGAAACCGAGAACACGTCCTTACGGCTGCGTGACCGCCGCTGGGTGCGCTGCTGACGCTGCAACTTCTCTAGCTCAAGCTCAAGGCGTTTAGCCTTGGTTGCCAGCATGCGTCGATCCAGCTCCATCTGGGTTTCGCCAGGGCCGCCGCGCAAGCCAATACCACCCTTTTGGCGCTCTAAGTGACTCCAGGCACGCACCAATCGCGACATCCGGTAGCGTACTTGCGCCAACTCCACCTGTGTTTTACCAATATGGCTTTGAGCGCGCTGCGAAAAAATATCCAATATCAAGCCGGTGCGATCCATCACGTGGTGACCGAGGTGGCGCTCTAAATTGCGCTGCTGGCTTGGGGATAAGGGGTGATTGAAGATAACGAGTTCAGCATCGTTATCCTCGAGTGCACGTTTGATTTCATTGGCCTTGCCGGATCCCACAAATAAGGCGGGATCGGTACGACCCTTGCGCGCAATAACACTCGCTACTGGAATGGAGCCTGCGCTATCCGCCAGAAGGCTGAGTTCAGCCATGCTATCGGGGAAATCGTCGCGCCCCGAATCGACTCCTACCAGGACTGCTCGAACGGGATCAATGCCAGTTTTATGCAGAAGGCTCGTCCTCATCCGCGCGGAAGGTAACTGCACGCGCTGGCACGATGGTGGAAATAGCGTGTTTATAGACCATTTGTGTGACGGTGTTGCGCAACAAAACGACGTACTGATCAAAGGATTCAATATTGCCTTGCAACTTAATGCCGTTGACCAAGTAAATGGATACGGGAACGTGCTCTTTGCGCAAGGTATTCAGGAAAGGATCCTGAAGTAGTTGGGTCTTATTGCTGTTCATACTGCTCCTTGTTCATTATTGGACGTGTGGGAGTCTTGCTTTTATTCGGGGGATTACAGAGTGATGCGCAACAGTCGAACATCGCCCTATAGTTATTAATATATACCGCCTGCCAAACTTTTGCCAAGCCTGAAATAGCGCTGGATTAGAAGGGGTGAAATTAACGCTTTTTGCCCTTATCTGTATCCACGTAAGGGTTTTTATTGGTGCGCATTTCGATCCGCAGCGGGGTTCCCCGCAGCTTAAACGCCTCCCGAAAACGCCCTTCTAAATAACGCTTATAGCTATCGGTGACACCACTGAGTGCACTGCCATGAATCACCACAATCGGCGGGTTCATGCCGCCTTGGTGCGCATAACGTAATTTAGGACGGCCCATGCCAACACGCTTAGGCTGTTGATGCTCTACCGCTTCAGCCAAAATACGCGTCAGTCTGGGGGTAGGTAATTTCGCCATAGCAGCGGCGTAGGCTAAGTCGACGTCCTTAAACAGCTCTTTTAAGCCGGTGCCTTTTTTAGCGGATATAGGATGAACATTTGCAAAATCCAAGAAACGTAACTTTTGCCCAATCTCAACTCGGCAACGCTCCTTAACGTAGTGATCCACGCCGTCCCATTTATTAATGGCAAGAACCAGTGCGCGACCTGCTTCTAAAATAAATCCAGCAATGTGTGCGTCTTGCTCTGAAATATCTTGCTGGGCATCGAGCATCAAGATCACGACATTGGCATCTGCAATCGCCTGCAAGGTTTTCACTACCGAGAACTTTTCAATTGCCTCAAACACTTTGCCACGGCGACGCAAACCAGCAGTATCAATCAAGATATAGGGCTTGCCATTACGCTCAAACGGGACCTCAATCGCATCGCGCGTCGTACCCGGCATATCAAATGCAATGACGCGCTCTTCACCAATGAGTTTATTGATCAGCGTTGACTTACCCACATTGGGGCGACCAACGACAGCGATTTTCATGGCGCGGGGCGTTAAGGGATCAGCATCCGCATGGTCATCGGGCTCGGGTATACCTAACTCATCCAGCGCATCTTCAATCAGTGTTTTTACGCCATCACCATGTGCCGATGAAATGGCAAATGGCTCACCTAATCCCAGCTCATGGAAATCAGCAGTCACAACGCCCTGCGACATGCCTTCGGTTTTGTTGACGGCCAGCACAACGGGTCGACCGGTCTTACGTAAAAAATCGGCAATCACGCGATCTTGCGGCGCCATACCCAGACGGCCATCCACTAAGAAAATAATCAAGTCGGATTCAGCTACAGCTTGTTTGGTTTGTTTGGCCATCTCGGCCACGATGCCGGTCTTTGCAACTGGCTCAAAGCCGCCGGTATCCACGCAAATGAACTCGCGCGAGGTAATGCGGCTATTGCCGTAATGGCGATCCCGGGTTAAGCCAGAAAAGTCAGCTACCAGCGCATCACGCGAACGCGTCAAGCGATTGAATAAAGTGGATTTGCCGACGTTCGGTCGGCCAACAATAGTGATAACTGGTTTCATTTGGGGCTATACGCTGTTAGCTTGCCGCCTTGAGACTGAACCAGAATCAAGCCGCCTACTGCGATCGGTGCTGCAGTCACTGGTGTGGTGTCATGGCGAACACGCGCGAGCATCTCCCCGCCCGACTGCGACATCGCATGAACATAGCCTTGCTTATCGCCCATGAGAACAACTCGCCCAATCGCTAAGGGCTCGCCGACATCGCGCCACATCAGTTGAGTGTTCTCCCATACTTGTACGCCGTCACTACTCCGAAATGCCGTGACGTGGGATTTTTCATTTGCTGCAAAGACAAAATCGCTACTCTGGGTGGTACCAGTAAAGCTCGAAAAGTCTTTAAACCAATTCAAGGTACCCGTGCGTACTTGCGCACAGCCGATGCGCCCCTGATAGGACACGGCGCAAACCCGCTCTCCCTCCATGCTCGGCTTGGCACTTACGTCGTTGAGGCGCTCGATTTCAGAGAAGCCTTTTGGAAAGGAGATCGGAGTTTCCCAAACGAGTCCGCCGTTGGCAATGCCAATCATGCCAAACCGCCCGCCCGCAAAACCGGTGACGATCACTTCGTTGCCAATCGCTAGCATGCCGTAACCGACGCGCAAAGACAGTGCCGATTGTTGGCGCTGGTATATCCAGCGGCGCTTACCGGTTTCCGCATCAAGACCTATAAATCGATTATCGAGGCCGCGAATCACCACTACCCCGCCAGCCACAACCGGAGCAGTCAACACTTCACCGCCAATATGAAACTTCCAAATATTTTTGCCAGTGTCGTCATAGGCAAACACATCACCTTCTGTAGTCACTACTGCAGTGACTTTGCCATCCGAGCCGGGACCAATGCTGAGTTTTTCGGGAACAGTCACATCCCATACTGTCTTGCCGCTTTGCAAATCAATTTTGCGCAAACTGCCGCGACGCGATGCGGCATACACTGCATCACCTGCTACCACTGGATGAAAATTAAATGGCTCCGATGAGCCAATACTGACAGACCATACTGGGGCCAGATCAAACTGGTTGCTGACTTTAACTAACTCAGCAGGCTGACGCACCCGCGCCTTACCAGAGCAAGCAACGAGGCTGACTGCCAATACTGCAACAACGGCAACGCCTAGAAGCCGTTTCATTCAATGCCTCCAACGGCATCCAGTTTTACTTTTAAGAGACTGCGCGCCTCTTGTGGAAACTCTTTGGATTTTTCCAATAGCTTCCATGCCTGTATATAACTAGCCCTTGCATCGGCATTTTTACCTTGCACTAAATACCAGTCGCCGCGGCGCTCAAGCCACAAAGGCTCAAATCCAGTGGTGGGCTTGCTCTTCAAAATCGTATCAGCCTCAGCCAGAGACTTGGCACTGCCCTCGTCCATTAAAGCCGTTGCTAAGCGCAATTTACCCAGGGCCTTATATCCCTCATTGGCTGCTTTTTCAGCAACCCAGCGCAGATAGGCCTGGGATTTAGAAGCATCACCTGCATCGGCGGCTAATTTTGCGGCAATCAAACTCGCCATAGGGGCATAACTGGTGCTGGCAAATTGCTTTTGCAAATCGTCTGCTGCCTGCAAGCTTTGTTCTTTATTGCCCTTCTCAATCGAACCCATCATGGTTTCGTAAAGCTTACCGGCCTCGGTCGCTTGGCTGTTCTTCCACCACTGCCACCCGTTGTAGGCAGCAAATACAAATAAAACAGCCGTCACGAGACCCATAATGAGGGAGCGGTATTTCTCCCAAAAGGCTTTCAAGCTATCGAGTTGTTCTTGTTCTTCAAGGTCTAAAGGCATAACGATCCAGGCTATTAAATACGATACGAATGCGTCATTCTATTCGGATGTCGCTACTAAGGCATCAATTACCGTGCCAAGCAATGCATCCAAGGGAATAGCGCGCTGCTGCTCGCCGCCACGCAAATCCTTCAGTTGCGCCTCATTGCGTGCCAATTCATCGGGGCCAATGATCACCGCATAGGCTGCGCCACTGGCATCAGCCTTCTTCATTTGGGACTTAAAACTAGCTGCTTGGCCGTCTGGCGCGCAAAATAGAACAACATCAATACCGGCACTGCGCATTTCCTCGGCAGCGACCAAAGCGGTACGCAAGGTCTCACCACCCTGATGCAACACAAAGACATCGCATAAATTCGTCGGCTCGGGCAATGACTCGGAGACCTTCATCAGCTCCAGTACACGTTCCATACCCATGGCCCAGCCGCATGCGGGTGCTGACTTACCGCCCATACGTTCGATTAAGGGATCGTAACGACCGCCGCCTGCAATCGTGCCTTGGGCGCCGAGGGCATCGGTTACCCACTCAAATACCGTTAGGTTGTAATAATCCAAACCCCGTACTAAACGCGGATTGATTTTGCACGGTACGTTATTGGCTTTGAGCAACGCTTGCACGGCTTCAAAATGCGCCAGCGATTCTGGTCCGAGAAAATCCAGCAGCCGAGGCGCACCTTCAATAAGGGCTTGCATCTCAGGGTTTTTCGAATCCAATATGCGCAGTGGATTGGTTTTGAGACGGCGCTGTGAATCGGCATCCAATGCACTGGCGTGTTGTTCAAAATAGGTAATCAAGGCAGCACGATGCTGCGCCCGCTCATTGGCCTGACCCAGGGAATTAATTTCCAAGCGTACGCCGCGTAATCCGAGTTCATCCCACAGACGCTGGCCCATCAAAATAATTTCTGCGTCGATGTCCGGGCCGGCAAAACCCAAGGCCTCAATACCAAATTGATGAAACTGGCGATAGCGCCCCCGCTGTGGCCGCTCATGCCGAAACATCGGGCCGGTATACCAAAGACGCTTAGGGCCATCGTAGAGCAAATTGTGTTCAATCACAGCGCGCACCAGTGCAGCAGTGCCCTCTGGTCTTAAGGTGAGTTGCTCGCCATTCAGACGATCTTCAAATGAATACATCTCCTTCTCGACAATGTCGGTTACTTCGCCAATGCCGCGCTGAAAGACTGGAGTCGATTCAACGATTGGTGTTTTGAGTAATTCATATCCATACGCGCGCGTGAGATCACGCATGGCATTTTCCAAATGCGTCCACTGCTGCGCATCCGCAGGCAGTAGGTCATTCATGCCCCGCACGCCATTTATTTTTTGCAGCTTTGGATTACTCATGCTTGCTTACTACCGTAACGGGTTTTGACGTACTCTTCAACAATCACTTGAAAGTCCTGCGCGATCGATTCACCACGCAAGGTCTTCACTTTGACACCATCGACAAACACCGGAGCAGCCGGAGTCTCGCCCGTGCCTGGCAAGGAGATACCAATATTGGCATGCTTACTCTCGCCCGGACCATTGACAATGCAGCCCATCACGGCGACGTTCATTTCTTCGACGCCTGGATGGGTTTTTTTCCACACGGGCATTTGCTGACGTAAATACGATTGAATGTTCGCGGCTAATTCCTGGAAGGTCGTACTCGTCGTGCGGCCGCAACCAGGACAGGCAATCACCATCGGCGTGAAATTACGCAAGCCCATGGTTTGCAAAATCTCTTGCCCCACAATCACTTCGTTTTCACGGGGAGCGCCTGGATCGGGCGTGAGTGAAATGCGAATCGTATCGCCAATACCCTCTTGCAATAAGATAGCTAAGGCGGCAGTCGACGCCACAATGCCTTTGCTGCCCATGCCGGCTTCGGTTAAGCCGAGATGTAATGGATAGTCGCAGCGGCGTGCAAGATCGCGGTACACCGCGACTAAATCTTGTACGTTACTGACTTTGCAGGAGAGTGTGATTTGATTGGGATCCATGCCCAGCTCTTCTGCCTTCTCTGCAGATTGTAGAGCCGACTGAATCAACGCTTCGATCATCACTTCTTGCGCTGACTTGGGCACAGGCAATGCCGCATTGGCGTCCATGATGCTAGCAAGCAACTCTTGATCTAAGCTGCCCCAATTCACACCAATGCGAATGGGTTTACGGTATTCGCAAGCGGCCTCAATCATTTGCGCAAACTGCGGATCGCGCTTGGCGCCCTTACCTACGTTGCCGGGATTGATGCGGTATTTCGATAGAGTTCTAGCGCACTCGGGATGCTCTTTCAGCAAGGTGTGGCCGTTGTAATGAAAGTCACCAATGAGTGGCACATGCACGCCCATCTTATCGAGCTGCTCCCGAATATAGGGAACGGCAGCGGCAGCAGCCGGCGTGTTGACGGTAATGCGCACCATCTCCGAGCCGGCACGCGCCAATTCTTTGACTTGGATTGCCGTTGCAATCGCATCTTCGGTATCGGTATTGGTCATCGACTGCACGCGAACCGGCGCATTCCCGCCGACTGTAATCCGGGCACTTTCCCAAACCACTACTGATTGGCGCGAAGCGCGCTTAGGCGATGGACCGAGTGGTAATGGAGGCAGGCAATTTGACATGGTGTTGGTCGATTCTGTCATTGGTATATGCAATATTAACGGTTGACCCATTCGATGGGTTGCTCGTAGAGCGCGCGCTCACGCACACGTGTCCGATCCACCACATCACCAGCGAGTTGGCCACATGCCGCGGCTATATCATCACCGCGGGTTTTACGCACGGTGGCAATCATGCCCGCATCTTGTAATAAATGCATAAATGCTTGAACGCGCTGTGGTAATGAACGTGTCAGTCCCGACTCTGGAAAGGGATTAAATGGAATCAGGTTGACTTTGCATTTAATGCCGCTCAACAACCGAATTAACTCTTTGGCCTGCGCATCGCTGTCATTCACATTCTCGAGCATGCAGTATTCAAAGGTTAAAAAATCACGGGGTGCAAATTCTAAATAGCGCTCGCACGCTGCCAGTAATTCGCGCAGCGGGTATTTAATATTCAAGGGAACCAGCTGGTCACGCAGCGCATCATTGGGCGCATGCAAAGACACTGCCAAAGCGACGGGGCAATCCTGCGATAAGCGATCCATCATCGGCACAACACCGGAGGTGGATACTGTCACGCGGCGACGTGACAAACCGTAGGCGTTGTCATCGAGCATGAGGCGCAAGGCAGTCACTACATTGTCGTAATTGAGCAGGGGCTCGCCCATGCCCATCAGTACCACGTTGGAGACCACACGGCCGCTGTAAACGTAGCCGGGAGTTGGGTACTGCTCTAAACGCAAGATAGCGTTCGAGTCTTTCTTGAGTTCATGCTCGGCATACCAAAGTTGGCCGATGATTTCGCCGGCAGTGAGGTTGCGTGAGAAACCTTGATACCCAGTCGAGCAAAAACGGCAATTCACGGCGCAGCCGGCCTGCGATGAAATACACAAAGTACCGCGGTCGTCTTCCGGTATGAAGACCATCTCCACCGCATCTTTGGCGCCGACATCAATCAACCACTTGCGCGTACCGTCTTCGGCCTGCTCATCCCGTATGACGGGTAGTGATTTAACTTCAGCGCGGTCAGCCAAGGAGGTGCGAAAGGTTTTTGCTAGATCACTCATCGCGGCGATGTCCGACACGCCGCGCTGGTGAACCCAATTCAGGAGCTGCTTGGCCCGAAATGGTTTTTCATTTAGACCCGCGACATACGCTGCCATTCCGGCAGCGTCAAAATCCAGGAGATTTGTGCGCGGGGTAGTCAATCAATTAACGCGAAAAGATGTTCATGCCTGGGAAAAAGAAAGCAATTTCCACAGCAGCAGTTTCTGGCGCGTCAGAGCCATGCACTGCATTGGCATCAATGCTGTCTGCAAAGTCAGCACGGATAGTGCCTTTGTCTGCTTTCTTTGGATCGGTTGCACCCATGAGCTCACGGTTTTTTGCAATGGCGTTCTCGCCCTGCAGTACCTGAATCATCACTGGACCAGAGATCATGAAGCTGACTAAATCTTTAAAGAATGGGCGGGCAGCATGCACGGCATAAAACTGCTCGGCTTCTGACTGCGACAAATGCGCCATTTTGGATGCGATGACTTTGAGGCCGGCTTGCTCAAAACGGGAATAAATCTGTCCGATTACATTTTTAGCTACTGCATCCGGTTTAATAATAGAAAGGGTGCGCTCCATTGCCATGCAAAACTCCAGTGATTAATTCAATAGTAATAAAAAAACAGCCATTTTTGACCAAAATTAGTAAGGTATCGGCTGCCGATGCGGGTATTACGCGTTCATTCCAACGCCCGCCAATTATACATTGCTTCATCCGTATTTACCCCCATGTCTTTTGCCCTAAGCCATTGAATTTGCTGGGTATAACCCTATTTTGTCTATTCTTATTGGCCTAAGCCCTTGATTTATTCAATTTTGTCTATACTTGCTATCAAAGTCCCGTGGTGGACTCACGTTATTACAGTAAAGGAGTCAATATGAGTGATTTGAACTCGTTCGGCTTTGGGCAAACAGGCTCAGTTGCAAATGCACAGGTTCGCAACCGCGTCCTGCGCAATACCTATGCCCTACTCGCACTTTCCATGGTTCCAACCGTCATCGGCGCCTGGCTGGGTGTTGCTATGGGATTCCGGCTATTTGAAGGTAGCCCCTTCATGGGCTTTATCGTCTTTATGGCAGTGGCCTTTGGCTTTTTCTGGGCGATTGACCGCAATAAAGACAGCGGCCTTGGCGTAGTCCTATTATTGGCTTTCACCCTCTTTATGGGTGTCATGCTGTCCCGTTTAGTGGGCTACACCTTGGGCACCTATAGCAATGGTGCAACCCTTATCATGGGTGCATTCGGCGGTACCGCCTTAATCTTCACGGTCATGGCCAGCATTGCTACCGTCAGCAAGCGTGACTTTGGCAGCATGGGTAAGTTCCTCATGATTGGCGTAATACTGCTGATCGTGGCCTCCCTTGCCAATATTTGGCTGCAAATGCCTGCGTTGATGTTGACCTTGATGGTCTTGGCAATCGGGATTTTCTCGGCCTTCATCCTGGTGGACGTTCAGCGGGTAGTCAATGGTGGTGAAACCAACTACGTGATGGCGACCCTTGCCATTTACCTGAATATCTACAACATCTTTACCAACCTCCTGGCCCTCTTTGGGATCATGGGTGGCGATCGAGACTAAGTCGTAATCAGCATGAAAGAGAAGCGCCCTGCGGGGCGCTTTTTTTATTGCGATGCTTGACGTTCAAACACCGCAATCGATTCCACATGCGATGTGTGCGGAAACATATTGATAATGCCGGCTGAACGCAACTGGTAACCAGCTTGATGAACCAAGATAGCCGCATCCCGCGCTAGGGTTTTGGGGTTGCATGATACATAGACAATCCGTTCCGGCAGGAGGGCGTCCCATTCATGCTGCCCTGCTGCGCTTGCTTGAACAATATTGGCCAATCCTTGGCAGATTGCCATGGCGCCCTCTCTAGGCGGATCAATTAACCAGCGGTCAGCCTTGCCCCACGAAACAATGGTATCGATGCTGACTTCAAACAGATCGCTCTGCATGAAGCTGGCTTTGTGACTAAGCTGGTTGTGCGCTGCATTTTCAGTCGCGCGCTCCACTAAGCTAGCTAGGCCTTCAATGCCCAATACGCTACTGGCTGTGCGCGCCAAAGGTAAAGTGAAGTTGCCGATGCCGCAAAAGAGATCGAGCACCCGATCACCTGCTTGCACTTCCAGGAGTCGCAAGGCCCGGCTTACGAGTGAGCGATTCATCAGGTGATTGACCTGGGTGAAGTCGGCTGGCTTAAACGGCATCTCAATGCCAAACTCCGGCAGGCGATAACAGAGCGTACCAGTCAGCGGATGAAAGGGGGCCAAGCTTTGAAGGCCACTGGGTTGCAACCAAATCCACACGCCATGCTGATCGGCAAATGCTTTGATTGCAGTTTGATCCGATTCTGTCAGTGGCTCTAAATGACGAATCGCTAAGGCGGTAACTTGACTACCGATTTGCTCACCCTCGCCTACAGCGAGTTCAATTTGAGGTACTCGGCTGGGATCGCTGAGCGACATGATGAGCGCGCGCATCGGCTCCAAGAGATCGGATACATGCTTGGGTAATATTTGACATGACAGGATGTCGGCCACATACGCACTTTGGTGTTCATGAAAACCTACCAGTACCGTGCCTTTTTTAATCGAGCGATTGACCACACTAAACCGAGCGCGGTGGCGATAGTGCCAAGTAGGCCCCGCCATGGGTCGCAATACTTCTTGCGGACGTAGCTGCCCGATGTGAAGCAGGTCATCTTCGAGTACACGTTGCTTGATCGCGATTTGTGCGCGAATATCCAAGTGCTGCATGGTGCAACCACCACACACACCAAAGTATTCGCATGCAGGCTTGGCTCGAAAGACAGCCTCTTTGAGGATGTCGATTACTTTAGCTTTGGAGAAGCGGGATTTATCGCGGGTAATTTGGTAGCGCACGCGCTCGGTTGGCAAAGCACCGCGAATGAAAATCACTTTGCCACTCTCGCCCCGGGCAGCTGCTTCCTCGCTGGGCGCTAAGCGCGCAATACCCTGCGCATCCAGATCCAAACCCTCTACCACGATGGGCTCAGAAATGCCGTGGCTCTCTGGCGCTTCGCGTGCGCGTGATCGCCTAGGCATCGCCTGCAAAACCAGCGAGGTATTCTTGCCAGGCTTGGCCGTTCGGCTCTTTGGCTTCTTGCTCTAAATAGCGCTTCACAAAGTCCAGCTCTTCATCGTGCTCGGCTTGCGTCACCCCGCCCCGCAGGAGTTGGTAACGGCAATACATAAGATAGGTGTTCACTACATCGGTTTCGCAATAGCGCCGAATGTCTGCAATCTTGCCGTCTTGGTAGGCTGGCCAGACTTGGCTGCCATCCATGCCGAGCTTGCCTGGAAAGCCGCAGAGTTTGGCCAAGGCATCCAAAGGGGCATTGGCCCGGCCGTTGAACTTCGCCAACAAATCCATTAAATCCAAATGCCGCAGGTGGTAGCGACTGATGTAGTTATTCCACTTAAACTCGCGACTATCACTGTCTTGGCTCTCGCCCATTTCCCAATAGCGCGGCGCATGCACTTGATTGATTAAAGCGCGGTAGTGCAATACCGGCAAATCAAAACCGCTGCCATTCCACGACACCAATTGCGGCGTGTATTTTTCGATCAAATCAAAAAATGCCTGAATCAATACCTTTTCAGAATCATCTGGGTTGCCGAGGGAGCCGACTTTGATTTGCGGCAGACCTTCTTTGGTGGTGCGCCGAATGACACAGGAGATTGCAATGATGCGTTGCAGGTAGAGGGGTAAAAAATCACTGCCGGTTTTTTCTAGACGGAGTTGCATGGCCTGCTGTGCTACATCGCTATCCGCCATGCTCGCCGGAAAATCCTCCAGCCGCCGCAGACCCACTACATCCGGAATGGTCTCAATATCAAATACCAGAACGGTTGTCATGCCGCCTGACGTTACTGCAGGAAGGGCAGCGGATCGACGGGCTTACCATTCACGCGCAGTTCAAAGTGCAGTCGCACCGAGTTGGCATCGGTATCGCCCATCTCCGCAATTTTCTGACCCTTGCGTACGGCATCGCCCTCTTTCACTAACAAATTGCGATTGTGGGCATAGGCAGTCAGGTAAGTATTGTCGTGTTTGACGATCACTAAATTGCCGTAACCGCGCAGGCTATTGCCAGCATAAACAACGCGGCCATCGCCCGCAGCCTGAATGGGGTCACCTAACTTACCAGCAATATCAATGCCCTTGTTTTTGCCGTCAATAAAATCTTCCACTACCTTGCCTTTGGCAGGCCACGATAAACGAATACCTGGCGGCGGCGCATCGGGCTTGACTGCTTCCAATTTGGGTTCTGGAGCAGGCTCTGCCATACGCTGATCTGCCATTTTCTGTGGCGCGGGTGTAGCGGCTGCTGAGGTCAACGGTTTGACGGTCATCTTGCCAGCCGGTGGGCGCACCAGCAACAACTGATCAACCTCAATGAGATTGGGATCAGTGAGATTATTCCAGCGCACGATATCGCGATAAGACTGCCCTTGATCGAGCGCGATCCGCAACACGGTATCACCCCGCTTGACGCGGTAATATCCGGGGGGTGTAGGCACGCTAGCTACGCTAGTCACTGACTCGCCCTGCGTCCGATCCACAACTGTGGCTGGCTTAGTGCGCGGCGTAGAGCAAGCAGAGAGAACGGCAACTGCAGCAGTCAGTAACAGCAAAACCCGAATGGATGGGGTTTGTTGGAACGGCTGGTTCATGTGCGATAAGGGGCTTGTGTTCATACTACCCCTGATTGTAAAGGCACAAAAAAGACCTCGTCTAGGGCCGTGCGCTGATAGCGGTGGGAACTCACCCGCTCAATCAAGAGTAATTGTTGCTCTTTGGCATTGCGCGCCACCGGGGCAACCAAACGCCCACCAATGGCAAGCTGATCCAGTAAGGCATCCGGAATGCCTAAGCCAGCGGCTGCCAAAATAATCGAGTCAAACGGAGCAGCCTGGGGCAGCCCCAAAATGCCATCTCCATAAATCAATCGGAGATTTTTAATCCGAAATGGCCTTAAATTATCGCGGGCTAAATCATGCAATGGCCGTATGCGCTCTATTGAATACACCTCGTCGGCTAGCAGACTTAATACCGCAGCTTGGTATCCACAACCCGTGCCGATTTCTAGGACTTTATTGAGAGGCTGTTTGGATTTATGCAGGACCTCAATCATGCGCGCCACTACCGATGGCTTCGAGATGGTTTGCTGATGCCCAATGGGCAATGCGGAATCTTCGTAAGCTTGAGGATGCAGTCCTGCATCCATAAAAGCGTGGCGTGGCACCGTGGCAATCGCATCTAAGGTTTTGGCGTGCTTCACACCCGCCATCGCCACCTTCGTGGCAAGCGCCTGCCGGTGTCCGGCAAACCGATCTGCAGCTGCCGACTTCAATCGCGATTCCAGCCGTCTGCAGCCATCGCTTTTTGCCGAGCGTGGTCAGTGAGATCAAGTTGCATTGGTGTAATCGATATACAGCCCTCATTGATCGCATGAAAATCCGTGCCAGCCGAGTCATCCTTCGCATCGCCCGCTGCGCCAATCCAATAAATCTTGTCACCCCGTGGATTGTTTTGCACAACGACGGGTTGCGAGTGGTGACGATTACCTAAGCGCGTAACCCGCCAGCGTTTGAGTTCCTCGTACGGTCGATTCGGAATATTGACGTTGAGCAAGGTGGCAATGCCATCGGCCTGCTGAGGGTGTTTTGGCATCGGGTGGGACAGCATTTGTTTGACAATGTCGTGCGCTGCTTGCGCTGCATCGTCAATGCGAGCCCAGCCTCGATCGGTTTGCGAGAACGCGATACCAGGAACGCCGAACATCACACCCTCGACTGCTGCGGCAACCGTACCCGAATAGAGTACGTCCTCGCCCATATTCTCGCCTTGGTTGATGCCAGAAACGACTAAATCAGGGCGATGGTCTAAATAACCCGTCATGGCAATGTGCACGCAATCGGTTGGCGTGCCATTAATAAAGACAAAGCCATCGCGCTCTCCACCAGCGATCCGGTGAATCGACAGCGGACGCGATAGCGTTAAAGAATTAGAGGCGCCACTGTGGTTTTGCTCCGGTGCGATCACCGTAATCCGGCCCAAGGGGCGGATTGCATTGACTAAAGCCAATAAACCAGGCGCTAAATAGCCATCGTCATTGGAGATCAGAATGTGGGGCAAAGCAGTATCGCCAGAAGGAAAAGAGGTAGCCATACCGCATCATACCGAGAGTCCTTAGGGTTATTTGAAATCAAGCCTTAAATAAGCCCATCTGGGCTTGTTTCTAGCATGTTTAGAATGAAAAGGACCGCTTGCCATATGATAACAAATTTGTTATCATTGGCGATGGGTTTCAACATCACTTATTACAGCCAAGAAGTACAAGATGAAATTGTTAGTCTCCCCGTAACGCTTCAGGCACGCTAAATTGCCTTGACCAATAGAATGCTTGAATATGGTCCACACTTGGGGTTGCCGCATACCGATGCATTTGGTGGCGGGCTTTTTGAATTAAGACTTAAAGGAGTTGAAGGTATTGCGAGAGTCTTCTTTTGTACGATGGTAGGGCAAGAAATAGTAATGCTCCATAGTTTTATTAAGAAAACTCAAAAAACACCAGAGAAAGAATTGAAGATAGCCAAGCAACGCATGAAGGAGTTAAAGAAATGAAGACTGCCATCAAAAAGACTGCAAAACCGTTAAGCCATAAACAAATGGTGGATAAGCTACTCAAAAATCCAGCCGTCAAAGCGGAGGTAGAAAAGCTCAATCGCGAAGAATTTGCCATTCTGGATCAGATCCTGGCAGCGAGAAAGGCAGCCGGCCTTTCTCAGGCACAAGTAGCAAAACGCATGGGTACACAAGCACCCGCAATTGCAAGACTGGAAAGTTCATTAGCTACCGGAAAGCACTCACCCAGTTTAAACACCCTCCGAAAATACGCTGCCGCTTTAGGCAAGCGCGTTGAACTGCGCTTAGTCTAATAGTCCTAGCAGTATCAAATCGCCTGCTTAGTTGGTGTGGGCAGACTCCGGCAACGGAACCAGCCGTAAATGACCGGTAGTACCAATAGGGTCAGAATGGTGGTGGTTACCATGCCGCCCACAATCACGAGGGCCAAGGGGCGCTGGGCCTCTGAGCCAATCGATGTCGAGAGTGCGGCAGGAAGCAATCCAAAACCCGAGAGCATGGCGGTCATCAACACGGGTCTGACACGCAAAGCGGCGCCCTCCACCATCGAATCCTTCATGGCGCCATGTTCATTGGCTACGGTCTTATTGATAAACGAGATGAGGATCACCCCATCCTGAATGGCAATACCAAAGAGCGATAAAAAGCCAAAAAATGCTGAGATGCTGAGGGTCTCACCTGCTAAGTGCAGTGCGATTACCCCGCCAATCGCAGCAAAGGGTACGTTGATCATGACAATCACCGCATCCCGGAAATTACCAAAGGCACTCACGAGGAGTAGGAAGATGCCAAGCAATGCTAAGGGCACGATCACCATCAACTTACTTTGCGCCTGTTTCATTTGATTGAATTGGCCATCCCAGCTGATCGAGTAATTCGCGGGGAGCACCACATTTTTTTCTACTAAAAATTGGGCATCCTCAACTGCACTACCTAAGTCACGCCCGCGCACACTGAATTTAATGGCAATGTAGCGCTTCCCAGCCTCACGGTAAATAAAGAAGGGGCCGTCGGTTAACTCAATTTTGGCCACCATGGAAAGGGGGATTCTTTTTCCGCCAGGGGCATCCACCAGTAATTGCGATATATCCGATACATCATTGCGACTGGCTTCGCTCAGGCGCACGGCAATGCCAAAGGTCTTTTCGTCTTCCAGTAAGTTGGTTACTGCAGCGCCGCCAATGGCGTTCGCAACCACCGTCTGAATATCACTGACATTAATGCCATACCGCGCTGCGCGCTCCCGATCAATCTGAATGTTCAGTGTAGGTTGCCCTAATTCCTTGAGGATGCCCTCGTCGGCAACGCCGCGCACGTGTTTAATCTGCTCCAGCACTTCTTTGGCTTTGGCATCAAGTACCTCTAAATCCGCGCCATAGATTTTGACGGAGTTCTCGCCCTTCACACCGGAGAGTGCCTCATTGACGTTGTCTTGAATATATTGTGAAAAGCTGTAATTGGCGCCTGGGATTTGATTGAGAACGCCTTCGAGTTTCTGAATCAATTGTTTCTTGCTGCTCCCCTTTGGCAGCTTATCAGGCGACTTCAAATACAGGCCAAACTCGATGTTAAATACACCAGTGGAATCCGTGCCGTCATCGGGCCGGCCGATTTGCACGGCAACCTTGTCGATTTCAGGCTGTTTAATGAAATTCTCGCGCAATTGATTGGCGACCTTGATCGAGTAATCGAGGTCAACCGTATTGGGGAGTGTCACCCGCAACCAAATATTGTTTTCTTCGAGGGTCGGTAAGAAAGCGGTGCCCAAACGCGTGACGCTGAGCAGCGTGAGTCCGAGAATAAAGACCGCGACTGCCACAATCGTTCTGGGGCGATCCATCCAGCGGCGCAGCAAAGGCTTATAGCCCTCAATCAATCGGGTAATGAAACTCGGCGGCTTGTGACCCATGGTCTCACCGAAGATCAAGGAGATCATCGCCGGCAAGAAGGTCAGACTCAAAATTACCGCGGCAATTAAGGCAAAACCCATCGTAAAGGCCATGGGCTTAAAGATGATGCCCTCTACCCCGCCCATAAAGAAGAGCGGCGAGTAAGCCACAATGATGATGCCGGTGGAATAGATCATCGCCCGCTGCACTTCACTGGTTGCCAAGATGATGGATTGATTGAGGCGCTTGCCGCCCTTCTCCAAGTGCCGCATCACGTTTTCCGTCAAAATGACGGCGGCATCCACAATCACACCAAAATCGATAGCCCCTAAGGAAATGAGATTGGCAGGCACGCTCCAAATGTGCATCTGAATAAAGGCTACACACAGCGCTAACGGAATCACCGCAGCCACCACCGCAGCGGCTCGCAGATTACCTAAAAATATATAAAGAATGGCCAAAACCAAGGTAATGCCAAAGAACAAGGTGTGCTTGACCGTGCCGACGGTAATATCAAGCAAGACTTGGCGATCGTAAAAAGGCCGTACTTCAATGCCAGGTGGCAGAATTTGCTTATTAATGTTGTGAACGGTCTCGCGTACCCGCGCTAATACTTCGGTGGCGTTTTCGCCGCGACGCAAATAAATGATGCCTTCGACGGAATCCGGGTTCTCATTGAACTGAAATAAACCTAAGCGCGGTGCATTACCGATTTGTACCGTGGCTACATCACCTACCCGAACCGGAACGCCATTGTTGGTCGTAATGACCACTTGCTTGATGTCATCGATGTTCTTGAGTAAACCCACGCCGCGCACCACAAACTGCTGCTCACCACTGGGTAATAAGCCGCCGCCCATATTGCTATTGGAACTGGTAATGGCAGCAATCAACTGGGCAATCGAAATGCCCTTCGATTGCAGGCTCTCTGGGGTCACGATCACTTGGTATTGGCGTACCTTGCCACCAAAAGAGGAGACATCCGCAACGCCGCGGGTTTGCTTTAGTTCTTTGTAGATCTCGTAGTTTTGTAGTGTTTTGAGTTCAGCCGAGGATGCGTAGTCGGAGTGCACCTCGTAGCGCATGATCTCTCCAGTGGCATCGGAGTCGGGACTAATGCTAGAGACAACACCAGCGGGTAAATTAGCGTTGGCTAAATTGGCAATAAAGATTTGCCGGGCTTTGAAGGGGTCAGCCGTGTCATTGAACTTCAGCGTAACGACCGATAAGCCAAAGAGCGAGACCGAACGAAAGGCCTGCAGCCCCGGAATACCCGCCAAGGCATTTTCAACCGGAATGGTGACTTGCTGCTCGACCTCAGTCGTACTTCTTCCAGGCCACTGCGAAATCGCTTGAATCGTTAATGGGGCAACACCGGGGTATGGCTGTATGGGTAATTTACTTAGGCTATTCATGCCGAGAC
The DNA here is from genome assembly GCA_964636135.1 of uncultured Polynucleobacter sp. Lineage (GTDB taxonomy): Bacteria > Pseudomonadota > Gammaproteobacteria > Burkholderiales > Burkholderiaceae > Polynucleobacter. The sequence continues at coordinate 47,983 of CAZWPR010000010.1, forward strand.
CCAAGAGCACGATGGAACCGACGATCACCAAGACGCGTTTTTCTAGAACGCCCCGAATGAAGGAAGTAAATTGGCTCATTTAGTGTTCTAACTCAGTCTTCTAACTTAGCAAAGCGATCGTTGAGTAAGACTGCGCCATCCGTGAGCACCATTAAGCCTGGCCCGAGACCATCCGTAATCGCAAAGCGCTTGCCATCTAAGTCATAGCCTTTGACTGGAAGCCGGCGAAAGGTATCGGGCGCTACCCGCACAATCGCATAGCGCATCTCACGTATGCGCACAATCGCCGATTGCGGCACCACGACAGCAAGTCCTTTACCAACCAAAAGCTTAGCCGACATAAACATATCGGGGCGCAGTAAACCGTCGTCGTTTTTGACGTCAGCACGAATCAGTAATGCCCGTGTTTCTGGATCAACGCTGGGGGCAACATAATTGGTTTGCGCAATAAACTCGCGATCCGGATAGGCCTCTGTTTTTAGTATCAGTTGCTGGCCACTCGACAACAGACGGATGTCCTTTTCAAATACATTGCCCAAAAACCACAAGGCTTTGGGATCGGCCAGACTAGCCAGCACATCGCCGCTATTAACAAAAGCGCCTGGCTCGGTATTGCGCTTGATCACAACCCCCTGAATGGGTGAGCGAATCAACAAGCTCGACTGAGTTCGTTGATTGCTACCGAGTTGCGCAATCTCCTGATCCGATACGCCGATATTGCGCAAGCGATTGGATGCTGCATCTTGGGTCATTTTGGCGTCCTGCAGCAGATCACCCATGGCCTGATTTTTGCCCAGAATGCTCGCCGTTTTACTCGCCAGCAAATACTCTTGCTGGGCTGAATTAAATTCCGGGCTGTACATTTCTAATATAGGCGAGCCCACATTTACGGCAGCACCATCAAAGGCAAAGATGCGCTCTACCCGTCCTGCTACCCGCGCGGATATCACTTTGGATTTTTCGGCGTTGAAAGCCAGTCTTCCTGGCACCTTAATCTCAATCGGTACTTCGGTGGTTTTTGCTTCTTTAAAAATGTAAATTTCAGGATTGAGGGTGACGCCCGGTAACTTGAGTTCCAAGGTGCCATTCTTTTCGACCTTGAGCGTTTTGTCGGACTTATCAATTTGCACTGCGCGATTGATGTCCGTCAGACGACCGAGCACAATGCCCAGCGACAAAATCGCAAAGGCCACCGCAGCCAAACGAATCCGTTGGCGCTGCTCGGGTGAGCGATTCCAATAGAGGGCGGCGAGGTTTTCACGCAGATGCGCAAACTGCCCACCAAGCTTCTGCTGAAGCTGACCTAAGAGCTCTGCCGCCTTTTTTGTTCCGGAGCGAAATTGATCTTTCAAGCGATATCCTTAAAACGGTTCTTTACCGGCGGCTGCCAACACAGTCGCCTGACTCTGGAGTAGCGCGCTTTGCGCTAGCGCTAACTGAATTTCCAATAAACGCAATTGCGTTTGCGCTGTAAGTACGTCATTAAATCCTTGGCCGTTATTGGCATACTGGTTGAGTCCCACCTTGTAAGCCGCATCGGCCTGTGGCACTTGGCGATCGCGTAAAAACTGCACCTGATTTCTGGCCTGCTCGTAATTGGCGTATGCCGTATTCACGGCCAATACCACTTGCTGGCGGCTCGCAATATTGCTGGCTTCGAGCGAGGCTTGATTGCGCCTGGCTTGTTCTACCCCGTACTTTTCTTTAGTAAAGAAATACAGCGGAATCACAATATCCAGCTCGAACTGATAAAACAGAGCCCCGTTATTCGCAGCAAATGGGCCACGCGGAGTATAGGAAGATCCAATCACCTGAAAATCCGGCAAGTAGGCTTGCTTGGCCAGGCTGACTCCTTTTTTAGCGGCCTCCAATTGCAAGGCAGAACTCTTAAGTAAAGGGTGGCTACTTTCCGCATAGTCTTCGAGCTCGAGCAAGCTGGGTACGGTATTCATCGTAAGGCGGGCATCGCCCCGTAGCACCAGTTGCTCACGCGAATGGCGCCCAATTAAGGCATTGATTCCCCGCAGTGCCACTTGCAATTGGCGATCCAGCGCAAATTGATCGGCTTCGGCTGCACTTTGTGCCACCTGGGCATTTAAAAACTCGACGTAGGCTGCTGAATTATTGGCGTAACGGGCTTTGGCCACGTTCTTAATCATCTCCAACCGGGTGACCGATTCGCGCAAAACGCTCAACTGCTTTTGCGATGCCAAGGCGCTGTAATACAGACTGGATAACTGCGCCCCCAATTGCAGGTAGGTCGATTCGCTTTGGGCTAAGAGTGCTTCAGCATTGGTATCGGCAATATCGGCAGCCAGGCTTTTCTTACCCGGAAACTGAAATGGCTGAGCAAAGGAGATGGCGTTGTTATTGCTAATTCCGTTGGGGTATTGCGAAGTGGGTGTGTTCGCGCCGCCCAAGGCTAAGGGTGAGTTCGCCGGCATACCAGACCACACTAAGCCTACTTGTGGATTAGCGGGCGCCGCGATTTGCGGTACGGTTGCTTTGGCAGCAAAGTAGGACTCACGCAGTGCAGCGAGTTGCGGATTATTGAGTTTGAGTTCAGACCAAAGCTGACGTAGATCCAGTTCACTCGGTGCAGCTACCTTAGCGCTTGAGTTGGCGCTGTAGTGTTGATTCGGGTTGGAGTTAATACTGGGGCTACTGGCAGAACTGGGTGGGGTATTTTTTACGGGGGCAACGGTCACTGATGCATCTCGCGCAAGTGCTGGTGCCTGCGCATGCGAAACTGAAATAACGCCGCAATAGAAAAGCGCAAGCACAAGCGAGCAGGCGCGGTAGCGATCGCTGGAGAAGAAAGCATGAGGGAATCGCATGCTTCTAAAATTTACTACCACAATCTTCAATTGCTGTCTTGCCCCCGTATTACCCGAGGAAAAATGGGTATTTGATTATATGGGGTAAACCCGTCTTAGTAGACTAAAAAGCTCAAAAATGAGGGTTTTAATGCGAAATGACGGCCTACAGGCTAACGTGCGCCCGCACGCCCACAATATTGACGGGGCCGCGTGCTGCGTTATAGGCAGGATTGGCGATCCGCTGGTAATTCAGGGAAATAAACAGCTCTTTATAGGCTTTAACGCTGTAATAGGTCTCTATTACCTGTTCTGGCTTGTAGCTAAGCTTACCGTCGCCAATAAAGGTCGTCATGCCACCGTCTTGCAAATAGCTAATTTGCGTGGATGAAATGCCATTAACAGCAAAACCTACTCCCAGTGTGTCGCCGGGTCTAGACCAGGAGGCACCCTTCACGCTCACCCCACCCGAAAGCGATTTACTGATGTCCAGCGTCTGGGTTTCTGCAGCACCGGGGTTCCAGCTCCAGCGACCAAAAATACCAATGTCTTGACTGAGCGCTTGATCGAAATTGAGGCCATAGCCCCAGGTATTGGTGGAGGCTTGCCGTACATTAACAATGTTCGGTGGATACGTGCTCGTTTGCTGTGCACGATTCAGGGCATTTTGATACGTGCCCATAAAGGCGTGCTGCTGGAAGAATAATCCCCGCACTGCGCCCGCACGTCCATCAATCGCATGAGAGCGCGTGAGCTCCACCTGATTGCTATAGTCTTTGGATAGGGTGTAGTCGAGCTGCGCGGTATTCGGTAAGGTTGGCAATGCCAAACGGGCTGCCTTCAAAATGTAATTGGCTTGATACCACTCGGCTACCGCGCCGTAGGTGTATCCCTTGGTGTCCGCTGCATAGCCATAAGCGCCCATGGAAAAGATCGAGGCATTCTGAAACTGCGTACGCGGATCATGGCTGTAGGCATTGTCATCAAAGTAATCCAGGGTGGCGATCTTGCCGTAGCTGAGCACCAAGCGATTCTTATCTAAATTGCCCGCCAATTGGTTGGCTTCACCCGCGATGTGTTCTTGACCACCCCCCAGACCAATGGTTTGGCGCAGAAAAGCCCGGGCAGTGTAAAAGACGGGTTGTGCATAGGCTCCTTTTTGCAACTCGCCGTTATACACACCGCCGACTCCAGTCAGCTTCCCATCAAACGGGGCGCCTTGGAACATTTCGCCATTCCAATACACCTCCGCCCCTTTCCATAGTCGCGTACCAATAAATGCCGTCGCGCTCAAGGAATAACTTTCAGCAGGACTGGCTGATTTATTTAATAAGCTATTTTGGCCAGCGTAGGGGGAATTAAAGTTATTGCGTTGCTGCAGCATGTAGGTCGCTTGCCCATGAATGCTCCAGCGCTCGGTCTCTCCCATCAGTGGGACTTTGCTGTCCACCACGGGTTCACTGTCAACCGGTGCAAGCGCCCAGGCAGCACTGGTCCCTGCGCTAATCAAGCAGCACAGAATCAGCCTGGCGTAAATGGAGCGGTTTAGAAAAAACATGGGGTGCAATCATTCCGGAATACCGCAACCCTATCATAGGCATGTGGCGATTTAAAGAAATGCCACCCATGCCACCAACGCGAATGAACGCATTAAAGTAAATTTACTCTGGTGAATTTACTCAATACGAGGACTAGCCGACTGTGCGTCGGTCCATCAGGGCTCTAGCTAAAGTGCCGGCATCGACATACTCCAGCTCTCCCCCTACCGGGATCCCTCTGGCAATGCGGGTGACCTTGATGCCCTTGGATTTGAGAACTTCGCCAATGTAATGGGCAGTGGCCTCGCCTTCGCTTGTGAAATTGGTAGCCAATACGACTTCGCGTACCGCAAGACCGGTATCGGGGTTCTCAATGCGAGCCAAGAGCCGATCAAAATGAATTTCCGTGGGGCCCATACCGTCGAGCGGCGAGATACGGCCCATTAATACAAAGTAATTGCCTTTAAAGCTGAGTGTCTGCTCGACCATCACTTGGTCGGCTGGCGTCTCTACAATGCAGAGCATCGAGGGGTCACGCCTGCCATCCGCACAGGTAGAACAAATCGCTGTTTCAGAAAAGGTATTACAGCGGCTACAGTGCCCTACTTTTTCGACTGCTTCACCCAATGACTGGGCGAGCACTGCCGCGCCATTGCGATCGTGCTGCAGCAAATAAAATGCCATGCGCTGCGCGGACTTCGGTCCTACTCCAGGCAGAACGCGCAATGCTTCAACTAAGCGCTGCAACGCATCCTGCGGAACATCGTTTCGAGCCATTAAAACGGCAACTTAAAGCCAGGAGGCATCGGCATTCCAGCAGTAGCGCCCGACATCAGTTTTTCACTGGCGGCTTCCACTTGTTTGAATGCATCGGCATAGGCTACGACCATCAGGTCTTCCAGCATCTCGCGGTCTTCCATGGCACCTTCAGCAATTTGCACGCGCTTGAGTTCGTACTTACCGGATACCGTCACCTGAATCAAACCATTACCAGCTTGGCCAGTAACTTCCATACTGGCGAGCTCCGCTTGAGCACGCTTCATGTTTTCTTGCATCTGCTGGGCTTGCTTCATGAGGCCAGCAATGTTGCCTTTCATCATTTTGTATTCCCTCTATTCAGTATTGATTCGTTAATTTTGATTCGGTAGGTCTATCTGGTTTAAGCAGGTCTTACGGAGCCACTGACAACCTTGGCACCAAACTCGCGCTCGAGTTGCTGCACAAATGGATCAGCTGCAATCCGCTCTTCGGCATTTTGGCGCTTCTCTTGCTGTACTTGCGCATCGATTTTGGCTACGGTCTTTTCAACAGCGCCTTCCACTACTTCGATCTGCACTTTTTTTCCGTAATGCACGCTCAGCGCTTCACTTAAGCGGCCAACGCAATCGGCACTTGCTAACTGCGGCAAGCTAGTAATCACCGTTGCCTTAACACCTTGCGCTGAATCCACCCAGTCTTGCAATTCGGTCTGATGAGCGAGTTGCTGCACTAAACCGCGTACCGGTAAAGCACGCATCAAGCTATGCCAATCGGGGCGATCGCTACTCGACGCGGCTGCGGGGGATGCTGCCGATGCTGTTGATTTAGGCGCAGCTGCAGATGCAGGAGCTGCTACAGGTGCTGCTGGCTTGGTAGCAGTGGGAGCTACAGCAGTACTTACGCTCCCCGCGCTTTGACTAGGTCCCGAGCCTGCACTGCCCGGCCGAAAGGCCAGCATGCGCAGAAGTGCCATCGAGAAACCGGTCTGCTCATCGGGTGCGAGTGATAAATCGGGACGGCTGGTAATGGCGATTTGATAAAAGAGTTGTGCTTCTTCTTTGCTAAAGACGGTGGCTAAGCGGCGGATCTCGGCTGCTTCGGACCAATCGTCCAGAACCGATTCAGGGACGACTTGGGCGCTGGCTATCTTTTGTATGAGACTTGCTAAATCTTGCAATGCTAAAGAGAAAGACATACTGCGCTCGCCCATCTCTTGCGCAACGGCAACTAAGGCTGCGCCATTCTTATTGGCTAACGCATCGAGTACCTGAATTAAATAGGCATCATCGAGCGTACCCAGCATATTGCGTACCGATTCTTGGGTTACGGTGCCGGCGGCGTAGGCAATCGCCTGATCGGTTAATGAGAGCGCATCGCGCATCGAGCCTTGCGCTGCTTTTGCTAATACGCGCAGTGCGCCGATTTCGGATTCGACTTTTTCAGCGGCCAGTACGGTTTGCAAGTGCTCTACGATTAATGGCACTGGCATTTGCTTGAGATTGAACTGCAAGCAGCGTGACAATATGGTCACTGGTATTTTTTGTGGATCGGTGGTAGCCAGAATGAACTTCACATGCTCGGGCGGCTCTTCCAAGGTTTTGAGCATGGCATTAAAGGCATGGTTGGTCAGCATGTGGACTTCGTCAATCATGTAGACCTTATAACGGCCATTGCTGGGAGCGTAGGATGCCTTCTCTAATAGCTGGGCCATCTCATCGACGCCGCGATTACTGGCGGCATCCATTTCGATATAGTCAACGTAGCGCCCAGCATCGATTTCCAGGCAAGCGGCGCATTTACCGCAGGGCTGGGAGGTCATCTGACCTTGGCCATCGGGTCCGATGCAATTGAGGGCTTTTGCCAGAATGCGGGCGATGGTGGTTTTACCTACCCCACGGGTTCCGGTAAAGAGCCAGGCATGGTGCAGGCGCCCTTGATCCAGGGCGTGGGTCAAAGCCTTGACAACGTGGTCTTGGCCCAAGAGTTCAGGGAAGGTTTTGGGGCGCCACGAACGGGCCAGTGCCAATGTTGTCATGCCTTCTATTCTAACAAGGGCTAAAATGATTGTGGACGGGCCTCCTCGCATGGTGGCTTGGCAACCTGGTCAGGTCGGGAACGAAGCAGCCAAACCCAAGTACTGCCAGTGCCGGGGGTTTGGCTCGTCCACTTCTCCCTGGGTTCTACCCCCCCCGCTAGCAGCCCCCTTTTTTAGCTTCCAACTCCCCTTAGCTACCAGTTGAGGGAGATCAAATAGCGATAGCCTATATAGAGCAGGATTAATCCCCCAAAGACGGCGACGGTGCGGATATCCAGCATGAGCTTAAATAGGCGTAATCGTTTGTGGCCACACTCAATCATTACGTACATCGCTGCCTCCCTTGGTCATAAAGCACTCAGCTTAGAGAGATGCAATGCATAAAAACAGGGGAAAAGGATTATTTAGTTGTAGGAAATGCCTGAGTTTAGGATTGGGGGCTCATGCAGTGAGCCATTTAATTGGAATAGTATATAAATTCCATAAATGACAAGGAGCTAATTAATGACTAAGCCCTGCCCGTTTTGTACCCTGCCCCTAGAGCGCATCATTGACTCCAATGATTTAGCTTTAGTTATTCGGGATGGCTACCCAGTTTCGCCTGGACATACCCTGATCATTCCCAAACGGCACATTGGCTCTTGGTTTGAGATCACACCGGAAGAGCAAAGCGCTATGCTTAATCTTTTGGGAAGAGCCAAAGCATTATTAGAAGAAGAATTTAAGCCCGATGGCTACAACATTGGCATCAACGATGGGCCTACAGCAGGACAAACTGTGCCCCACCTTC
>CAZWPR010000011.1:0-55775 GCA_964636135.1 uncultured Polynucleobacter sp.
GCAAATAAGCAACGAGACAATGATTCAATCAATTACTCATTATTTTTCTTTGATGTCGATTTTTTCTAGATTGAATGCCTCCCAGGAAGCAACCAAGCAAATAGTAGAATCAAACTTCTCCGATCCATTCACGCTTGATCACACCACCACTCCATACTCAATATGTCCTCATTAGCCAATATCGTCATTCTGGGAGATTACGAACGCGCTTTGCGCCGCTTTTCTCATTGGGAAGCGCTGGATCAACGCGCCAAGATCACCATTCACCATGAGCCTCTGTTAGGCGAGGCTCTGTATGAAGCTGTAAAGGATGCCGATGTGATCGTGATTGTGCGTGATCGCACGCCATTTAATGAGGCACTGATTGCGCGCCTTACGCAACTGAAGTTATTGATGTTTACGGGTGAGCGCAACGGCACACTCGATGCAGCTGCACTGCTCTCCCGCAACATTCCAATTGCATGTACTCCAAGCGGGCCATCTAAAGCAACGACCGCTGAGCTTACGTGGGCGCTCATACTGGCAGCCTCAAAGCGCTTAGCAGAGCAAAGTGCATTACTTGCTAGCGGCGGTTGGCGTGATTCCCATTCGGTTTTACCGATGCTCTCTGGGCAACGCCTTGGTATCTTGGGTTTAGGTGGGATTGGCAGCCGGGTTGCTCGAGTGGGTCATGCTTTTGGCATGGAGGTGGTGTGCTGGAGCCCCAAAATGACACCGGAGCGCGCTGCTGCTGAGAATGCAACGTCCGTTAGCCTTGATGAATTGCTTTCCACTTCAAAGGTAGTAAGTCTGCATTTGGTAGCCGGTCCAGGGACTAAAGGGATGATTGGCGCAGATCAATTGGCGCTGATGCGCCCGGATTCGATTTTGGTTAATACCTCGCGCTCGGCCTTAATCTCGATGCCCGACTTAGCAGTCGCGCTCCAGAAAGGCACTCCAGCTCAGGCCGCAATCGATGTGTTTGATATTGAGCCATTACCGGCAGATGATGTGCTGCGCAATACTCCCAACCTATTAGTGACACCGCACCTGGGTTTTGTGGCTGAGCCTATTTTTGCTGCCTTTGCTAAAGGCATTACTGAAACACTCGAGGCTTGGCTCGATGGGAGGCCACTTCCCCAGCCTTATAAGCCCTAGGTATTGCAAGATAATGCGTTCAAACTGGGTCTTCTGATTTCTGGTCCAATGATTTATTGATTTGCTAATTTGGGAATGCATGGATTGTTAGATCGTGACTGGACGCATTAAGAAAAAACAAATTCAGGCTGAACGCAGTACTTTCATAGAGCCACAGCCAGAAGAAGTGATTTGCCCGCTATGCGATAGAGCAATTCCCAAGTTGCAGCGTGACGAACATCACCTTATTCCAAAGTCCCATGGCGGTCGTCATACTGCTGTGCTCCACCGCATTTGCCACCGACAAATTCATGCGGTTTTTACAGAAAACGAGTTGGCTCGCAAATACAACTCCATTGAATTGCTAAAGCTGCAGGAGGATATGGTGAGTTTTATTGAGTGGGTGCGACTAAAACCCGATGATTTTTTTGAGCGAACACGGAAAAGCCGAAGGTTAAAAGCACACTAAGTCAGCAAATCTACTTTTTTACCACCCCGAGCTACCTGGAACTCCTTTAAATGGGCCAACCAGTTCTGGTGTAATCCAGCCACCATAAAACCCGCCAGGCTGCGGCGTCACTCGCTCGCCGCCAACCGTGCAGTGCAATGCATTAGCGTACAGCGCAACATAATCTTGAATCATCTCCGCACCAGATAAGGGGTTGGGGTAACTCCATGCGACCTTAACTAAGGAGCGCGGACCATCCACCAAAGACCAATACTGAGCAGGTCCTTTCCATTCACAAAAAGAGCCTCCGCCTGCCGACTGAAATAGATGCTGCGCCACATCTGCCCAAGGCAAATAGAAGGTAGGTGGGTGCGCAGTCTCTAGCGCCATGACGGCGCATTTGGTTCGGGCTACCTCTATATCACCCCAACGCACCACAACTTCACGCTGATCCGGAACTAGCCGTGGTGGCCGTGGAAAATCCCATACCGATACCTGACCTGGTGCAGGCGATTCTGCAAAATCAGGTCTGCTGGTACCGCGCCACTCCCATGCATCGCGAGCAGTCTGTAGCCAAGAAGGATCATTGCTCATATATTTAACTCCTAAAACAATCGCTTATTGGCTGGGTAAAGCATTTACTGTTGTACGGCCTAGCTACTAACTCCAGTGAGTATTGCATATATAGACCTAGAACTTTTGGTCGATTTATTGAGTATGGCCTATTGCAGTCGGTCCGATATGAACCGCATTTATTCACTAAAAAGGGATTGACAGTTGTATCTAATTGGATACAATATCAGCATGTCGTTCATTGTTCAGCAAACCGAATTATTTGAAAGGTGGCATGCGTGTGTGAAGGATCAAAAAGCCAAAATTGCTATTGCAAGGCGCATTGAAAGGGCTGAACATGGCAATTTAGGCGATGCCAAAACCGTCGGAAATGGCATTTCAGAGATGAGGATTGATATTGGGGCAGGTTATAGAGTTTACTTCACGATGCGTCAAAAAATCATTGTTATTTTGCTAGCTGGAGGAACAAAGAGTACGCAACAAGCCGATATTAAAAAAGCAATGGAGTTAGCTAAGGAGTTTTAAGTCATGAAAAAAATGCAAAAACTAAAAACCTTTGATATCACTCGCCATTTAGATAGCGAAGAGGCAATGGCCGAATATTTATCGCAAGTCTTGGAAGATGGCGATAATGCTGAGCTTATTCGAGCACTGGGCCACATCGCCAAAGCCAAAGGCATGGCTACCGTTGCGAAAGATTCTGGTTTAGGCCGTGAAAGTCTTTACAAGGCACTATCAGAAGGATCTCAGCCTCGATTCGATACCATCGCAAAAGTAATTAATGCGCTTGGTTTAAAAATGAGCGTCCACGCCTAATCTTTTTGTCTTCGCGCCAGACGCATTACGCAAATCCATCAACATCAAAGTCACCACCAAAATCGCTGTCGTAATCCACTGCACTGTTATCAAAGCTTTGAGCAAGCTGCTGACCTGAGTCAGTTGGCGCAGTGGAATGATCCAATGCATTGCCAGCATCGGGTGCGCTGCCCTGCCCCATCATGCTCTGAATACCTTGATACAGCAGTGAGCCCGCCACGACACCAACTGCGGTCGTTGCGATGGCGCCCAGCATGCCGGAGCCCCACGCGCTTGGCTGTGCTGCGGCCGCCGCTGATTTTGCAGCCATTGCATTTGCTGGTGCACTTTGCGTTGGCGCTGCTCTGCCCCAAGAGTTAATTCCACTCAAAAATCCCGAGCTGGGTTTGTTGGCTTGGTTAGCTTGATTGGCTTGGTCGATTTGCACTTGCATCTCTGCCATTTGTTTTTGGGCGACTTGCAATGCGATCTCTAAACCCATGGCGCGCTGCACTAACAGATAAGATGCGTCGGGCTGCTGTTTGATTGATTCCGCAATCAAGGTGCTGGCTTCGGCATCTTTTGTTCCTGCCTGGGTGCTCTTAAGCTGTTGTAAGAACTGCTCCAGTTGGGCTTTTTCTTGGGGATTCATATTGGGTACTCCTGCTTTAAATGATTGAGTTCATCATAGAGCAAATATACGATTGCGTCCTTGCGAAAATGATGCTGCACTACTGCTGCCTAAGCGGCATTTATATATGCCATTTTTTCTATAAAAGAAGGTAATTCGGGCTGCTTTAATCCCCAAAATTAGTGGGGGCACTTTCCAGTATGAAATCTACTTCAACCGATTCGGTGCTTGGAATCCGCGACAAGGTGTTCCGAATAAATTGCTTTTCATAATGGCGATTACGCCGGGACTTTTTTGCTTGCGCGCGCTGACCTTGGCGCTTATCGATAACAATTTCACCCAGCTGGCTTAGGTCGGCCAAATCATTAATTTGGTTTGGTGAATTGCGACGCGTCATGTTTTAGGTGAGCACCCTATTGCACTAGGGCGCTAGTAATTAATGCTTGTGCGCTGAATTAACTAACTTCTCGGTATAGGCAATCGCCACCGCAGACAACACAAAGGTCACATGAATGATGGTCTGCCACATGAGTGTTTTCTCATCATAGGAAGCGGCATTGATAAATGTCTTGAGCAAATGAATCGAGGAAATGCCGATAATCGCCGTTGCCAGTTTTACTTTGAGTACCCCAGCGTTCACATGGGAGAGCCATTCGGGTTGATCGGGGTGGTTCTTTAGGTCAAGCCGCGACACAAAGGTCTCCCACCCGCCGACGATGACCATCACCAATAAATTGGAGATCATCACTACATCTATGAGGCCCAAAACAATCAGCATGAGCGCCGTTTCGGTCATTGACTTGTCGGCCATCATGCTAATCAGGTGGACCAGCTCTAGCCAGAACTGCCAGACATAAACACCCTGGGCCACAATCAGGCCAATGTAGAGCGGCGCCTGCAACCAGCGGGACATAAAGATCCAGCGTGGCAATGGACGAAGCTTTTTGAAGTCTGGCGAGTGATTATCCGAATTCATGTGGGGATTTTAACGGCTTTTGTGACGACGCGATTACAGCCAGTCGGGCTTGCCTTATGCCCATAGGCTCAAAATATGAGCCTGTGCCCCCTTAATCTGCTTTAATTACTAATAGTTCTATTTATTAAGGAAATGTCATGAGTGACATGGAGCGATTGCACCGCATCAAGTACATGATTCAGGCACGCAAAAGTGTGCCAAAGCAGGCCTTTTTAGATGAACTCGAGATCTCTGACGCTACCTTTAAGCGTGACCTAGAGTATCTCCGTAGTCGCATGAATGCCTCGATCATTTATGACCGTTACACCGGAGGCTATCAATTTGAGAATCCTCAGGATGCGGAGAAAACCGAATTGCCGGGCTTGTGGTTTACCGAAAAAGAAGCCACTGCCCTCGTGCTAATGCAGCACTTACTCTCATCTCTTGATCAAGGCGGTTTAATTGGTCCGCATATTGAGCCTCTGACAGCCATCATCGATGGCATCTTAGGTCAATCCGAAACCACCGCCAAAGAGCTGCGCAAACGTATCAAGGTATTGGGAATGGGCAGCCGTAAGAACAGCATCGAGAACTTTGCCGAGATTGGCGCTGCCCTGCTCAAACGCAATCGCTTGGATGTAGTCTATTACTCTAAAGGCAAAGATGAATTAACCCAGCGCATTATTTCTCCGCAACGCCTGATTTTTTATCGTGAGAACTGGTACCTGGATGCCTACTGCCACCTCCGTAAAGAATTACGCAGCTTTGCAGTGGATGGCATTCGTAAAGCGGTACTTACCAACCTCAAAGCCGACGAGGTTTCCGAAAAGCAAGCACAAGAACATTTTGCAGAAAGCTATGGCATCTTTTCCGGTAAGGCTACGCAACGAGCCAAATTACGTTTCACGCCTGAACATGCGCGCTGGGTTGCCACGGAAAAATGGCATGGCCAACAGGTAGGCAGTTTTGATAAAGAAGGCTTTTATATCTTGGAGTTTGATTACAACCAAGATCCGGAGCTGATCATGGATATTTTGAAGCACGGCTCCGGGGTTGAAGTAATGGGGCCGACTAGCCTAAAAACCAAAGTGAAAGCGGAGTTAGAGAACGCGCTCAAGTTATACAAGCAGTGAACCACTCGCTTGTTAACCCCATTTCAAGAAAATCGGATGACTGGAGCCGATTGCAAAAGTACTATATGTATTTATTTGTATATAGATATAGCTTTTAATTACTTTTAATAATAGAAATACCCTTTTATTCTTGGTTTTTTAATGAAAACCCAAGATTATGTCCCGCCTTACTATCCATGACAGCAACACCGCCCCCGAGGCTAGCAACCCATTTATTCAAAAAGCCATCGCCAACAATGGCTTCTTACCCAATTTAATTGGGGTCTTAAGCGGGTCTCCCGTCGCCGTAGAGACCTACTTCACCGTTGGAGAAATTAATTCTCGGTCAAGCCTAAACCTTGCTGAGCGAGAAGTAGTACAGCTAACGGCAGCAAGATTGCACCAATGCGACTTTTGCATTGCGGGTCACACCGCGCTTGCACTCAAGAAAGCCGGATTCTCTGCCGCCGATGTTCTGGCCTTACATCAAGGGGGCTTACTCGATAGCCCACGACTCAATGCCTTAGTTGCATTCACGACTGAAATCATCAAAACCAAAGGGCATGCATCGGACACAGCCTTAGCCGAGTTTTTTGCCGCCGGCTTTACCCAACAAAATGCACTAGACGTTGTGCTGGGCATAAGCCTTGCAACCTTATGCAACTTCGCCAACGTCCTCGCACAAAGCCCCATTAATCCAGAGCTGCAACCATACCAAGCCGGTCAATTTAAGGGATAGATCATGTCTTTACTCCATGCCGATTTAGTTCAGTTTTTAAAACTGAATGCCGAGAACCTCAATACTGAAGCAACCTTTGCTAGCCAAGTGGTTTCCGAACTTGGTCGCACCGGAGTATTCCGTATTGGCGTTCCAGAAAGTCATGGCGGTACCGGCGGAACTCCACCCGATGCGATCAACGCAATCAGTGCCGTATCGGAGCACTCCCTTGCTGCAGGATTTGTATTTTGGGGACAGCGCGCATTCATTGAATACCTTATTCAAAGTCCGAATGGGTCGCTCCAGAGCAAATGGTTGCCTAAGCTGCTCTCTGGTGAATACGCAGGAGCAACGGGTCTATCTAATGCGATGAAATTTCTATCCAGTATTGAGTCCCTGGGCGTTACTGCCACCACTATTTGTGACTCTGTCGACGGCGGCGGTGTTTTCAATCTCAATGGCATCGCTCCTTGGGCAACCAATTTACCAACCTCTGGTTTTATTGTGGCACTGGCTGTTGAACGCCAAGATGGCGGTGATCCATTTATTGTTGCTATTGCATCTGATAAAAAAGGACTTAATCGAAGTCCAGATCATGATCTGATTGCCTTGCGGGGTACCAATACAGCTGCATTAAAGATAAATGATGTCACGATTGACGAATCTGACATCATTGCTTTGCATGCACGTAAGTGGCTACCCAATGTAAGGCCATCCTTTTTGGGTATGCAATGCGGGATGCCAATTGGATTAGCGAGAGCTGCAATTGCAGCAACAAAAGCAAATGCAAAAGGGGCGATCACCGTTTTAGCAGAGCCAATAGCGATATTAGAGAATGATCTAGATAGTGCAGTTGCCGAACTTCAGGAGGGCGTGGATAACGGTCGCTTTGTGCGCGAGCCTGTACGATTATTTGAGCTCCGAATTCAAATTGCCGATATAGCAACACAAGCAGTTCAGCTTGAATTGCAAGCCAGTGGTGGTAAAGCCTATCATCGGGATGCAGGTAATGCCTTCTCACGCCGCTTACTAGAATCGGCATTTGTGCCAGTAGTCACGCCCAGTATTTTGCAGCTCAAGGGCGAAATTCGAAAGCATGAGCAAAAGCAGCGTGCGGTACTGATTGAAACTGCAAGCGCATCGTAATGACGGCAATACCCTTACTAAGCGCCAAGGGCATCTCCTTTAGCCACCCAGGACAGACACCACTGATTGAAAGCCTCGATCTATCGATTGGGCAAAATGAAGTCGTTGTTTTATTGGGTACTAGTGGCTGCGGCAAAAGTACGTTGCTTCGTATATTGTCAGGCTTACTAAAGCCACGATCAGGTGAGGTCTTTTTTGAAAACGCTCCTCTGGATAGAGCCCATCCAAGAACCTCTCTTTTGTTTCAGCAACCAAGCTTATTGCCTTGGTTAAGAGTAGATAAAAATATTGAATTTGGTCTTGATTTTCAACATCAACCCAAGATGACTGGAGCTGAGCTTCAGATGCAGGGTAAAAAAGCCTTAGCATCGGTATCCCTTGAGGCCCACTCCAAGAGCTGGCCCTCACAACTATCGGGAGGCATGGCGCAACGTGTTGCTCTAGCGCGCGCACTGGCTCGCAAGCCCAAGCTCCTCTTTGCTGATGAGCCTTTTTCAGCGCTGGATGCCATTACCCGCTCCGAAATGCAACAACTTCTCTTAAGCCTAGTGAATCAGTATCAAATGGCCGTGCTGTTAGTGACGCACGACTTAGAAGAAGCTCTCGCCATAGCAGATCGGATTGTATTGATGGATGCAGGAGCACTTGCTGCGCAATGGGTTCTTCCGGCTGAACAGCCTGAAAGAAGCTGTTTGCGCCAAGTAATTCATGAAGCCCTCCTCCAGAGCCATGCTCGCAAAAAGCACGGCACGGAAATAGATCAATTGCAATGCGCCATTTGAATAAGAAAGGACCCTCCTATGACGCAATTTAACGATAACCATTTTTGCCTGAGTAGCAATTGCGGCTGTGGATTTACACGGCGAGATTGGCTTAAGTTCGCCGCCCTTTCAGCCGCAGCAACGGCGACCCCTTTATTGCGTGCAGGTGATGCAATGGCACAAAACTTTAAAGGCGATGATCAGCCGGTTAAAGTAGGCTATCTTCCGATCACCGATGCAACTCCGTTACTAGTTGCTCAGAGCCTCAAGCTATACGAAGCGGAAGGGCTCAAGACCGAGCCACCAAGACTCTTTCGTAGTTGGGCGCAAGTGGTGGAGGCCTTTATTGGTGGTCAGGTCAATGTCATCCATTTACTATCCCCCGCTGCCTTATGGGTACGCTATGGTACTAAGTTTCCAGCAAAAGTAACGATGTGGAACCACATCAATGGCTCTGCGTTAACGGTAGCCCCCAATATTCATAGTATTAATGACCTTGGCGGCAAGGTCATTGCAGTGCCATTTTGGTACAGCATTCACAACATCTTGATTCAGCGCTTACTGAGGGAGGCTAATTTAGTTCCGGTAACGAAACCGAAAGACACTCCGCTTGCCGCTAATGAAGTAAGCCTGATTATTCTGCCGCCCGCAGAGATGGTATCGGCCTTAGCCTCAAAATCGATTGCTGGTTTTATCGTTGCCGACCCATTTAACGCGGCTGCAGAGCTAGCAGGCGTCGGCAAAGTCTTACGATTCTCCGGCGATGTCTGGCAAAACCATGCCTGCTGCGTTACCTTTTTGGCAGAGCGAGATATCGTAGGCAAGCCCGAATGGACTCAGCGTGTGAATAACGCCTTAGTTAAGGCTCAGCTTTGGACTCGCAATAATCAACTTGAAACTGCGCTATTGCTATCCTCTAGTGGCGAAGGTAAATACACCCCGCAGCCTGCAAGAACGCTTTCTAAAGTACTGGCTAGTACTGATTATGAAAGCTACGTCACATCCGGAGTTGTGCGCAATAAAAATTGGCGAGAAAAGCGAATTGATTTTCAGCCCTACCCATTCCCGAGCTACACCGAAGAGCTGGTTAAGCAAATCAAACTGACCAAAATTGAGGGAGATAATAAATTCCTAGAAAATCTGGATCCTGGATTTGCTGCCAAGGATTTGGTGGATGATCGCTTTGTCAAAAAATCCATTACAACTGTAGGCGGTCCAAGCGTTTTTGGCTTACCAAATACGTTAATCCGCAAAGAAATAATCTCCAGATAATGTCAAGCAGTATTAAGAACAGTGTACTTGCCGTATCAACGTTTTGCTGCGTTTTTATACTGTGGCAACTTGGCATTCAGGCTCTGGAACGGCAAACGCCAATTGCCCACGCATTCGGTCCAGTCAATGCATTCAGTGCAGGCATTGATTTATTAAGCACACCGCACTTTTGGACCCACATCGGCATTAGCCTAAAGCGAATTGGAATCGGCTTAGCCATTGCGATTATGATTGGCGTCCCTTTGGGTTTGCTGACAGGGCTATCACCCAGCTTTTCTGCAGGGACAAGCCCCCTCTTTCAATTTCTGAGAATGATTTCGCCGCTGAGCTGGATGCCCTTGGCGGTAATTGTGCTTGGGGTTGGTGATGCGCCAGTTATTTTTTTACTGGCATTTGCAGCAGTTTGGCCAATCCTAATCAATACTGCATCGGGCGTGAGTCAACTCGATAAAAACTGGCTTTTACTAGGAAAAAGTTTATCAGCCACCAAGTTTGAAACCATTACCAAGATCGTCTTACCTGGTATAACTTCGCAACTGCTCACCGGTATTCGGCTTTCGATTGGACTTCTTTGGATTGTGATTGTGCCGGCTGAAATGCTGGGGGTTTCTGCTGGTTTGGGCTACTTTATCTTGGACACGCGAGACCGTTTGGCATATGGTGAGCTAATGGCCGCCATTATTCTAATTGGATTAATTGGCTGGGGACTAGACTACTCAGCTCGGTGGGCGCACACCAAGTGGTCTCACCGCTAACCAACGCTAAAACAACAGGCAAATAGGCTTTAATTACAGTCATTCGCAGATACTCGACTTGGCTTTACTTTTTTTCCGGCCGATCGTATTCACTTGCAAAGGCATGGTTCGTATCGCGGTGTCCCGCCTCATCTTCGCGCACCACCAGCACGACATCACGCAAGGTTGCATTGGCTGGTAGCTTCCAGTAATCAATCGCAATTTGGGGTGCTGGAATGTTGGGCGTTCTGCCCTCGTCAATCTCTTTTAAATACTCAGTGTAGGAATACACCGCCTCTTCTTCAAAGTAACCCACAATGCGGTGGGCAGTGCGTGGAAAAAAGACATAAATAATGAAAAAGACGTTCCAAAAAACGGCCTGGACAAATAAAACCAAATAGCGCTCGAACCAATTGGGCTTAGCAATCTCAATGAATGTCATCAAGTGCATCCGCTCGTTTTCGGCTTCAGCTAAGAGGGTACGAATTTTAGGGCCATAGCCATGGCGCATTTGCCGCAGACTCATGAGATGCGTCCACATGCCTGCAACCATGCCTGGAACACCTGCCACCGTTTCTAACACCACCGCACGATGACCGTAGCGTTTTTGAAAGAAGGTGTCCGCAAAAAAGCGCATGCTCTTCGTAAAGGACAGCGCAACCCTGTCGGACATCGTAATAACTTCGTAGTGTTCCATGCGATTAGCCAGGTTCGATCAGAGTGAAAGTACCCCCTCATCGTATTGGAAAGGAGGTATTTCTGTTTGCGCAAATTGAAATCCGCCTTTTTAATCGATTTAAGCGGGGTTTTTAACTCAATAGCGGCTGTATGAATGCAAACCACCCACCTACTAGTAGCAAAACCAAACTGACTAAGTAGATCCTGAACGAAGTCCGACGTGTGCTGAGGCAGGCATTGCGTAGGTCCGGATCGACCGGGCATGGGGCATAGCGATTACGCCATTGCAAAACGCCGCCCGCCGCCATCAACACACTACTTAGCAAAAATATGGCCTCCTTATGTTCGCTAATCCACACAATTTGGGGAAACACGGCGACCAAAGAGGCCAGTACAGCACCAGCACCCAGGCTGACCAGCAGCGCAGGTAGTGCGCAGCAGATTAATGTGCTGGTACTTGCAAAGAGGCTCAGCAATGAACTGATATACGGCGTCTTTACATCAGACGAGCCATCCACGCTCATTTCTTGCCTTTCATCTGCTCTCTAAATTGCGCCACGGTTTGCGGAATAGTTTCCACTTTAGTGACGTCATAACCCGAGTCAATAATTTCTTGCCGAATCTCTTTTTCATTCAGAGTCTTACCCTCTTTTGCTTCCACCACCACTACTTTATTTTTGAGATCCACCAATACGGCTTTGGTCTCATCCATCTTCAGTAAGCTTTTTTCAATGCCTTGGGCACAAAAGGAGCAAACCATACCATTGACGGTGACTTTCATGCTGGCAATGCTAGCCTGACTTAATCCCATTAATGCAATTGCACATACCAAGTTCAATAGTTTCATGATGTTCATCCTAATAGTTGTACATAAAATTAAAACGCGGCTGACCCGATAAATTGGCGCCTACCTCTACAAAATACCGATTGTGAATAACCCGCAGCATCGGTGTAAATTCATACTGATTGGATACGAAGGTCATGCGCCTGGCCTCGATCACAAGCCAGGGTTGTGGCTGGTCGTAATCCACCTCATAAAACGATGCCCCAAGCCGTGCCGTCGTGATGTTGCTAGTAGCCCCTTGTGCTGCGTATACCCGAGCAGATGCCATCGAGTAAAAACGGGTGGTTTCATAATCGACCTGCAGGCCAGGCGAGGCCATTGCTTTTGACCCTCCAAAGGTACTGCCGGCAGTTGAGCCCAGCCCGCCAATAAACCATACATTGGCCTGTGCGTTGGGAAGATTCCAGCGCGCGACTTTCCGGGTATAAACCACCTCGGCATTTTGCTGACGCTTGGAATAATCATCGGTTTGCATGGCGCTAGCTGAGAACCCAATTGCATCATTGGCAGTCGTTGAATAGTTAAAAGAAAGCTCTTGGTAAGTTTTACTAAAGTCTCCCATGAACATCCAGCTATTCTTATAGCCCATAGGCGCGGCATACGACTGGGCAACCAGACCAAACAGGGTGAGCATGACTCCGCCGATTTTGGGGAGTAAGCTCATTTCAGTTTTTCCATGGTGGTGATATCCAAAGTCCCATCCACTACCTTGAACTGAAAGCGTACCTTATCGCCCGGCTTGTATGGCTCGACATTGAGGCCACTACTAATGCCAAATGGCATCGTCATCGCGTGCATTTTGATGCTGGGAATGTATTCGTGCTTCATCACGATGCGATTGCGGGTAGTATCAATGCGGACAATTTCCCCGTTAACCCACTCTACAGCCATAACGGCGTAGGACGATAAAACACACAGTAAAGCAACAATGATTTTTTTCATGCAAGACTCCAAAGAAAGTGATGCCCAAAAAATGGGCGGACTAATCCTAGGGAGTTACAGAATGGGTGGCTTAATGAAGCCGGAGAGGTCGGCGCTGACTAAAGTTTGCGTGAAATGGGTCACGCTTTGCGTGAGGTGATCGGCAGTGATCAACAGGATTGCATCGCCTGTAAGGCCAAACGCCATGCACAATGGGCAAGCGTTGCAGTTACGTTGATTATCAATAGCGGTGCCATCGGATTCCAGTGCTCCGGCGGCGCTCACCTCTTGGTGACAAGCGTGGCTGACAGGCGCATCCGCATGCGCTGATTCCAGTGCAATGGAAGGTGCTTGCTGCATTTGCAAATCCATGCTGAGGGCCGCCATGGCCTGCATGGGCACCAATAGGACTAGCAAGAGACTGAGAAACCGTTTAGTCATAGTTAAATCCTAGCACTTTTGTGCAATGTTTGTCTGCACGCAAGCAAACAGGCCTAATCATGCCGCTTTGCTATGGGGTCTCGCCTAGCTACTACCCAGCAATGTTTTTGCTGGAATTAACTTTTCCAGCTCATCGACGTTGGTATAACCCGTTACCGGCATAAAACTTTTGGGGGAAAAATTCTTCTCACCAATCAACATAGCAGGAACGCCCTGAAAGCCATTTGCCTTGAACTCTTCCTCGTCTGCAATCACTTGCTTGGTCACCACACCGTCATCAAAGGCTTCGCGCAAGGCATTAGGCTCGATGCCGACTTGCTCAGCCAGGGTAATGATTTCATCTTCGTTACTGATGTTGCCGCCCTGACTAAATACGGACTTAAAAATAGCCAATGCGAGTTGCAATGATTTACCGTGCTTATTGGCAAAACACACACTCTCTTGTGCCAACCAGGTGTAGGTCAAAAAAGCGGGGGTGCGTAATACCAGCTTTTCTTCTTGCACAATCGGCTCCATCGCCGCCTGCTGCAGTTTCTTTAAATAGGAATCCGATGGCGGCATCGTGCCAATCGTGGGTGTCAGTTCAATCGCTCGCCAAATAATCTCAATGCCGTCCTGATAACGCTCTTTCAGCTTGGCCAGCGCCACCGTCTGAAGATAGGAGTATGGGCATTCAAAATCACCCCAAATTTGTATCTGAATCATGCTGTTATTTATTGATCCTATAAAGGAAATTCACTATCAAATACAAAGGCTACGGATTAATCAATGGAGCTATTCGGTGCCGAATAAGCCGATTTGCAATAGTTTCCGCTTTAATCACCCTACTTGCATGAGACTACTACCAAAAGGGTTTCTCAGGGGGATTGATGGGGCAATAAAGCCTACTGCACTACAACCCCTTTCCAGAACGCAACATAACCCGCAATATTGCTTGCGGCTGTTTTAGGGTCTGCATAGTACCAAGCGGCACCGAAATTGGACTGCCCATCAACCAGGATGTCGTAATAGCTTGCCGTGCCTTTCCAAGAACAAACCGTGGTTTTAGGGGATTTCTGAAAAAAAGCCATATCCAAGGAGTCCGCCGGAAAGTAATGGTTACCTTCCACAACGACCGTATTATCTGAATTGGCGATTACTTGATTGTTCCAAATTGCTTTCATGGGCCTATTCCTTCTAAAAGTTCAGAATAAAGCAATTAATGCCTTTCCGTTGTATAAACAAAGCCTTTGCATACCGCCCCTATTTTGCAGAATTTCATGTCCCCATCAACCCCATCGATTCCGGCTAGTACGTTAGCGGACCATGCATTCATTCAAGAAATTAGTGGCGGATTGCTGCAGGCAAGGGCCTCTATATCCCCTAAATTCTTATACGACCCCCTTGGATCGCATTTATTCACGGCGATTACCCTATTGCCAGAGTATTACCCGACCAATACCGAGCGCTTTATCTTTGAGCGCTATAAAAAAGAGATTGCTGGCGCCGTAGGGAGCGGCGGAGTATTGATTGATTTGGGTGCTGGCAATTGTCAAAAAGCCGAATCGTTTTTTGATGTGCTTACGCCGAATGCCTATGTTGCCATTGATTTTTCAGCCGAATATCTGACTACGGCAGTGGATGGCTTAAAGGGAAAATATCCTGGAATTGCCATGCATGGGATTGCCATGGACTTTACTCAAGCGCTTGTGATCCCCGAATCGATTCCCAAAGGCAAGCGCACCTTTTTTTACCCTGGCTCCAGTATTGGCAACTTCTTACCCAATGAAGCAAAACATTTACTGACCGAAATCAAGCGCCAAGCCGGTCATGGCGGTCTTTTGATTGGGGTTGATCTCATGAAAGACGACAGCATCTTAATGGCTGCCTACGATGATCCCCTCAAAATAACCGCGGCGTTTAATTTAAATATCTTGCGTTCCGTAAATACACTTATTGGATCAAACTTTAATGTGGCGCAATTTAAGCATCTTGTGCAGATTAATCGCCAAGATAGTCGAGTGGAATTGTATTTGGAGGCGCTCGAAGATGTCACCGTTACTTGGCTGGGGCAGGAGCGGGCATTTCAACAGGGTGAGCGCATTCATACTGAAAACTCACACAAGTACACTCGGGATTCCATTGAGATTCTCTTAAAGCAAGCGGGATTTACCCAGATGCAATTTTTTACAGACCCAAAGCACTATTTTGCAGTGATTTATGCCGAGTAAGGCATCGCCCATGACAATCGATCATATGGATCTACAAACTCAATTTTTACATTCGCGTCGCTATACGCTTGATTTGATCAGCGGCCTTAGCCCAGAAGATTGTCAGGCGCAGTCCATGAACGATGCCAGTCCGGCTAAATGGCATCTGGCACACGTCACTTGGTTTTATGAGGTCATGGTGCTCAAGATAGCTGAGCCCGATTTTCAGTATTGGAACCCCGAGTTTGCCGTGCTATTTAATAGCTATTACAACGGGGTTGGCGACAAACATCCTCGGCATCAGCGCGGTCTCTTAACCCGCCCCACTCTGTCAGAGGTGCTGGAATGGCGATCGAACATTGAAGCACGCATCACCACTCTCCTTCAATCCAAGGTGAGTCCAGAGCTGGCCACTTTAATCGAGATTGGCATTCACCACGAACAGCAGCACCAAGAACTATTACTCACAGATATTCAGCACCTGTTTTCGTGCAATTCACTCTTGCCTGCCTATGCATCTACCACTAGGCCTACGCTTACTCCAGCAAAGCCATGGCAATGGATACCGGGTACTGCTGGACTTTGTGAGGTCGGCCATGATGGCAATGGGTTTCATTTTGATAATGAGGGTCCGCGCCACACAGTATTTCTTCAGCCCCATGCAATGAGCAATCGCTTGGTTACGAATGCGCAGTGGCTTAGCTTCATTGAATCAGGCGCTTATACCGACCCGCGCTGGTGGCTTGATGCAGCTTGGTTTTGGTTGCAATCCGAACAAGTCAGCGCCCCACTCTATTGGTTTAGTGATGACGATCATCAACGCCGGTGTTTTACGCTGCATGGCAGTCAGCCGCTCGACTTAAACGCCCCCGTATCGAATGTCAGTTATTTTGAAGCCGATGCGTATGCGCGCTGGGCAAGTCAAAATCTGGATGGCCACAAAGGCGCTCGCTTACCTACGGAATTTGAATGGGAAGCGTTTGCACGGTCGCATCCGCAATCGGACTTTGATTTGTTTGGAAAAGTATGGCAATGGACGAGCAGTAACTACAGCCCCTATCCTGGTTATCAGCCATGGGGCGGCATCGCCGGGGAATACAACGGCAAGTTTATGGTCAATCAAATGGTGCTTAGGGGCAGCTCCGCCTATACCAGCCCCGATCATGCTCGTTTAAGCTATCGCAATTTTTTCCCTGCCCATGCCCGTTGGCAAATGGCCGGTCTTCGACTTGCCAAAGACCAAGTAAGTTAAAACGCAATCCGCTTTGCTTGAAACAACATCGTGCCGCCAACCAATCCAGTAAACCAAGTGAGTGCCGTAGATCCGGATTTGTATAGCGCTACTCGGCGCTTCATGACCTGCCTTTGCCTTTTATTGGGTGGCGGCCTCCTGGGCCAGTTACTCAGCATTATTGTGGTACGCATTGCCTCGAGTGATATTCAGGCAGGCGGCATGCTAGCCGATATCATTACGCAGCACATTGCAAACGTCATTTTGGGCATCGCCTTTGTTGTGCTGAGCGTTTCCAATCTACTCATCAAGCGGGGTCTTGTGGAATACAAGCGCTTGCGACTACCCGCTATTGTTTTGGCGATCTCGACTGCAATCGTGGCGTTTATCCTGATACCCCGAATGGATTATCTTCGTGAGGCTGCTCTACTCGACGGACTTCCGGTGCTCTATTCAGCATCAGCGGCCTACTTCACAACCTTAGCCGCACTGGCAACTAGTCTTTTATTGATTCAGCTGGCGAGTGGCGGCGTACTGGTTTGGCGGCAACTGAATCCAATAAAAGCAAGGGTTTAATTGAGCGCCTAGGGATCTCTAGTTTGATTGCTGGTGTTAAGTTGCTTCTGATGCAAATTGCAAGTCAGCTAAGCGTGCATACAATCCGCCTTGCTGTATTAAGTCAGCATGACTACCCTGTTCTACAAGCCGCCCTTCCTCTAAGACCAAGATCGAATCTGCACGCAGTACCGTCGCTAAACGGTGGGCAATGGTAAGCGACGTTCTTCCCGGCAGCACACTATCCAATGCCAACTGCACCTCCCGTTCGGACTCTGCGTCTAGGGCGCTGGTTGCCTCATCCAAGAGCAAGATGGGTGGGTTCTTTAATATCGCCCTAGCAATCGAAATCCGCTGCTTTTGTCCGCCCGATAAGCGCACACCACGTTCCCCCAGAAAACTAGCGTAGCCTTGGGGCAATGCCGAAATGAATCCATCGGCATGCGCTGTTTTTGCAGCCGCAATCACCTCTTCATCACTTGCATCTAGTTTGCCATAGCGAATGTTTTCCATGGCGCTCGATGCAAAGATGACTGGCTCTTGCGGAACAATACCGATCAGATTGCGCAGCTCGCTCACTGGCCAGTGGGTAATGTCGCGACCCAAAATTGCAATCTGGCCAGCCGTTGGCGCATAAAAGCGCAAGAGCATTGCAAATAAGGTGCTTTTACCAGCGCCGGATGGGCCGACTAAGGCATACCGAGCGCCTTGCGGTAGCGCAAAAGACAGGTGATTGACGGCCATAAAATCGGGGCGGGATGAGTACGCAAATGACACATCTTCAAATACCACTGCATCCGCCTGATCTGCTGCTTGGGATGGTGATGGCAATGGCGATGACGATAAGATTGACTCTTGATTTACGCTAAGGTTGCCGTAAACCAAGTCGGGCGGCGCCTGCATTAATTCCACCAAGCGCTCCATCGCACCGGCAGCCCGCTGCAGATCACCCCAGGTCTCCGAGAGTGCGCCAATCGATCCGGCGATCAATACGGCATAGAGTACGAATTGGGTTAGCTCGCCTAAGGTCATGGCGCCAGCAGTCACCTGCTGGGCCCCTATCCACAGCACAAACACAATCACGCCAAAGGACATCACAATCGCCATAGCAGTTAAGACGGAGCGCATGGTGATGCGCTTCTTTGCCTCCAAAAAAGCAGTCTCTACTGCAGCATTAAAACGTTGCTCTTCATGCGGTTCCCGGGTAAATGCTTGCACCGTGGTGATGGCATTCAAAACCTCCCCGGCCATCGCGCTGGTATCGGCGACCTTATCTTGGCTGGTGCGCGACATCTTTCGCACGCGGCGGCCTAGCGCCCAGAGCGGCAACACAATAATGGCAAGCAGCACAATCATCACTCCCGCGAGCCATGCACTTGTCACCAGCATCATGGTCATGCCACCAATCAACATAACTAAGCTACGTAATGCAATCGATATGCTCGAGCCTACCAGTGTCTGTACTAAGGTGGTATCGCTCGTTAGGCGCGATAAAACTTCGCCGGTTTGCAGGGTTTCAAAATAACGGGGGCTTTGCCGCAAGACGTTTTCAAAGACGCGTTGCCGAATATCCGCGACAACGCGCTCACCTAGCCACGACATCATATAAAAGCGACTGGCGGTCATCACCGCCAAGAACGCTGCCAATACCAATAGGTAAATGAACTGCAGGTCAATCGCATCACTGGTTAAACCAGTATCAACCACCCCCCGAAAGGCCAGCGGCACTGCCAAGGTAGCTGCTGCCGCTAATAACAGGAAAAGGCAGGCCAATATCCACTGGATTCGGTAGCGGGATAAAACACGGTAATCGCGAAGCCAGCGAGTAAGGCTATTAAGTTTAGACGCCATAGCAAGCCAGTGTAAGTGATTTGGCGTGCAAGAGCAGCCTGAGTGCCTTGTCCAATCAAACTACTGCTGATGCAGAAGCTGCTTTGTTATGTACTGGACTGAAGGAATCACGACTCAAGTCAATGCACCCACCATCGGCATAAACGCCTGCTGGATCGCGATAGGCCATCATCTTCTGCAGTATTGGCTTTTTAATCGCCAGATCATCTAAGGCCAATTGAACTTTTTCTTTGACCACCGCTTCGTTCATCCACGGAATGCCCGCAGGACTCACTTCAACGCATTGGCTCCAGTAGTAAATCTCTAGGCACTTTTCTTCGAGAGTATAAGGTCGATGGCGATCCCATAAATTGCAGAAGCGTCCGTCACCTAAATAAATCACCCATGAACCCTCAAAGCCAATGATGTCGGAGGAACGGTCATCGGGGTTCTTAAACCAAATGCGATCCCCCGGGATGTAATAGCGCATTGGCATCGGATTTTCACGGGTGCCGCGCTCTTCTAAAAAACGAAATAGGAACTCATCGCCGGTCAAGGCGCGTTTACGCCACTGTGCCTCGGTTGCCTTCAATGCCTCTGTATTGACTTTTACTAGCTCTGAGACAACTGCATATAGCATCAGGTATTCCGAGGCACGTTGGCATGAAAACGCATACGTATATCCACTGACATCGGGACATAGCGCTCGCTCCAGCCCTTCTGCCAATGAAACACCTTGCCGTAGCAAAAAACCATTCTCTTTGGTATAGACCCAGTAAGCTTGGGGCCTTGTAATGGAGTCGGTATCGAAATTGAGCTCAGTACGAGAAGCTAATTTCACGACCGTGTAACGCATACGTAGATTACTTTTCAGCTCTTGCTGGCTCCCAAAGAGGATTAAGGTAGGACTCAGCGCCATTGCCAAGATGGTCTCGCTCATCATCGCCTGATCCTGGTCTGATTGTTGTGTCCGCAAAATAGCAGTAAGAGTGCTGGTATCAAAATCAGGGCATAACTCAAGCAAGCGATGACTCGCTCGAAAATGCACATAGCGTCCGTCTCCCACTGTACTCATGCCGCAATCAACGAAGTGATCGATACCGAGGGAGCGTAAGCAGCGCTGAATTTGGCGCAGACGTCCCTCTGAATGAGGGCGCCCTGAAAGCTGCATCGCAAAGCCGATAGATTGAGCATGTATCAATGCTCGGGTCTCCAAATCGCTCGTATGCATTTGTGTCGTCTCGCGTACTTGAAAGCAGCAGAAGCTATAACCCCACTACGGGCAATGCATATCCGCTCCGTTAATAAGCCTAAATTATTTCAATGCAATTCCCTCTCTTGGTACATCATCGTATACCCCAATTCGTGTAACAAATTGATTCAATTAGTATTTTTTAGAGTATTTCTAAAAACAGGGAAGATCACTGCATTAGCTTTAGGATAGGAGTGATCGCCACAACGATGGATCCGCCTTGCATGACTAAGCCGCACAAACGCATTACCAATCGTGAATTTAAGCTCTTGATCAAGCCGCAAGGCCTCGATCGGCTGAGTCGCATCACCAAATTGAGCGAGCAAATTCGGCTCTTTTGCGCCAAAAAGAAGATCGGCTTTTTTCATCTCGATAATGCCAATACGGCGTTACGCAATATCTATTTTTACGATACGGCTAGCGAACACTTTCGGCAAAACAATCTCATCCTGCGGGTGCGTGAGTCCCGTCAAAATATCTGGGTCGATGATTGGTGTGAGGTGACCCTAAAGCATCGTTCGCATGAGATTAAAGATGCCATCGCAATCGATCCCAGCCCCAAAAAAGGCCTGAAGTACCGCCTGCGTTTAAAAGAGGAGATATTGCGCGGCGATAAATTAGGCTCGACCCGCGTCTTGTATTCGCACAATGCGATTTTAGATGCGGTATTGCTCGACAATGTCTTTGATCGTAGTTTTGCAGGCATTACCCGTTTTTTTCCAAAACTCGAAATTGAATCCCTGGATAAAAAGACACCGATTCGCATTGTGGGTGGTAGCACCAATAAAATTTTAGAGGCCTGTTTGCCATTAGGTAACTTAGTTTTTGGTGATGGTGTGCAGGCCCATTGCGAAATCGCTATCTGGATGCGCAGCGTTGGTGATCCTATTGTGGGTGAGCTTGCTTTTGCCTACCGCGTTACCGATGAAAATCGTGCGCAAGTAAAAGCCCATAAACGAGCAGATGCCTTCTTTAGTGCACTGCAGTTTGAGCTGGAGAAATGGTTAGAGATAGGCAGTACTAAAACTGCCCTGGTATACGGCAAGCCGGAATAACACGAACCGTGCTACCGTCATCTCCAATCCCAATTCAAGGCAGCACCCAGAAACCCGTTCCGCTGAGCGACTTATTTCTGCAATTTTTATTTGTGGGTACAGTTAGCTTTGGCGGCGGCATTATTGCCTACGAGCGGATCTTATTGGTTGAAAAACGCAAATGGATTACTGCAGACCAATTTATGGCTTATCTTGCGATTAGCCAAACTATGCCGGGACTTAATTCCGTTAATCTAGCAGTCTTGACTGGGGACTACTTAAGGGGCATTAGGGGATCGGTTATTGCCTTGCTTGGGCTGATATTGCCTGGCTCCGTCTTAGTTCTATTGTTAGGTTTTGTCTATACCGCACTCACCGATCACGCGATTACCGTTTTACTCCTAACTGGGATTGCTGCTGGCGCTACCGGCCTGCTTGCTGCTGTTACCTACCGCATTGGTGATGATCACTGGAGAAAACCCATCTCCCTTTTACTGATTGCGGCCACCTTTATCTTAATGAGCATCGTTAAATTGCAGTTGCTTGAAGTATTAGCAATTATGGCTCCCATTGGCCTCTTCATTTATCGCCCCAAGAGTAAAAGCTAAATGGTATTACTGCACCTTGCACTTACCTTTGCCATGCTGTCTTTACTTGCCGTGGGCGGCGGCACCGCTGTCTTGCCCGAGATGCAATCGATCTTATTGCATGAGTTTGGCCTGACCCACGATCGTTTTGTGCATGTTTACAGTCTGGGTCAATTGGCACCAGGCCCCAATATGCTGATGGTGCTGGTGATTGGCCTGCAACTCGCTGGCATGCTTGGTGCTGCTGTGGTTTTTTTATCCTTTTTTATTCCGTCTAGCGTCTTATGTTTATTTGTAGGTCGCCTCTGGATCAAGATGGGCGAAAGTCCTTGGCGTAGAGCCATTCAAAATGCACTGGAGCCGATCTCCATTGGTTTAATGGTCTCTGGGGTCTACGCCGTCGGAAAAGCCGCTGCTACAAGTCCAATTACCTTTGGGCTTGCCCTCATCGCCTTTCTGATCTTGGTCCGAACCAAGGTTAATCCAGTCCTCGTTATAGTGGCATCCGGAATACTGTTTTCAGTTCAGCATATGCTGAGCCCTCATTCACTAAGTTAAATAATCTCTATGACCACAACCGCTCGTATTGAACTCAAGGACCTCAGGCTTCGTACCCATATTGGCACCTATCAGCCAGGCGATATCGTGCCGGATGCGCATCTTCTGGATGTAACGCTTTGGATTGATCCAGGTCTCGTTTTGATTGAGGCAGACGGTATGGCACACGTATTTGACTATGACCCGCTCGTTCTGGAGATTGATCGACTCGCAGGAGACTGCCATTACGAAACACAAGAGCGGCTGATTAGCCGTATTGCTCAAGCATGTTCCGCCTACTCTGAAATCATCTCGATGGAAATTGGCTTACGCAAAAGCCCGGTTCATAATGAGTCTGGATCGCTGGGGGTGAAGCTACATCTTGATAAAGCTGCCCTGAATCAATTACGAGCATCGAACACGTAAAGCAACGGGATTATTCTTGCGATACCAGTTCTTGTAGGTGCGGGGCATAATCCGCCACACCATACTTTAAGAAGTTTTCACGATGGCGGCGGTAGTAGAGCAAACCCTCCTGAATGCTAGAAACAGAAGCCCCCTGCTCTTGCATTTTGTCCCATAGATTCCAGTCTTCCTGCGGATTAGAACGATCTGCAAAGCGCTTTTGGTAACCAATTTGCTTACCTAAAGCTGTGCGATACATCATTGAGCCATGATGCAGGCCTTGCCGATCCCAATACAAATCGCCTTGGCGAAGCTGGGTTTGACCGGGAACACGCAAGGTGATCTCTGCCTTCAGTTCTCCAGTAACAACGATGTCGTAAGTCACGACATCAGTGCCAGCATGATTGGTGAGTAGCTCAATTGAATCCGAGCGCAACCAATTATCGGCACCGATAAAGAGAACATACTCGGTCTCTACCCGGGAGAGCATGTCCTGGAAATTAGCTACGGTCCCTAAGTTGTGGGGGCGCAGAACGTACTCGATGTCAGGATACAGTATTGGCAGATGACCACAGTCATGCGCGCCATCATCCACGAACAAAATACGCTCCGGCATACTGCTTTGCGAGAGCAGCGATTCAATGCAATGTGCTGCGAGGTGCCCGTATCGATACGAGGCAATAACAACTGTAATCATGGCCGCGATTAGAGCACAGTATCGCAACCCTTTCTTAACAGCCTATGAAATGGCGATGCAGGGCTTATAATTAGGGGGAACTGACCTTCTAACCACATGAACCCCAGCACCTTAAAACACTACCTCCCGAATGCGCTCGCAATATTGATTGTGGTTGCCTATTATCTTGCGGGTCAGTATTTGGAAAATGCTAGTACCACAGCTATTTTCAGAGAGGTCGATTTGCTGACGGGCAACATCATCTTGGTCGTCGCTGCCATCACAATTGGCCTGTTTGTACCGCAGTATTGGGTGGTTTTTTTAATCAGCAGCGGCATTCTGATGACCTCTTGGCTAACGCCAGACCTTGCCGCCCTCTTCAATGTCACTAATGACTTTGTAGCAGCGGCAATACTGGTCATCCTTGGATTTTCATCGATCGCTCATTTTTCACGGCACTATCGATCAGCAAAAGACTAGCGTCTAATTGGGGTGCCCATGGCGCAGGTCCAGAAGGCTGGGCTACATCCTTCTAAAAAAGCTTACTTTTTGCTAGCCTGCAATACAAGCTCATTCAACTTCGCAAAGTATTTTTTTGACTTGGGTGTCAGCTCTAGAAATTTCTTACGATTGTCATCAAAAGAGGTGTAAACAATCAACTCTTTATCGACCAAGTTAGTGAGCCTGCGGCTTAAAGTAGCTGGAGAACCTATGCTATTGGCAAAAATCACGTCGGATATCAAAAAGGGCTTTCCCGACAAGGATGCCTCAGCAATTGAATTCAGTAATTTGCGCTCCAAGTCATCTAATTTAGGGAAAGATGGTCCCTGCTCCATCGTTTCCATGAGCTTGTTGAAGCGGAAATAGGCATTTTGGATAGTTGTCTTCAAAATGAGTCTCTTATATGTTCTAGTAGTGAAATCAATGGGATAGCCATAATTGACATGGTATATTAGCATAATTCTTTTTGCTAATATTTATTAATAATATCGATGAGCAACCGCTCAAAAGACCTCATTATTATAGGTTTTATCGCTAGTTTTTGGCTAGCCTTGGAATCTATTAATCAAGGCTACTTTGGCCTAGATACTGACGAGTTAATTTACTTCGTCTATTGGCTCTCCGGCCTACGACTCGTGGCCATCATCACGTTTGGTTGGGTCGGATTCTGGGGCATTCTGATTGGTTATTTTATCGGCGAGCTTTTTTTACGCAATTACTCTCTCATGGATGCGTCCTGTTTAAGCATCTTATCGTCCATCGCGCCGATGATTGCTTATCGATGGTGGCAGAGTGCGACCAAAAAAAAGGATGACTTCGACGACGTCGGTTTTATTCAACTTTGCTACCTGGTTTTTTTGTATTCTTACCTAACCGCCCTGTTTCGCAGTTTCTACTTTTACCTTGCCGACAAACCCTATGGGGCGGATCAATTAATCATGGCATTTTCCGCCAATGTAATCGGTACATTTATTTTTCTGTATTTATTAATGTTCTTAAATCGCTTTATTAAGCGGGTAAGAAGGCATTACCACCCCTAAAAGAAGGCGCTCTCATGGCAATTTTGACTTTCTTAGTCGGCATCCTACTGCCAGTGGGCTTAGGCATGTTGGTTTGGAAGAAATTTGATTTATATTTCCCTAAAAAAGCCACGACCCCTGAACTCAATCAATACATCAAAAAATTAATGGGCGTATTTGTCGTTGCCCTACTTTCGATGTACGGCATTTTTCTATTTATCTGATGCACTTACTAATGAAGGAGAAGCAATGAGTAATAAAGCGATTGCAATTACAGTACTAATTTTGTTGGCGGCCACGGGATATCTTTTAGTCGTAAGCGATGAACCCATTGATATGGGCGGTGAAAAGCATGGGGCTGAAGCAACCCAGGCACATGATCAATCTAAAGAGGCGAAAGAGCCCAAGGAATCAAAGCCGGCCGAACAGAAGTAATCAGGCCATAAAAAAACCCCGCTTCCTCTGCGGGGTTTTTCTTATGCGCGATGCCTTACTTAATCACGCGCATAAATATCAACATCCTTGGTTTCTTTTACAAACAGCATACCAATGATGAATGTCATGCCAGCAATAATGATTGGGTACCACAGACCATAATAAATATTACCGTTCTGCGCAACCAAGGCAAAGGCAATCGTTGGCATTAATCCGCCAAACCAGCCGTTACCAATGTGATATGGCAATGACATTGACGTGTAGCGAATGCGCGTTGGGAACATCTCAACTAGCATTGCAGCAATCGGCGCATAGACCATCGTGACGTAGATCACCAGCAATACCAACAATGCCAACACCATAGGGAAGTTAATTGCGCTGGAATCTGCTTTTGCTGGATAACCGGCATCATTCAGGGCCGTACGAATGGCCTTTTTAAATGCGGCATCTTTTGCCTTCAGCTCATCCCCACTTAATCCCTTGGCGCTATAGCCCTCAATTTCCACATCACCAATCTTCACGATCGCTGTTGATCCGGGAGGGCCATCAATTGTGCTGTAGCTAGCAGAGTTGCTCGCCATAACCTGCTTGGCAATATCGCATGAGCTCGTAAATTTAACCGTACCGGTCGGATTAAATTGGAAAGAACACTCGCTTTTATCGACCGTTACGCTGGCTGGCGACTTTGCCATCGCGTTTTCTAGGGCTGGGTTAGCAAAGTGCGTCAAGCCATTAAAAATCGATACCGGCGTATTGGGAATGTAGGTAATGATGGCAAGCAAGAGGCCTGCCATGATGATGGGCTTACGACCCAGCTTATCCGATAAATTACCAAAGAAGATAAAGAATGGTGTCCCAATCACTAAGGATGCAGCAATCAATAAGTTTGCTGTTTTTGGGTCCACCTTCAGCACTTGGGTTAGGTAAAACAATGCGTAAAACTGTCCGGTATACCAAACAACTGCTTGTCCTGCGACCAAACCAAACAAAGCCAAGATAACGATCTTCAGGTTTTTCCACTCAGCGAAGGACTCGGTTAATGGTGCCTTCGAAAGCTTGTTCTCTTCCTTCATTTTCTTGAAGGCTGGTGACTCATTCATGGAAAGGCGAATGTAAACAGAAACGCCTAGTAATACGATGGAAACAATGAAAGGCACCCTCCATCCCCATACTTCAAAGTTTGGGCCTGTCAATTCGCGGGTAAACAGAATAACTAGTAAGGAGAGGAATAAACCCAATGTTGCTGTGGTTTGGATCCAGGCCGTATAAGCGCCACGCTTACCATGCGGCGCATGCTCAGCAACATAAGTTGCGGCGCCGCCATACTCACCTCCAAGGGCTAAACCTTGGAGCATGCGCAAGATAATCAAAATGACGGGTGCGGCTACGCCAATCGTTGCATAGCTAGGCAAAATACCGACTAAAAAGGTAGCACCACCCATCAACATAATAGTGACTAAGAATGTGTATTTTCGGCCGATTAGGTCACCAAGACGACCGAATACCAAAGCACCAAAGGGGCGCACAATAAAACCGGCCGCAAATGCCAACAAAGCAAAAATAAATGCCGATCCCTCGTCCAGCCCAGAAAAGAACTGTTTCGCAATAATGGCCGCTAAGGAGCCATACAGGTAAAAGTCATACCACTCAAATACGGTTCCCAATGATGAAGCGAAGATGACTTTCCGCTCTTCCTTCGTCATTGCTGGGGCTTTTGCAGTAGCCATATTTCAAACTCCACTTTGGTTAAGGTGAGTTGATTTTATACGAAATTATGCATAATTATTATTAATAATATTGGGGTTTTCCCTCTGTTTTTAGTGGCTGATTCATGGAAAATAGGGTTGTCGCATGATTGCACATGCCGACAGCGCTTTTACAGCATTACAGTTGTCTCCTAAAGTTTGAAAGACCGCCTCGGCGGTCTTTTTTTATGGCGCTCGCTCTAGTGGCTAGATTGAATAATGCATTCCTTGGGGGTTGTGCAGTTTTAGGTACTAATGACATAAATGGCATCCTTGACCCTTAATTACTGTAAGGTTATACTTTACATATATAGCCCTCATTTAAAATGCATAAATGATAGAGTCATTTATTCACAAAGGGCTACGTGAGCTATACAACCATGGAAAAAGTAGTCGAATTCAATCTGCTTTGGCGGGGCGAATTTTAAGGTGGCTGGATGCAATTGATTCAGCATCCCTTCTGTCTGATTTAAATGTGCCAGGATTTAATTTTCATGACCTAGAAGGAAAACCCAAGCGCTACAGTATTCATGTAAATGGGCCTTGGTACATTAAATTTGAGTGGCATGAAAATAGCGCCCGCTTTATCAACTTGGAGAATTACCATTAATACATTACGCAAGCGCTCTCCAACGCATCCAGGAGCCATCTTACGAGAGGATGTCTATCCAACACTGCAAATCTCTGTATCGGAGTTTGCGAGGCACTTGGGCATCTCAAGACAAACCTTGCATGCCGTACTGTCTGAACGCAGCGCCATCTCTCCAGAGCTTGCCTTACGATTGGGCACTTTTTTAGGTAATGGTCCGCAGCTTTGGATTGAGATGCAGTCACGCTATGATTTATGGCAGGCAGAGCGCAAGTTAAAAAAAATCCTGCCGCGTATTCCTGCTTACAGCGATCTTTTGGCAGCGTAATTATTAAAACTATTCATTGAGACATTGCCCATGCCAAACGCCATTATTTTTGATACCGAAGCAACCGATAAAAACAATCCGGTCATTATTGAGGCGGCATGGCTTGAGCTTAGCTCCTTAAGTCCATTTACGACCGGCAATCCCTGGGTGCAACGCTATAACCCGGGTAAGCCGATTAGTTTGGGTGCTTTAGCAACGCATCATATTTTGGATGAAGAACTAGTTGATTGTCCGCCGAGCACTGCCTTTGCCTTACCAGCAGATACCCAGTACATGATTGGTCACAATGTCGACTTTGATTGGGCGGCCATCGGTAATCCTGATATCAAACGCATTTGTACCTTAGCCTTGGCTCGATCGATTTGGCCTGAACTCGATAGCCACAATCAAAGCGCCCTGCTCTATTTTCTGGATCGCGCTAATGCAAAAGACATGCTAAAAAATGCCCATAGCGCTTTAGCTGATGTCGGCATCTGCGCTGTTATCTTGCAGCATATTTGCCAAGTCCGTTCGATCACTAACATGGAATCGCTATGGCTTGCCTCTGAAAACGCCAGGTCACCCAGCATCATGCCCTTTGGTAAACATAAAGGCATGGCCATCCCAGATGTGCCGGCCGACTACAAACGCTGGTTGCTCGGCCAAGGCGACATTGACCCTTACTTGCGTAAAGCCCTAGAAGCTCGGTAGTTTAGTAGTCTCAAACCAGCTGTAGTAGCTCTCCTGCTGCCGAAACCAAATAAGCCTCAATCGGTTTATCGTGTCGGATACGCTGAAGACCAGTCGCGTACTGTTGCAACTGCTTTTGATAGAGAGTAGATTTGCGATCGCCCTCCTTGGGTAAGCTAAGTTTGTAATCCAAAATCACCAAGCGATCAGTAAACTCCACTAAACGATCAAACCGCGTATGAATGGTCTTCTGGTTTTGTTCATCTGGTATTGATTCGTTTGCATCGGCGATCATGAGGACGTCGATTTCGTTCCAAGCCTGGACCCAATCACCGTTCAGCAAATAGGGTTTCAAAGCGTCAGTTTCTAAGACTGTTTTTGCACGAGCCAATGCTAACGCAGCCCTTTCCTCATCAATGCCGAACCAGTTCATGGTATGCGTCAAGCTAGGCAAATCCGAGATCGTGCCGCCGCTTTGGAGTGTGCAGCACTCCAAGAGCGCATGAAAATACACGCCATCCTCCAAAATGCGGGGGTCGAGCTCGGGTTCTGTTGGATCTTCTACTGCATCGGTCTTTGTATTTCCACGCTCGATACTGGCTAATTGCACTGCATGACTGGATTGCGCCACATCCCACTCGATGACAAAGTCATCAATCGAAAAAGGCATGCTGGAATTGCTTTGGCTTTGCGCAATCGGTTTGTGATCATTTAGCGCCGTTGCCACCTCCTCCGATATCACAAAGTCAGGCAGCTGCGCAGATTGAATGCGGTAATACCAAGAATTGAGATCAAAACCCTCTTCTTTGGTGGAGGATGTTGCGACCCCACTGATCCACAGCCCTTGCTTAGCGCGGGTCATGGCTACGTACAGCGCATTCCAGTTTTCATTGGAGGCAATGCGCTGCTCTTCTTCCTGAATCTGCGTGCGGGGCCTCGTCATGGTGTCTTTGGTAAAGACCGATAAATGGATTGGCGCCGGCTCATTGGGGGGCCAGTCGAGCAGGATGCCGCGGTGTTGATTCATGCCGGTGGTGTGATTGGTATCCAGCAACACCACAAATGGAGCTTCAAGTCCTTTAGCGCCATGCACCGTCATCATGCGGACGCGTTTATTGCGATCCGCCTCAGAATGTCCACTACCATCCTCTAACTCAAATGATTCAGCAGCCTCGCTATCCAGATCCATTTCCCCCTCATCAGGGGTTTCATCATCGTCGCCTTGGCGCATCGCCTTTATCTCAGCAATAAAGCGACCTAAACTCGGATAGCGTCCGCCATCGTGATTGAGGGCAAGTTCCAAAAAAGCGTCAATGTTCGCCAAGACCTGCGGACGAAGTAAGTCATCCGATGCCATCGCATAGCGCATGCGGACATCATGCTCAGCATAGATTTGATCCAGTAAGTCATGTACTGGTAAGTGCTCACCCAAAACACGCCAGTGCTCGAGGTATCGCCCTGCTTTAAGTAAAGCGGGATCTGAACTGGCCTGTAAGGCATCCCACCATGATCGGTAGTCCTCGCTTGCCAGCGCAATCGCGAGCGACTGCATTTGGTCTTCACTTGCCCCAAAAAGAGGGCTACGTAATACCTGCGCCAATGGCAAATCATGGCGAGGTGTCACTAATACCGTTAGGAGTGCGATCAGATCATCAATCTCGAGGGTATTTAATAAGCCCCCAAGCCGTGAGCTCTCAAACGCCAGTCCAGCTTCACGCATCGCACGCTCGTATTGCGGCAAAAATTGACGACGTTTTACCAATAATAAGAAATCGCTTGGTCGCGGATCACGCCACACCGGTTGACCATTCACCAGCTCGAGTACGCGCCGCGTTTGAATCACCTCGCGAATAATCTGCGCAATCCGCTGACCCTCACGATAGCGCTGCATCACTGCGCCGGTCTCACTAGCATCTGGCAATGGTCCTGCAAAGGCGTTGCCCGATCGCTCGTTTACCTCGTGTTCCTCCGGAGGAATCAAGGGAAGTAAATAGGCCTCACCTTGATTGGCTTTATCTGCTGTTACATCAAGTGAGTTTGGCGCTGTCCATGCGGTCGTTTGAAGCGTATAGGGGTAGCTTTCAGGTAAGAGTTCACTGGTAAAAGTGCGATTAACGGCGTTATTAATAGCGGGTGCATTACGCCGCGTTACATCGAGCTGAATGAAATCAGCTCCCAGCTCGCTTTGCAAAAAGTCTCTTACAGCATCAAATAAGCGCGGATCAGCACGGCGAAAACGGTAAATCGATTGCTTTGGATCGCCCACAATAAAAATACTGGGCTTGTTTGTATCGGCACCATACCCTTCTAACCAAGACCGTAGGATTTGCCATTGCAAGGGATTGGTATCCTGAAACTCGTCAATCAAGATATGCTGGTAACGTGAATCCAGTCGAGCCTGAAGGTAGGCGGCATGACTCGAATCCGCCATCAACTGACTCACCCCAATTTCCAGGTCATCAAAATCACGCACGCGCATTGCTTCTTTGCTCACCTGCACATGGGCGAGCATGGCAGCACTCATCGCAAACCAGGCGGTATTAAGCTTTAAAGCGGCTGTCTCGCGATCGCGCTGGACATTTGCCAAAAATGCATCTGCCCACGCCTCCTTACAAGCAAGGTAACTCGACTCACTGATGCCCTGATCGGCTTTGCTTAGCCACTTTTTGAGATCCCCAGATACTTTGGCATTGGCGATGCGCGCCGTTTTCTCTTTTGTCAGAAAAATCGCTTCCAGTGCTGCAATCAAGGCATCCTCTTGCGTGATATCTAAGTCGGCTCTCTTGGCTTCGATTGCGCTTTCAATCACTGCACCGTATTTTTTTTCGGTTTGCGTACTATTAGCAAAGCAGCGCGCCAAGAGTTCCAAATCGGCAAAGGCATTTGGAGCATTCCACATTTGCAATACCGCATCGGGCGCCCGGTACTGCGTCAGCATTTGCTCTAGCTTCTGAATGGGGCTCGTGCCTTGCTGGGCGCAGTGTGCCTCAAAGAAGGTCCACGCGCCCCGCTGTTTAAATGCGCTATAGCTGCCCGTTAAGAACTGGAGCGTTTCATGGGCGCCGAGCTGCTGTAGAAGTGATTCGTAATGCGGCGTAAGCTCCTTGGGCACCTGACTCCACCAATCGGCTAAGCATTCTTCTTGGAGGCGTTTACTGTCCTCGCGCAAGCTAAAGCCCGGCTGAATGCCAATGGATACCGGAGCCGCGCCCAAGAGCTTACCAAACCAGCCATGGAAAGTATCAATCACAATCGCTTGCGGACTTGCGAGTACGGTTTCATATAAGGCGCGGGCGTGCGGTATAGCAGATCTAGCCTCAGCGTCATTGAGGCCGCGCTCACGAAGTGCGGTAAGCAATGTCGCCTCATCGCACCGGGCGAATTCTTCCAAGAGTCCATACAAGCGCTCGCGCATCTCTTGCGCGGCCTTGCGGGTAAAGGTCAGTGCGAGGATTTCATGGGGTTTGGCTCCGGCCAATAAGATGTGAACCAGACGTGCCACTAGCAGCCAGGTCTTGCCACTTCCCGCGCAGGCAGACACCATCACGGAGCGGGTTGGATCACAGGCGCGTTGCTGGTTGGATTGGACTTGGCTCACCACATCCCCTTTCGGCAAATGCCGCGCGACTCACAATAGCGGCAGACGCTATCGGGTGCAAATGCATGGAGGGATTTGCGTGCCCACAATAACTCCACATCCTCGGTAATTTGGGCCATGGCTTGGATCGCCGTATCGGGGAGGTCGGTAACCGCAACCGAACGCTCTGCGCTGCCGTTGCCATTTTTTAATTCGGTTTTCAGAGCAACCCACTCTGCATCGGTCACTGTGCGCCCTTGCATTGGCAAATTGGAATCGGGCTGGGTCACTGCGCGCGCGTAGATTAGTAACTGCGGATCATCTAAGACGCTGGTGGCACGATCGCGTACTTTTTTTACTGTCTGGTGCTTATAGTCGAGTACTGCGGCGCTTGCTGAATCAATATGGGCATCGATGCGATCCACATACCCTTCGATGCGCATCATCCGCAGGTCTCCGTCCTCGGTTTTGAACGGCAAATCAAAGCCGACATGGACTTCACCATCGAGGTAGCGCCAGCCGGCAGACTCACGCTCCAATTGCCACTCTATAAAGCTCGGAATTTGTTTCTGCCAATCGCTTAGTACGCCCAATACACGCTCATCACCTTCAATAAACCGAGCAAAGATTCGCTCGGATACTTGGTTTAAATGCTGTGTCATCCACTCCCGCCTCGCATCACTGCCGTAGGCAATCACAGTCAAATCGGCTTGCTCTTGGGTTTTGAGTGCGCGGAAAAATTGATGTAAGACCGCATGAATGGTTTGACCAGCCAAGGAGGCATCGATACCCTCATCAAAGCCATGTTGTTTGCGTAAGCCCAGCAAGCTGCGGACATAGTAGCGATAAGGGCAGTCCCGTAAGGTGCGATAGGCACTTGGGCTCATCGATAAAGGCAAAGGCAAGGCTGCATTCGGCGTCGCGCTAGCGCCATCCATGCGCACGCTGGTACCCAGGCGTTTTACACCGCCAGAGCAGGTCATTTGGGCTTCCATCTTCCATTCTGGCAATACCATTTGCAAGCGCTGAATCCATGCCGCGGCGCGAATGGGCTCACCATTGCTGCTTTTACTTTGCCAGAGCAAGTCCACCGCAGGACAACTGACCAATAACTGCGAGAGGTCGCGTGCTTGTTGTTTGAATTCATTTTCAATCGTTGATCCGTGCAGCAATCGATTGAGCGCCTCTGAAAAAAATAAGGGCGGCTCCGAAAATGCCGGTAATTGATTTTCATCGCAGCCAACCATAACCACGGCATCGAATTCCCGTAAGCGCGTAGAGCTTAAAGGCAAGATACTAAGATTGGCATGGGCCTGCTTACTATCCTCTTGATAGGAAGCCTCTTCAATTGCCGAGCTTAAAAGGTTGATCCACTCACTCAGTCGCAACTGGATTGACTTGATGCTATTGGGCTGCATAGGTATCTCTAAGGTCAGCAGCACATCGAGCAATTGCTTACCGGCAGAATCGTCGGCCAAGGTCTTTGCCATACCGAAAGCGGTGATGTCGCCCTGCAACTGCTGGTATGCCTCGCTTACATCCACGTTTTTACTGCGCCACTGAAGGGCTCGGCCACGGACGAACTGCAATAACTCCAATAGCAATGGATTAGCCGGCGCCTGACGAAACACAGTACCGTAGCGCACCCCTTCCATGGCAATGTAAAAGGATTCCCATCCCGAATGCGCTTGGCTGGCGATTAGGCGATCTTCCAGTTCAGCAATCAAGCCATTGCAGTCTTGGGGGTCTTTTCCTAAGATAGCTGGGATATCGACAAAGGGGTTTTGCAAAAACTCCAATAGGTCGGCGGCACTAGGACCTTCTTTGGGGGCTCGGATCAGGGAGAGCCAACTGTGCAGCGCCGCTGCCGCACGTGTCGTCGATAACTTCCAGCCGGTTTCATCTCGAATGGCAAGTGCTGGACCAAAACGTGCCAATAGTGCGCGTGTCCGGCGGGCGGCTAAACGGTCTTGCGCAACCAGCGCTATGTTTTTCTTGCCAGCGATGATGTGCTGCTCAACGCTTTTGGCAGCCATCCAGGCCAACTCTTCAAAACGATTGGCCGAGAGCAAACGCCACTGACCTCGATATGCGCTTTTAGCATTGTGGATCGCATCTTGCTTGGCTTGGCTTACTTGGCTTGCTTCAGCCCCTCCTGCCGATAATGCTTCTGGCCACAAACCCACATCGCTCCAGTTCAGACCGATATCGATTACTGGAGCATGTACTGCATATGCATCCATAAAGCGCTGCATTACAGCACGCTCACTTGCTAGCCCATCGGCGGTTTGCACCCAAATAAAAGGCCTTGCATGCTGGGCTTGTTTTGTAGCGCGCAGGTATGCTGCGAGAGCAAGGTGTTTGCGGACGATGGGATTACCGGCGTCACTGAGGTAACGCCAAAAGAGCAGCAACACTTCCGCCTCTCGGTCGACTACTTTGCGGGCTAGCGCTGGATAGACCTCTTCAATAGCTTCTTCAAGCAACTTCTCGAGCGAGCCTAGCCACGCATCGCTAGATACCGCACCCTGCTGGAACTCCAGCAACACTGCGGACTGGGACAACACGGCACTCGATAAGGTATCGCAAGCGGCAATAATCGCTTGAGCCAAACCCCAGGCACCAGCCTCACTCTCTGCCTTAAACCAGGCACGCAATTTAGGGTGCGCTTGCAGTGCGGCGTATACCGCCAGCCAGCGCTCTAAGGGGGTTTGTGCTTTAGGAAAGGTCCAGCTTTGCGGAGCCGATCCCAACCAGTCACTCAAACTCATTACCTCAGGCAAAAATGCAATCTGGGGTGGGATTTTGGCTGGGCGATGGCGCTCCAAGCTACTACGCAAGGCCATTAATGGTCCAGCCGTGCTCAATACCACCAGCGGTCGCTGCCCTGTTTGCATGGCTACATTCCATATGCCGCCAGAAAGGGTTTCTAAAGCACTCCGGTCAGGGGGAACAGACCACGCCAGCGGCTGACCATATCCTGGCGCATTACGCAAAGGGATAGTCGGAAAGGCAGCGGGGGTTTTCATGGGCAATCGAATTTATGCGGTAATCTGTCGTTCTAGGCAGGAAAGCTAGCTTATTGCTAATATAAGCGTTGACATACTAATAAATAAGGAATTTTTCATGGGTGCCGGCATTAAATACGTCAGTGACGCTTCATTCGAGCAAGATGTTCTCAAATCCGATAAGCCAGTTTTGCTTGATTTTTGGGCAGAGTGGTGCGGTCCTTGCAAAATGATTGGTCCTATTTTGGAAGAGCTGTCGACCGAGTACGGCGACAAAATCCAAATCGCCAAAATGAATGTAGATGAGAACCAAGGCGTTCCAGCGCAGTTTAATATTCGCGGCATTCCAACCTTGATCCTGTTTAAAGGGGGTGCAGTGGCCGCTCAAAAAGTAGGCGCCCTGTCTAAATCCCAGTTAGCCGCCTTCATCGACGGCAATATTTAAGTATCCCGCAAGACAGGCTCACTATTCGAGCCTGTCTTGATTTCAGACCCTTTTGGGGAAATCCCGTTTTATTGACCCCCA
This sequence comes from uncultured Polynucleobacter sp., assembly GCA_964636135.1. Lineage (GTDB taxonomy): Bacteria > Pseudomonadota > Gammaproteobacteria > Burkholderiales > Burkholderiaceae > Polynucleobacter. Next base: position 35,839 of record CAZWPR010000011.1, read on the forward strand.
CAGTGTTGCCAAATGCCTTTTTTGGTGTAATATCACTCAAACGCACTATTCAGTGCCTCCCAATTTCTGGCTCTACATTCCCCCTCTTTTTCGTTTTTTGATTTTTCTTCCTGATTGATTCCAAGCTCATTTTTTGGCGCGCCCATTTGATTTTGACTTCCCACTAACGTAACGCACCTCCATCCTTTTGGCTCGCCACCTTTCTGGCAGCAACCAGTCTCCCCACTTTTCTACTGATACGACTAAACACAATGCAATTAACTGAATTAAAAGTACTCCACGTTTCCGCCCTGCTCGAGATGGCAGCCAGCCTCGAAATTGAAAATACCCAGCGGATGCGCAAACAAGAATTGATGTTTGCGATTTTGAAAAAACGGGCTAAGTCTGGCGAATCCGTGTTCGGCGATGGCGTACTCGAAGTATTACCTGATGGTTTTGGCTTTTTACGCTCTCCAGAAGCCTCCTACATGGCTTCGCCTGATGACATTTACATCTCGCCCGCCCAAATTCGTCGCTTTAATCTGCATACCGGCGATAGCGTTGAAGGGGAAGTCCGGACACCAAAAGACGGCGAGCGTTACTTTGCGCTGGTCAAGGTCGATAAGATTAATGGCTTAGCGCCAGAGGCCCTGAAGAACCGCATCATGTTCGAGAACTTGACGCCCCTTCACCCCAATCGCACTATTCATTTAGAACGCGACATTAAGGCAGAAGAGAATTTAACGGGCCGCATTATCGATATGATTTCGCCGATTGGCTTTGGTCAGCGCGGCCTCATCGTGTCTTCGCCCAAATCAGGTAAGACGGTGATGATGCAGCATATTGCCCACGCTATCTCCACGAATTTCCCGGATGCCATTCTGATTGTGCTGCTCGTTGATGAGCGCCCTGAAGAGGTCACCGAAATGCAGCGCTCCGTTCGCGGCGAAGTGGTTGCCTCGACCTTTGATGAGCCAGCGGTGCGTCACGTTCAAGTCGCCGAGATGGTGATTGAAAAAGCCAAGCGTTTGGTAGAAATGAAAAAAGATGTGATTATTTTGCTCGACTCAATTACCCGCCTTGCTCGCGCGTACAACACCGTCGTGCCATCGTCTGGCAAGGTATTGTCGGGCGGTGTTGATGCGAATGCCTTACAGCGTCCAAAACGCTTCTTCGGTGCAGCCCGTAATATTGAAGAAGGTGGCTCCTTAACGATTTTAGCCACCGCCTTGATTGAAACCGGCAGCCGCATGGATGACCTGATTTATGAAGAATTTAAGGGCACCGGCAATATGGAAGTCCACCTCGAGCGTCGCCTAGCCGAGCGTCGGGTCTATCCTGCGATTAACCTCAATAAATCCGGCACCCGCCGCGAGGAATTGCTGGTCAAGCCAGAAAATCTCCAAAAAATCTGGGTTTTACGCAAGTTATTGGCCGATATGGACGACATTGAGGCCATGAACTTCATCGTCGATAAGCTCAAATCCACCAAGAACAATGGGGAATTCTTCGACCTGATGCGCCGCGGAGGCTAAGAAGCCTAGGCTAGATGGATGGCAAATCTAGCCTTTCTTATTGATTTCATGGCATAATTTCGGTTTTGCGACACCTTGAGTGTGGCTTTTTTTGATTTACCGTTGCATTTACATTTACCTGGGCAAGTATTTCACTTCTCTTACTGGAACTGAAACGGCTACCTGCAATAAGGACACTTATGAAACCTGGCATTCACCCTGATTACCGCGAAGTTGTTTTTGTCGATGTTTCCAACAACTTCAGCTTTAAGACCCGCTCAACCATCACCACCAAAGAAACGGTGAAGTGGGAAGACGGCAAAGAGTATCCCCTCTCCAAAATTGAGACTTCTTCGGAGTCGCATCCTTTCTACACCGGCACCCAGAAGATTATGGATACTGCTGGTCGGGTTGAGAAATTCCGTCAGAAGTTTGGTAGCAAAGCCGTTGCCAAAGCAACTGGCGATGGCGCTGCCAAAACGGCCGAGAAAAAAGCAGCTGCTGCTGAAACGAAAGCTGCTGAGAAACCAGCAGCCAAAAAAGCCGCTGCCAAGAAGGCGTAATGATTTTGTGGGAGTAAGTTGCTTCTCTCCCGCAACCCTGAAAAGGCAGCCTGTGCTGCCTTTTTTCTTAGCTGCAATAGATATCGACCAAATGCAATTTCACCGTCACCGCCTGCATGGTTAAACTCACCGCCGCCGCTACTGCATCGATTCCGCGCACGGTTATCTTTGCGCTAACCCTCATTTATGGTTTAGCCGGTCTATTTCAGCGAGATCCTTGGAAGAACGAGGATGCCATCGGCTTTGGCGGCATGTGGTCGCTATACCAGGGCAATCTTCAGGATTGGCTAGTCCCTCACTTAGAAGGGCGCGAAGCTGCCCTCGGCGCACCACTGCCATATTGGCTTGGCGGATTGCTGATGGAATGGTTTGGACCGCTCATTGGCCTAGCGAACGCGAGCCGACTTTATTCGGCCCTGTGTTTTTTTGCAGCTGCTCTTGCCATTTGGTATGCCACCTATCTATTGGGACGCCGACGTGAAGTACAGCCAATGGCACTCGCGGTCGGCGGTCAACCCCAATCCAAAGCATATGGCATGACCTTGGCGGATGGCGCCCTGCTGATCTTCCTAGCTTGTGTTGGCTTAGCGCAACGCGCTCATGAAACCACGCCCATGATGGCCCAATTGATGGGTATCAGTTTTGTGCTGTATGGCACGGTACGTGGACTCGATAAACCGTGGCAAGGTGGAGCCTGGACTGGTCTAGGCGTGATGGTATTAGCACTCTCCAGCAATCTATACCTCACCATCCTTGTTATCCTGGCAACCGTAAGCGCGGTATTTGTCAGTAATGCGCGATTGCGTTTTCGCTGGTCGCTCACATCGGTCGTACTGGGTCTGATCGGCTTTGCGCTTTGGCCTTTACTGTGGTTCCTGTTTGATTTAAACGAATCGCAGCGAGCTAATGCATTAGATGCCTGGCTCAATGTGCCGCCGATGCAAAGTAGCCCTTCCGCTGAATCGATCGGCTTCTTAGGTGTCAACTTCTGGCTCTATGCCTGGCCAGTATGGCCGCTCGCCATCGTGGCAATCGTGCATTGGGCTCGCGAAAAAAATGCGGGATCGTGGCGCGCGGCACATTTATGTATTCCACTGGGCCTCATACTCAGCGGAATAATTTACGTACTGCTCCGGGTTGATGCCAACGAGCATGATTTAATCGTATTGATTCCGCCGATGGCTATTCTGGCTATTTTTAGCTTACCAATTCTGAAACGCAATCTGATTAGCTTTATTGATTGGCTGGCGATGCTAAGCTTCACCATCATTGGTTTAGCTATTTGGATCATTTGGCTGGCGAAGATCACTGGCTTTCCGGCTAGCACTGCAGCCAATGTAGCCCGTTTCATCCCTGGTTACCAAGCGCAATTTAGCTTTACTGCGTTTGTAATCGCCATTGGCATTTCCGGCCTTTGGATTGCAGTGATACGCTGGCGCACTTCACGCGCACCCAAAGTAATCTGGCGCTGTTTAATTATTTCTGCTTCGGGCACGGTATTAATGTGGGTGCTGCTCATGACCCTTTGGCTACCCACCATCAATTACGCCAAAACTTACCGCTTTGTAGCAGAGCGATTAGTGCAAGCAGCCCCGAAGGATGCGCGCTGCATTGATACCAGCAATATTGGCTCCTCGCAGCTAGCATCCTTTAGTTACTTCACCAAACTCCCCTTGCGGGATGACGCCAGTTGCCCTTATGTATTGACCCATAGTCAATTAGAAGCAAAGGCTTATGCTAGCCTCAATCAAAAAACCATTACCTTGCTGTGGGAAGACCGGCGCGCAGCCGACCGCGCAGAGCGCCTGCGGCTTTACCGCGTGACACCGGAATAGCTGATTCATTCAATATGCCTGTTTAGATCCCACACAGCACGATCAAAACATCGCTGCACATGCTTTAGTGGCGACGCAGTAAAATAACCACTTGAAGAACACAAGCCAAACAGCCAAGCTCTTGCTGCTGATGACATCCTCCCCATGCTTCTAAGACTCTCGCGCTTACGCGAAGATATTCCGGCATTGCTTAAGTTGGCAGGCCCACTACTAGTAGGTCAGCTTGCTGTTATTACCTTTGGAGTGCTCGATACTGCAATGACGGCGCGCTACTCTGCCGATGATTTAGCGGCATTGGCAATGGCTTCTGCGATATTCATTAGCGTCTACGTTGGCCTTACCGGTGTTGTTTCAGCTTTGGCTCCCATTGCGGGTCAACTGTTTGGCGCAAAACGGTACGATGAAATTGGTGAAGAGGTACGTCAAGCCATCTGGCTTGCAGTACTGCTCAGCCTATTCGGCGCATTGGTTCTTTGGAATGCTGATTTGATCTTGGATATTTCGCAAGTGAGCCCCGAGATCCATGCAAAAGCCAGTTTATACATGCACATCCTCGTGCTGGGATTGCCTGCCAGTATGGCTATGCGCGTACTTATAGCTCTACACAATGCGGTATCGAGACCGACCATTATTACGATCGTCCAATTAATCGGCTTAGCCGCTAAGTTCCCACTCAACTATTTGTTTATCTATGGGGCTTTTGGCATCGAAGGCATGGGAGGCCCTGGCTGCGCAGTAGCGACCGTGATTATTAATTGGCTCTGGCTACTCATTACCTTATGGATTGTGATGGCTGGGCGTTTTTATAAGCCCTTTGCCCTATTTGCTCGGTTTAGCAAGCCCGATCCACACCGCATTGGCGTCATGCTTCGATTGGGTATGCCGATTGGCTTTAGTTACCTTATCGAAGTAACCTCGTTTACCTTCATGTCGCTCTTTATTGCTCGCCTCGGCACAGAAACCTTGGCAGGACATCAAATTGTGGCCAATATTGGTACCGTGATCTATATGGTTCCCTTATCCCTATCCATTGCAACGATGACTTTAGTATCGCAATCGATTGGCGCTAACCAACAATCAAAAGCCGAGCAGATTGGCTGGTCCTCGGTCTTTTTTACGACTACTGCCTGTGCCGTCATTGGACTCACAGCCTGGTTTTTCAGAACGGAGTTACTGAACCTCTATGACCCCCCAGAAGAAGTAAAGCAGTTTGCTGTTCCGCTCTTTTTGTTTATAGCCTTCTATCAAATATTTGACGCCCTGCAAGTCAGCGCTGCGTTTATTCTGCGGGCCTATCGGATTGCTTTTTGGCCGATGCTCATTTATGCACTCTCACTCTGGGGTGTTGGACTGGGTGGCGGCTATATGTTGGGATTTAATATCACTGGCAATGTGCCGTTGGCCTTGCAAGGTGCGAGTGGCTTTTGGGCGGCTAATAGCCTGAGCTTAGGCGTTGCTGCCGTCTTTCTGCTGCATCTTTTCAAGCGCACTGCGGTCCGCTTTCAGAAAACACATCCGCCCATTACCGTATAACTTTACTTTACCCTGTCGCTGAATGGCCAAAAACTGTCTTTCGAAATTGGTGCATTCTTCGCAAAAATGTCATCAAGTCAAAGTACAGTATTTGCATGAAAAAGTTATTAGTAGAGCTATTTAAAAGGATGCGGGCTGAGACTAATCAAGATTCTCAACGCCAAAGCCATGATAACGAAAGTAGCACCGCCAATAACACCGCTGAATTAGGAGCGCACGGTCCAGTAACAGTGTGGGCCAATATACCCGAACGCCCCATCTATTCACCGCGCACCCCACAAACAAAGTATTTTCAGATTGATAGCGGGCCACGCAAAATAGCTTACACAATCTCGGGGGATGAAAAAGCCACAAAAACACTGTTATGCCTTCCAGGACTACTGGAAACCAAAAGTTCATTTCTTACTGTTCATGCACATTTTCTCCCCATTGAAAAATGCGAAGTAATCAGCGTTGATTTAACGGGTCGAGGTGATTCTGATTCACTCGATGGGCGAGATGATTACAGGATGTCTTTGTACTTGGCTGATCTTGTTCAATTGATATCTGCAGTCATACTCTCTCCTGCCGGAGGACAAAAAAAGGTGACGATTTTAGGAACTAGTATGGGCGGCGTACTAGCAATGTACCTTACACAGTACCTAGGAAAATCAATTGATGAAATTATTTTGAACGATATTGCTTTAACCGTTAATTGGACCTCACTTTATGCGCTATATAAAGCCATGAAAAATGAAACTGGCTTTAAGGGGCTGCGGGAATTAGCAAGCGATTTACGCGTACACGAACATGCCATTTCCGGCGTACAGCAGCCAAGCCACTTTGATTTGCCATACAAAGCCGATGTATGGGGCATGAATTTTCATCAGGCCCTAGATGACTACCGAGGAAAAATAGCTCTAATTTATGGCGATCAATCGAAGATATGTACGAAACAACGCGTATTAGAAGCAAAAGCATATATTCCGCGATTAGAGACCTATGCAGTTGCCGGAGCTGGGCACCCGGCCCCACTAAATGAAGCTGTATGCAATTTCATTCAAAACCAAATGGAACTAAGGTAAGTTAGATTACTTATACAAATTGAGGTGGTTATTTGGACTTTTTATTTCCTTAATCTCCAGCTCGCCAAATATGAATGTTTCAGAACTAACCCAATTCCACTGCAAATCCTGAAAAACATCTTGGTATGACCCAGAAAATTTCTGTGATATTCCATAAAAAACATCGCTTAGCTCCTGTTCAAGAGCCTCTGGCACAGTCTCAGAAAAAAAGATCACCTTTTGACCGTCATATGTTTTACTAATGCTTGCCCCTTTAATGTCGGCCAAGCAGATGCCAATATCAGGATGGTAATTTCGAATAAAGCTTGGCTTTTGGCTGGTCAGAACGGAGCCCAGCTTCCAAACTAAGCCGCACTTAATTTCCATATCCCCCGACTGAAATATATCCCTCGAAACAATCGAGCCCATTTCCAGTGGAATAATTAGATACTGCATACGCGGTACCCTTAGATAAAGAATTAAATCCTAGATTGACATAGGTTTGTGACAACTTGATGAACGGGCTGCCACCATCCGTCATATTGGCTTGATATAGTCGAAAAGCAAAAATTATCCTATCGTGCAATAAATTAAATAATCGAATTTATTAGCATAATGTCCTCCACTTGAACTTTAAAACAAAGGTGAAATAACCGTGTACGGAACAGGAAATTGGAGACTATGCTTGCTATTGCTGTACAGCTTTTTTCCTGCAAAGGCGCAGAGCAATCCGCATGATCTTGATATCAACATTAGTCGAGCTGGCGCGCGGTTTGATGTTCAGGTAGAGTTCACTGCGCCCGTAAGCCCATGTCAGGCCTACACCTTTCTAACAAACTATGAGGAAGCCAAAAGCATTCCAGGAATTTTATCCTCTAAGGTACTCAGCAGAGAGAATAATAAGGTCTTAGTCGAGCGTATTGCAAAAGAGCGCATTTTGCTAATACCAATTTATTTGCACTCAACGCTTGAATTTACTGAGGTCTCTAGGGCGCAACTTAATTTTACGCAGATAAAAGGAGACGCAAAATCCTATAGCGGCAACTGGATTGTCTCCCCTGATAAAAGAGGGGCTCGCTTCACGCACCACGCGACATTTGAGCTCGACACAAGCATTCCACTTTTTATTGTTCAATACTTTTTAGAAAATTCTGCAGCAAAGCGATTCGAAATAATGGCAGAAAATATTACCCAAATTCAGGTAGCGGGAAATTCACCCTGCAGAGTCAATCCACAGTAGAGTTTTTATAAAAAAATCCCAGCACGAAGCTGGGATAAATATTGCGAGGGAGATATCAAACTACTACTTAATCGTACTCAACTATAGTGACAATTTAATGACGGCTTAAATAATCAATGCCGCTTAAGATTATTTATTTTTCTTTATTTTCTTTTTATCGCCATCGGAGTAAACGCACCAGAAGCGGAGTGCATCTAAGACTTTCTCAAGATCTTTTAATGAGAGCTTTTTTAGATCCGACAATGAGATAGTGCCCGAATCCTGAATCATTTGAATTAATTCATCTGAATTTAATTTAGCCATTTTTAAGTCATCTACGGTGGTAAAAAGAGTAATTTACCAAACGATTGTGACAAACGGTGCTTTCTCAGTAATGGCTGCTATTTTTCCAATTCACCTTTTTGTTTAAATCGAAATACAAGCTGGTTGTCTGGCTTTAATATGCGCTTATTCTTCCCAACATAATCCACGCGCAGTAGCAAATCCCGAATTAAATTAAGGTGTGCTTGTTTTTTATTATTGGCGCGTACGATCGTCCAGGGTGCTTCTGTCGTACTAGTCGTATGCAACATGGCATTGCGGTAGGTGCTGTACGCATTCCATTTCTTTTGGGCCTGCTGATCAATGGGGCTGATCTTCCATTGCTTAAGGGGATCTTGCTCGCGTGACTGAAGTCGCTCCTTCTGCTCTCTCTTGGAAATATCCAAGTAGTACTTCAGCACAGTAACACCCGACTGAATCAAGATCGATTCCAGCGGATTTACGGTAGACATGAATGTAGCGTACTGCGCTTTACTGCAAAACCCCATCACCATCTCAACGCCAGCCCGGTTGTACCAACTCCGATTGAAGAGGACGATTTCCCCTCGTTTGGGCAACTGGGCAATGTAGCGCTGAAAGTACCACTGATCAAGCTCTACATCAGATGGCTTACCCAATGCAACCACCCTAGTCTCACGTGGACTCAGGTGCTCTGTAATCGCCTTGATCGTGCCGTCCTTACCTGCCGTATCGCGACCCTCTAAAATAATCAGAATCTGATCACCATTTGCGATGAGACTTTTTTGGAGCTTGACTAGCTCAATCTGCAGTAGCCTCAACTCTTGATCGTAGTTGTTCGGCTCCAAATCATGGCTTACACTTTTAGGCACTAGGTACTAACCTTGTTCGCTGGATTACCGTTCACTGCGGGTGCAGTAACTTTGTTAGCTACTTTTTTGGTAGCTGCTTTTTTAGGAGCAACGCGTTTTACTGCGGCTTTTTTTGCTGGCACTTTGTTTGCAGGCGCTCTCTTCACTGCGGCTTTTTTGATGGGAGCCTTTCTTGCCGCTACTTTTTTGGCGGGAGCCTTCTTGCTGGCTGCCTTTTTGGCTGCTTTTTTCTGCTTTACTGCGGCTTTTTTAGCATCATTTGCTGCTTTAGTGGCCCGGGCTTTTGCTAACTTTTTAATTAAACTGGCTTTACTTTCCTCAAGCTTATCCAGTTGTTTGGTCAATTTTTTAATGGTCTTTGCGTTACTCATGTGGATTCCCTCCGGATTCATGCGGTTAAGTGAAATACGATCGATTCATCGTATGACCATTTAGTAGTGATTTCAAGGAATTGTGACAGTTTAGGGTTATTTTTTTGCTTCAACGATTCGATTATGATGGCCGCATGGCATTCATTAAAACCATCTTAAGCCTTTTGTTTGCGACACTCTGTGCTACAGCCCACGCTCAAGTAAGCACGATAGCGGTTGCAGCCAATATGAAGGATGCCTTCCTTGCCATCGAAAAAGAATTCAAAGCAGAAAACAAATCTGACTTTCGGGTTGTCTATGGGTCATCCGGCAATATCTCCGCCCAGATTTTGAATGGCGCGCCGTTTTCACTCTTTATCTCGGCGGATGAGAGTTACCCGCTCGAACTCGCTAAACGCAAGATGACGGTTGATGAGGGCAAAGTCTATGCCATCGGCAAAATTGCCGTGCTCAGCAAAACATCAAAGGGCATTATGCTTGGCAACAGCAAAGCGGAACTCGCGAAAGCAATCAAACAAGCCAATAAGATTGCCATAGCAAAACCAGAATTAGCGCCGTACGGCAAAGCCGCGGTTGATTACCTGAAGGCCGAAGGCCTCTGGGATCTGGCTAAAGACAAACTTGTCTATGGCGACAATATCAGTATGGCAACCATGTATGTTGCTAGCGGATCAGCCGAGATTGGCTTTACTGCCCTATCCTTGGCACTTGCGCCAGGGGTGGCGAAAGAAACAGAGTATGTGGTTTTAAATCCCGCGCTCTATGAGCCAATCCGGCAACGTATGGTTCTAATGAAAAATGCACCTCAGGATACTGTTGCCCTGTATCAGTTTATCCAATCACCTAAAGCGCAGAGTGTATTGCGACGCTTTGGCTATCAAATACCGTAAGCTTTTTATAGCATCGAGCCATGCTAACGATAGGGCGTGACTTTATCGGCCTTAATAACGTAAGCACTCGTACCTACATCTGAGAAGGTACGCTCTGCGCCAAGGGTTCCTTCCACCCAAATGGCATCCATCGTTCGAGTTTGCGTACCCTTAGGAGGAACAACCAGAATAATTTGATTGGCTGGGGGCGGTGGTGTATGAACGCAAGCGCCAAAATAGGGCACGATCAAAAAATCACTGCTTTGCATCCGCTCTGCATCGAGCGGCACCACGTAACCCGGAATACGCACTTTTTTTCCAATCATGCTCTTGACGATGGGGGCGGTATCCCAGGTTTTCTTTAACTTAGCGTAGGCCTGTTCCGCCTTTGGATCGCCATCCTCTGCATTAGCGAAACGTTTCATCCGGGTTAACTCCAAGATCACCTGTTTACGCCAACCCTCGGGTATTAATTCATCCCAATCGATTTCCGTATAGGCAGTCGCTAGAGCGAGCAAAGGATGCGTTAGGCCAGCAGTAAAGCCAGCGGTTAATAAAAGACTGCGGCGTAAAAAGAGTCGTCTCATGGTGATGGTGGGTTTAATCCGTCATGCAATGCCATTTTGTAGGCCTTTGCTGCTGGAATGGTTGCAAAAAGTAAAACGGTACATAAAACAATGAGCAGCGATGTCAGGTCGGCTGCATTGGGAAGTCCAATCGACGATACCACGCCCCACTCAGTGCGCAGTTGATCTGCATAGACAGCAATCAGAGCCTGCAAAAGACCCCATCCCGCCAAAATTCCGACGATGCAAACTAAGAAAGCCTCCATCAGAATAAAAAAGAGAATCTGCGGGGGCTTGGCGCCAATCGCGCGCAAAATAGCTAGCTCGCGGCGTCGGTTATCAAGAGCAATTAATAAGGTTGCTGTAATGCCCAGAATAGTCGTGAGCAAAACCCCATAGGCAATCAGAATAAGGGCATTTTCTGCTACTTCCATAGTGGACCATAAATCATCAAGTGCAACCCCCGGCATGACCGCCATCAGATTGGCATTTTTTAAATCATCAATTTGGCGGCGTACAGAAAAAATACTGCCACGACTCTTTAGTCCAATAAAAAAGGCATTCACTCGCGAATTAGGATCGAGCTTAGCAAACTGCAATTGACTACCATCCTGAACGTCATGCAAGGAATCGAATGCTTGGGTCGATATGTATAAAGCCTGATCAATCGGCGTGCCAGTTGGCGCCAGAATACCGACGACCTTAAATGGCGAATTGCTATGGTCTTTTTTAGGCCCACTACCAGACCCATGGGCAATTGCAATTTGATTGGAAAGCGTTAGCCCAAGGCTCTTTGCCACCCGCGATCCCAGCACTACATCAAACGATTCTGGACTAGTCAGTGCTTTACCCGTTTGAATTACTAAGGGACGTCCCTGGGCTTTCACCTTCTCAAAAAATAAAGTGCTGGTTCCCACTACCGGATAGTTACGGTAACTATCACCCAGCTGAATCGGCACAATCCAATCCACCGCACGAATGTCAGCAATATCCTTCTCAAGTCGAGCCGGAATCGTATTGGTGGGTTTGCCAAGATGAAAGACGCTATATAAGATTAATTCAGCGGGGCTTCCCTTTGATCCGAGCACTAAATCGACACCGCTAATCGCATTGGAGAAACTCGTTTTAGCATCGTCTCGAATCTTTAATACGCCGAGCAAAATCGCCACCGAAATCGCAGTAGATAGAACCATGATCAATAGCGCCCCTTTGCGAGCCAGGGCACTTTGTATAGCCAAGCGCAGCCAAATCATGACGGACTCACCTCGGCAAGCTGCAATTGCCGATCAAAGTATGGGGACAGCCGTGGATCGTGACTGACCATTAGTAAGGCTGTCTGCTGCTCATTTGCTAGGGCAAAAAAAAGTTTTAGCAATTGCGTTTGATTTGCTTCATCCAAAGCCGAGGTGGGCTCATCGGCAATCACAATTGATGGCCTACCCATGAATGCGCGCGCCGCAGCGACCCGTTGTTGTTGACCAATCGATAGGCGGTGTGCTGCTTGGTTTTCTAGATCGGAAGATAGGCCAAGGTGATTCATGTAGTAGCGCAAAGCATGATCTAAGCTTCCAAATTGAGCAAGGGCTGCTGCTTGGCGTTTAGCAAACAAGTAGGCGGGCAATAAAATGTTGTCGCGCACACTTAAATAAGGCAATAAATTGAATTGCTGAAAGATAAAACCCATCTGCTCGCCACGCAGCTGATCTTTAGCAGATGCACTTAAGCCATGAATATTTTCTTCATGGATCCAGATTGATCCCGAGCTAGGCTCTACTACTCCAGCCAATAAGTTAAGTAAGGTGCTTTTGCCACAGCCACTAGGCCCGGTAATTAATAGTTTCTGGCCAGGGTAAAGCTCAAATGAAACATGGGTATAGAGGGGCTTTTGCTTAGGCCAAGCAAACGCTAGGTCTACTGCCCGTATAGCAGCCGTAGGTTGCAATGCCGTCAATTGAATACAACCGTGTTGGATTTAGCGTTAGTCGTACTGGACTTTTGACCATTGGGGCCCACGAATTCGACTCGCACCTCTTTTAAGTGCTTTGTATCTTTAAACAAATGAATCGTCATTTGCTTGATGGCGGCAGGCTTGGCGCAGGTAAATTCCAGCTGGTAATGTAAATCAGCATGTTTGTTGGCGGCATCGCGAACAATTTTATTTTCCAGAATGGTTGGCTTGCATTCAGCATCGGCGTTCATGCTAAAGAGTGTGGCAGGGCTCAGTAAGCGCTGGTTCAAAGTTGCAATTGCATCCGTTTCTGCCTGGTTTTTGGGTGAGCGCTCAAAGCCGACCAAGGCTTGTAAAGGCGAGGTAAAACGGCTGAAGATGCGATTTTTATCGAGCGTGATTTCTAAGTTGCCTTTGCCATGCTCATGCGCATGGCTGTGCTTTTGCTGGGCAAACACTAAAGGAGTCGCTGCTACCGAGGCGAATACATAGCAGATGACATAAATTCCTTTACGAACAATCATTGCATCTCCCATGCACATTAAATGAAATTTCAAACGCAGCATCACCCTTGCGCTTGAGTTGATTACTAAATTGCTCTAATAGCGTGACCAGTGGGGATGATCGGGGCAGATTGAAGTGCTGATGGCACGACTCACACTCGAACAAATCATTGAGCTGATCGCGCTCGCCGGTATAACGCCACACTCGATCGGAGCCCAGCACCTTATCGATCAGCTTAACGTGACTGAATCGATCCAAAATACGATACAGGGTGACTGAATCTACCACGCTAGCCGGTTTTTGCTGGCTGAGGTAATCCTGCAGATCGTCATGGGAGACAGGAACATCCATGCTATGGATGGTTTTGAGAACTGATACAGCAGCGCGAGTAGCGCGCAAGCCTTTAGCGCGGATCAACTCCTCCCATTCCGAATCAGCTGTAATTGAGTTCCGTGGCAAGGACATGGAGTAGGTATTAATGCATTTAGTTACGATAGTTGCTGGTATCATATCGCAGTTGAGTTGCATTAACAAGACCTGAACACCGCCCTAAACTATTTAAAACAAAGGCATGCCGATGCAGCATAATCCAGAAAAGCGTCTGCCGGTTACGGTTTTATCGGGGTTTTTAGGTGCGGGTAAAACCACCCTACTCAATCGAATCCTGGCCAATCGAGAGGGACTCAAGGTTGCCGTGATCGTGAATGACATGAGCGAGCTCAACATCGACGCCTCCCTCATTAGTAAAGGCACTCATAATTCAGGGGCAGCCTTATCTAAAACCGATGAAAAATTGATCGAAATGAGTAACGGCTGCATTTGCTGCACACTCCGCGAAGACTTGCTTATCGAAGTACGCAAGTTAGCCCAAGAGAATCGCTTTGACTACCTTCTCATTGAGTCCACCGGTATTGGAGAACCGATGCCCGTTGCTGCGACCTTTGATTTTGAAGATGAGCAAGGAAACTCACTAAGGGAAGTTGCCCAGCTCGATACGATGGTAACCGTAGTTGATGCCGTCAATTTGTTTAAGGATTATCACTCCGAAGACCTGCTAGCCGATCGGGGAACCATTGCCGACGAAACCGATAACCGCAGTTTGGCAAGTCTATTAACCGAGCAAATTGAGTTTGCTAATGTCATCGTCATTAGCAAGATTGATTTAGTAGATGAGAAAGCGCTCGCAAACGTAACAGCCGTCGTGAAAGCCCTCAACCCAAGTGCCAAGCTAATCTACGCAAAGCAGGGAGATGTGCCCCTGAAATCGATTTTAGGAACGCGGTTGTTTGATTTTGAACAAGCCAGTGCGATGCCGGGCTGGATCCGCGAATTGGAGGGGCGGCACACCCCCGAAACGGAAGAATATGGCATCCAGAGCTTAATTTACACCTCGCGTGAACCACTCGATCCAGCTCGCTTTGCAGCCTTCTTGGAGCTGCCACTGACTGGTGTTCTGCGTGCCAAAGGCTATGTTTGGTTAGCCAGCCGCCCTGAATGGGCAATCGCATACTCGAGGTCTGGCAACATTGCCAATGTAGAACCAGCCGGTTACTGGTGGGCCGCAACTGAGCGAGCGGATTGGCCAGATAAAAATGATCCCGAGTATGTGGATATTTTAGAAGGCTGGGAAGAGCCCTATGGCGATCGCGTCAATGAGATTGTGTTTATTGGTCAGCACCTCGATCGCCCAGCAATTGAGTCAATTCTGAAGGCATGCGAGCTTACTGCTGCTGAAAAATCCCTGCCGCAATCCCACTGGATAATGGCCAAAGACCCCTTTCCAGTTTGGGACCGCATCGAAAACTAAAACAGATTAACGCAGCGGCCTAAAGCTAGGGACTTGATTACCCTTAGCGTACATGCACTGCTGATAAGCAATGTTGTATTGGGTTTGTGCCTGATCTTCTTTGTTAGATGCGCCTATTGCGCCCATCGCCGAGCCGCCCAACAGACCAATACCTGCTCCCGTTCCAATATTCTGACTACTTCCCCCCTGAATGACTGCTCCAGCAGCGGCGCCAATGGCAGCACCAATCAATGCGCTGGTAGCGCCCTGCTTCAGCGCAGCATTCGAAGTATCTTCTACTGCCTTTGCAGCAAAGGTCCTGCATTCTTGATCTTCTTTTTGGAATACATCAAATGGCTTACCCTCCCTTGGCATCACGGTAACCGTTGGGCCAGTCGGAGCCGATGCGCAGGCCGCTAAGGTCAGAAGAAGGGTAATTGGAATCAGGTATCGCTTCATTCGGAATCTTTCAAATAAGGGTAATGAACTTCGAGTTATTGAACACGCGCAGCATTAGGGGGCTTTTGCTGGCTTTGCGTTTGTGGCGGAGGCACCGCAGACTGAACCTGCCAACCTTCAGGACACGCACCTACATTCGGAAAATACTGCGCGGCGGATGCGCAGAAATACCAGACGGGAGGCTGGGGTTGAGCTGCCAAGACAATGGGCTCAACCACTACCGGCTGAACATAGACTGCAGGTGGCGGGCTAAACGCATATGGATAGCCGACTGGATAAGCGGGGTATCCCCACCCAGTGCCCCAAGCTGCATTCCACCCAGTACCCCAGCCACCGTATCCGTAGGGCCAGCCGCTCCAGTAACCACGGCCAAATCCGGGTCCAAAGGGCGCCCCATAACCTGGGCCATATGCAATTGGGCGATAGCCATTACCACCCGAAACGCCGACAGCAACATTCCATCCGCCCGCACTGGCAGGTGTTGGCAATACCATCAATGCGATTACAAGGCATATGCCGGCAATGCAACAGGCAAATATGCCAGAAGCTTGATTTGGTAAT
This sequence comes from uncultured Polynucleobacter sp., assembly GCA_964636135.1. Lineage (GTDB taxonomy): Bacteria > Pseudomonadota > Gammaproteobacteria > Burkholderiales > Burkholderiaceae > Polynucleobacter. The sequence goes on from CAZWPR010000011.1 coordinate 51,761, forward strand.
CTAGGAGCGCTTGCTAATGCTGTCATCGCATATCCCCAGTCAATAAAGCAATGAAATCAAAAGTAAAACCAATCATTCATCATTCAATGTAGCATTTCTTATATAAGAACGCACGAGCAATACTGAAGATGACAAATTCGTAAGAAATTGTGCGCTTCAAAACCCTAATCAATCTTAATACCCACTTTTTGAACGAGCTTAGACCATTTATTCGACTCTTCTAGGATGAGCTTACTGAGCTCGCGCGGGCTGCCAGGATTAGGCTCTAAACCACTCGCCAGCAACTTTTGCTTCACTTCGGGTTTTGATAAAGCCTCGATGGTTAAGCGATTAAGCTGCTGCTGCAGATCCTTGGGCAAGCCGGCGGGCGCCATCAAGGAGAACCAGGAAACCGCTTCAAAATTAGGCAAGCCCTGCTCTGCCAGCGTCGGTATCTCGGGCGCAGCCGGTGACCGCTTTAGGGTGGTGACTCCCAAGGCCACAATCTCCTGCTGCTGGATTAAGGGCAAGGCTGAAGATAGGTTATCAAACAACATGGATATACGGCCACCCAATAAGTCAGGCAAGGACTGGGCTCGCCCTTTATAAGGTATGTGGCGTATTTGCACCCCCGCCATTTCGTTAAAGAGTTCGCCCGACATGTGCAGCGACGTACCTATTCCGGAAGACCCAAAAGTCAGTTGATTGGGTTTTGATTTAGCAAGCGCAATTAACTCGCGCAAGGAAGTTACGCCGAGCTGCTTATTCACAACTAGCACATTCGGTGTGCTGGCTAAAAAACTGATGGGCGTGAAATCAGCAATCGGATCAAACGGCATCTTGTTATAAAGCGCCCCATTAATCGCATGAATACCCACTGTACCGATGAGCAAGGTATATCCATCTGGATTACTTTTGGCTACGATATCTGCACCAATATTGCCACCAACCCCAGGACGATTTTCGATCAACACCGGAACGTTTAAGGCAGGCTGCCAGCTTTCAGCCAATACACGCGCCAAAATATCTGGCGCACCTCCGGCTGGGAAGGTCACCACAATCCGAATGGCTTGCTTGGGCCAAACGGTATTCTTAGCAGAACTGGTTTGCGCCGACGCGTTGGCCGCCAGAAAAAGGCTAGCGCATAGCAGCACTATTTTTTGAAAAGATGCAGCAACCATTTGCCCTACCTGCATGCTAAATGCCAACGCGTTGGCGCAGCCACTGCAATCCATCGTAGCTCACTGGATCATCGGCACAAGGACCAATTCCGCACTCGAGCAATGTCGAGATCACATTGGCCAACACCAACAAGATGAACCAAATCACCAAAGTTTTAGCAAACCAACCGTGATTGCGAACGCCGCCACTGGGCAGCATCATTAGAATTGCCTGGGCCGCAATTAAGCCGATGAAGCCCACGAATGCCCAAGTATAAAAATGGAGCTCTAGAAAAGTATTTCCAAAGCCTGCATCTCCGGGGAGTATGTGCAGCAGAATTTGCCGCAACGATACTGCCATACCCGTCACGCACCCTAAAATTCCCCAACCATAATGCGCGCTATGCGCGCCAAAGCGAATGTTTAGGACTAGCGCAATGCCAACCAATACATAGGCAACGCGCTGCAATAAGCACAGCGGGCAAGGCAATTCCCCAAAATACAATTGGTCAATAAAGGCATAACTCAATGAGCCATTAACAGCCAATAAGGCAAGTAGATTGCCTACACCGGCAAATGAAAAAGAATGGGCTCGCATTAGAGGCTAATGTTTAAATGCGTGGTTGCATGAAACTGAAACCACGCCAGCAGTATGAGAAGAGTAATGCCCGTAAAGCTCAAGGCTAGGATGCGGCGCTCGTACCAAATGCACACAGTAGCAAGCAATGCGGTCACAAACGGAAGGAACATGTACATGTGCTCATTCTAGCGTATGCCCATGCCAGCAAAATGCCCCATTGCCCGGGGAAATAGCGTATAAATAGTCATTCCAATGTTTTTAAAGCGAATCCAAGCGTATGGCAGCAGATCAATACCGCTATGACCCTGACCATGACATCGCCCTGAATGTTCTCGGCGAGCCGATCGTACCTTGCTCATTTGACCCTCTGACTGGATTTTTTCGAGACGGCTGTTGCAAAACCGATGAGCAGGATTTAGGAAGTCATTTGGTTTGCGCCATCATGACAAAAGAATTTCTGATTTTTAGTCTAGAGCGAGGGAATGATCTAATTACCCCAAGACCAGAGTGGCAATTTCCGGGTTTAGTACCCGGGGACCAATGGTGCCTTTGCCTCAACCGCTGGAAAGAGGCATTGGATGCCCAATGCGCTCCCTTGATTCAGCTCGAGAGCACGAACATCAAAGCCCTCGACCAAATTGATTTAGCCACCCTGAAGCAATACGCCGCGAAAGATAACTTACTCTAGACAATTCGTGTCTTCAGTAGAGGTAAGCCGACAACCTCACCTTCGAGCACATCGCCTTTTTTAATGGGACCAACGCCCGCTGGCGTCCCTGAAAAGATTAAATCACCGGGTTGCAGCGTAAACAATGTTGAGAGATAGGCAATCGTATCGGGCACATTCCAAATCAACTGATTGAGATCGCCCTCTTGACGTACTTCACCATTGACCTTCAAGCGAACACTGCCCTGCGATGGATGACCACATTGCGTAACTGGCACCAAGGCAGAGCATGGAGCAGATTGATCAAAGGCTTTTCCGGTATCCCAGGGTCGCCCCATTTTCTTTGCTTCCCCCTGTAAATCACGGCGCGTCATATCCAGGCCAACGCCATAACCATACACATGCCCTAGGGCTTTATCAGCAGCAATATTGGCACCGCCTATGCCAATGGCGACCACCATCTCAATCTCGTGGTGCACATCGTTCGAGAGGCTGGGGTATTTCATGTCGGCGCCGTCCGTCACGATTGCACTCGCTGGCTTCATAAAAAAGAATGGCGGTTCGCGATCTGGATCATGGCCCATTTCACGGGCATGATCAGCATAGTTTCGACCAACGCAATAAATGCGATTGACTGCAAAGCGGCGAGTATCCCCTGCGACAGGCAGGGATGGCAAAACTACGGGCTCAATGACATACTGGGTGCTCATAAAAACCTTTCTTTACTGCATCTTAGGGATGCGGGTGATGTGACACATCTTTGTGCCGAATTTTTAAACACAGAATACTGCAAGATAAAACAAAGGTAATGGCATTGGCCACAATGAGGGGCCACTGACTTAACAAGATGCCGTAAACCAACCAAAGAAAAACACCTAGCGTGAAAAAGCCATACATCGCTAAAGATATGCCCGCCAAATTACGGGTGCGCCATGAGCGCCACGCTTGAGGCAAAAAGGCCATGGTCGTTAGCGTAGCTGCAATCGTACCAATCGTGTTCGTGAAATCCATGTGCTGATTGTATTGAGCTTACCGTGGCTTTAGTCAACTTAGGCGCCGAGCTGGTCCGCCAAGTGATTAAAGTCAGTCGCATGAAAGGTAGTCCAACTCACTCGCTCTAGATCTGGGTTGGCTTTTTTGGGTCCAAATTCAGCTGGACGTTCGATAAATGCAGTTTTTAGACCCAGCGCATGGGCTGCTGCCAAATCATCTTTATGCGATGCAACGAGCATGGTTTGCTCTGGAGGTAGATCAAAGGTTTGACCAACGCCCAGATAGGTTTCTGGATCGGGCTTGTAGTGCCGAAATACTTCGGCCGACAAAATCAAATCCCATGGTAAGCCGGCATTTTTTGCCATATCAGCCAGCAAACCTAAATTGCCATTGGATAGCGTCACAATCGTAAATTGACGTTTGAGTCGCGTTAAGCCAGAAACGCTATCGGGCCATGCTGCGAGACGATGCCAGACTAAATTGAGATCGCGCTTTTGCTCTTCACTCAGCGAAGTCACACCAAAATCTACCAATACCTGATCCAAGATCAGGCGATGCAAGTCATCAATTTTCGTCCATGGAAGTTCGCCAGAACGAACACGCGCCATGGCCGGTCGATAGCCGTTCCGCCAAGCA
>CAZWPR010000012.1:0-51451 GCA_964636135.1 uncultured Polynucleobacter sp.
CATTTTTAAATGCCAATTGCTTGTTGATTAAGTTACGGAAATTGAGCACCTGATCATCGAGGAAAAACTCCACAAAACGGGCATTGGGTGTTGCGGCAACCAGTGGTGCGTGCAAATCATGCATCCAGTGCGGACAAACTGTTACACCCTTGCAATCCGCGTATGCTGAAATTCGGCGCCACTCGGTAATGCCACCACATACGGCTGCATCCGATTGCAGGATCGCTGCGCCACCGGCTTCGATCAACTCCCTAAACCGCCAACGTCCCGCCTCCATCTCGCCCGTTGCCACATTGATCGTGGTGCGCTGCGCGAGGGCAGCATGCAAATCAATTGCATCCGGCGAGAACGGCTCTTCAATCCAGTAAGGGTTGTAGTCTTCAAAGCGATGGATGTACTCGAGCGCAGTGGGTAAATCACGCCAGGCATTGTTGGCGTCCAAGGTCAGCAAGACATCATCGCCCACTGCAATGCGTGCTGCCCGAACCCGCTCTTCCTCTTCCCGCGGAGAGAGGCGCCCTACTTTCATTTTGACTGCCTTAAAGCCCTGCTTTACATAGGACTCCATTTCCTTGCCAAGCTTGGCAGGGGTTTTACCCTCCAGGTAATAGCCGCCGCTGGCATAGGCCGGGACGCGGTCCTCCACCACGGCGCCTAAATAGTGGTGCAGCGGTAAGCCTGCTGAACGGGCATTCAAATCCCACAGGGCCGTATCTAAAATCGAGATGGCGCGCATCACCGCACCAGCACGCCCCTGAAGAATCGATTCTTCATACATCGCCATCCATAAGCCTTCGGAACGGTGGCTGTTTTGACCGATCAATTTTTTGGCAAGTAATTGCTCTACCGCCACTTTGGCGATAGCGCCACCCGCACTGCCCACATAACAAAATCCGATGCCCTCAATACCCTCTTTACTACGTACCTTGACGATGCAGTAGTGGCGCTCTGAAACGGTTCGGGTTGAAAATGAGGTGACTTTATCCAATGGGACGCTGACCGCGGCTACTTGGATTGATTCAATAATGGGCATGGCAGATCCTTATCAGAAAAAAAAGATTGTAGACACAATCACACTGATTTAATTTGACCATGAGCAATGAGCAAATAATGTTGCAGTGCAAAATCATAATCTGACAGTGGGGGCACAATATTAGATAATCACGGGGTGAATCTGTTCTTGTCCTCCCTTCTCCGTGGCTTTAAAACCCATAGCATGCCTTTCGGGGTGGCACTGGCGGTAAGCGGATATCTCAGCATGGTTATTGCGATATCCGACGTTCACGCTCAAAGCCAAACCCAAAGCAATCGGACGAAAGTGGTTATTCAAAGCGGTACAAAGCAGCCTGGAATTAAAGCACCTCGTACCCAAAGCCAATCGCTGACCCCAAAAAAATCAAGTCTTGTTGATACCAGCAAAGAGACTGGCTTAGTGCCTGAAGTAAATCGTAGCCTTGATTTCCGGGTGCAACGTGGCTGCATTAAAACCGATTCGCTCGATGGTAATTTACCCGCCCGACTGGGCATCAACGATCCGGCTTTTTTTGAATTCTTTCAAAGTCAAACACGCAGTTTCTTTTCTGGGCTGCGCGGTAACTGCATTCCCTACGCAGTAGCATTTGGCAATCGCAATCGCTTTGATTCCCTCAGCATCATGAACGGGCCTATACGCGATGCACGCACTCAAATCTTGACTTTTACCCCATCGGCCTTTGGTGGATTCTTAACCCAGGAGGACCGCCTGCAATCGCAGTCGCCGAACCTGGTTGAAGTAGAGCTCTCCTTGTCCGATGTCTTGTACGACGCCAAAAAAGTAGGTGACGTGTTGCCAGTCGAGTTAGTTTGGGAATTGAACTCTATCGTGAAGCAGTTGTATCCCGAAGATAGTCCGACCACTGCCATTAATGCCAATCAGGTTCGATTGATTGTGGACTTTGGTGATCGCGATCGCTGGGCTCAAATCTGGGCGGTTGAAATTATTAATACCCAGAGTCAAGAGGTGCTTGCGAGTGCATTCTGGGTAGATCGCAACGACATCCCAGGCGGATTTTTTACTGCCTCCGGTGAGTCGATTGAACGCTCTTTCTGGACCAATCCACTGAGCTATCGCCGTATATCGCGCGGCGTGGGCAGCGTCCGGGCTGGCCGCGCCAAAGTACCCGCCAAGCAAGCAGGTCAAATGCCGGCAACCGTGCAGCGCTGGCGTACCCACATGGGCATCGATTACGCCGCTCCGACCGGCACTCCGGTGTTTAGTGTTGCCAACGGCAAAATTGCTTACCTTGGCTACAACGGGGCATTTGGCAATCTGATTATTGTCGAGCATCCAGGCAACTACCGCACCTACTATGCCCATTTAAGCAATTACAACGTTGAACTCAGTGTTGGCAACGATGTTCGTCGCGGTCTCGAGATTGGTTATGTTGGTTCTACCGGTCGCTCGAGCGGACCCCATTTGCATTACGAGTTGCGGCGCGATGGCAACTACATTGATCCCTATAGTCCATCCGCTCAGCTCGATCTTTGGTCGATGCGGGATAGCGATAGCGGTCAGTTCACACGCCAACTCCTACTCTTAGGCAGCCTACCGAATAATGAGTAATACTCCCGCCATGAATCGGCCTGCCCTGCATTTACAAAACCTAGCCTGCATGCGTGGCGGTAAAACCCTGTTTAAAGATCTTTCGGTTGTGCTGGAACCAGGCCATCTCTTGCGCATCACTGGCAGCAACGGCGCCGGAAAGTCGAGTTTATTGCGCATGCTCTGCGGTCTATTAACACCTAGTATGGGCAGCATTCAGTGGGGTTCAAACGCAATCGATGCCGATCGGGATTTTTTCCATACGCAACTGATTTACTTGGGTCACACCCCAGCTCTCAAAGGGGATCTCAGCGCCGAAGAAAACATCATTGCAGCAGGTAGTCTCAGCGGCGATGTAATTACGAGCAGTATGGCCCGCGGCGCCCTCGTTAGCTCAGGCTTGGGTCACTTGGCAAGTAAGTTAGCCCGGACCTTCTCACAAGGGCAAAAGCAACGGGTTGCCTTAGCTCGCCTGCAGTTGGCAATAGACAAGCCATTGTGGTTACTCGATGAGCCATTTAATGCACTAGATCACGATGCCAATGAGGCGCTACAAGCATTGATTCAAGGGCATTTAAGCAGAGGCGGCATGGTCGCCTTAAGTAGTCACCAAGTAGTTGCCTTAGATCAAATAGACCGCGTCGTTCGGGTGAGCTTATGAGTGCACACCTATCCATCCCAAAAGTCATGCTCGCCATTGTTCGGCGCGACTTGAGTTTAGCTCTGCGCCGTAAAAACGATAGCTTATCTGCCTTGTTTTTCTTTATTGTGGTCGCAAGCTTGTTTCCCTTGGGTATCGGACCAGAGCCAACACTACTTGCCAAAATTGCGCCGGGGATGCTTTGGATCGCCGCCTTATTAGCAGCCATGCTTTCATTGGGGCGATTGTTTGCAGATGACTTCCAAGATGGCACCCTGGATCAATTGGTTTTAACTGCGATTCCATTACCGCTGGCGGTACTCTCTAAAACGGTAGCGCACTGGATTAGCTCTGGGCTCGTACTCACGATCGCCTCTCCTATTTTGGCAATCCAATTTAATCTGGACGCCCAAAGCACCGGTATTTTGGTGCTCTCACTCCTCATTGGCACACCCCTGCTGAGCTTAATTGGCTCGATCGGTGCGGCCTTAACATTAGCAACGCGTGGCGGGGGCATGTTGCTGTCTTTGCTCGTTTTGCCGCTGGTGATTCCGGTCCTTATTTTTGGAGCAGGCGCAGTCGATGCCCACCACGCTGGCTTGCCAATCGATGGTCATTTCTACCTCTTAGGTGCGATGCTGGCGATTGCCGTGTTTTTTGCCCCCATCGCCACTGCAGCAAGCCTACGAATCGCCGTGGAATAAACCTGCTAGGCTAAAATCAGGCACACTAATGCAAGCTCTAACTACCTTTAAATAAAGACTATTTCCTGTGTTCTCCTCTGGCATCAATTGGTTTAAGTACGCTGCGCCACAACGCTTTTATGCCTTATCTGGCACATGGATTCCGTATTGCGTTGGGATTGCCGTCATTGCCACCATCATTGGATTGACGATTGGTCTTTTAATTGCGCCAAGTGATCACCAACAAGGCGAGTCCTATCGGATTATTTTTATTCATGTGCCTGCCGCATGGATGTCGATGATTATTTATTTGGCAATGGCATTTTGGGCGGCTATGGGGCTCATTTTTAATGCACGCCTTGCCAGCATGTTTGCCCTAGCCTTAGCGCCCACTGGTGCCCTCATGACTTTCATTGCCCTATGGACCGGATCCTTATGGGGCAAGCCGACTTGGGGCACCTACTGGGTGTGGGACGCGCGCCTGACCTCAGAACTCATTTTGCTTTTCTTGTACCTTGGCTTTTTATCACTGCACGCAGCAATTGAAGATACCCGCAAGGCTGATCGTAGCGCCGCTGTTCTGGCCATCGTTGGTGTGGTGAATATCCCGATCATCTACTTTTCAGTGAAATGGTGGAATACTTTGCACCAAGGTGCCTCGGTGAGCCTGACCAAAGCCCCCACCATGGCAACCCAAATGTTGACTGGCATGCTGATCATGACAGTGGCGTTTTGGGCCTACTCCTTCGCATTGAGTTTCTACCGTTGCCGAACCCTCATTTTGGAGCGGGAGCGCCATACCGCATGGGCGCAGGAGGCAGTGAAATGATTTACTGGAATAGCCTTAGTGATTTTCTGCAAATGGGCGGCCACGGCCCCTTTGTATGGGGGTCTTTCGCGGTGACTGCCCTTGTTTTTGCCATTGAAATCATGCAGATCCGCAAGCAGCGTCGCCAGACCGAAGCTAGCATTCGAGACGAGTCGTACGCCACTGAAAAAAATTAGGCAAAATAAGGACTTATGAAACCCCGCACAAAACGCGGTCTGGCAATCCTTGGTGGCCTAACCTGCATTGCATTTGCTACTTATATGGTTTTTCAGACCTTCCAAAGCAATTTGGTGTTCTTCTACAGTCCGAGTCAAATTGCGGCCAATGAGGCGCCTAAAGACCGCGCATTCCGTGTTGGCGGCATGGTCGAAGAAAATTCCATTAAGCGGGATGCTGGCGGACTCAAGGTGAGCTTTGTCGTGACTGATTTTGCACACCGCATTGAAGTGAGCTATGAAGGCTTACTGCCCGATTTGTTTAAAGAAGGTAAAGGGGTGGTTGCCGAGGGTCGCCTCAATCCAACAGGTTCATTTACGGCAAGCCAAGTTCTCGCCAAACACGATGAAAACTACATGCCACCCGAAGCAGCAGAAGCCTTAGCTAAAGCGAAGAAACCATGATTCCTGAAATTGGCCAAGTTGCCTTAATTCTGGCATTGATGACAGCGCTGGTGCTGGGTATTGCTCCCCTCGTTGGCGCGCAAACCAACCGACCTGCGCTGATGAATTTAGCCAGACCATCCGCTATTGCGCTCTTTTTGTGGGTGACCGTCTCTTATATCTGCCTCGTCATTTCGTTTATCAACAATGACTTCAGCGTGCTCAATGTGGCACAAAACTCCAACTCTGCCCTGCCATTGATGTATCGCATTGGCGCTTCGTGGGGCAGTCATGAGGGCTCGATTTTATTGTGGTGCTTCATGATGGCTGGCTGGACGATTGCCGTTGCTATTTTTTCAAAGCACCTACCCATCAAAATGATTTCGCGCATTCTCGGCGTATTGGGTTTACTCAATATCGGCGTGCTCTTGTTTACCTTGCTTACATCCAATCCGCTGGATCGGATGTTGCCTGCAGCATTGGAGGGGAAAGACCTTAATCCCTTACTACAAGATCCCGGCATGATTATTCATCCGCCCTTTTTGTACATGGGTTATGTTGGCTCTGCAGTGGCCTTTGCATTTGCGATTGCCGCCCTACTCTCTGGCCGACTCGATGCGGCATGGGCACGGTGGTCACGACCCTGGGTCACATCAGCATGGTGCTTTTTAACCATCGGCATTGCACTTGGTAGTGCGTGGGCTTACTACGAACTCGGCTGGGGTGGTTGGTGGTTTTGGGATCCGGTTGAGAATGCCTCCTTTATGCCTTGGCTGGTCGGTACCGCATTGATTCATTCGTTAGCCGTCACTGAAAAACGCGGCGGCTTCAAGATGTGGACTGCACTGCTAGCCATCCTTGCATTTTCACTATCGCTATTGGGCACCTTCTTGGTTCGCTCAGGTGTTATTACTTCGGTACATGCATTTGCTACCGATCCGAAACGCGGTATTTTCATTTTGGGTTTCTTGGCCCTAGTAGTTGGCGGTTCGCTATTGCTGTTTGCATGGCGTGCGCCCAAAGCCAATATTGGCGGTGATTTTGGTACCGTATCACGCGAGAGTATGTTGCTGACTAATAACGTCTTGCTTTTAGTAGCAACCGCAGCGGTTCTGCTCGGCACGCTCTATCCGATGTTGCTCGACGCCCTAGATCTAGGAAAAATCTCGGTGGGCGTACCCTATTTTGAGGCAGTATTTGTTCCGTTGATGACACCAGCGCTCTTCTTAATTGGTATCGGCCCCATCTCGCGCTGGCGTCAATCTCCTGTCATTGATTTAGCGCATAAATTAAAGTGGGCTGCCGCGGTCAGTTTGATTAGCGCCATCCTTGCTCCGCTGGTACTGCGCAGCTGGACTCCACTGGTTGGCTTTGGTCTGTTTTTGGCAATCTGGATTATTGCAACAACCTGCACCCAATTGGTTGAGCGTGCCTTTAGTAATCGGGATCGCGGTGTGATGAAAAATCTAGCCGCTCAACCAGCGAGTTATTACGGTATGTTCCTGGCCCACATCGGTGTTGCGGTTTTCATTATTGGCGTAACCGGCGTTCGTGGCTTTGAGTCGGAAAAAGACGTGCGTATGGCAATTGGTAGCAGCATTGAGGCCGGTGGATACAACTTCCAATTTTTAGGAGTTCAGGCGATTGATGGCCCCAATTACAAAGCTATTCGAGGTGTGTTTGATGTCAGCCAGGACGGCAAAATAGTGAAGCGCATGGCACCGGAAAAACGGGTCTATAACGCCAGTCAAATGCCCATGACGGAAGCGGCGATTGACCCTGGCTTTACACGCGACCTGTACGTCTCGCTGGGCGAGCCAATCAATGCCAATGAGTGGACAGTGCGGATTCATATCAAACCATTTGTGGATTGGATTTGGGGTGGCTGCCTATTCATGGCCTTAGGTGGATTTTTGGCAATCACGGATCGCCGCTACCGGAAGCGCAAATGAAACGGTATTTGATTCCCATCGGAATTTTTGTGGTCTTTTTTGGCTTCTTGGCTGCCGGACTCCAACTGAATCCGCGTGAAGTGCCATCGCCACTCATCAATAAAAGTGCGCCTGCATTCAATCTACCAGTTTTAGGGAAAGAAAATGTAAGCTTCTCGCCAGAAGACATGCGCGGCAAGGTATGGGTTTTCAATGTGTGGGCTTCGTGGTGTGCGGCGTGCCGTGATGAGCATCCCTATTTAATTCAGTTTGCAAAAACCCAATCAACTCCCTTGCTCGGCTTAGACTACAAAGACAAGCCGGAAGATGCTATCCGCTGGTTAAAAGAGCACGGCAATCCCTATGCTTTATCCGTTGTCGACCTCAAGGGGCAAGTGGGGATTGATTACGGCGTTTACGGCGTGCCAGAAACCTTCGTCATTGATAAGGCGGGCTTGATTCGACTTAAGCACATCGGCCCATTGACCCCAAGCGTAATCGAAGAAAAGATCTTGCCGCTGATTCAGAAACTCAATAGCTAAAGCATGGTCATCACTCTTAACTCAGACCTGCGCCAAACGCGCGCTCTTTTGCGATCGGTTTTGACTAGCGCCTGCTTGGCAATAGCTTTATTTGCACCGGGAGCCCTCCTTTCTGCACAAGAAGCTCGGCCGGTTGCTGAGGATCCAGTGCTTGAGAAAAAAGTGATTACCCTGTCCAATGAATTGCGCTGCCTGGTTTGCCAAAATCAAACCATTGCTGACTCCAATGCGGAATTAGCGGTTGATCTACGCAATCAAGTACGCAAACAACTCAGCGAAGGTAAATCCGATCGCGAGATCTTAGATTACATGGTGCAACGCTATGGTGAGTTTGTTTTATATCGCCCACCACTGAGCTACAAAACCATTTTGCTGTGGGCTGGACCATTTGCGCTCCTGCTAATTGCTATGTTTATTTTGCTCCAGCAAATTCGTTTGCGACACAAACGCCTTGCCACGGAAGAATTCGATCAGACGGATTTATCCCGAGCCCGCAAACTACTTGACCCTTCAACGGGAGATCGCTCATGATGACTTTCTTAGCTATTGCCATCGGCATGATTGCGATTGCGACCGTTCTCTTGGTCCTGCCCTTACGTAAAAAAACGGCCGCTGCCACCGGAGAGCAAGAAGAGAATATTGTGATTTTGCGTGACCAGCTCAGTCAATTGGATGTTGATTTTGCAGAAGGTCGCATTGCTGCCGATCAATTGCAAGAGGCGCAGCGTGATATTGAAAAACGCTTACTACTGGAGGAGCGTGCGATTGCTGCCGATCAAGCCCCCGCAGGTGCTAAACCGAAGCGTATTTTATTTCCAGCCCTGCTTATTGGCATCGGCGTGCCCGTCTGCAGCGTGCTGCTCTATCTTTGGATCGGCAATCCAGTAGCGACCGATCCCCTCGCTCAGAGCCAGCAGCCCGCCCTGACGCAGCAAGATATCCAAAATATGGTGGAGCAGTTGGCAAGCCGTTTAGAGAAAGATCCCAATAATCCTGAAGGCTGGCAAATGCTGGCGCGCTCTTACGCTGCGATGCAGCGCTTTCCTGAGGCTGCCAAAGCGTATAAGAAGGCGATGGAACTCAATCCAAATAATGCCCAATTAACCATCGATTACGCTGACTTTTTGGCCTATCAAAACCAAAGCGCCAAGGGTGAGCCCATGCGCCTCATCATGAGAGCGCTCGAGCTAGACCCTAACAACATTAAAGCCCTTGCGCTAGCTGGCACTGCCTACTATGAAGAAGGTCAATTTGCCAAAGCGGAACAATACTGGGCAAGAGGCTTAAAGCTTGTTCCACCCGATGGTGAGGTAGCCAAGGCCTTTACCGACAATATTGCGGATGCTCGGCAGGCAGCCAGCGCAAAGAAAAAGTAACCTATCCGAGCACGATCACGGGCAGGCTCGAGTGCACAATCACCTCATTGGTTTGACTGCCCAATAACACGCCCTTGATGCCCGTACGTTTGTGCGAGGCCATCACAATCGCGTCGGCCTTGGCTTTTTTAGCCGCAGCTAATACACCGCTAGCTAAGCTAGGACTAAATGTATGCACAGTTCGAACCGCTACGCCCGTACCCAAAACTGCTAGGGCACTTTTAAAGAGGTTTTTTGCAAAAGCATCGCAGGCTTTTTTATGATCCTGCTGCGAAAAGCCATACCCCAAACTGCTATCGGAGTAGACCATCGGCGGCATTGGATCGGAGACATATACCAAGGTAATGCCGGCCTTATCTTTCTTAGCAAGATCCAATATTTTTTTGAGGGCTTTTTTGGTCACATCGGACCCATCAATCGGCACTAATAGATGCTTAAACATGGCTATTCCTTTTCTAGATCCATCGATATTTCATCCTACTCCTGATTTCGGAAAATGAAAACTTATGGCTCATAATGTATGGAAATCGTTCTAGTGCAAAAAGGTGAGTAAATTGATCAAGTATCTAGCCGTCTATGTAAGTTTTTTAATCACTTTTTTGGTGATTGATTTTATTTGGCTACTTGGCATTGCTAAAAATCTATACCGTACTGAAATGGGTGCGCTGATGGCTGCAGAACCACGGCTTTGGGTCGCTCTAGCGTTTTATCTTCTCTATGCTCTTGGTACAACCATCTTTGTCATTAGTCCGGCGATTGCAAAACAGTCTTTCATCTATGCAATCGGCTTTGGCGCCCTCTTTGGCTTCTTTTGCTATATGACCTACGACTTAACTAACCTCGCTGTGATTGAGGGATTTCCGGCGAGGCTGGCTGTGATTGACATTGTCTGGGGCGCCTTTGTGACTGCAGTCAGCGCTTCAGTAGCATATGCAGTTGGCAGTCGATTTGCCTAAGCGACCTAAGAAATACAAAAGCCACCCTCTAATAGTGCTTGAGGAAGAGTCCAGGCGCGGTACAGGCCGTACACACCTGAGCCCATGAGAAGGGCAATCGCTAAATAGCGTACCCAAGCAAAGTGACTGAACTGCACTAGGCTTGCCGAGAAGCGAGAAATCAACAATAAGTTTGGCAAGGTTCCTAGGCCAAAAGCAAACATGAGGCTAGCCCCCGAAAGCGCACTGCCAGATAAAAAAGCTAATGGCAGGACGCTATACACCAAACCGCAAGGAACAAGGCCCCACAACATGCCGCTAAACCAACGGGATGGGCCGCTAGCTAGACTGCCGAGGTACTTAGACCATACTTCTGCTGCCTTAAGTCCCAGCCAAGTCGAGGAGGGTTTTGGTTGTTGCTGTCGCCATAGGCGAATGGCCATGGCAATCAAAATCAATGCACTCAAGGCGAATAAGGGCCTTTGAATTGGGACTACATTTTGTTGCCATACGATCACACCAATTTGCCCAGCTGCAGCGCCCAACAGAACATAGGTCGTCAATCGACCAAGGTGCATGATTAGCTGATAATAAAAAAGGGTTGATTTTGATACTAGGGTAATTTCGCTGACTCGAGGACGCTCAACTGCAGCCGCAATTCCGCCACACATTAAGGCGCAATGCCAGCCACTAACAAGGGTACTCAAAAAAAGCGTGGCGAATAGGCTAGTAGTTACCATGATTTCACAAGAAAGTGATTCAAAAAAGTGTACAACGGAATAGAATAGTGCCTAAGGCGAACCCAAATCTATGATTCAAGCACCCAAATTAAACTCGATCAACAAATGCTCTACTTGTGTGTTGGGTCAGTTTTGCATTCCAGTTGGACTTAGCAATCAGGACCTTGAAAAAGTGGATTCCCTTGTAAAGGAAAGGATCTCATTAAAAAAAGGAGATGCCCTCTACCGTCATGGCAACCCAATGTCATCAGTCTATAGCGTTCGCTTTGGCACACTTAAAACAGAACACACTCTTGCCGATGGACGAGCACAAATCATTGGCTTTCATCTGCCCGGAGAAATTCTAGGCCTTGATGCTATCGGTGATGGTTACCATCAATCCGATGCCATTGCCCTCGAAGACAGTGAGGCATGCATCATTCGCTTTACTGAGTTTGAATCTCTTGCCAGTCAAATACCCACATTACAAAATCAATTCCACCGTATTCTGAGCCGCGAGCTAACCCAAGATCAGCGCCACCTACTCTCCCTTGGAAGCATGAGAGCAGAAGAGCGCTTGGCTGGTTTTTTACTCAATCTATCCGAACGACTCACCGTCAGGGGCTATACCAATCATGAGTTTGATTTACGAATGAGCCGCGAGGAAATGGGGAGCTATTTAGGCATTCAGATTGAAACCGTCAGTCGCATGCTCTCCCGCTTCGTTGAGGCTGGTTTAATTCAAATCAAACAGCGCCATATCAAACTAATTGATATTGATGGGCTATACGAGTTGGCTGGACTAAACAAGCCCGCAGATACTAGCGCCATTCGAATTTGCACCTAAATCAAATCAGGCTCATCTGAGCCAGACTTTGTGCCGCCCTCTTTTTTTGGCAGAACAAAAAAGCTGAGCGCACTCGAAGTGGCACAAAAGAGCCAAATAATAAAAAATCCCAGGGTATAGACCCCCTCATTTGACAGCGCAATGGGCTCACCAAAGAGGAGAATATCGTCGGGGTGAATGACAGTAAACAGCAAACCCTCAGCAATACCCGCCACCAAAAATGAAGGCCACAAGATCCAAATGATCTGGCGCAATCTCATTTAGAAACTGCCTCAATCTTGAGTCCTTTTTTATTTACGCCATCGCGAATCGGCTGGTCAGCATGGTGCGTAAAGGCAAGCCAAATCGTGATTGCACAGCCAATCGCTGCCACCGCAGGGCCACTGATTAAAAGCCAAGGCCACAATTGCTTCCACCAGGGCTTAACGCAAGATTGATTTGACATCCCTTTTCCTTTCACAACAAACCTAACGCGGCACGATAAATGAGGATTTTTCATCCCGAAGCCGAATAACTGTATCCTTACCCTTGCTTAGCTCTAAGCCCTCTACCTCAAAATGAATCGGGTAATTTCCTGGATCCATCTCACCAAGTGGAGCACTAACGCGAATGGGTATCAGTTGATTGCTGGATGGCTCAACTAATACATCCCTTAGAGGCCTACCTTGTGAGCTTAGTATTTCCAAATTCGGCAAACCTGTCACCTTAAAGTTCACTTGCAATGCGTTTTCAGAGGAATTCATTACCTGAATACGGTACACATTCTCAATTCGAGTGCCATCCACTTCCCGTGCCAAGGCGCCACGATCGCGCATCACATCCGCTCGCAATGGATTACGGGTCGCCAAGGAAGCAAAAAAAACGCTCGTTAAGATCACAATAACCGCCGTATAAAAGATGATCCGCGGACGAAAAATTCGGCGGACTACTGTCTCTTGAGGCGCGCGCTCCAGAATTGCTCGCTCACTTGTATAGCGAATGAGGCCTTTAGGGTACCGCATCTTATCCATCACTTGATTACAGGCATCAATGCAGGCGCCGCAACCAATGCACATGTATTGCAAGCCATCCCGAATATCAATACCGGTTGGACAAACCTGGACACAAATACTGCAATCCACGCAATCACCTAGCCCACTTGCAAGATGGTTTTCCGATTTACTACGGCTTCCACGAGGGTCACCTCGGACCGTGTCATAGGTCACCAAAAAGGTATCCTTATCTACCATCACGCTTTGAAAGCGAGCATAGGGGCACATGTATTTACAGACCTGCTCTCGCATAAAGCCAGCATTGCCCCAGGTGGCAAAGCTATAAAAGAAGAGCCAAAAAGCCTGCCATGGCCCTAAGGTGGCGCTCATGACTTCGCCGGCTAATACATGAATCGGCGTGAAATACCCTACAAAAGTAAAGCCAGTCCAAACAGCAAGACCAATCCACAGGGCATGTTTTGTGATTTTTAACCGCCACTTATTAAAATTCCATGGCCACTCTTGCCCATCCAAGCGTATGCGCGCAAACCGATCACCCTCTACCTTACGCTCGATCCACATAAATACTTCGGTATAGACAGTTTGCGGACAGGCATAACCGCAAAAAAGTCGTCCTGCAACGGCAGTAAACAAAAACAAACTTAACGCGGAGAGTATTAATAGCAGCGTAAGGTAAATTACATCTTGGGGCCACAGAACCAAACCAAAGATATAAAACTTGCGCTGGACTAAATCAAACAATACCGCTTGGCGATCATTCCAACTAAGCCAGGGCAAGCCGTAAAAAAGGATTTGGGTTAGAAATACAAATGCAGTTCTCCAGCGGGCAAAGATGCCAGATACCGATCTGGGGTAAATCTTACGGCGCACTTCATAAAGCGATTCCTCAACCGATTGGATCGGAATCACTTTAGGATTAGGTAAAACTTCGAGCACTATTTTTTTACCTGATCAACGCGAATATTCGTTAAGCTCCACACGTAAGCAGAAATCAACTGTACTTTTTCAGGTGTTAGGATTGCTTCATGGGCAGGCATCTGTCCATTTCGCCCCTTTGCAATCGACTCGGTAACGGCCGCTTCGGTACTGCCGTATAACCAGGTTTTGTCGGTTAAATTAGGGGCGCCGATGGCGGTATTGCCCTTCCCATCTACCGCATGGCATGCAACACAGTTTGTAGCAAATAATGCGCTACCGCGTTCTGCTTTTACAGGATCAACCGATAATCCGGATAAACCACGAACATAGCTAGTTAAGTCAGAAATATTCTCTTTACTTAAATGGGAAAATGCCGGCATCACCCCACTACGACCTTGCAATATTGCTGTCTTAATCGACTCGGGACTACCCCCATACAACCAATCGTTATCGGTGAGATTGGGAAAACCTTTCGAACCTCCTGCATCTGATCCGTGGCATTGTGCGCAGTAATTCAAATACAGGCGTTGGCCCATTTCACGGGCCTTTGGATCGGCAGCGACTTGTTGCACATCAAGCTCCATGTACTTTGCATAAATGGGTTTGAGTTCTTCATTAGCTTTGATAACCGAAGTGGTGTACGCAGTGTCGGTGGTGTAACCGAGCAGGCCTGGGTATGATCCAAGACCAGGATAAAGGACTAGATAAGCTAGGCCAAAAACACACGATAACAAGAACATCCAAGCCCACCAGCGCGGCAATGGATTGTTGAGTTCGCGTAAATCACCATCCCAGACATGTCCAGTATCGGCAACACTACCATCTGCATTTTGTTTTACCGTTACCTTGCGCTGTGAGGATAGTAGCCAAACGCACCACACAATACCAATTAAGGTAATGGCGGCAATAAATATACTCCAGTAGGAATCGATAAAGTCGCTCATTTCTTTTCCTTAGTAAATTCATCGGGAAGATCGAACGGTAATTCCGCTGACGCCTGGTTGGCTGGCTGTCGCTTCGCAGACCATGCCCACCAAATAATGAGTAGAAAGGCCGTTAAACCCAATACCGTTGAAATGGCAGACAAATAAGGGGCGATGATTTCGATCATGTTGTTTCTCCTTTATTTGCCGATGCCTGTAGCAGAGCTAGTGGTGGCCGATGGATTAGTTGATCTGCGATGAATGCCTAAACCTTGCATATAGGCAATCAACGCATCCTCTTCTGTCTTACCTTCCAGCTCTTTTGGTGCATTTGCAATTTCTTCATCGGTATACGGAACACCCAGTCTACGTAAAGCCTTCATATGTGCTTGGATGCTGCCTGCATTTGCAGCAGCATGCTGTAAATAGGGATAGGCTGGCATATTCGATTCTGGAACCACGTCTCGTGGATTGCGAAAATGAATTCGATGCCACTCATCCGAATAGCGCCCACCCACGCGAGCAAGATCAGGACCCGTCCGCTTACTTCCCCATAAAAATGGATGATCGTAGACCGACTCTCCAGCCAAGGAGTAAGGTCCATAACGCTCTGTTTCTGAGCGTAGCGTACGAATTTGCTGCGAGTGACAGCCAACGCAGCCCTCACGTTGGTAGATATCTCGGCCCGCAAGACTAAGCGCTGGAAATGGCACTACGCCGGGGGATGGCTGGGTCGTCGAGTGCTGAAAAAAGAGAGGCACAATTTGCACTAAACCAGCAATCGATACCACCACAATCGTGGCAATAATCAACCAGCCGATATTACGTTCAAAGGTTTCATGGGAAAAGAATTTGTATGGTTTAGACATGGCTTTTCTTCTCCTTAATGGGCCATTACTAAGGGCGCAGGTATGGGTGCGTCAACGAAGCGCTTACTTTGAAGCGTCTTATAGACGTTGTATGCCATCAAGAGCATGCCGCCTAAATAGCAGATGCCGCCAATTAAACGAATGACATAGAATGGATAAGTTGCTTTGACTGACTCTACAAAGCTATATGTCAAAGTGCCATCTGGCTCAAATGCCCGCCACATCAAACCTTGCATCACGCCCGCAATCCACATTGCCGCAATATAGATAACTACACCTAAGGTTGCGATCCAAAAATGCAGCTCAATCAAACGCGTGCTGTACATGTCCTTTTGACCAACAAGGCGCGGAATTAGGTAATACAGCGAGCCAATCGTGATCATTGCCACCCAACCGAGTGCCCCAGAATGGACATGACCAATGGTCCAGTCGGTGTAATGAGACAAGCTATTGACTGTCTTAATCGACATCATCGAACCCTCAAAGGTCGACATGCCATAAAAAGAAAGTGCCACAACCAAAAACTTCAATATCGGATCACTGCGCAATTTATGCCAGGCGCCCGAAAGCGTCATAATGCCGTTGATCATGCCGCCCCACGATGGCGCAAGCAGGATGATAGAAAACACCATGCCCAAAGACTGTGTCCAGTCTGGCAAAGCAGTATGCTGCAAATGGTGTGGCCCAGCCCACATATAGGTAAAGTTCAGGGCCCAAAAATGCACAATCGATAAACGATAGGAATAGATTGGGCGCTCAGCCTGCTTTGGAATGAAGTAATACATCATCCCCAAAAAGCTCGTGGTCAAGAAAAAACCGACGGCATTATGCCCATACCACCACTGAATCATCGCATCTTGCGTGCCTGAATAAGCCGAGTAAGACTTAAAAAGGCTTGCGGGCATTTCAATATTATTGACAATGTGCAAAAGCGCGATGGTCAAAATGTAAGCGCCAAAAAACCAGTTCGACACATAAATGTGTTTTGTTTTGCGCTGCATGATGGTGCCAAAGAAAACCACCGCGTAGGCAACCCACACTACCGTTATTAAGATATCAATGGGCCACTCGAGTTCAGCATACTCTTTTGAGGTGCTAATACCTAAAGGTAAAGTAATTGCAGCGGCAACAATGACGGCTTGCCACCCCCAGAATGTAAATGCCGCTAACTTATCTGAAAACAAACGCACTTGGCAGGTACGCTGGACAATGTAATAGGAAGTCGCAAATAATGCACTACCACCGAATGCAAAGATCACTGCATTTGTGTGCAGGGGACGCAAACGTCCATAACTCAACCAGGCGATATTAAAGGTAATTTCTGGCCAAACCAATTGCGCAGCCAGTATCACTCCTACGAGCATGCCCACAATACCCCAAACGATGGTTGCAATTGCAAATTGACTAACCACCTTGTAGTTGAAGTGATCTTGGTAACTACCCACGGTGCCGCCCATGGCTTCTCCCTTATGTAAATCGTGGCGTTCAGCCGCCCTAAATAATGCTTAACAGCGCAATTTATTATCGATTTAAGGGTGTCTTGCTGATTTGATCTATATCAAATGAGGCCAGCCTAATTACTCGGCTGGGCTTACTTATCATCTAAAACCAGGAATTACTGGCGGGATTTAGATTTTGATTTGGGATCGGGAAGGGGATTTATTTTCTCTACTTTAGGCGCGTCATCGTCCATCAGAATGGCTTCGCCCGGGCCATTTAAATCATCAAACTGCCCGGTTTTGATAGCCCAATAAAAAAGATAGGCTAAAAAGGCAATTAGCAGCAATGACAGCGGTATTAAAAGGAGCAAACTTTCCATTAACGCAGTCTAGCGCAATCTCCTGCTACATGAAATATCAACGAGCAAATTACACTTTGCGCAGACGCCATGCATTGAGGGTAACGGCTAGGGACGATAAAGCCATGCCGATACCTGCAACCCAAGGATTAACCCAGCCCATCATAGCCACCGGAATTGCTACGACGTTATAAACAAAGGCCCACAATAGACTTTGCTGAATCACAGCTTTTGTACGATCGGCCATTAAGAGTGCTTTGGCAAGTGGCGCCAAGGAGGTGGCAGTCAGGATGGCATCAGCACTAGCAGAGGCCAGCGGCGAGCCCGAGCCAATGGCAACTGAAACATTGGCCTTCGCCAATAGAGGGGCATCATTGATTCCATCGCCAATTGCCAAACAAATGCGCCCCTCAGCCTGAAGAGCTTCAATAAATGCATACTTGCCTTCAGGGGAGATGGCGCCATGAAAATGCGTCATTCCAAAATAGCTTGCCCACCAGCTTACTGTTACCGCATCATCACCAGAGACCATGTGAACGGTGATACTGCGTCTCCTGGCCATAGCAAGTAATTCATTGACGCCAGCTCTTGGTGTATCCAAAAAAACGAAGCGAGCAATTAGACCTTGTTCATCGGCCAAAAAAACAGTGCCATATTCACCAGAATGCGGATGTATGGCCTCTTTCATATGACCAAGCGACTGCATCCATGCTTGACTACCCAAAACAAAAATACCAGCACGTACTCCGGAGCCTAGCTGATTATTGACAAGCATTCCAGGAGAATGAGGGGTAATTCCTGCTTGGTGTGCGGCACGAATAAATGCCAGTGCTAAGGGGTGGGATTGCCCCTCCTCCAGTCCTGCGGCAATCGCAAGCGCCATTGATTGATCGAAATCAGCACGAAATAATTCAACTTCCTTTAACTCAGGCTCACCCATAGTCAAAGTGCCGGTCTTATCTAAAACAATGTCCGTAACCTTAACTAAATCTTCCATCACATGGCCCCGCACGATCAGGAGCCCCAGTTTTGTGACGGCACCCTGGGAGGCTGCCATTGCAGTAGGCACTGCGAGGGAGAGTGCGCATGGGCAGCTCGCTACCAATACCGCAACCAGAACTGTCCATGCCCGAGCAGGATCGATGGCAAGCCAAACAGCGGTTGATAAAACCGCGCTACTGATTAAAAAGAGAACAAAATGCCCTGCCCATTTTTCAGCCAAGCCAACCAGAGCGGGCTTGGCCTGTAAGGCGTTATCGAGTAAAGCGGCGATGCCAGCAATACGAGTTGACTGCCCTACTGCAGTAATTTGCATTACCAATGGATTCTGAATGTTATGCGTCCCCGCATATAAGGTGTCACCAAGCTCTTTTCGAATGGGTTTGGATTCTCCGGTGAGCAGTGACTCGTCTAGACTGCATTGACCTGCAATCAGCTGGCCATCGGCCGGAATCACTGCGCCGGCTGGCACCCGTAGATAGTCACCTATTTGGCATTTCACAACAGGAACGGTTTTCAGCTCGGCTGATTCGGGGTATTGGATAAAACGCTCGCAGGTCGCAGGCAACTGCTTGGCAAGTGCCTCTGCCCCACCCTGAGCGTCTTGCCTTGCTAACAATTCGACATAACGTGCGGCAAGAATAAAAGCAACGAACATCGTGATTGAATCAAAATAATGCTCACCAGACCCATGAACCAAGTTGATGGTTCCCGCAATAAAGGCGAGTGCTAAAGCCAAGGCAATAGGCACATCCATACCCAGCATCTTGCTTGACCCAAAGAGCCGAATACTATGCCATGCAGATTGAAATATGGGGCCTGCCGAATAGACCATCACAGGTATGGTTAATGCCCAACTTGCCCAATTAAGGAGCAGCTCGGATTCCATACTAATGTCGCTATCACTCAAATAAGTGGGCCACGCATACATCATGACCTGCATCATGCCCAATAGAGCAACTCCCAAACGGGTAAGTAATTGCTGCTGCTCTTTCTTAGCCTTTTCAAGCGCAAGCGAAGGCTCGAATGGCCAGGCACCATAACCGATACGCTCTATTGCATGAAGTAAGCCAGCCAAGCTGGCTTGGCTCGGGTCAAACTGAATGTGGGCCTTTTGCGTTGCATAATTAATTTGGACATCGTGCACGCCGGGTATACGCCTCACAAAATGTTCGCATAACCATACACACGCAGCGCAGCGAATCTTCTCTAACTTTAAAGTAGTTTCTAGCTGAGCATTGCCGATGGGCTTCGTAAAACGCGCAAGTAACAGCGGATCATCGTAGGGCATCAGTCGCTCTGGTATTGCCTCGCTAATCCCATCTAAGTCTGGTCTCTCACCCGGCACCCGCCGAGCATAGAAAACTTCAAGCCCCTCGCCATGTATGGTTTGAGCAATCGCCATACAGCCTGAGCAACAAAAGGAGCGGTAATTACCTCCAAGTTCTAACTTCAGATGTGTATTTGCAGCAACATCACTGCCGCAGTGATAGCACGTCTGCACCATATTCACCTTAGCTTGAGGGTGAACTAGGTTTTCGCTTGGACCACCCATTGCGACGCTCAAAAAGCACAAACAGCACTCCCCAAATCACAATCGAGAAGTAGGCCCAAACCCAAGCTGACTGGGATTCCTGCGATCCAGCCAGATCTAAAACAAAGCCAAAGATAGCAGGGCCCAACAATCCTCCGCCAAAACCCATGAGGGAGTGCAGACCCATTGCGGCGCCTTTGATCTGCGGCTGCGCACTGGTTACCAGCCCCGCAGTCAAGGTGGCAGAGTCCGCCATAATAAAAATTGAATGTCCAGTCGCAAGCAGAGCGATCACCCACCAGCCCTGACCGGTAGATGCAGCCAACGCAATACCCAAGATCGCGCTGGTAAGCATGACAAAACAAATCCAATTCTGTCTACCTATTTTGATCGCCATCTCATTACCCAGAATGGATGCAGGCACGCCAAAGAAATTAATTACGCCAGCCAAGGTGGTCGCGGCCAAGAAAAAAGCTTCGCCGGTATACGCCGTACAGAATACAAAAAAAGCGACTAACCAACTCCGCGACGCAAACAACTCAAGGGAATGTGCGGTATATCCAAAAATATAGCCTGATGCCTCTTTATTCTGCAAAACCATTTTCCATTTTTGAATCGGAAATACATCGCCCAATTGAATCTGAATGGGGCCGCGCCATTCAGGCTTATCTAAGGCCGGAATCAGTAGCCACACAATCAATAATGCAGAAAGCGGTCCCAGGGCAATCCACTCAAATACAGCCTCCCATCCCATGGCCTCTAAGATCCATCCCGAGATGAGATAAGATAAGCCTGCACCAATTCCAAAGAAAGCGGTGTAAAAGGAAATATGTCGCGTGACTTCGCCGTGCTGTACACGATCCGACAATACCTTTAAGCCTGGCATATACGTTCCTGCTAAGCCGGCACCATTCAAAGCCATAAAGAAAAAAGCAGAATAAAAGCCGTTAGCAAAAAGACCCATGCCCAAGAGGCCGGTTACACCAGATAATCCACCAAACAAATAAATCTTGCGTGCGTCCACCCGGTCGGTCAATACGGTTGCCAAGGGTACAACCAAGATATATCCAAAGAAAAAAGCGCTCGCGATGAGGCCAGACTCAAAATTACTCAAATCCCATTGAGCCTGCAATGTAGTAAGTGTTACGGCGTAACACGCAAAGCCAAGCAGTGCGCAAATTTGTGCAGCCAACATCAAGGGGGTGCAGTTTATTTTTCCGGCAATCGTAGGCACAGATTGAGTCCGTTTTCGTTTTTATTGCTGGTTGGAATTGGGCGAATCCTGGAACCCGTTAGACCGAAATGTCAGTACCAGGGTATCCCGATAACCCTTCGATAGAGTTGGCTGAATCGGCGTTGTTTCATGAATCATCCGTTCATCATTCATCAGCAAGACTGACCAAGGTTCGGTTAATGTAAAGCGCAAGCCAGAAGAAGTATTGACCTCGAAAATACGCGTCTCGCCACCTTTGATGTTGTGGCGATCAATCAAAAATACAGCCACAAAATCAACACCGTCTCGATGCGCACCCTCCGGAGTTGGCCTGCCAATACCATCACTCGTATCGATGCGAAATTGATGGGCTTCAATAAACCAAGTTGAGACGGGCTTGAGAGAATTTAAAAGTCCTGCGGTGTTTTTGATTACCGCCTGCCAGCACACATCATTTGCCAAGGCGGGTGTAATCGGCTCAAACCAGCGCTCAATACCACCATGTAGGGCGTTATAGTCGACTGACTGCCAGTGCGCGCGATGGGGAACCATTTTCAGCTCTGATCCGCTTACTGTATAACTGGCATGGCGCCGAAAACGGTAACGCCCGCCGTCTTTTAAATAAGGGTCACGCGGTAGATCTTGCCAATAGGCACGCAAACCCAGTAAATCATTAACGGATACATGAGCCAACTCTGCAACTGAGGCAGCGGTAGCAATTGCAAATCCGCTGTGCTGGATTGCAGGTGCAATTTCTGGGGTTGGTGTTAGCGGCGGAGAGAGATTCACCGTCTTATTTTAGGACATCAACGCGTTTACTGTCACGAATCGAGTTTTAGACGTTCTCGCACCATATTAACGTGTCCCTTTAAGTCATAAAGCTCCTTCGACTCAAGGGAAGAGACTTTCATGGCATTCACGCGCATTTGTATGTCAGCTAAGGCTTGACGACTCCTATCGCGTGCGCTGGGGTCAGCAGCAGTGCGCTCCAATACTTTCAATTCAGCATAAATACGGGATAAGCGAATACGTAAACTCAAATCACGCAAGGCTGGAATATAAGCAATCAAGGGAATCAAAATAGCCAAAATTGGAATGACAACTCGTGCAAAGCGACCAACCCAAACCGCAGTCCAAAATGGCAGATGGCGATGTAAAAAAGAAGGGCCGTCTTTTAAATAAATTTCTGAATCCATTTGCAATGGAAAATCCAGGCCATTGATCGATGGAAATTCTCCGGGCTTTTGTAAACGCGAATACGATTTCAAAACATCTTGGGCATTTTCTAAAAGCAGACTGACGATGGCGGGACTGATCGTCTCACGACTGACTAAGGTTGCAGTGGCTGCAATCATCTGCCGGCTTAGCCTTGGAAAATCATTTTCGATGCTTAGTAGACCGCGAGCTACATCCACTTTGGTTAAAAATGGGAGGGCACGGGTATAAGCGTCCGCCTGTACGAAATTCATCAGTTGTACACCGGGTATGTTGATGAAATTTTTAAGTAAGGGTGCTTCGGCCGCGACCACCAAAAAAGCAACATCCAGCTGGCCTGAGGCAAGTTTAGCGGCCGCCTCCTGCGGCATAAGGGCCTCCATTTCCAGATCCGTTGGCTTGATTCCGCTGGTATCGAGCAGGAGTTTTGCTATCGAATTAGTACCGCTTCCGGCATTGCCAATCGAGACACGCTTGCCTTTCAATTGGGTCAGTAGGGTCAGTCCGTCTGGAGCCCCCTTAAAACTAGATTCGCGATAAAAAACCCATACCGGCTCATAAAACATCCCGGCGATGGATACAAAATGGGGATATTGGGACACATCGGCCACACCGCCCTGAATCATGGCCAAATCCACGCCTGATTTAGGATCGGCCAATAAAGCCAAGTTGTCTTGCGTACCCCCTGTCTTTAGGACCTGAAGATCGACGCCTTCTTTTTTCAAAGAGGCTTGCATTCGTTCACCGAAGCGGTAATACAAACCATCCTGAAATCCAGTAGCAATCACAATCGATTTGGGCGGAGCTGGAATGAGCGTCCACAATAGGCCAAATACAAATACGATGATTAACGCCAATATTGCCAATAAGGCATATGGGTTGTAGCGGAGTCCTTGGATACGGTTCATGATCGTGGGCGTTTTTTTGATTATGCCCTGCCCCTGAGGGCGCCTGCTATTTTCACGCTAAGATAGCAATCTAAGAACCCATCCAATCAGAAAGTCGTTCATGAATACATCCCCTTTGCGCGTAGCCCTCGTAACCGGTGCCGGTAGTGGTATTGGCCGAGCCGCTGCTAAAGCCTTGCTCGGCGGAGGCTACTGTGTTGTCCTCACCGGACGCAGGCTTGATGCTCTGCAAAATGCCATTCAGTTAATCGGCGGCAACGATAGCAATTGCCTTGCTGTTACATGTGACGTAGGCAAGCCCGAGGATGTCAAAAATCTCTTTAGCGCCCTGAAAGCCAAATGGGGGCGCATTGATGTTCTCTTTAATAATGCCGGCACAGGTGCTCCAGCTATCCCAATGGAAGAGCTCAGCTACGAGCAGTGGATGAATGCCGTCAACAGTAATTTATGCGGCGCCTTTTTGTGCTCACAAGAAGCCATCCGCATGATGAAGGCTCAGACCCCCCAAGGTGGCCGCATCATCAATAATGGATCGATTTCGGCGCATGCACCACGCCCAATGACAGCACCTTATACGGCAACGAAACATGCCATTACGGGCTTAACCAAATCAATCTCATTAGACGGCCGCCCCTTTAATATTGCTTGCGGTCAAATCGATATTGGTAATGCTGCTACTGAAATGACAGAAAAGATGGCTGCCGGAATCATTCAAGCCGATGGTTCAATTAAGGTTGAGCCGCGCATGGATGTGGATCATGTTGGGCAAGCCGTCCTGCACATGGCCCAGCTTCCACTGGAAAGCAATATTCAATTCATGACGATAATGGCAACCAATATGCCCTATATCGGTCGAGGCTAGTAGGCGCGTGGCTTTGACATGGCCTGCGACAACACAATCACTGGTATCAGGCCTGCCAACACAATCGTCAGGGACGGCAATGCGAGTTCCGATAAACGCTCATCTGCCGCCAATTGGTAGGTTGCCACGGCTAAAGTATCAAAGTTAAATGGTCGCAATAGCAAGGTCGCTGGTAATTCTTTCATGACGTCGACAAACACAAATAGGCCGGCGGTCAGCAAACTGCGCTTGAGCAAAGGCAAATGAATTTGCGTCATGGTTTGCCATTGCGTCGCTCCCAATAAAGCAGCTGTACCATCCATCGCGGGGGTAATACGCGATAGCCCAGTCTCGACACTTTGTAAGCTGGAAGATAAAAAGCGAATCAGGTAGGCATAAATTAATACCCATACCGTTGCCGACATAATCCATGCCGAGTCAATTAGGCCAAGCAAAGAGAGAATGCCGACAGCCAATACTGCACCAGGTAAAGCGTAGCCCAGGCCCAACAGACGATTAACGGTATACATCATGGCGCTCTTAGAGGCTCTAGCAAAGTAAGCTAGAAAGAGTGCGCAAATAACCGAAATAAGCGCAGTCACACTTGCCAACCAAATGGAGTTGCCAAGCCAGGCGGTATAGCGCGCATCGATCGTAATACCCTGCTCCCACTGCAACTGCAGCAGGCCTAATACTGGCAATACAAAAGAACACAAAACTGTAAGACCGCAAACCGCAAAAGCAAACAAGGCATTTTTACCGCTCAGTTTTTTTGCGATGGTTGCACGCGGCACGCTGCCTGATGTGGCGTAACGAAGCCGCGCCCGATTGTGCTGCTCAATGTAAAAAATAAGGAAGACGAAGGCCAATAAACCCAGTGAGAGTTGCACCGCAGCCAATCGATCGCCAAAGGAAAGCCATGCACGAAAAATTCCGGTAGCAAAGGTTTGTACGCCAAAATACGATACCGCGCCGTAATCAGCCAAGACCTCCATTAAGGCCAGTGCCATGCCCGCAAAAATAGCGGGGCGAGCCATCGGGAGAACCAGCTTATAAAAAGCCTGAAAGCCGCTGTAGCCTAGAGTTTCAGCGGCTTCGGCAAGGCGTCCGCTGCGATCCAAAAATGCAGTACGTGCGATTAAATAGACATAAGGAAAAAGGCAAAATGAAAAAGTCCAAATAGCTCCACCTAGGGATCTAGGGTCAGGGAAAAACCACAAACGCTCCATTCCCAAAGCTTGCCGCAATCCGGTTTGTACTGGACCAGAAAAATCCAGCATATCGACGAATAAATAGGCCATGACATAAGTGGGTATAGCAAGGGGCAAAATTAAAGCCCACTCAAAAATGCGCTTCCCCGGGAACTGGTAATTCGCTACTAACCACGCATTACCTACACCCAAAAAAAAGACGCCAAGCGCTACACCCAACAGCAAAATAACTGTAGATATCAAATAGTCGCCAAGTACAAATTCCCATAGGTGCGCCAAGGTTCCTTGGTCCCCGATACTGGCAGCGCCCGGAACACTCTCAGGAAACAAAAAAGGAACGCCCAAGCCAAGCAATGGCAAGGAGAGCAATAGTGCGATCAGAACAACAATTCGGCTCATTTCGGGGGCGATCGTAAGGGCTAAAACAGTGAATCCGGTGAATTCAACCGGTTAATGCGAAAATTATAGGGATGAATTCAACTCAACCCTTACTTTCGCTTGAAGAAGTTGAAATTGCCTATCCCAAGCCGGATGGTAAGGGCTGGATGCGCATCGTCCATGACCTTAATCTTCAGCTTGAGTCGGGTGACATTGCCTGCTTACTAGGGCCATCAGGTTGCGGCAAGTCGACCGTTTTGAGGGCCATTTGCGGCTTTGAGCCCCTGCAGCATGGGCAAATTAAGTTGCACGATAAGGTAGTTAGCTCCCCTACAGTGAACCTAGCCCCCAGTCAGCGCCGGGTGGGTATGGTATTTCAGGATTTCGCCCTGTTTCCCCATTTGTCCGTAATTGAGAATGTGATGTTTGGTCTTGGCGCCCTTCCCGCGAACCAGCGTAACGTGGTTGCAATGGATTGGCTCGGGAAGGTATCGCTAGCCAATAAGAGCCAAGCTTATCCACATGAACTCAGCGGCGGCCAGCAGCAACGGGTTGCTTTGGCTCGCGCCATGGCACCCGAGCCCGATTTAATTCTGCTGGACGAGCCTTTCTCTAGCCTCGATGTTGATTTGCGTGAGCGCCTTGCTTCCGAAATGCGTGAGATATTAAAAAGCAATGGGGTGACTGCGCTCTTAGTGACGCATGACCAATTTGAGGCATTCGCCATTGCAGATCACATCGGCGTCATGAATGACGGCAATATTGTGCAATGGGATACGCCCTATGATTTATATCATCAACCGATCAATCGCTACGTAGCCGACTTTATTGGTCGTGGAGTATTTGTTAAAGGCACGATTCAAGGCAATGCCATGGTTGAAATCGAGCTCGGCAAACTCAAATTAGATAATGATCATCATGATCCAATTGGCAGAGTAGTGGATGTGCTACTGCGTGCTGATGATATTCAGCACGATGATGCAAGTCCATTATTGGCAGAAGTCATTCGCAAGACCTTTCGGGGCGCTGATTTTTTATACACCCTAAAACTCAGCTCAGGCCAAGAGGTATTTGCCTATGTCCCGAGCCACCACGATCACCACATTGGCGAAAAAATTGGCATTCGCTTAGGCGCGGATCACGTTGTCACATTTTCGGACTAAGTTGAACCAATAATGGGTTGATATATGGGGTTATTGCCTTGGCAGAACCCTGTAAAGTGCTGACTATGATTTCATTCAAACTGAACACCATCATTACTACTGGTTTAGCACTTGGTTCACTTGCTATCCCGTTTATCCCTGCGCATGCGTCTCCGGAATTAGCCAAACAGAATACCTGCATGGGCTGCCATGCCATGGACCGTAAAGTGGTTGGTCCATCCTATAAGGCGATTGCAACACGCTATCAAAGCCAACCACGGGCACAAATGGTGGATACGCTGGCGAATAAAATCCGCTTAGGGGGCGGCGGTGCATGGGGCGTAGTGGTGATGCCTGCCAACACCAGAATAAGCGAGGCAGATGCCAAAAAGCTTGCCGAGTGGATTTTGGATAGTAATAAGTAATCAGCGAATTCAAGCGATCAAATGCAATACCATTACCCTTATTCATGAAGATATTTCTCTACCTACTCCTCTCGCTCGCACCCATTGCAGTTGCGTACACCAAAGCATTTGATGGCACGCGCATCAAAGAGCCCCTGATTGTGGTTTCTTACCTCAGCATCATGCTGTGGTCTGCGTTGTTTTCGACGATTACGCACTCCCTGACTGGCATTGAGATTAAGTACTCGATCGCCGTATTTGCCCTAGTGATGGGTTATGGTCATTTTCGTTTGGTGCAATTCCTAGCGCGGCGTCGACGCAATCAGCAATAGGCTGTTAATTAGCCTAATTAGAACCCCTGCTGCTTGATTTGCAAAAGCAAAATAAAATGCACCATGGTTCATTTTTCTAGAAGGCAATTTCTGAAAAGGCTTCCTGCTGCTGGACTGGCAGTAGTCGCGCCCTCGCTTGCTTTTTTTCCACTACAGGGATTGGCCTCGGCGTCTACATTTCAGATCCACGATCTCGATTGGTTTGATGATGTCCGTGAACGCCCTGTTCCAGTTCGGCTTTACCAGCCAATTGCATCATCTTCTGCCGCTCCTGTGCCACTCGTCATTTTTTCCCATGGCATTGGTGGATCGCGCTTGGGCTATAGCTACCTTGGAAGCTACTGGGCGAGCCATGGGCTAGCCAGCCTACATGTCCAGCATGTTGGCAGCGATCGCTCAATCTGGTTTGGCAATCCCTTTAATTTAGTATCCCGACTACAAGAAGCAGCGCAAGAACAAGAAGCGCTTGCCAGGGTATTTGATTTACGCTTTGCACTGACAAAATTACTACGCGATCCACTAGGCCAGGCAATCATCCCAAATCAAATTATTGCTGCCGGGCATTCCTATGGGGCGAACACAACCCTACTTGCCTCTGGTGCGCGCGTTAGTCGCAATGCCGTTCCAATTGATCTGCAAGACCCCCGCATCACGGCTGCGATCGTAATTTCTGCGCCGCGGTTTTATGGTCAAAATGCAGTGGACTCGATCTTGCAACCGGTCCGCTTGCCTACCCTGCACATTACAGCCACCGAAGATAATATCCAAATCCCAGGCTACTTTAGCGGCTATCCGGATCGCCTGGCTATTTTTGAGGCGATTGGTAGCGAACGCAAAGCCTTGGCTGTGTTTGAGGGCGGCTCACACAGCATGTTTACAGACCGTACCCGTTCCGGTGGCGCCGTTTTAAACCACCAAGTAAAAGCGGCAACTCAGGAGCTCAGCCTTGACTTTATAGCGCAGGTTTTCAATAACCACGAGTCCGGCATTCCGTCATGGGCAATGCGCCACGAGGCGATTCTATCGAAAGTCATTTCCTAAGTGGCGTCCGCTGCCCCACTGCAGAATTGCATTAGATCCTGTACATTGCAGTTATGACCGATCTCACAAAACCTTTTTGGATTCCCCTATTTCCGCTGCAAACGGTTTTATTTCCTGAAGGACTTATTGCGCTCAAGATATTTGAGGTGCGCTACCTCGATATGATGAAGGCATGCTTTAAAAATCAGGAATTCTTTGGGATTGTTGGCATAGAAGAAGGTGCAGAAATACAAGATCCAGCAAAGCCCGACATCCTCTTATCTGAGTTTGGCACCCTCGCCAAAATCATTGAGTTTGATCCAATCCAGCCGGCTCTCTATATGACTCGCTCTGTAGGGCATGCACGATTTTCACTACTCCAGTCTAGGCGCGAAAAAACCGGCCTATGGATGGGCGAAGTACAGTGCGTTGCCGCCGATCCAGAGATCGCGGTTCCGGATGAATTGACTGATACTGCACTCCTGCTGTCCGAAATTATTACTTCAGTCCAAAAGCAAGGCCTTAGCGAACGTCAGCTGCCTTTTCAGGAACCCTATCGTCTCGAAGATTGTGCCTGGGTCTCCAATCGCTTGGCCGAGATACTACCGCTTTCAGTCTCCCAAAAAAATCACCTGCTGATGCAAGATAATCCGCGATTACGCCTTGATCTAATTCATGAGCTACTCGAGGATGGTGTTGATTTAAATTCAACACTCCATTGAACTTCTACGGTTAACTTGAATCAAGGATCGTGATGGTGGATCTCTTTATTCAGCAAATGGTGCGTCAGCTAGTTGGTGGAAGCGGCCCACCTACCGCCTTCCTTACCCCTGCCGGTGATCCCGGTTTACTGGGCCCAAACTCCATGCCATGGGAAGTACATGCTGATTTCATGTCCATGATGATCGGCGGTATTTCATCGCTGGTATTGCAAGCATTGCATCCCGGCGCCCTCGCTGGGGTCTGGGATCATTCGAGTTTTCGCACCGATTTGCAGGGTCGTCTTGGTCGCACTGCTTTTTTTATTGCTGCCACCACCTATGGTCCGACCACCATGGCTAATCAGATGATTGATAAGGTCAATCGCATCCATGGGCACATCACGGGCACCGATGAATTTGGTAAGCCATACAGCGCCAGTGATCCGCATTTATTAAACTGGGTCCACCTCACTGAAACCAGTAGTTTTATGCGCGCCTACCTCCGTTACCGCAATCCGCATTTAGCAAGCACAGAGATTGATCGCTACTTTGTAGAAATGCGCTTAATCGGAAATAGGCTTGGTGCGATTGATTTGCCAGACACTGCACTTGCGACAGACCAAGCCATTGCCGCCTATCTACCCGAACTGCATTACGGCGAGCGTGCGCGCGCAATCGTCACGCTGCTGGACGAATACCCCAGTAGTCTGCATTCACGGCCATTTGTTCGGCTCGTTAGCAAAGCTGGTTTCCTCAATTTACCCGACTGGGCGTATCCCCTGATTGATCGTAAAGTGCCCTCCGCATTTGAACGAAATGCTGTTCAATCCGCCATTAACCTGATCGCAAAACCTGTCCGCAAAGCACTTCAGAATGGAGTAGCTGCTCACTCTTATCGCCGTATTTATGGACTCAATTCCAATAAAGGAAAAACCCTTGCTGCCGAACATTAGTCTCACTCGATTAAATGGCGACACCGAACAGATGAATGACTACGCGGGCAAAGTCCTGCTGATCGTGAATGTTGCTAGTCGTTGTGGCTTCACCGGCCAATATGCCGGCCTGCAAAGAATCTATACGCAGTTTCAGGACCGTGGCTTTGAAGTACTTGCTTTTCCGTGCAATCAATTTGGTGGGCAAGAGCCCGGCAGTGCCGCCGAAATCCAGCAGTTTTGTAGCTCAAGTTATCAGACCAGCTTTCCCCTATTTGAAAAAACCGATGTCAATGGCGACAACGCCCATCCCCTATTCAAATACATCAAGCATGCTGCCCCAGGAATTTTGGGTACAGAAGCCATCAAGTGGAATTTCACCAAGTTTTTAGTAGATCGCAAGGGGCAGGTGCTTCGCCGTTATGGCTCTGCAGACGATCCTGCCAGCATTGCGAACGACATCCAAAAGGTCTTACAAAGCCCAGAATAGGATTACTAGAATTGTGGTTTTATGGTGCTCTGCACAAAGGAACTTAAAGGCGTATATTCGTTGTAAGGGTTTTCCCTTAAAAATCCTTTAATTTACTCAAAAAGAGCCTTATGAAACCATTTTTCGCTAACCTCGTTTTGATTTTTAGTGCCCTCCTAGCCGGTAGAAAAGCCTTTCTGCGTTACCAAGCAGCACGAATTCGCTAGTTCCCCTAGTATTGCTTGAAACCAGTTTGCTGACCGTGATTTGGTTTATCCCCCCTTTTTTTTCGTATTGGATACCAAATGCACTCGATCTTGAAAACCCTGGGCCTCAGCGCTGCAATCATTTGCTTACTCGGCGCTAACCCAATACTGGCCCAAGGCAATCCGAAAGCCCAGGAACGCTATACGCAACAGTGCGTTCAACAGCAACGCACCATTCATCAACGACTAAGCGAGAAGGTGAGTGATGCGGACTTCATTCCGTATTGCAGCTGTGTTGCGAGTGCCTTAGAAAAGAACCTAAGCCCTGAGCAATTTCGCGAGCTAGGTAATAACGCAAAAGGGGCAAAGCCAGCTTGGCTAAAGCAAGCGGAGCAGCAAGCAGGCCGCTCTTGCATCCCATCTGAACCGAAGCTACAAGTCTAGGACTTCAGGTTAGTCTGATTATTTGTTTGATTAGGAGTAGCTGCTTGGCCATCACGGTTTGATTCGGTTGCTGAAGTACTATTCAGTGGCACAAAACTCATCTTCGTTCCATCCCAACGTTGGCCACACCAACACTCACCTGCTTCGTTGATAATGCAAACGCCGGAACCACAACACCGCTTATCTAAATTACTCATTTCAGACTCCGCCCATAAAAATACGCCATGGCATTGATTCTACCTAGGATAGAGGAAAAAAGTCAGGTCGCCATCATCGGCGCCGGCCTAGCTGGCCTCTGCTGCGCGAGCGTATTAGTCCATGCTGGAATGCAGGTCAAGGTATTTGAGAAGAGTCGCGGCCTTGCTGGACGTATGAGTACGCGTAAGGGGGACGGCTGGCAATGCGACCACGGTGCGCGCTACTTTACAGCGCGCGATCCTGCCTTCCAGAATCAACTGGCAATCTGGCTTCGCCAGGGAGTAGCTGCGCAATGGCATACCCCAATTGGGGTTTATGAAAACCAAACCTGGCAAAGCAGCAAACCCACTGATCCCCGCTACGTTGGCACACCGTGGATGACCTCGCCGGCCCACCATTTAGCAAAGTCCCTTGACATCCATCAAAGTCACACCATCACGCAAATCAATCGAGTGCAACAGCAGTGGCAATTGCATACCGCAGAACATGGCCTGTTAGAGTACAAACCCGATTGGGTTATTTTGGCGATACCAGCACCACAAGCACTTACGCTTACTCAAGCAATTGATCCTGCAATTGCCGAATTGCATGGCAAAGCAAAAACTGAAGGGTGCTGGACCATGATGCTGCGGTTTAATGAAGCCATCACCATGCCGTTTGAAGCTGCCTTTATTAATGATGGCATTCTGAGCTGGGCATCACGTAATAATGCAAAACCCCAGCGCACTGGCGAAGAGGTATGGGTGATTCATGGTCAATCGCAGTGGAACCAAGATCACATTGATGCCGATCCACAGGCCATTGCACCACAGATGATTGCAGCATTTATTGCAATTGGTGGCAAAGCTCCAGAGAAGTATGCGATCCATCGTTGGCGCTATGCCAGTAGCGACCCCTCGTATCAGGCGCGCTTCCATTGCAATTCAGAGCAAGGTATTGCCTATTGCGGAGACTGGTTGCATGGCGGCCGAGTCGAAGGTGCATGGCTGAGTGGCCACGCATTAGCAAATGCCATCATCGCCACGCGTTAAGTCGCTACTTCAGTGAAGGCTTTTTATACCGACCACTTTGTTCTGCCATTACCAGAGGGCCATCGCTTTCCGATGCAGAAGTACCGCTTATTGCGAGAAGCCATTGCGACCCATCCCCAGATTAAATTGATCGAGGCGCCGGTTGCTAGTGATACCCAATTACTCTACGCGCACACACCTAGTTACATTCAAAAAGTAGTTGCCGGTGAGCTCAGCGATCAAGAGCAGCGCGCCATTGGCTTTCCGTGGAGCGAGCGTATGGTCGAGCGCTCTAAGCGATCGGTTGGCGCTACCATTGCGGCATGTCAGTCAGCCCTCATCGATGGGGTGGCAGTCAATTTAGCCGGTGGTACCCACCATGCCTACCGCGATCATGGCGCTGGCTTTTGCGTATTTAATGATGCAGCGATTGCGGCACGCATACTGCAAAAGACCCGAGGCAGTAATTTTCGTGTAGCCATTATTGATTTGGATGTGCACCAAGGCAATGGCACTGCCGCTATTCTAAAAAACGATGAACGTATTTTCACCTTGTCCCTACACGGCGAAAATAATTTTCCGTTTCAGAAAGAGCAAAGTAATTTGGATGTAGCGCTGCCCGATGGATGTGGTGATGCCATGTACTTAGATGCCTTAAGTGAGGCGCTGCATAAGGTCAAAACTACTTTCGACCCCCAATTCATCATCTACCTTGCTGGTGCAGATCCTCATGAACATGATCGCTTGGGTAAGCTCAGCCTGACAAAAGAAGGAATGCGTGAACGCGATCAACAGGTCTATAACTGGGCTGCCGCTAATGCACTACCAGTCGCTATTGCGATGGCAGGCGGCTACGGCAAAGACATTCATCTTACTGTCGAGATCCATGCACAAACCATCCTCTCGGCATTGTGTCTGGATCAGTCGCTTAACCATAATGCGCGATAGCTGCCATTGGCGTCGTGGTCTTGGGCTTGTTTCTGGGGATTAAAGCGACGGCCGCCCCGTGGGTCTGTACCCCTGCCAGCAATGTAGAGCCAATTGCCTTGATTACTATACACATCGTAATCCAGTAGTTGCGACTCAAACCAAGCGGCGCCTGCACGCCAGTCTGAATGCAAGTCATAGATCAAATAACTCGCTACCACTTGGCGCAAGCGATTCGATAGATAGCCCGTTGCTTTAAGCTCACGCATTCCCGCATCGACAATTGACTCTCCCGTTGTGCCAGAGCACCAACGCTCAAAACCGCGGGCATTGTGGATAGGCTTATCCGATTGATTTAAACCGCTTGCACAATACAACTGTTTTCCATATTTCAGATGGAGTACGCGGAAATAATCACGCCAGAGGAGCTCAAACCAAAGCCAGTAACTTCCATCATTGGCGCCCTGCTCTGACTCAAACTGTTTTAGCTCTTGCATCACGCTGCGCGCTGAAATACAACCTAAGGCAAGCCATGGAGATAGCTTGCTCGAATAATCGAGGCCATGCAATTGATTGCGGGTTACCTTATATGAATGCGGCAGTGCGCGCGCTAGATACTGCTTTAAATGGGCTACTGCAGCGCTTGTGCCGCCGCGGTAGGTCTCACGATAATGCGGGAAGGAGCTGTGTGGATGACCCGTGGGTTGAATTGGGGTCTGCGAGCCTGAAATCAACTCCTCTCGCTTAAAATTCTCTGGCAGCGGGGGTATCTGACTTGGGGCCGAAACCGGCTTCGTAAACAGGTACTTTGTTTTTTCAATCTTATTTCGAAACTGGGTAAATTGATCTGGCATTGCATCGGGTGCGAATGGCAAATCACGCACGGCAATCATAGTTGACTCAAGCTCGGCATGCACGGTGAGTCCGGTCTGCCTTAATGTAGTCAGCGCTTGCATTTCTTCTGGCGCCTGAATCACTTCACAATAGATCGTTTTAATACCGTGGTGACGTGCTACGCTGATGACGAGATCAGCGGCACTGTTTGAGCTACCCTGGGTTGCTTGCAATTCCAGCAAATCCGATCCAAGCTGCCTCAGCTGCTGCCGCAAATCGCTGAGGGCATCACGCAAAAATTGCCGGCGGTGCTGCCCAATCCGCTCAAAACCCCAGATGAGGGATTCTTGAGGGGCATGCACATAGATCGGCAGTAGATTATCCGAGGCCTTGCATGCGGATAAAAAGTTAGGATTATCTTCCAGCCGCAGGTCGGACCGGAACCAATAAAGGGCTGTATTCACTGCGGCTGCGGTCGCTGTGGAAATAAAAAACTATTCCACTGTTTCTTCGATTTGTTCCCAGGTACTATCGCCCAGTTTTTTGACTGTCATCAGGTAGTTCCAGTTTGCTGGGATACCGCAGGTCCAATCGTGTGGACCGTTTTGCAGCAACAAATTGGTTTGATTGCGCTGGTCGTAATACAGAAAATAGGTTTTTCCATGGATGGGGTTAAAACCAAATTTAGCGGCATGCACCATCTCAGTGGCATCCAAGCGAGACTGCAAGGCCTTTGCCTGTTTCATGAGAACCGTAGCTTGCTCCATGATGCGGTCATACTCTTGCTTGGCATTTTGACGGGCAACGTTGACTGCTTTGTCTTTTTCTTCGGTTACCTTAATGGGCGCAAAAACCGGAGCACCCACTTCCATCGGGTACTCAATTCCCGCATGCCGTGCTGGATCCTTGTCTTCAATGCGCATCGTCATTCCTAGCTGAGATAACCAAAGGGCGAATACTGCCCTTCATAATGCAATCATTATAGTAATTTCAGGCAATTATTGCTGAGTACTGCCCTGCCCGGCCTGCATTAAAGAGGCGATATTAGCCAAACCCGCCTCGATCGAATGCTGCCCCAGATAACCCAAGTCACGCTTTGCCCGCTCAATTGACACCGTAAACGGATACCCCATTAAACGTACCATTTCCCGCACAATCGGCGGTTTTCCAGGCATCGGCAAATACCTCCAGCCCGTTTCGGTAAATGCGCCGAGCCACCAAGCCAGCTTTCGTGACACCGATAAGGTAGGCGCCTGAAATCCACTGACCTCCAGTCGCCTAGTCATGAACACTCGAAAGTTAACTGGCTCACGATCACTGATATTAAAGACACAGCCTGACTGAGTGTGCTGTATGGCGCGCTGCAATGCATCGCATAGATTAGCAATCGAGCAAGTTGCAAATGGGTAATGCCCCTGACTAAACCAGCCAAATTGACCACGATTGGATGCCGGACCAATTTCAGTGTCGATGCTATCGCCCTTGCCCCAAACAAAACTGGGGCGCAGCACCACTACCCTCATGGCAGTCTGTTGTGCAGCCAATACCGACGCCTCGGCAATGGCTTTAGTGCGGGTATAGGGCAAATAAGCTTGCGGTGTAATCGGTGCAGACTCGGTTACATTCAATAGCGCAGTAGGATTACTCATTACTACTGATGCAGCGCTGATGTAAATAAACTGTGCCACCTTGGCTGTTGAGGCCGCGTCCACCAGTGTCTGTGTCAAGTTGACATTGCTCCGCAGAAGGAGACTGGCTGGAGCGGTTAAATCACGACACCCCGCTGCATGAATCAGCACATCCATTCCAGCTAAGGCCAAACTTAGCTCGCCGTGATTTTGCAAATCACCCTGCCATGGAGAAGCTCCCAATGCGCGGATGGCATCCGCTTGCTTTAATGAGCGTACCGAGCAGGTCATGCTATGGCCAGCGGCCAGAGAGTGCTTGAGAAAATGGCTACCAATAAAGCCGGTTGCGCCAGTGAGAAAGATCTTCACGTAACTATGATCTGCGCTGTATGATTTCCGTTATGCGGCATATCAATCCTAGCCATGAGTGAGTTTGCACCCGTCATCATCATCGAGCTTTTTCTCGTCTTTGGTGGTGTGGTGGTGTTTGCCTGGTGGCAATTTCGCGACCTACGTAAGGAGCGCGAAAAAAGAATGCGGCTGGAAGAAAAACAAACAGGCAAGGACGAATGAATTCGCTGTCCTGCTGTACGGCAACAAATTTATTTAAAAGTTGAGCGCCGAGACGAACCAAGACAGAATTGAAATCGTCGAGAAGATTGCAATGAATGCAATGGCTAATCCACCGTAAATCGTTACCAGCTTATTTTTTGT
Source organism: uncultured Polynucleobacter sp. (assembly GCA_964636135.1). Taxonomy (GTDB): domain Bacteria; phylum Pseudomonadota; class Gammaproteobacteria; order Burkholderiales; family Burkholderiaceae; genus Polynucleobacter. Next base: position 36,443 of record CAZWPR010000012.1, read on the forward strand.
TTCGATTGCTTTGCTATTGCTCATTGCATTTCCTCATGGTTAACCGCACTAGGCTTGACGTGCTTTTGCCTTCGCTTCAGTGTCTGCACTTTTTTGACGGAAGTCGACAAGGGGGTGGTAGCCCATCTTGTAGCAGGCACAATGCTCGCCCAAAATCCATCGGGCTAGCTTCATTCTAAGGGCTTTTACCATCACAGACTACCTTCGCAATTGAAATAATGTGCCAATAGTAGCCTTAAATCGATTGATTTGCTGCTGTGTTGTATTTTTCACATCAAAATCACCGATTCAGCCGCTCAGTACAATGTGCTGATGACATTTAACTTTGACGCCCCAGTCAATCGAAGCCATAGCGACTCCATTCGCTGGGATCGCTACGCCGGTGATGATGTCATACCGCTATGGGTCGCAGACATGGATTTTCAGTCGCCTCCGTGCGTGATGAAGGCACTCGCGGAACGTGTTCAGGATGGCGTTTTTGGCTATACCCACGCGCCCAACAACTTGCGCAGTTCAATTGCGAATTACTTAGCAGAACACTACAACTGGGAAGTGGATCCCGACTGGATTGTGATTTTGCCCAGCGTTGTTTCTGGGCTTTACACTGCCGTGCGTCAATTGACTAGTCCAATGGAACACATTCTGGTTCCGCAGCCGGTTTATCACCATTTGCGTCTCGCCTGTTCTGAATGTCCGCGCGCATACACCGAGATACCCTTAGCACTGGAACATGATCGCTGGGTTTTGCCTTGGCAAGCACTTGATCAATTCTTTCAAACTAATACGAAGTTAGCCTTGCTTTGCAATCCGCAAAATCCAGGTGGAACGGTCTATACCAAATCCGAGCTGCTGCAGTTTGCTGAGTTTTGTGAAGCGCGCGATCTCCTCATTTGCTCGGATGAAATTCATGCAGGGCTAGTGCTGGATCAGCAAAACCGTCACGTTCCGATTGCCAGCCTTGATCAGCGCATTTCGATGCGTACCGTCACCCTGATGTCGCTCAATAAAGTATTTAACTTTCCCGGTATTGGCTTGGCATGGGCCATTGCTGAAAATCCCCGCTTGCGTGCAGCGATGCAAACTGATTTACATCGCACCATTGCAGAACCTGGCTTGCTAGCCTATACCGCCACCATGGCCGCATTGCGTGATGGGGAGGAATGGCGTCAATCCTTACTGCAATACCTACGGGGCAATCGGGATTATGTTGCAGAGCGCATACAGGCGATGGCCCCACTGACCCTAGCAGAAACCGAGGCCAGTTATTTGGCTTGGATTGATTGCAGCGCGCTCAAATGCCCCGATCCCCATGCTCTATTTTTAGCATTTGGGCTGGCACTATCGCCCGGCGCTCAATTTAATGCGCCACAGTTTGTGCGTCTGAATTTTGGTACGCAGCGCGCACTACTTGCGCAAGCGATGGACCGTATGGCCCTAGCGCTGGCATCCGTCAAAAAATAAGCAGCTTTATTAACGCTGGATTTCGTTACGCAGCGCAACTAGCAAGGGATGATCGCTTGGAAAGTCGCTCTGCTCGACTGCAGCCTTTACCTCAGGAAGGCGACTGGCAATTTCTTCATTCCCCTGAAAGATCATGGTCCATTTTAGAAAACTGCGACGTTCAATGGTTTTACGATTAATCAACTTGACGTTTTTATGGCGATCGTCTTTTTTGATCTTATCCCACAGGCGATCGATCGAGTGAGCCGGGCCTTCGATCACTTGACCAAAGCGCTGGTCTTCAAAAATCAGAACCCCAGTAATCCCAAGTGCTTGGTTGCGCAGATAAGAGTGATAGAGAAGGCGCATTAAGCCTAAAAAGGACATTTCCTCAGCGGGCTGGCTAAAGTAGGTCAATTCAACTAAATCAGATGAGGGACTTGGCATGCTTCACTTTTATCAAGGTATTAACCCATACTACGCACTTAATCTGTAAATGGCAGTAGTCGTAAACCCCCAATGTAATTGGAAGCGGCATGCGCTGCAGATATGAAAAAACCCACTGCATTGAGTGGGTTTTTGCTCATACTGGACTCTATATAAAGAGCTAAATCACCTTTACTTCCACTTATTGTTTTGATTCATGTCTTTCAAAATAACAACGGTGAATACAACTACCAGCAAAATTGCAATTACAGTTCCGAAACCCATCGTACGCTCCTTATGTTATCCGCCTAGCCATTTAAATGCAGTGCTAAGCGGTGTTTGTGGCCAGATTAAACCTGCTTTTTATCAGCGGCAACATGACCACAATGGCTGCCAGTAATAAGACTATTTCAATAATATACACAACAATGTAGCCGCCTGCAGCTCCCGCAAGCGGGCTAGCAAGGTCCCGAATCACCCCGCCCAAGGCAATTGCCGTTCCAGCTGCCGTCGCCTGAACCGCCCCCCAAGCGCCCAAAGCTAAGCCACTTTGTTTTTTTGGGGCTAGGCGCATGGTCGCGGTGAGCGTTCCATGTCCAAATAAACCACTGCCAAAACCAATTAATAGGATGCCTACCGCAAATAGGGTGGGTGATTCTAAGGGGGCGGCCAAAATGACCGCTAAAAATGCGGGCAGGCCAACAAACGCACCATTCATTGCCATCCGAAATGCGTCGTATCCTTTGCCTAAGACATGTGATGCCAAGGCAAAGCCAAATAGTCCGCCAATGGCCAGAGTTGCGGTCAGTGAGGTCGTTGCACCCACGCTCATATTCAATATCTCGCCGCCGTAAGGCTCGAGCAAAATATCCTCCATCGTGAATGCCATGGTCCCCAGACCGACTGCAAGCAAACGACGAACGGCGTGATTGCCTTTGCAAAAGATACTCCACGACTCTGAAAAACTAACGCTTACTTCCCGTGCCGCCACTCTAGCTCGATCGCGGCACTCTTGCTTCCACAGTGCCACCACATTGAGCACCATGATCACAATAGCGGCACCTTGGATCACCTGAATTAAGCGCCCTGGACTGTATTCCGATAAAAGCTCGCCGAAAATCAATGCGCTGGCAATCATGCCAACGAGCATCATCACGTACATTAATCCAACCACTTTGGGTTGCGATTCTTCCTTGACGAGATCATTAGCCAAGGCGAGTCCAACGGTTTGTGTAATGTGCACGCCAGCACCGACGAGCAGAAAAGCCACTGCGGCGCCCAATTGCCCAATCCATGCCGGGGCATTACTTGACTGCCCCGCTCCAGACAACACCAGCAAGGCAAAGGGCATGATCGACAGCCCACCAAATTGCAACATGGTGCCCATCCACATATACGGCACTCGGCGCCAACCCAGATGAGATCGATGGGTATCCGACCGATAGCCAATCAACGCTCGAAATGGGGCAAAGAGCAATGGCAGCGAAATCATAATAGCCACCAGCGATGCTGGAACTTTTAGCTCAACAATCATCACGCGGTTGAGGGTTCCAACCAGCAATACCAACATAATTCCAACCGAGACCTGGAATAAAGATAAGCGCAACAAGCGCGAGAGTGGGAGATCTTCGGTCGCCACATCGGCGAACGGCAAGAAGCGGGGTCCGAAGTGAACCCAGGTATCAATTAATTTTTGACTGATGCGTTTCATAGCGCAGAACTGAGTATGTCCTGCTTTGATTTGAAATGGCTGGAAAAAAGGCCGCACTGCATACTTCCAGGCCCTTTTTCACAGACCAATGACTACTTTTTCGCCACAGGCGCCGCGGGTGCGGCTGCTGGAGCAGCAGCTTGCACGCTGGCATTCCCGTTCAAAAATGCTTTGACCCAAGTTGTATTGTTCAAAATCATTGTATGAACGGCAAATGAACCTACAGCCACCGCCCCGATGATAAGAGGAAGACCAACCGTTGGTTTTACTACGCACCACATTTTTCCGTAGATCATGTCATCTCCTTATTTCAGCCAAGGTGAATAGATGTAAGCCAGTAAATGGGCAAATGCAGCAATCATGCCAAAGAACTGTGTGCCTTGAATCAGGTTTCGATGCAGCTCCTGAGACTCGTCTTCGGTAAGACCAGTAGGCCAAACCTTTTTTCCGTCTGACATAGTGATATCTCCTTGCTCGACTTCAATACCCGTGCCAATCCTGCACGTCGGATTTGTTTATGGGTACCCATAAACACATCCCACTAAGTAAATAAATATTTACATAGACGGATGTCACAATATATTTACAAAATACGCAATAAAAGTCAATTTATTTATAGGGCTATTATTTAAACTATTAATAATCAATGACTTAAGTAATATAAGTCGATGCGGTGCAATAAGAGCGGAAGCCTATTTTGGCTGCTCTTCCCGCCGTTGCCGTTCTTCTTTTTCTAGCTTTCGAAAGGCATAAATCAAGTACAACTTCACCAGCAGCAGTGCGGCAACAGCAATACCAATCAGGTAGGCGATAAAGCGATAGAAATTAAATTCGTCCATTGCAAACGTATTCTTCAATAAGTATGTATTGCATGGCCCATATTACGGCGCTAAATCGAATGCCAACACTTCCGCATTTGCGCCATGCTCGAATACAAGCATACCCTCACCATCGACCAGCAATGCATCTCCCGCTTGCATTTGCTGACCTTGCACCATCAGTTGCCCGGAGATTAGGTGAACATATGCTTTACGTGCCGGATCTATGCTCAGCTTAGCCGTTTCATCGCCATCAAATAAGCCTGCATAGATTTTTGCATCGGCGTTGATACGAACTGAATCATGGTCACCATCATGCGATGCAATTAAGCGCAAACTACCTCGCTTAGTGGCAGGTGAAATGGTTTTTTGCTCATACCCGGGCTCAATCCCTTTCTTCAAAGGCTCAATCCAGATTTGCAAAAAATGGGTTTCTTGATTTGGGGCATGATTAAACTCACTGTGCTCAACACCGGTTCCTGCGCTCATGCGCTGTACATCCCCCGGCGGAATACTTTCGACATTACCCATGCTGTCCTCATGCGCTAATGCGCCCGACAAGACATAACTCACAATCTCCATATCGCGATGGCCGTGCTTACCAAAGCCCCTTCCGGCAGCAACCCGGTCTTCATTGATGACGCGTAAATTACCCCACCCCATAAATTGTGGGTCGTAATAACCGGCAAAAGAGAATGAATGAAAGCTCTTGAGCCAGCCGTGATCAGCATAGCCGCGGTCGCTTGATTTTCGAAGGCGTATCATAATTTGCTTATCGTAAATGGAAACTGATTTTTGGGAAAGAACTAGCTCGCAGTGATTCCGGAGCCAGACTCAAATCGACCAATCACTGCGGCATGCGAGAAGCCATCCGCTCTTAAGATTGCTAAAACTTCAGCCTCTGATTCAGGGGCGCACGAGATCAATAAACCGCCGCTGGTCTGTGGATCGCTTAAGAGATTCTGTTGCCATAAACCCAATTGACTGGTCAAAGTTACTTCATGCCCGTAGCCTGCCCAATTACGAGTAGAGGCGCCGGTGTAGATATCAGCTTGGACCAGCGCCCTCGCTTCATCGATGATCGGTATCGCATTCCAGCTCAAGTCAGCACGTAAGCTAGCGCCGCGAGCCAATTCCAATAAATGTCCCGCTAAACCAAAGCCGGTCACATCAGTCAAGGCATGAACCCCGTCCAGGCGTGATAATGCCAATCCTGGTTTATTTAATTGGGTTGTTAAGGCAATCATTTCCCGATAGCCGGCTTCCGATAAGCGTTCTTTTTTGAGCGCAGCGGACAAAATACCAACCCCCAAGGGCTTGCTCAAAATAATGCTATCGCCCAACTGGGCGCCATTATTACGCTTGAGATATTTGGGATCAACTAGGCCAATAGCCACTAAGCCATAGATGGGCTCAACCGTATCAATAGAGTGCCCGCCAGCAATCACGATTCCGGCCTCAGCGCATACTGATTCACCGCCAGCGGTAATTTTCTGAATGACATCAAGGGGCAAAACATTAATTGGCATACCCAGCAGGGCCAGAGCAAATAGCGGCTGTGCTCCCATCGCGTAAATATCCGATATGGCATTGGTTGCCGCAATTCGTCCAAATTCATAGGGATCATCGACGATCGGCATAAAAAAATCCGTGGTGGCGACAATCGCTTGGTTCGCATTGATTTGGTAAACCGCCGCATCTTCATTATTCTCATTACCGGCGAGCAGAGCGGCGGGGAGAGCATGCAAAGGCGATGCCTTCAGAATGCTGCTTAAAACACCGGGTGCAATTTTGCAACCACAGCCACCCCCATGCGAGAGGGATGTCAGACGACCGTTATAAGACATACAAGGGCAATATAGAAAGGAAAGATTTCATTTTATGCGGTATTGCCCTACAGGATCGATTTCAATCCGCACTTAGCTTGCAGATGGCCACAAAATATAGATAAAAATACCCAACTGCAGCACATTGATCACCACGCTCAGCCCATGCAAAAGACCAAAACGTTTTTTGTCCTTATTGTCTGACGCTTTATTGATTGCAGGCGTAAGAACGAATTGCGCAATCGCAAAAAGAATTGCACAAACAAATGTCAGGCTACTAATCAGCGCATCGTTCGCCAACAAGGATGCGGCAATACAGGAAAAGCACAAAAAGGCATAGTACTTTGGAAAAAAACTGCGCACATACTTGCTAGACCATTCGGCTGGCAGTACCTTAAATACGGTAGGCGCTACTGCAATGGTAAAAAACACCATGATGCCGACCATGGCGGCAACAATGTAAAGACTAATTAAGTTAGGTGGCATAACTGCTTTTCATGAATAGGTTAAAGATAGAAAATAGTAACGCAAAAAAGAGGGGTTGATGTTGCGGACTAGTCTGGCTTTTTCAAGTCAATCTGCGCCGTCATCTTACCGGCAAAAATCATATTCAATTGCACGCCATCATTCCCCTGTATCACCTGAATACCTTCCCTCTCAGAGGGTGCGGTTTTTTCCACGGTCAGCATATTAGTAGGCCAGTCCACACGTATTTTTGCCGCCATGGGTAAATAGCCATCAAAGTAGCGACGCATCAGAGGACCAGCATTTAAGCGATATTGGCCTGGCCCCACCTGATCCAAGGCTTTGGATTGCAGATCAATGCAAATCGATGCGCCGCGCTCAACGTCAGTCAAAACCACTTGATTATTCTTGACTTCAGCGGAGGCCATTCTATCAATGCTCTTAACTGCAATCGCTTGAATGCGGTTGGGATTAAACACAATCACTACCTTCCGAATGGGGTCGAGTTGGTAGTGGCATGTTGCAATCTGCACACTACCGCTCTCTAAGCTGGCCGCAGTAATCTTGACTCGCGATTCATAGGAGTAGGCCCCGGGGTCGGGGCGCTCTTTCAGAAATTTAATCTGGCCTTCCGTAGCAATATCAGAGAACTCCAGCGCGAATACGGGCGCACTACAGAACAGCAGAGTGGCTAAGGAGAGGCTTTTGAACATATCAAAAATGATTGTCGATCACCATTTCTGATTTAGGAATGAATCCAGGCTTAGGCCATGCCGCCTGAGTTCCTTTACCAATGACCAGCATTGCGGCAACTGCATAGTCTTTTGGCAGATGAATAAGCTCAGCAACCTTCTTAAAATCGAAACCAACCATTGGGCATGAGTCGTACCCCATCGCCTTTGCTGCCAACATCATAGTTTGCAATAGGATGCCAGCCGAACGCATGGCCTCATCGCGTTGCAACTGTTCATTGCCCGCATAAAACGGATGGATCCATGGTACTAAGATGTCCTGTGCTGCCTTAGGTGCATTCACCCAATAGCGTGCAGGATCTTTATCCCATGCTTTGATATCAACCGTCACTACAAATAAGAGTGATCCATCAGTGACCTGCGCCTGATCATGGGCTGCTGCACGCAACTGCACGCGCAAGGCCTTATCTTTTACATTGACTAAGCGCCAGTGCTGAATATTGAAAGAAGATGGCGCCTGCATCGCCAGATCAATTAAAGCATCGGTTTCTGCGGAGGTAATCTGGTGGGCAGCATCAAAATGCTTTACTGCTCTACGCTGGCGAATGGCATCAAGTGTGTTCATATGGCTCCTATTGATTTTTGGTAACAGCCTACTGTAATAGAAATTACGAAAACAGGATGACTTCTTTTGAAAATCTGAGCCAAATCGGTGAATGCTGGTTTTCAGGAAGATAAACCGCTAGATTAAGTAAAATGAAGGCTCATGAAAAATGCAGGTTACCTTCTCTTTTTATTTGCCCTGAGCGGCGTATTTCAACCTGCCTTGGCAATTGACCTGCAGCCGGGTGATATTGTCGCCCCGCCACCCAATGTTACCGTGGCAACCATATCGTACGTCAACAGCCAAAATAACGACCTATTCCGGAATGGGGTCAACACTGGCCAAGATCCCAAGCTCGAGAGTAATGCGGTGTTTTTAAGGCTAACGCACACCTATACTATTGGCTCTCTGCCTGCAGTAAGTTTTCTGCAAACCGGAACTGGAGCCCTCTCAACCGATGGATCACTAGCGGCTTTTCCGGGCAGCAAGGGTATGACAGACTCCAGCATCGTGACAGCGATTTGGCCTTACTCTAATCATGCCACTAGAACATACCTTGGACTGGCGGCCTACCTGTTTCTACCTACTGGCGAGTATTCCAATGCCAAAGCCTTCAATCTAGGTAGCAATCGTTATGCACAAGCGTTGCAAATGGGCTACCAGCGCCCCGTCACTAAGAATATAGACGCAGCAGTTGCCGTTGATTCTACCTGGTTTGGCGCCAATAGCGCCTGCGCTGCAGCCTGTTTATCCAATCAAAATCTGCAACTCACGCAAAAACCCTTGTATACCGCTCAAGCCGGACCGATTTATAAGATTAATAAAACCTATACGGTAGCGGCAACTTACGTCTATGTCACCGGCGGTGAAACTGCATGGAATGGAATTGAGCGCAACAATACCCTCGTTACCCAACGCTATTTTCTCAGTGGCGTAGCTCACACGAGCGTAGGTCGATTTACCGTGCAATACGGTAACGACATCACTACCATGAATGGTTTCATGGAAAGCAATCGTTTTATCGTGCGTTATGCCAAGGCATTTTAGGCATCCATATCGCCCACCCATAGATTCCAAGCCGCAGCAATCAAAGTTACTTTTATAATTTATTCCTAACTGTAACTTGAAGTGTTGAGTCATGATGAGGCTTAGTTGAGTAAAACTCTATTTAAGATTGTTGTACTCGTTTCATCCGCCCAACTGATGGTTGGATTTGCATTTGCTTTAGAAGATGAAAACAAGTTTTCATCCAAGTTTGAAAATATTTCAGAACAATATGCACGGGATCGCATTTTAGAGTTTTGGGGCTACCATGACTCTCAAGGGAGCGAGCTCTATAAAAACACCATTCGGCTACGCTACTACCAGCCCCTGAGCATTCATCGTTTTAATGGCACCTTGCGTCTGGATACCTCGTATGTACGGTCATACGGCACTGGCATACCCATCAGCTCATCTGATCGCTACAGCGAAGGTAGTACGATGCTCACCTTCTGGGGCAACCACCCCAACTTCTTGCCCAGCTGGGGCGCCAACTTAGGCGCCCGGGTCATTTTTCCGTTTGGCAATAACGGCCAGTGGGCGGCTGGACCCCAGATTGGCGCTAGCTTTAGGCCCACGGGGAATAACCCCTTGGAAATTACAGACTTCTCACCTCTGGCACGCTATATGTATGGCTTTGATACGAAAAGTAATTCGTTTCAAGTGAACCCCAATCAGCCATCATTGATACGCAATCTCCAACTTTTTCCCACAGTTGGATTTCGATTGGGTCGCAATACACAACTGCGACTATGGGATGAAAATGGCCTAGTCTATAACTCTGCTGGTGGGGGCTGGTTTATTCCCATTGACGGCATGGTGACGCAACGCGTTAACAAACATTTTCTATTTGCTGTCGGCGCAAGCAAGCAAGTCGTCCAATCGTATCTTCAATACGATTGGTCTGTTTACAGTAAGGTGTCATTTAATTTTTAAAACGACGCTGCCTAACTGCACAAGCCTTACCAAGCCTGCTTCTTGCCGTCTATCCAGGTTTCTTTAACCTTAATATCCCGAATATCTGCAGCTGGGGTCGTGCGTGGATTTTTTTCCAGCACCACAAAGTCAGCTTGCTTTCCTACTTCCAAGCTGCCCACGAGTTTGTCTGCAAAAATTTGATAGGCAGCGTCAATTGTGACTGCACGAATTGCATCATCTACCGTGATCGTCTGGGTTGGACCCAAAACCTTTTTAGGTGGCAATTGCCATACCCGAGTTACCGCCTCTGTAATGTAATTTAATGGCCCAACATTTGAAACTGGAGTATCGCTATGCAGCGTGAACTTACCGCCTGCACGCTTAAAATCCCCAGTAGGATCAATGCGCTTCGCGCGCTCGGGTCCGAGTATGAAGTTGTCAAAAGCCGAACCCCAGTAATGCACATGACCAATGGTAAAGCTGGGAACAACACCTAGCTGTACCGCTTTCTTGACATGAGACTCTGTGTTAACGGTGAAATGTTCAATCCGCAAACGACGATCTTGCTGCTTAGAATTCGTAGCCAGAAGCTTAGAATAGCTGTTAAGGGCTTGATCAATTGCCTTATCCCCATTGGCGTGCGTTGAAATCTGCCAGCCTTGATCGAAGTATGTCTTCATCGAAGCTTGTATTTCCGCATCCTTAAAATCAAGGTCACCGCTCCACTTTGAACCCTTGGGATAGTTATATGGCTCGTTCAGTGCTGCAGTCAAACCTTGAGTAGAGCCATCTGCTATGTATTTGATTCCAATGAAGCGCAGCATATCATCGCCATCATTTGGCTTAATCGTTTTGTAGCCAGGGGGCATGGCTTCGCTGAATAAATAGCCGCGCATGCGAATGGGCGATGCATTCTTGGCAAATATCGCCCGATAAATTGCAATTTCTTTATCCACACCGAAATTGCCGCCGACACTCATCTCCGAGGCGGTAGTTACCCCCGTTGCTGCAAATCGCTTCATCGTTTGCTGGATAGCGCCAAACAATTGGGCCTCGGTTGGAGCCGGCATCTTAGCCATAAATGGCAGGTATGAAGGCGGCTCAACTAGTTTACCGGTCAGCTTACCTTGCGCATCTTTTACATAGATGCCGCCGCCAGCAGGATTGGGTGTTTTATTAGTAATGCCCGCAAGCTCGATTGCTTTGTTATTCACGTACGCAATATGACCCGATTGATTCACGATAAAAATGGGTACGTCTTTAGACACTTTATCTAAATCATCAGCCGTTAGTTCAGCCATGAAAGGGCTAGTACGGGATGGATCCACGCCGAAGCCAAATAACCAACCGCCTGGTGGGATTGTCTTTAGATGCGCCTTCATTTTTGCAATGAGGGTCTCCTTGGTATCGTAGGGCAAGGCAAAATTACTCAGATTTAAACCTAAGCCCTCAAATACTGCGGTAATAATGATATGAACGTGGGGCTCGACAAAACCGGGCATCAGGGTTTGCCCCTTTAAATCAATCACCTGCGTTGTCTTGGATTGCCAGTCTTTGGTAACGGCATCTTTTGTGCCAAGCGCCACAATTTTCCCGCCCTGCACAGCAATCGCTTGCACTTCCTCATTCTTCGCATTCACGGTAACAACCGGGCCGCCATAAAAAATCGTATCGGCATTGCCTTTGGCAAGGGAGAGTCCACATTGGGCAATTAGGGCAAGCGCAAGAAATTGAGAAGCGATTTTCATATTTGGTTTCCACATATTGAACGATATTATTTTATCCTTAGTAGCTAGAAAAATACACTAAACATAAAAAAGTTAGCGGCTCTTTTTTCCGAATCCTAAAACAGTTTGTGACGCGCCCAGCTTAGGCAAACATATCAGGCTGGTTTTCTTTCAGATAACCCCAAATCGGCTGAAAGTGTAGCCAGCCTATGTACTCGCTACCAACATGTTCACGGCTATAACGTGCCACCTCTGGGGTTAACAGGTTTGGCTTAATGCCAGTCGCCTCAACCAACATCTGCTGCTTGCAGCAGCGCTCTAAAGCAATAAACCAAAAAGCAGCAGCCTCGATACTATGGCGACTGACAGTTAACAAACCGTGATTGCGATGAATAATGGCTTTCACTTTTTTTAATGAGCCGGCCACGTTGTAACCCGCATTATCTTCAACTGCCACTTGGCCGGCTTGCTCTGCCAGCACCATGTGATCCTCAAAGAAAGCAGCTGCATCCTGAGAAATCGGATCGAGTGGCCTGCCCAGTGCAGCAAATGCAGTGCCATACACCGTGTGCGCATGGCACATAGCGACGATATCTTGGTGTTTCTCGTGCACTGCTGCGTGCAACACAAAACCGGCACGGTTCAGAGCATGCTTACCCTCCAGCACATTGCCTTCATGGTCCGCCAAAATTAAATTGGATACCTTCACCTGATCAAAGTGCACGGCCATGGGATTCGTCCAGTACAAATTGCGGTGCTCTGGATCACGCACTGTTAAATGACCCGCAAAGCCGTAATCAAACTTTTCCAATGCAAATGCCCTGCACGCTGCAACTAAGCGTTCTTTTAAATGCTGCCGTTCTTCAGCAAACGATTTGAATTTAGGCTGATATGGATAAATTAAGCTCGTATCTTCAGGCTGATAAATAGACTCTCTGCCGCCCAAGTCCAATTTACGTTCGCGTTCCATTGTGTGTGCCATTTGTATTCCTTTATGCATTGGTTTAAACAGAACAAGCCCCAGACGAAAGGCATGCTTCATAGGAACATCATGGCCCCATTGCCTCTCCCTGACAAACGACGCTTTTTCATGAATACATGAATTTTATTCATGTATATAATATTTACATGAGGAAAATACCAAACTTCACTCTATTACGCGCCTTTGAAGCTGCTGCTCGCCTTGAAAGCTTTACGCTAGCCGCCAAAGAACTTCACCTGACCCAGTCCGCCATCAGTCACCAAATCCGCGACCTCGAAGGCCATTTTGGCAAAGCCCTGTTTCTGCGCAAAAATCGCACAGTAGAGCCCACCGCAGAAGGGCGACGCTTGCTTGATTCTTTATCGCGCGTGTTTGATGTCATCGAATCGGCCTGTAACGAAGTAACGCTAGCACCCAGTTCGCAAGTATTGGCATTGCACTGCTCACCGAGTTTTGCCGTAAAGTGGCTAAGCCCGCGATTGCCTAGCTTCATTAAAGCCAATCCAGACATTACGATTCGACTCACCTCAGGTGCAGAGCCGATTGATTTATTACAAAATCAAGAAATTGATATTGCTATCTCATATCAAGCGGCTCGAACAGGCCCAGGCATCACCTCCATCTCTTTGGGGGATGAACGGATTGCCCCGCTGTGCGCCCCCGAATTAGTTGATCCAAGCATTCCGGTAGAAGAGTTGATGTGCCGACTCACGCTGATCGAATCGTCTCTCAATCACCATACTTGGGGGCAATGGTTCGAACGTAACGGCCTAAAAAACCCATCCACTCGGAAGATGGCATTTGATCGTGCTGCCTTATCTATATCGGCAGCTGTTGATGGCATGGGCGCTGTACTGGAGAGCACCCGCTTTGCTGAACGTGAGCTCGCGCACGGTGAGCTGGTTGTACTGGGGGCGGATGTCTTTTTGCCCACCACGGATAAAACGCATTTTTTATCATTTCGCTCCAATACCAAAAACAGTAAAAAAATACAGCAATTTACCGAGTGGATTTGCAGTGAAGCGGGGGTAGCAGAGAATTAAATGAAGTCACCCGTTTTTTTATTCATACTCAGTGGCATTTTATTTGCTACCCTCGATGCGATTGCCAAGATACTGGTTCAAGAAACCAATCTCATTGCCGTCGTTTGGTCCCGTTTTTTTGGTCAATGTTTATTAGCACTACCGGTCGCCTGGTACTTCTTAGGCCCCCATTTTTGGAAGACCCACCACCTTCAACTGCAGCTGTTTCGCTCTGTTTTACTAGTAGCAACATCCAGCTTATTTTTTGCAGGCCTCTACTGGTTGCCCTTAGCAGAAGCCTCATCCATCACATTTACGGCACCAATTTGGGTGGCGATTCTATCGAAGCCAATACTGGGCGAAGAAGTTGGCCTTAAAGAATGGTTCATCGCAGGCCTAGGCTTTATGGGCATCTTATTGATCGCTAGGCCCGGTACAGCCATTTACCACTGGGCCGCCCTACTACTTGTGCTGATGGCTTTGGTAAATGCCATCTTCCAGCTCATCACCCGAAAGCTGACGCGCGATTCGGCCTACACCACCTTCTTTTATAGCGGTCTGGTTGGGCTAGCGCTGGCGAGTGCACTGCTGCCATTTGCAGAGCCACTTCCTAGTCTATCTATTAGGTCTTGGATACTATTTGCGCTATTGGGTCTGCTGGGCGGCTTAGCCCACCTACTCGTAGTTCTGGCTTTCTACCAAATGCGCCCACATAAACTAACGCCACTGGTATTTTTGCAATTAATTTGGGCGGTTGCCTACGGTTACTTTATCTTTCATGAGCTGCCAGATGGATGGAGTTTTGTTGGGATGGCGCTCATTGCCTCATCCGGCGCTTGGCTAATCTGGAATCACCATGCAAGCACCCCACCAAAATCCCAAATCGAGGCAAGATGATCACGGGATCTGGCAATTGGATACACTGCCTTCATACATTTTCCTAAGAGGTCATGCTATGCCTGAAATTCTATCGGTCACATTTGTTATTCATGAGCAATGGGTGTCCAACTTTGAAACAGCAATCCTCATTAATGCAAAGGCTTCCCTCAATAATGAACCAGGATGCGATCGATTTGATGTATGTCGTGATGAAAAAAATCCGACTGTGTTTTATCTCTACGAGATTTACCACGACAAAAAGGCAGTGGATGCCCATCGCACATCCCCCCATTACCTGACTATGAAGGAGACGGTCAAAGATTGGGTGATTTCCTGCGAGGTCAAGCAATTTACTCTAATCAATTCCAGCGCTAATAAATAAAGTTATTCCTTCGTATCAATTAAAAAAACCACCCGAAGGTGGTTTTTTTAACTTCTAGCTTCTTTTAGTTTTGCGG
>CAZWPR010000013.1:0-46077 GCA_964636135.1 uncultured Polynucleobacter sp.
AGTATTCGGCATTTGCGGGAATCGCCAAGCGATTGAAATCATGGCATGGCAACCGGCAAGTGCAAACGCAAATTGATTGGCATGCATTTAAATCACGGGTAACTGGGTCGCATTATGAAAAAAGTTCTGATTTTGGGTGTGAATGGATTTATTGGTCACCACCTCTCGAAACGTATCTTAGAAACTACCGATTGGGATGTCTATGGCATGGACATGCAAAACGATCGCCTGGGTGATTTAGTCTCGCATCCCCGCATGCATTTCTTTGAGGGCGACATTACGATTAATCGTGAGTGGGTTGAGTATCACATTCGTAAATGCGATGTGATTCTGCCACTCGTAGCCATCGCGACACCCGCTACCTATGTGCAGCAACCCTTGCGTGTATTTGAGCTCGACTTCGAAGCGAATCTACCCATCGTTCGCTCTGCCGTTAAATATAAAAAGCATTTAGTCTTTCCATCGACTTCGGAAGTCTATGGCATGTGCGAAGACGCTGAGTTTGATCCAGCTCAGTCCAATATGGTCTACGGCCCAATTAATAAACCCCGTTGGATTTATGCCTGCTCCAAGCAATTAATGGATCGGGTTATTTGGGGTTACGGCATGGAAGGCTTGCGCTTTACTTTGTTTAGACCGTTTAATTGGATCGGCCCTGGTCTCGATAGCATTTATACGCCCAAAGAAGGCTCCTCCCGTGTGGTAACCCAGTTCTTGGGTCACATCGTACGCGGTGAACCCATTAACTTAGTCGATGGCGGCGAGCAAAAACGCGCCTTCACTTATATCGATGATGGCATTGATGCACTCATGCGCATCATTGCCAATGATGGCGATATCGCTAACGGCAAAATCTATAACATCGGCAATCCTGCCAATAATCATTCGGTACGCGACCTCGCCAATCAAATGCTAGCAATTGCCCGTAAGATTCCGGAATACGCCACGACTGCAGATCAGGTCAAGATTGTCGAGACGACCTCGGGCGCCTACTATGGCGTAGGGTATCAAGATGTACAAAACCGCGTGCCCGCGATTGATAACACCATGAACGAGCTGGGCTGGAAACCATCCACCACGATGGGCGATGCCTTAAAGAATATTTTTGAAGCCTATCGCCATGACGTTGAAAAAGCCCGTCACCTCATGGATCACGAGTAAACCGGTATGGCCAAAATTGCCCTCAAGGTCGATGTCGATACCCTGCGAGGAACCCGTGAAGGAACGCCCAATTTAGGCCGTACCTTTGATCGCCTTGGTGTTAAGGCTACCTTTTTATTTAGCATGGGCCCAGACCATACTGGTTGGGCATTAAAGCGGGTCTTTCGGCCCGGCTTTCTGAAAAAGGTTAGCAGGACGTCCGTGGTGGAGCATTACGGCATCAAGACCCTGCTGTATGGGGTATTGCTGCCTGGACCAGACATTGGACGTGAAGCGGCGAGTGAAATGCAAGCGATTGATCGCGCCGGACATGAAACAGGCATTCATACTTGGGATCACGTCGACTGGCAAGATGGGGTACGTCATCGTGATAGCGCCTGGACCAAAGCCCAAATGCAAAAAAGTTTTGATCGCTTTGTTGCTATCTTTGGGCATAACCCATTAACCTATGGCGCCGCTGGCTGGCAAATGAATGAGGCCGCTTTAGAGCAGCTCGATGCCTGGGGCATTCAGTACTCCTCCGATGGCAGGGCTCTGCCGAATCTTGTTCCCTACCGTATTGCGTTTGGACATGGGAAAAGCAAGCATGTGCAATACCCCACTACCTTGCCCACCTTCGATGAATTAATCGGTGTCGATGGCATGGATGCGCTGGGTGCGGTCCGCCACATTCTATCCCTGACGCAAAGCAATCCGAATGATCAAGTTTTTACCCTCCATGCCGAGCTTGAGGGGCAAAAACTCCTGCCTGCCTTTGAATGCCTGCTGGCTGGCTGGCTTGATCAAGGCCATGACCTAGTCACGATGGGCGAACTACACCATTCTTGGGCGGCTACCAAACAACTCGATAAAATAGCAGTATTGCCGCTGACGTGGGGTGAGATACCCAACCGCAGCGGCGAGCTGATGATTCAGCCTGCGAACTGATTTAAAAAAGGAAAACCCATGTCAATTGCTATCGGCCAACCCATTCCACCGTGCGAAGTGCCGGCAACGTCCCAGCTGACTTTTTCACCACTGGCCGCCCAAGGTAAGAAGTTGGTACTGTACTTCTATCCCAAGGATATGACCCCAGGCTGCACTGCTGAGTCCGGCGAGTTTCGTGACCGCATCGAGGCATTCACAAAAGCCAATACTTTAGTCATTGGCGTTTCACGCGATACCCTCAAATCCCATGATAATTTCCGGCAAAAATTAGAGTTGCCGTTTGAGTTGGTGGCTGACACTGAGGAAGTGCTATGCCAGATGTTTGGCGTCATGAAAATGAAAAATATGTATGGCAAACAGGTTCGCGGTGTTGAGCGCAGCACTTTCTTATTCGATGTCAACGGCAAACTGGCTAAAGAATGGCGTGGCATTAAGGTAACGGGCCACGTCGATGAGGTCTTAAAGGCAGCCCAAGATCTCTAATATATG
The DNA here is from genome assembly GCA_964636135.1 of uncultured Polynucleobacter sp. GTDB lineage: Bacteria > Pseudomonadota > Gammaproteobacteria > Burkholderiales > Burkholderiaceae > Polynucleobacter. The sequence continues at coordinate 2,578 of CAZWPR010000013.1, forward strand.
CCTTAATTCCATCTAGGGAATTGCCCTCATAAAAAGCCCCAATCTGGGGCTTTTTTCGTTAAAGGCACTTGCTTTGATTCAAATTTACGGTAAAGTGAAACATATGCAGCGTTGGCGACGAGACAGATTCTCGATCCGTGTCCTACCCCTGCTTGACCTTTTTCCGGCAAGCGTGGTGTGCGCCCCTCTCCACTTTTATCGTAATTGCTGTACTGACCTTAGCCACCGCATTACCTCGGGTGGTTTTTTATTTAGGAGAGTCTGAATGCCTTTGCCCCCAAGCCCAACCCAAATTGCTGATCAAGTTAAATTGAACCGCAAGGATGCGCCGGACTTAAAGAAACGACCTGCGCCCATGAAGGTGGTTGAGGTAGATAGCCTAATCAATGAAATAACGGCAGTCCCGAGCGAAACTGCCGAGTGGGCTGAAGAGGCGCCGGCAGACTTATCTGCAGCAGAAGTAGCGCTCGAGCGAATTAAGGCGGATCACCGAGCCAGGCAGGGCGATAAAAAAGCACTACTCGAGCCCAAGGCAAAGCGTATTGCCCGTACCGGTCCGCCCTCCCTCTTTGTGCTCGATACCAATGTATTAATGCACGATCCAGCCTCTCTCTTCCGCTTTGCAGAGCACGATCTGTATTTACCGATGACGACTCTGGAGGAGCTCGATAACCATAAAAAAGGTATGAGTGAGGTCGCGCGCAATGCCCGTACCGTGAGTCGCTCATTAGATCAATTAATCGCGGGAACTAGCGGCACCTTAGATGACGGCATTCCATTAAACAAACTGGGACACCAAGACGTTTCTGGAAAGTTGTATTTTCAAACCCACCTCACTACTGCCACCCTTCCCGAAGGGCTGCCTGAGGGCAAGGGAGATAACCTGATCTTGGCAGTTGTGAGTGAATTGCAACAAAAGCATGCGGACAAAGAAGTGGTGTTGGTATCAAAAGACATCAACATGCGTATCAAGGCTAGAGCTTTAGGCCTGCCTGCCGAAGATTACTTTAATGATCAGGTCTTAGAGGACCGCGATCTAATGTATTCCGGGGTCATGACCTTACCGAGTGATTTTTGGCCTAAGCACGGTAAATCGATGGAGAGTTGGGCTGATAGTAAAAGCGGTACCATGTTCTATCGGGTATCCGGCCCACTTGTACCCAGCATGCTGGTGAACCAATTTGTTTATCAAGAAAATCCCGATGGCTCGACACCGTTTTATGCGCAAGTACGCGAAGTGAATGGAAAGTCTGCGCTATTACAAACCCTTCGCGATTTTTCACATCAAAAAAATAATGTCTGGAGCGTCACCGCCCGTAATCGTGAGCAAAACTTTGCCATGAATCTGCTGATGAACCCAGAGGTTGATTTTGTTACCTTGCTGGGCCAAGCAGGTACCGGTAAAACCCTCTTGGCATTGGCGGCAGGTCTTGAGCAAGTGCTCGATAGCAAGCGCTATAACGAAATTATTATTACGCGCGCAACCGTACCAGTAGGTGAAGATATTGGCTTTTTACCCGGCACCGAAGAAGAGAAAATGCAGCCGTGGATGGGGGCGTTTGATGACAACCTCGAGGTACTACAGCGTAATGAAGATGGTGCCGGCGAATGGGGTCGTGCCGCTACTCAGGAATTAATTCGGTCGCGCATTAAAGTGAAGAGCATGAACTTCATGCGCGGTAGAACCTTTGTCAGTAAGTTTGTAATTATTGATGAGGCTCAGAACTTAACCCCCAAGCAAATGAAAACCTTGGTGACACGTGCAGGCCCTGGAACCAAAATTATTTGCTTGGGTAATATTGCGCAGATTGACACACCCTATTTGACAGAGGGCTCATCTGGCCTTACCTACGTAGTCGATCGCTTTAAGGGCTGGCGCCACGGTGGACATATCACCTTAGCGCGCGGTGAGCGTTCGCGTTTAGCAGACCATGCTGCAGAGGCCCTCTAGCATTGACCAACATGGGGGCGCTGATCTTACATCAAGACGCGCCTGTGTTGGCGGCCTTGCGCTGCTATTGTCTGGCCTAATCCTCACCGGATGCAGTACGCCTGCACGTAAACCAACGCCTCCAAGCAAGATTGCGAAATTCAAGGAAGATACCAGCGTAGGCACCGAAGGAATTTCCATCGCCGCTATGGGCCTAGTAGGAGTGCCCTATCGTTTCGGCGGCAATACACCCGCAGGCGGTTTTGATTGCAGCGGGCTAATTGTCTATGTCTACAACAATGCTGCCGGAATTAAATTGCCGCGTACCGTTCAAGAAATGAGCCGCGTAGGCCAAAATATTCAAAGCGCTGCTCCGGCACCCGGTGATTTAGTGTTTTTCAATACAACTGGGGAGCGCTATTCCCATGCCGGAATCTATGTAGGGCATGGTCGTTTCGTGCACGCCCCAAGTAAAGGGGGTACGGTACGCTTAGACCAAATGACGAGCCCGTATTGGGCAGCCCGCTATACCGAAGCACGCCGAATTGCCAATACAAAACCGTAATTAACTGGGCTCAGGCAGCGTTCGAAACAAGCAAGGTATTCAGAACAGCATTGGTATCAAAATATACTTGCCAGTAATGGTCATTGTGGCAATACGGACGAACCGCCAAGACCGGCCCGGCTGGGCTTACTTCTAAGATGCTAACTTCTACTGCAGGAGTGGATAAGACATTGGGAAGCGCAGCAATGCGTTGCTTCAATACAGCAATGGCAGCATCATGATTTACCGCACTCGGAAGTTGGCACTTTAAATCAACTCTACGATAGGCGGTGTTACTAAAGTTTTGGACCGTATCGCCCAAGATCTTGGTATTACCCACGATCGTTGACACGTTATCTGGCGTAATAATGATCGATGAAAAGAGACCAATTTCTTTTATGGTGCCATTGACGCCACCAGCAATAACAAAATCACCTACCTTAAACGGACGCAGCACAATCAAGAAAACACCCGCTGCAAAATTAGATAAAAGCCCGGCCCAAGCAGCGCCAATGGCAATGCCTGCAGTTGCAAACAAAGCGGCAAAGGTGGTTGTTTGGATTCCGAAGTAACCCAAAATCCCAACTACTAACAAAATATTTAGGGTCACACTAACAATCGAACCAACGTAGCGCACTACAGTTGGATCAATATGTTGGCGCTCGAGGCCGCCCCGAACCATACGCAGGACAATGCCGATTAACCAGCGCCCAATAACCCAGAGCGCAATGGCGCCCAATATTTTAATGCCTACATCTGTCGCTGTATTAATAATGAGATCTTGGACTTTGGCTAAATCAAATGTGGACATAATCTTCTAAGCACTAAAAGGCTGGATTAAAACGGCTCGTAACCGCCTGAAGAGAAGCCAGGCGCACCCATCGCCAAATTATCAAACTTCGTATACGGGCCTTGCCAGCTTAGCCGAATGGTGCCAATTGGGCCGTTACGTTGCTTACCGATAATGATCTCAGCAATGCCTTTATCAGTCGTGGTGTCGGCGTGATAGACCTCGTCCCGATAGATAAACATAATTAAGTCGGCGTCTTGCTCGATCGCACCGGATTCCCGCAGGTCGGACATGATGGGGCGTTTATTGGGGCGCTGCTCTAGTCCGCGGTTCAGCTGTGACAGTGCAACTACAGGACACTGCAGCTCTTTGGCAAGTGACTTGAGTGAGCGCGAGATCTCCGAGATTTCGGTAGCGCGGTTTTCAGAACTCGATCCGCCACTACCACTCATCAGCTGCAAGTAATCGATTACCACTAAGCCCAGTGTGCCGCCAAAGTTACGGGCGATACGCCGTGCTCGTGCACGCAACTCTAGACTAGACAGAGATCCCGTCTCGTCAATCAAAATCTGGGTGTTGCTTAGGCGTGCAATCGCATCCGTTACGCGTGGCCATTCGTCATCATTGAGTTTGCCAGTACGCATTCTGGACTGATCAACGCGCCCAACAGAACCCAGTAAACGCGATGCCAATTGCGAGCCCGACATCTCCATGGAGAACACGACGACTGGCAGCCCTTCAGCCAGCGCAACATTTTCGGCGATGTTTAATGCAAAGGCCGTATTGTGCGTCACAACGTACTCATTGGTGACATAGGTACGAGAGGGATGACTTACTGATATGCACTGCGCCTCTGCAACTCGGGATGGCTTAATCGATTGAAACGTCAGCCTGCGTTGCCGATCCCAACTGCTTCTCAGACGCGCTTTTTTCTCAGGCAGTGTAAAAGCTTCAAAGCCTGGAGCAAAACTCATATTCAACACGTATGCTAAGCGGCCTTGTTTTTTTTCACCCTTATAGGTGTAGTTGCTTTGTTTGGTTGCAATCGAACAAAACCCACCTAAGGATCGAGCCAAAGCAGTGACGTCATCGGCCAATTGCTTGCTTACGGTGCAGAAACGAATCAAGCCCCACTTCTCAATCCAGCCATCGGTATCCATCAGGCCCTGAAATAAAGCAAGGCGCGCGGACTTATTGGCCTCTAAATACAAAGGGGGAATATGTTTATCAAAACTTCGAGAGCCTAAAACACCAAGGTCATTGAGGGCCGTTCTAAAGTAATTGGTCTTGATAGCAGCTCGCTCGTCATTGACTGCAATTCGCTCTTTTGAAACGAGGCGCCAGTCGTATGCTCTCGCATGAACCAGTTCCATCTCGTAACCCGCAAGCGCATTGATGCGCTCAACTAACTCAGGAGACTTTGTCGAGAACATCACACTGCTATGAGACAAGGCTAAAGTACCATCACCTAAAAGAGCGCCTAGCACCCAAGGATGAATCGGCAACTCTTCTGAGTGGCCAAAGTCACCCGACACTGACTCAATCCATAGGCGATTGCGATAACGCACACAAGCGAGCATTTCAATTAAACGTGCCGTGCTAATGACGCGAGGTTCTACCCAATCGCGGTACATTACGCGCCATAGATGTTCGTCACAGCATTCCGCTTGACGACCATCTGAAAACGTCACTTGATAAATTTGTTTTTGACCTTGCGGATATACGCCAGTCACAAATGAACTCGATCCATCAATCGATGCGAGTCGGTCACCAAAGCGCAAATCGCCCATGGCCTTCCAGCCATCGGGGGTCTTAATTTTGGCGTCTAAAGGCTGGGCCTTACCCATCGAGGGTCTTCCGGCGACGATCACTAAGTCGCCCTTTTGTAGGCCGCTGGTTTGCTTATCGAGATCAATAAAACCAGTTGCAATACCAGTGATGTCACTACCGCCTTGGCGGTTGTAGAGCTCATCAATGCGGGCAACCACTTCGCGCAGCAAGGGTTCGATTTCGAGGTAATCGGCTTTGCGATTACCCTCTTCACCGATTTGCAAAATACGGGACTCCGCCTCATCGAGCAGCGTTCGTACAGAACGGCCCTCAGGTACAAAGGCAGAGTTAACAATGTTGTCGGAGACTTCAATTAAGCGGCGCAGAATACTGCGATCGCGCACAATCTCGGCATAGCCCTTGATATTGGCAGCACTGGGGGTGCTTTGTGCTAATGAGTTGAGGTAATCAATGCCAACTAAATCGCCGCCCTGCTCGGATTTAATGGCTTCATGAACGGTAATGACATCGGCCGGGTGATTCTCACCAACCAGGCGCTGAATCACTTTGTAAATTAAGGCGTGCTCGGGACGGTAAAAGTCTTTGTCCGAGAGCGCTGCACCCAAGCGATCCCAGGCGGTGTTATCCAGTAGCAATCCGCCAAGCAGCGATTGCTCAGCTTCCACTGAATGCGGAGGAACTTTAAGGGCCTGCACAGCTGCATCCCCAGATCCCGCCATGCCAGGATTTAGCGTAACGGAACGGGGACGTTGATCAGCCATGAGGCGACTCGATTAAAACTTAGGCCTGCTCACCAACAACACGAATGTTGATATCGACTACGACATCGGTGTGCACTGCGACTGCAACCGGATGATCGCCGACCATTTTCAATGGGCCGGTTGGCATGCGGACAGACGCTTTCTCAATCACAAAGCCTTTGGCTTTCATGGCATCGGCGATGTCGTGGTTGGTTACAGAGCCGAACAAGCGGCCATCAACACCGGCCTTTTGACCGATTTCCAATACCAAGCCAGCCAGCTTTTGACCAATTGCTTGGGCAGCAGCTAATTTCTCAGCAGCCACCTTCTCGAGCTCAGCACGGCGTGCAGCAAAGTCAGCAATGGCTGCTTCAGTAGCGCGGCGGGCTTTGCGTTGTGGAATTAAGAAATTGCGAGCGTAACCGTCTTTAACGCGAACCACGTCGCCTAGGTTGCCCAGATTGATAACTTTTTCTAAAAGGATAATTTGCATTGAGGGCTCCTAATTATTTCTTGTGTTGATCGGAGAATGGCAATAAAGCCAAATAGCGCGCACGCTTAATCGCGGTATCCAGCTGACGCTGAAACTTCGCTTTCGTACCAGTCAAACGCGCTGGTGTGATCTTGGCATTCTCGCCAATAAAGTCTTTTAATGTATCAACGTCTTTGTAGTCAATCTGCTCAACTCCGCCAACGGTGAAACGGCAATAGCGCTTGCGCTTAAACAATGGGTTTTGCGCGGGCTTCTTTTTGAAATCGGGTTTCTTTCCAAACGCCATGATGATTTCCTCTTTTAACTTTGTAATTGAATGTGGTTTATATGAAAGACCAAGCGCTGATTGCGTATCGTTTTGGGAGCCAAGAATCCGGTAAATACTGCCTGAGTTCCTAAGTCCATTTGCGCTAGCACCTGATGTACAGGGCCAATTGCAATGGCTTCCACGCTCATTTGGATTTTCCTAGGCCGCTCTACTTCCATCACTTCGCCAACATAATCAAGCTGGCAATAAACAACGGGTAAACCGGCTGGGGTAAATCGAATTGCGTCTTTGGACACCAAGGCAGCAGTTAGGGTGAATTGATTCAACGCCGTTCCGCCACTGGTTTACGCTCTATCGCCTCCGAGTCTCTCTTCAAAAATGCTTAGGCCGTTGCAACAGGTGCGTCGGTTTGAGCTTGCTTGCGAGCTTCTTCGCGCTGCACTTCTTTCATCATGATCGATGGCTCAGACTCGGCCTTCTTCATCTTGATGATTAAGTGACGCAAAACAGCATCGTTAAATTTGAACGCATGCTCAAGCTCTTCCAGAGTCTTCTGGTCACACTCGATATTCATGCAAACATAGTGGGCTTTGGCCAACTTGTCGATCATGTAAGCCATCTGACGACGACCCCAATCTTCAATGCGATGAACTTTGCCGCCACTGGTCGCCAATACAGCTTTGTAACGATCAATCATCGCGGGCACTTGCTCGCTTTGGTCCGGATGGACGATAAAAACGATTTCATAATGACGCATCAAACACTCCTTAAGGGTAAAGCTACCTGGGCGTCATCCAAATCAGATGGTGTTGAATTTGGAAACCAGTGCAGCAAGGGTGAAAACAAATTGTAAAAACAGGAATTACCTAATCTTGCTTTATTCAGGTAAGACAGCGATTCTAGCAAAAAAATCCTGCCAAGTCATGGATTTACCGGCCTGCTTGGCTTCTGCAGCGGCGCTTAAGGCCAATTGCAAGGCAATTCTGGCTTTGGGGGCGGTTAGACTGCCTGCGGCTACCCAGCCGGCAGGATCTGTTTCTGGCAAATTCAGGTGAACATGCCCCGCACCAACGCGAGAGGCCTTGGCAATCGCCACCCCCTTTTCTACCAGTGCATTCAAGGGCTTATTCCAAGCGGCATGCACACCGCCCATACCAGTACCTGCAATCACTAGCCCCTGAATTGGCTGAATCAGCCAATGCAAGACCGTTTCTGGTCTGGCACCAGCGTGGCTAGTCAGGATCTCAACCCAAGGCCAAGCGTCCTCGGCTGGAATAGGCAGATCCAGACCCGAATCTGCCTGAGTGCGCCGAATCCGCGACAACCACGAGGGGTTAATCAAATGAATCGGGCTACTGAGTGCATCACGCAGGGGCGCATTGAGCTCGCTCGTATGGCGCTTAGCCAGGTCGCGAGCCAAACAGACACGGCCAGCAAAGATGCCAAATACACCGGCTGGGCAAGTTTGAAGATCCATTTGAGCCCAGTGCAAGGCAGCTTGCAAATTGAGCGAGCCATCCGCCTGGGGATGGTTCGATGGCAGCATTGCCCCAGTCAAAACAACCCGCTTGCCTACATGTTCAGCCTGCTTAGCGCAAATGACATCTAAAAAGAGCCCAGTCTCCTCAATCGTGTCCGTGCCGTGGGTGACTACCACCCCAAGAACCGAGGGATTATCAAGGGCTGCTCGCACCGCAAGGCCAAGCCGGGTTAAGTGGCTTTCACTTAAATCCCGGCTGTCGATGTTGGCCAGCTGCTCTGCCCGGATTTCAGCCTGCGTATGCCCAGTGCTGGCCTGCGAGGCCTGAATGAGGTTTTCAAGGGGCACCTGGCCTGCACGGTAGGCAGATGGATTTTCTGGATCCTGAGCAAGACCAGCGATCGTGCCGCCCATGCCAATAACCAAAACATGCTGATTGGGGGAATTCATGGGGTCATTATCCATTTAACAAAACTTCTTGAAATAACAAAAATACTGTATACAATCACAGCATGGACATAAACACAGCTGAATTGCTCGATTTACCCAAATTAACACCCCGCCAGGCAGAAATCTTAGCCTTGATCACATCGGCCATCCAGGAAAGTGGCTTACCACCGACCCGTGCTGAAATCGCTACCTGCCTTGGATTCGCTTCGGCTAATGCCGCGGAAGAACATTTGCGCGCCTTAGCTCGTAAAGGTTACATCGAACTAACGCCAGGTACCTCCCGCGGCATCCGGATTGCGCAGCAGCACAGCCACCCTTTTCAATTCGGCCGATCGCAACAAATGTCCCTGCCATCCGGCGCGCTTCAGCAACTCACACTTCCATTAATAGGTCGCGTTGCCGCGGGCTCGCCCATCATGGCAGTGGAGCACATTGAAAAACACGTTCCGATTGATCCAAGCTTATTTACCAAAGGGGCGGATTACCTGCTAAAAGTAAAAGGCATGAGCATGCGCGATGCCGGCATTTTGGACGGCGATTATTTAGCTGTGCACAAGACAACGGAAGTACGTAACGGCGATATTGTGGTGGCTCGCATTGATGATGAGGTCACGGTTAAACGCTGGCTACAGAAAAAAAGCAGCAATGGCATGGTGATTGAGTTGCAGGCCGAGAATCCAGACTTCAAAAACATCACCGTAGATGCAAGGCAGCCTAATTTTGCAATTGAGGGCCAGGCCGTTGGCTTGATTCGGGCAAACGGCCTTTAATTCAGTAGGTTCTTTTAGCGCTTGCTTGGTGCGACGACATTCGCATTTTTAGGCGAGGCCGTAATGATGATGATGGACTTTGGTCCGGTTAAAGAGCCTTCATTGATCTCAACTGTCGAAGTTCGTTCACCTTTAGTAAACACCAAAATACTGGTCTTCGATTTAACCGCTGTGACGGTAGTCCATCCCGCCTTGGGATACTCCGCCTGAAAAAAAGCATAAATATCGGTCGGGGTTTGCAATCCATTGAGAACTACGCGACCAACCCAATTATCACCACGGCCAATAATTAAAGAGTCAGCACCCATAATCCGAGCACCTGCAGGAAGTGGCATGTCACCCAAAAGCTGCGCCTGAATCTCATTAACCTCATCTGGTGTTCCAGAGGGAGAGCCGCCAGAAGTAGCGCAGCCCCCCAGCAACAATACGAGGCTCAACGCAATGGCTGAGGCAGCCTTACTTTTTAACTTGGGTGTTGTTGTCATGATTAATGCATCCGTCCGTTGGAATCAGCAATAGTCATATTGTAGGGAAAGGAGCCCGCAGGTCAATAGACACAAGGCCTCATTCGAGTTGCTGGAGGCGCGTGAGGGAATCGAACCCCCGTACGAAGCTTTGCAGGCTCCTGCCTAACCACTCGGCCAACGCGCCACATACTTTGAAACAAAATGGGAAGCTTTTCAGGGCTTCCCATCGAACTTGGAGCGGGAAAGGAGGTTCGAACTCCCGACCTATACCTTGGCAAGGTATCGCTCTACCAGCTGAGCTATTCCCGCATAACAGGGCAACAGTTTAGCAAACTATTGAACTCTGCGCCGTATTTAATGCCCATTCGTAAATTTAAGCCCCCAGGGTCTTATGTAATCAAGCCCCTAGTCCGACTTACCCAGCAATTGGGGTAGCGCTTTTTGCAAATAATAGAACATAGACCATAGGGTTAAAAATGCCGCCACCCAGATTAGCCATGTACCAATTAAAGCGGCATTCAACCAACCAAAGAGCGTGCCATTAAATAAGAGAAAGGGAATTGCTATCAGCTGTGCGGTGGTTTTTAATTTACCAACCATGTGTACCGCCACACTTTTACTGGCACCCACTTGCGCCATCCACTCCCGCAATGCCGAGATGGTAATTTCGCGGCCAATAATCACGAGTGCCACCCATACTTGTACCCGGTCCATGTTCAAGAGTACAAGTAATGCGGCAGCGACGATTAACTTGTCGGCAACGGGATCTAAAAACTGCCCAAAAGCCGATTCTTGTTTCATGCGGCGGGCTAAATAGCCATCAAGCCAATCGGTCAAAGCAGCAAAGATAAAAAGGCCGGTAGCCAATGCATTTTTTTCTGGCATGCTAAGCCAACTCGCAGGCAGATAAAAAATAGTGACCAAGAGCGGTATCGCTGCGACGCGCAGCCACGTTAAGGCGATAGGAAGATTAAACGGCATGGCGCTAGGATAACCGAAGGCGCCGATGTTGCTTAATGTAATTGCTGGTAAATCTGCTCTGCCAAAGTTAAAGAAATACCATCTACCGTAGCCAGCTCTTCCATGCTGGCATTAGAGACACCACGCAGCCCTCCAAAACGGGCCAGCAAGGCCTGTCGTCGTTTGGCGCCGATACCTTCAATCTCCTCGAGACGCGAGACTGTACGTGCCTTTGCCCGCTTTGCCCGCATTCCGGTTATGGCAAAGCGATGCGCTTCATCCCGTATTTGCGCAATCAGCATCAGTGCTGCACTCTCCCGCCCAAGCTCAAGTGATGGCCGGCCATCGGCAAAGATCAGCGATTCAAGGCCAACCTTTCGGGCCTCGCCTTTGGCAACGCCCACAATTAATCCAAGATCCATGCCCAGCTCTGCAAATACTTGACGGGCAATTTCAACTTGGCCTTTACCGCCGTCAATCAAGATGAGCTGAGGCATTTTATCTGGCGGAATTTCTTGGTAATTGGCATAGCGGCGTTGCAATACCTGCCGCATCGCTGCGTAATCATCGCCCGGTGTAATGTCGTTGATATTGAAGCGGCGGTACTCGCTCGATTGCATTTCATTTTTTGCGTACACCACGCACGAGGCTTGGGTTGCTTCGCCGGAGGTATGGCTGATATCAAAGCACTCGACGCGCAACTGTTCCACACTCTCAACATCTAAACCAAGAACATCCAGCAAGGCGCGCGCCTTAGCCAGTTGGCCGCCGGCCTCCACTAAGCGCTTAGCCAAGGCAATTTTGGCATTACCTTGCGCCATACCAAGCCAGTGGCGGCGTTGGCCTTGAGGCTGGTGCAAAAAGGTGATCTTTTTTCCCGCTTGCGCATTTAAGCTGTCTTGCAGAAGGGATGTCTCTTCGCCGGTGGAGATGGCGTGATTCAAAACAATAACACCAGGTATCAGCTTAGTGTCACTCGCCTCACCATCTAAATAATGTTGTTGAATAAATGCATCCAAAATTTCAACGGGGGTAGGTAGCTCGCCTGCTGCCGAACGCAGATTTTTAGGGAAGTAAGTGCGATCGCCTAAATGCCGCCCGCCGCGCACCATAGCTAAGTTGACGCAAATCATTCCCTCCAGTTCGGCTGTTGCCAAGATGTCAACGTCGCCCTCGCCATCGGCAACGGTATCCATCGATTGCTGCTGGAGCACACTGGAAAGATCCGCAATCCGATCACGAATCACTGCAGCCATTTCAAAATCCAGTGCGTCGCTATGGCGCAGCATTTCACGTTCGAGTTCCGATAGAACCTGGCCGTGATCCCCTTCTAAAAATCGGGTTGCTTGATTAACATCGCTGGCATATTGTCCGGCAGTCAGCATGCCAACGCACGGCGCGCTGCAACGGTGAATTTGATGCAATAGACAAGGTCGTGTGCGGTTTTTAAAAACCGTATCTTCGCAAGTACGTAAGCGGAACACTTTCTGCAAAATCTGGACACTATTGCGCACTGCCGATGAATTTGGGAAGGGACCGAAATAACGGTTACGCCGATCCACTTTGCCGCGGTAGGACGACAGGCGCGGGAATGCGTGCCCTGTCAGCATCACATAGGGATAGGACTTATCGTCACGAAACAAAATATTAAAAGGTGGTGCCAGCTCTTTAATTAAGTTATTTTCTAAAATCAAGGCCTCGGATTCCGTACGCGTTACCGTGGTTTCATAACGCGCAATTCGGCTCACCATGCGCTCAATGCGCGGTGATAATGCAGTTCGTTGAAAATAGCTGGATACTCGCTTTTTTAAGTCGCGGGCTTTACCCACGTAAAGTATCTGATCCGCTTCGTCAAAAAAGCGATATACCCCCGGCAATCCGGGAAGCTGTTTAATGTCTTGCTTGAGGGTTTCAAAAAGCGAATTACGCATGCGTTGGGATATATTCTGCCAAATCGTTGATAACTACGGTGATGCCGGTGTCTGTTGGCGCCTTGCCCGTAGCCTAGCTGCGCAGCATCAGCAACAGGTTCGCCTATTTTGCGATGATCTGCCGACCCTTAATTTACTCGCTTCCGACTCCGCTCGCATGCCACAGGTGCAGATTCTGCCGTGGGAGGCTAGTTTTGAAAATGCACGTCATCCGCTGGATGCCCCCGATGTGGTGATTGAGGCCTTTGGCTGCCATCTCCCGGAGCGATATCAAACTGGGTTATTGGTTGCCGCTAAAAAACCCATCATTCTCAATTTAGAGTACCTCAGCGCAGAACCTTGGGTTGGCGAGTACCACGCCAAGGCATCTCCTCAGTCGAGCGGCTTATTGAAGTATTTTTTCTTTCCTGGGTTTGGGGCCAATACAGGCGGACTATCACTCGATCCTATTCCAGTGCGAGGTAGCGAAACTAGCGCCTGCATCCCCCTTAGCCTTACCCCAAGCTGGACCCTGCTCCGCCCCGATGCAGAGCGCATCAGTCTCTTTTGTTATCCAGGAGCGCCGATACGAGAATGGCTTGAGGATCTTGGCAATACACGGGCAAAGATTGATGTCTTCCTCACCTTTGGTCATGCTGAAATGATTGGCCATAGCATTGGTAGCCCATTAGATCTGCCCCCATCCATTCAGCTGATTTCCTTACCGTTTGTGCCGCAAGACGATTACGACTGGCTCTTATCCCAATGCGATTTCAATATTGTCCGGGGCGAAGATTCCTTTACCCGAGCGCAACTCGCTGAAAAGCCATTTATTTGGCATATTTACCCGCAAGACGATATGGCCCATACGGTGAAATTACAGGCCTTTTTGGATCTGTACCTTGAAAAAGCCAGTCCAGCAACCCAAGAAGCCTGCCGCCTAGCCATGGATTGGCAGATGCCGTCGCGTTGGTGGAATCAGCGCACAGAGTGGCAGGTCCACGCCCGTAGGTGGCGCGAAACGATACTGGAGTCCAATCAAGACGGGGGTCTTGCAGCCCGAATGCTCCGTTTTGTGGCCTAACTCCCTCTAGATGAAGTGCTGCGGGGGCGGTTACAATGTCACCTTTATTAAATACAGCAGAATTTAGTTCTGCCTCCAGGAATACCACAGATGAAAACAGCACAAGAACTCCGCGTCGGCAACGTAGTGATGATTGGCGCCGATGCCATGGTTGTACTCAAAGCAGAATATAGTCGCTCTGGTCGCAACTCGTCGGTCGTCAAAATGAAGTTCAAGAATCTTTTAACGGGCGCCCCAAACGAGGGTGTTTATAAGGCCGACGACAAATTTGATATTGTCATTCTGGATAAAAAAGAATGCACCTATTCCTATTTCGCTGACCCAATGTATTGCTTTATGGACGGTGATTACAACCAGTATGAAGTTGAGGCTGAGTATATGGGCGACGCCCTGAACTACCTCGAAGAAGCAATGCCGGTAGAAGTGGTGTTCTACGAAGGTAAGGCGCTTTCTGTCTCCATGCCAAACTCTTTGGTACGTGAAATTATCTACACCGAGCCTGCTGTTAAGGGCGATACCAGCTCCGGCAAAGTATTGAAGACAGCTAAGTTGGCTACTGGCTATGAATTACAAGTCCCACTCTTTTGTAATACTGGCGATAAGATTGAGATTGATACCCGCACAGGCGAATACCGTAGTCGTGCTAACTAAATAGCGCACTATTGATGTTCAAAAGCCCGGTTTACCGGGCTTTTTTATTTCCCGAGTACAAGTCATAATCTCCTAGATATGACGAATATCAGCCCCCCAGAAATCACCCGACTGAAGCTTGCCGACCTTCCTCAGTTAATTGACTGCGTTCGCCGCTGTTATGGCGAAAGCTATCCAAACAAAGCGATGTATGACATTAATCAGCTAGAGGAGAGCATTGAAAACAAGCTGATGCACTCTGTGGTAGCAAAACTAGGTAATGGTCAAATCGTTGGGCACTGTGCCCTTACTTTTGATGGCGCCCACAATGTTTCCCCCGAAGCTGGAAAAATGATGGTTGACCCAAACTTCAGAGGCCAGCATATCGCTGAAAAAATGGCAAAAGAGCGAATCGAGATTGCTCATGAACTCGCGTTGCCAGGGTTTTGGACCGAGTGCGTAACAAACCATCCATATAGCCAATATGAAATGATTGCCTTTGATGCCAAAGAAACAGGCTTGTTTATTGGCAATACTCCGGCCACTATTGCCATGAAAGGTCTAGAAAATCATCCAGATACGCGCATGTCATTACTCGCTTTTTATTTACAGCTAAATGATCGACCCCACACCATTTTTATGCCAGCCCAACATGCTGAGCATGCAACATCATTGGTGGGAAATTTAAACCTTCAACGTAATATAGTGAGCTCGAATGTAGCGGCTAGCGGAATAACAACTTTTCATACTGTCATCAACTCCAATATCCAGACTGCGAATATAGCAATCGATCACATTGGCAATGATTTAGTCTCTGCAGTCAAACATGAACTCACCAAACTCGAGCCTCTCGATCTAGCATCGATTTATTTAGATATTCCGATTGAGCAAGAAACAGCAGGAAACGCCTATCTTGATTTAGAAAAAATTGGATTTTTCTGGGGGTCTTGGATGCCTAATTTCTCAACCAAAGGTGACTCACTCAGACTTCAAAAAATATATCAGCCGGTCGATATAGACACCATTGTTTGCGCAAGACCTCAGGGTGAATCGGTAAAGAATTTCATCATTTCTGAATGGAAAAGAGTATCACGATCTTAAAAAAATCTATCGTTTTATTTAATTAAGCCCAGCTGCTTAAGCAATGCTTTAGATCGCTGATACTGTTTCTCCGTCTGTAACTCTGCCCACATCATCGCCACGGAAGTTGGCATCAATCGATTTAAACGATGAGCAGATTTTTCTAGCTTTGCTTTAGAGACCTTCAGATGATTAATCAACTGATCTGCAAGATCTGGTCGATTGCAAATCAATACCGCATCGCAGCCTGCAGATAAAGCTAATTCCGCGCCTTTGACGACATCACCAGCAACGCTAGCGCCCTCCATCGATAAATCATCGCTGAAGATCACACCCTCAAACCCTAACTGCTGTCGCAAAATGGTTTGCAACCAAGTCTTAGAAAATCCCGCAGGAAGATGATCTACTTTGGGGTAAATCACATGGGCAGGCATCACAGCAGCCAGACTTAAATCAAGCCACTCGTAGGGCTTCGCATCACATTGCAAGATGGCATCGAGGGGGCGCTCATCGACTGGAATCGCGACATGCGAATCCGCTTCTGCCCAGCCGTGTCCCGGAAAGTGCTTTCCGCAGTTAGCCATTCCAGCAAGTTGAAGTCCGGAGTTCAGGGCCTTGGCAAGCGCATATACAATCTGTGGATCCGAACTAAATGAACGATCACCAATCACTCCGCTACGACCGAAATCAAGATCCAATACCGGGGTAAAACTAAAATCAACGCCACAGGCGCGCAGCTCTGTTGCCAAAATATAACCACAGGCCGTTGCCGCAGCCATTGCCATAATCGCAGACTCCGAGGCATAGCTGGTTTTACTTTTCTTGGGGGCCTGCATCCACAGTTCCCCTAATTTGCGCATGGCAGGCAAATGCGTAAATCCATCTACCTTACAGCGCTGCACGCGACCGCCCTCATGGTCAATCGATATCAATATATCTGGTCGTATCGCTTTAATACTACGGGTGAGCGCATTGAGCTGCTTGCGGTTAGTAAAATTTCTAGCAAATAAAATGACACCACCAGTTAAAGGATGCTCAATACGGCGGCAGTCCTCTGGAGTCAGTTCTAAACCAACAACATCTAAGGTAATAGGGCCAGGTTGATTAGTGGATGCCACCGGTGATTTCCTTTAGGTATTAGGGAGGGGATGAACGTAATTTCTAAATTGCTATCAACAAAATGATCTATATTCACTAGCCAACGTAATTACTAGGATCGTGTGTGGTGACAATAGGCGTACCGTGGCTCACTACCACAAATGCAATGGCCATATCTTGCTCGTCACTCACCGTCACCTCCGCATGCCAATCACGCTCTTCCATAAAAAGTGCAAGCGGGCCCGAATAATGGGTGACTGGCTTACCACTCGGCTCATTTAAGGTTTGCAATGAGCGCCAGGTCATCGGCATGCGCATACCTAAGCCAATTGCCTTTGAGAATGCCTCTTTGGCAGCAAAGCGCGTAGCCAAATAAGCCATGCCCCGCTTCTGATTGCGCGCTAAACGCTGACGAAAGACTACCAATTCTTCTTTGCCTAGAATACGCTCGGCCAAGCGGCCTTGCGTTCGATCATATGCAGCGATCAAGCGGTTCATTTGCAAAATATCCGTACCAATGCCGACGATCATGGCGCTATACCTAGGCGGAAGAGGTGCGAGCGCGCACCATTAAAGCCTTCATATCCAAAATGGCTTGTTGCCAACCTTTAAAGAGCGCCTCAGCCACAATCGCGTGGCCAATATTCAGCTCGGATAACTCAGCAATCATGGCGATCGGACTCACGTTGTTTTCATTCAGACCATGACCAGCATTGACGCGCAAGCCAAGCTGTTTTCCATATTGCGCAGCTCTCCGAATACGTTCTAATTCATGCATTTGCGCATCGCCAGCCAAGTCAGCATAGCGACCCGTATGTAATTCAATCACCGTAGCGCCCGCCTTACTGGCAGCCAGTATTTGCTTCTCTTCCGGATCAATAAAGAGCGATACCCGAATGCCTGCATCAACCAGCTGGGCAGTAGCCTGTTTAACCACCTCAAAATGACCGGCGACATCAAGGCCTCCCTCGGTGGTGACCTCTTCGCGCTTTTCGGGCACGAGGCACACATCATGTGGCTTGATTTGACACGCAATCGCAATCATCTCGGGGGTAACAGCGCACTCCAGATTCATACGCGTTGTAATCAAGGGGCGCAATGCTATTAAATCGGCATCTTTAATGTGACGTCGATCCTCACGCAAATGCAATGTAATTAAATCCGCCCCCGCCTCTTCTGCCAGGCGCGCAGCTCGAATCGGATCCGGATAAGTTGTGCCGCGGGCATTACGTAAGGTTGCGACATGATCAATGTTGATGCCGAGCTCAAGGGTATTCATGGGTATAGAGTACTAGATTTTCTTGAGATCAATGAGGATTTGACGGGTCGTCAAGACCTGATCTTGCAAATGAAGGCCAAGCAAGAAGCGCATCAGTTGCTTGCTCTCCAATAGGGTATCGGCCTCAGAAAAGTTACCGGCAGCCATTTCCAGTAAGGCGCGGCCACTTAAGATAGGCCAATGTCCAGGATCATCGGATTGCCATGGACGAATACCCCGCTCTGGCTGATAAACGTATTTCTCCGCCTCGATTGGAGAGGCATTGCTTTCAACACAATAATCCAAGGCGGCGGCATAGCCAGTCTCTTGTAGTAGAGCTAATTCAAATGGTCTTAAGATTTGTTCTAAACGACTGCTATCGGCATCCATCTCTGCCAAAGCGGAAATGGTAGCCATGTAATGATCGTAAAGAGTCTCGTATTCATCTTCGCGCGCCAAGAATTTGACCAGCAATTCATTCAGATAAAAACCGCAGAGCAGTGCATCACCGACGAGTGCGGGGGTGCCGCCCACCCACTCAGACTTGGTTAAGGTACGCAGTTCTGACTTGCCGCTCCATGAAACTAGGAGCGGCTGAAAACGCTGCAATACTGGCCTTAATACAGAATGGGGTCGCTTGGCGCCCTTGGCAATAAGAGCCATTCGCCCATATTGCCGGGTAAACACATCCAAAATCAGGCTCGTTTCTTTGTACGGAATGCTGTGTAAAACAAAAGCAGGTTCATCGGCTACACGAGTGGATGCCATTTATTCCAAACCTTGTGCCCGTAATTCAGCGCGATCATCTGCCCAGCCACGTTTGACCTTGACCCAAGTCTCTAGAAAGACTTTGCCATCAAACAGCTTTTCCATATCCAGACGTGCTTCAGTAGAAATCTTTTTCAGACGCTCGCCCTTATCGCCGATGATCATGGCCTTGTGATTATCGCGATCCACCAAAATGGTCGCTGCAATCCGTCGCATCGTGCCGTCCATCTTGAACTGGTCAATCACCACTGAGCTTGCATAGGGTAATTCCTCGCCGGTAAAGCGAAAGACCTTCTCGCGCAAAATTTCAGCGGCGAGAAAACGCTCACTCCGATCGGTCAAGGTGTCGGCATCGTAACGCGCCTCACCTTCTGGCAAGTATTCTTCAAGAACATCAAGTAAACGCTGCACGTCCGTTGGATTCTTGCCGCTCATCGGAATGATTTCCGCGAAATGCTGCTCAGATTGGTCGGGTCTTCCGCCAATCTCACTCCAGGCCTGGCCCATTTTTTTCATGAAATCCAATAAGGCCACATCGCGATCGGCTGGCAACTCAAAGCGACTGGCAAACAAATCCAATTTATTCAGCACTAGGATGACGGGAAGACCTTTGGGCAAGAGACGCAACACTTTGGCATCATCCTCGCCAAAATAGCCGGCCTCGACAATAAAACAGGCGACATCAACATCCTGGAGGGCGCTAGTTACTGAGCGATTTAAAGCCTGATTCAGGGTATTCATTTTGCGCGTCTGAAATCCAGGCGTATCGCTAAAAATAAATTGTGCGTGCTCGCGCGTCTGAATTCCTAGAATACGATGACGGGTTGTCTGCGCCTTGCGCGAAGTGATACTGATCTTTTGACCGACCAAGGCATTGAGTAGCGTCGATTTACCCATATTGGGCCTACCCACAATAGCAATCGTTCCACACCGAAACGGTGTATCTGTTTCCACGCTTATGCCTTTAACTTTAAATTTAGCTGTTCTTCAGCAGTATCCGACTTTGCCGCTTTCTTCTTCGCCGAGCGAGTCTTTTTGGGTTTGCGCGTTTCTTGGGGCAAGGCCTTGGTAATCGCTAGCAAGGCTAACTTGGCGGCCCCTTGCTCGGCTGCTCTGCGCGACGCTCCAAATCCCTTTACCTTGATTTTCAGGCTCTGGATCACGCACTCGACCTCAAACTGCTGATTGTGCGCTGCGCCTGTTGTCGCAGTGACGGTATAGCCAGGTAATGGCATCTGAAAGCCTTGTAAGTACTCTTGCAGCAAGGTCTTATCGTCCTTACCTAAAGTCTTGGGATCGACTTGCGCCAAAATGACGGAGTATAGTTTCCGCAAACTGGATTTAGCCGCATCAAAACCGCCGTCGAGGAAAACCGCTCCTGCAACCGCTTCTAATGTGTCAGCCAAGATGGATGGACGCCGAAAGCCGCCACTTTTGAGCTCACCTTCACCTAAACGCAAGTAATCCGACAAGGATAGAAGCTGGGCTATCTCATATAAAGCCTGTTGCTTTACTAAATTGGCACGCACACGGGATAAATCGCCTTCATCTAAATCGGCGTAACGCTCGTACAGCAATTCGGCGACTACGCAATTTAAAATAGAGTCACCCAGAAACTCCAGGCGCTCATTGTTTTTCTTGCTATGGCTGCGATGCGTTAATGCTTGCTGCAAAAGCTCTGGCTTTTTAAACACATAACCCAGGCGCTCTTGAAGCGGCTCTAGGTCAATTGCAGCGCGCGCGTTCATGCTTACTGAAATCCACCAATGCGACTCAAAGAGCCCAGATTGAGCCATACGAAGAAAGCTCGGCCCACAATGTTTTGATCAGGCACAAAACCCCAAAAACGGGAATCAGCACTGTTATCGCGGTTATCACCCATGGTGAAGTAATGCCCAGCTGGAACTTTACAGGTCATGCTATTGGGCAAGAATTGGCAGTTCTCAATCCCAGGAAAGCGCTCCGGCATAAACATGCCGGATGGGCGATCAGGATCATTCAAAATACGATGGCGGTTACCACCCAAATCAGCCGGAAAGGTTTCGGTATAGAGCTTGGCGTAACGCATGCTCTCCTGATCTAGATAGTTCTCGCCGCCGGTATATTCCAAAGGCTGGCCATTCACCGTAATGCGCTTGTCTTGGTAGGTAATCGTATCGCCAGGAATCGCAACCACGCGCTTAATGTAATCAACCGATTGATCGAGTGGGTAGCGGAATACAACCACATCACCACGCTTGGGGTCCCCCAAGTCGACGATCTTTTTGTTGATCACCGGCAAACGAATGCCATAGGTATATTTGTTCACCAAAATAAAATCGCCGATTTGTAGCGTTGGGATCATTGATCCCGATGGAATCTTAAATGGCTCGATCAAAAATGAGCGCAGAAAAAATACCGCGCAAATAACCGGAAAAAAACTGGCTGAGTACTCAAGCCACAAGGGCATGCGGGTAATGCCTGCTGCTTTGCGTTGTGGTGCAAAGAAGAGTTTGTCGGCCACCCAGGCAACGCCAGTAACCACCACCAGGATGAATAGTATGAGTGCGAAGTTCATTTATCGTCTACCTGCAAAATAGCCAAGAAGGCTTCCTGCGGAATCTCCACGTTACCGACTTGCTTCATGCGCTTCTTACCTTCTTTTTGCTTTTCAAGTAACTTACGCTTACGCGAAATATCGCCGCCGTAGCATTTGGCCAACACGTTTTTACGCAAGGCTTTGACGTTTTCGCGCGCGACTATGCCGCTGCCGATGGCCGCCTGAATCGCCACATCAAACATCTGTCGCGGAATAATGCCGCGCATCTTGGAAACCACCTCACGGCCACGCGATTGGCTATTGCTGCGGTGCACGATCACGGATAAGGCATCGACCTTTTCACCGTTAATCAAAATATCAACTTTGACGACGTCGGCCACGCGGTACTCTTTAAACTCGTAGTCCATTGAGGCATAGCCACGTGAGACCGACTTCAAACGGTCAAAGAAGTCCAGCACGATTTCTGCCATCGGAATTTCATACGTCAATTGCACCTGCCTGCCTAGGTAGTTCATATTGGTTTGCACACCGCGCTTACCGGTACAAAGCGTAATCACCGATCCAACATATTCTTGCGGCATGTATAAATTGACGGTGACGATTGGCTCGAGAATAGCCTCGATCTTCGAAGGGTCTGGCATCTTCGATGGGTTATCGACCACCAATAGAGTGCCATCGCGTTGCTGCACTTGATACACCACGGTAGGTGCAGTGGTAATCAAGTTCATATCGTATTGGCGCTCTAAACGCTCCTGCACAATTTCCATGTGCAACAAACCTAGAAATCCGCAGCGGAATCCAAATCCTAAGGCTTGCGATACCTCAGGCTCATAGAGTAGCGATGCGTCATTGAGCTTGAGCTTTTCAAGCGACTCGCGCAGCTGATCGTATTCATTCGCTTCAACGGGATAAAGACCTGCAAAGACCTGGGACTTCACTTCCTTAAATCCAGGCAAGGGTGCGCTCGCGGGGGTTCGGCCCTGCTGCCCTGTTGCATGGGTTACGGTGTCACCAACCTTAGCAGCCTTCAATTCCTTGATGCCAGCAATAATGAAGCCGACCTGACCTGCGCTTAAGTCAGGGCGATCAACTGACTTCGGACTAAAGACGCCCACATGCTCAACTAAATGGGTTGAACCATTGGCCATCAATGTAATCTTGTCTTTGGGTTTGAGAACGCCGTTAACAACGCGTACCAACATGACGACGCCAACGTAGTTATCAAACCATGAATCAATAATCAGTGCTTGCAAAGGCTCCGAAGGACTTCCTTTTGGCGGCGGCACGCGTCGGATCATCTCCTCCAGCACATCAGCAACACCAAGACCAGTTTTAGCAGAACAGGTCAATGCATCGGTTGCATCGATACCGATCACATCTTCAATTTCTTGTTTAGCCCGATCTGGATCGGCCTGAGGCAAATCAATTTTGTTTAAAACAGGAACAACCTCCACACCCAATTCGATGGCGGTGTAGCAATTGGCCACGGTTTGCGCTTCAACGCCTTGGCTAGCATCGACTACCAATAATGCGCCCTCACATGCCGAAAGTGAGCGACTCACCTCATACGAAAAGTCAACGTGTCCTGGGGTATCGATCAGATTGAGGTTATATGTTTTGCCATCCTTGGCTTTGTAACTGAGGGCTGCGGTTTGGGCTTTAATGGTAATCCCGCGCTCCCTCTCAATGTCCATGGAGTCGAGGACTTGGGCTTCCATCTCGCGATCGGATAAGCCACCACACAGTTGAATAATTCGATCCGCAAGGGTCGATTTACCATGGTCAATATGGGCGATGATAGAAAAGTTGCGGATTAAATCCATGGTGTTTTATCTAGATTGGCAAAAACACCTTGTCGCAGCACACAGGATGATGCACTGCAATAAGTTGTCTTGTCTCAATTGTACTGGTTGAGGCTAAAACCCTTTGCTTTTGCCCTTCCTAGGGGTATTTGTACCAATTAAGGGGCTTTCGGCCTCAGCGGGACAATTAAAGTGCTGTCTGCACGGCGCACAAACACGGCCACAGCCCGATTGGCATCCAAACCTTTGGTGAGGCCCTCGAATTGCTTTACGCTCGTCACATCGCTATCGCCAACCCGCACAATCACATCCCCCACACGTATTCCGGACCGGGCAGCAGCCCCTTCGCCTAGGCTTGTAATCTCAACCCCAGACTTGACGTTTAGCTCCCGCTTTTTGGCGTCAGACAATTCGGTTACGCCCAGCCCAAAGGGGTTATTGCTGGTTGCTGCGGATGCTGGGCTATCCGGTTTTTTTGCCGCAGCCGTTTTTGTACTGGCCTCTGCATCTGCTACCACCACAGAAAGATCACGCGCCGAACCCTTACGCCAAACCTGTACGGTTGCCTTCGTGCCTGGCTTGGTTTCGCCAACGATACGTGGGAGATCGCTTGATTTGCTAATCTCGCGCCCGCTGAATGCCAAAATCACATCGCCGGCTTCGATTCCACCGCTGGCTGCTGGTCCGTTGGGTTCGACATTGCGCACGTATGCACCGCGGGGCCTTCCAAGACCTAAGGTCTCGGCCATTTCTTTGCTAAGGTCGCCCAAGGCAACACCAATCCGCCCGCGCACCAACTTACCTGTCGCACGCAATTGATCGGCAACGCGCATCGCCTCATCAATTGGAATAGCAAATGAAATCCCCATATAGCCTCCTGAACGGCTAAAGATTTGCGAATTAATACCAATGACCTGGCCAGCAGTATTAATCAAAGGGCCGCCCGAGTTGCCGGGATTCACGGCCACATCGGTCTGAATGAAGGGCAAGTAATCTCCGGTGTCGCGGCTTTTGGCCGACACAATTCCAGCAGTTACGGTGTTCTCAAGCCCAAAGGGGGATCCAATCGCCAAGACCCACTCGCCGACCCGCAACTTAGAAGAGTCGCCCAATGGTAGCTTCGGTAAACCCGTAGCCTCAATCTTGAGTACAGCAACATCAGTGCGCTTATCTGCGCCCAGTAACTTGGCTGTAAATTCCCGCTTATCAGTCAGGGTGACGTAAATCTTATCGGCGCCTTCGACCACGTGGGCATTGGTCAAAATTAAACCGTTGGAATCAATGATGAAGCCCGAACCAACGCCGCGCTCTGCTTCGCGCGGCTGCCCCGGCTGAGATGGGCCAGACCGAGGGGTGCCTGGCATCGGCACGCCAAAGAAGCGCCGAAAAAACTCTGCCTGCTCTTCGGGAATGCCAGGGGGAAGTCCGCCTTGGGCCTGCTGTGCGGCAGCCCGCTGCTCGGTTGTCCGAATATTGACTACGGCAGGACTAGCCTTTTCGACCAAATCGGCAAAATCCGGCGCCAACACCCTTGCCGGCTGCGCCACAGAAACAGGCATAAACGCAAGCTGACCTAAACTCAAGGCAGTCAATACCGCTAAAACAGTCTTTTTCATATTGTGTGCGGCCCCAAGGGGCCTTAAAAGGGGTAGATGACTAGATATTAGGTCAACTTACCAAAAATCAAGGTACCGTTAGTACCCCCAAAGCCAAAGTTGTTTTTGATGGCATGGTCGATTTTGACGTCACGCGCGGTATTCGCGCAGTAATCCAAGTCGCATTCAGGATCTTGGTTAAAAATGTTAATCGTAGGCGGTGATTTCTGATGGTGCAGAGCCAAAATGGTAAAAACGGATTCAAGACCACCAGCGCCACCCAGTAAATGACCGGTCATTGATTTGGTTGAGTTGACCACCACCTTTTTGGCATGATCGCCCAAAGCCGCTTTAATAGCCTCAGTCTCATTCTTGTCGCCGAGCGGCGTTGAGGTGCCATGCGCGTTCACGTACTGAATTTGATCTGCATTGAGACCTGCATCACGCATCGCGTTTTGCATGCAACGCTTCGGTCCATCCATATTGGGGGCGGTCATGTGATACGCATCCCCGCTCATGCCAAAGCCGAGTAATTCGCAGTAAATGGTAGCGCCACGCGCGCGCGCATGCTCATACTCTTCGAGCACAACAACGCCAGCGCCTTCGCCCAATACAAAGCCATCGCGGTCTTTATCCCAAGGGCGGGAAGCGGTGGCTGGATCATCATTGCGGGTTGATAAGGCCCGAGCAGCAGCAAAGCCACCAACACCCAAGGCGGAAATAGTGGACTCTGCACCGCCGGCCACCATCATGTCAGCATCACCGTACTGAATCAATCGAGCGGCCAAGCCAATGCTGTGCAAACCAGTTGTACAGGCAGTCACCGCTGCTACGTTCGGGCCTTTGAGGTTAAACAGAATGCTCAAATGCCCCGAAATCATATTGATGATGGAGCCAGGGACAAAGAAGGGGGAAATTCGACGGGGGCCACGGGCCAACAATTCAGCGCCGGTGTCTTCAATCATTGGCAGACCGCCAATGCCTGAACCGACTAGAACACCAATGCGCTCTGCATTTTCTTCAGTGATTTCGATGCCGCTATCACGAATTGCCTGGGTGCCAGCAGCAATACCGTAATGGATAAAGGTATCCATGTGCCGGGCTTCTTTGGCCGAGACATACTCTTCTACATTAAAGTCTTTCACTTCACCCGCAAAGTGAACGCTCAGCGGGGTATGGTCAAACTTGGTAATGGTGGCAATACCGCTTTTGCCACTCATGACGCTAGCCCATGCGGTGTCAACTGAATTGCCCACCGGGGAAATAATCCCCAGGCCGGTGACAACCACGCGGCGCTGGTTTTTCATTGCAGACACAGCCTTGGGCCTAGCTCAGGAATTAACCCTGGGCTTTTGATTTAGCAAAATCGATTGCGAGTTGGACGGTCGTAATTTTTTCAGCTTCTTCGTCTGGAATTTCAATGCCAAACTCATCTTCCAAAGCCATAACCAATTCAACTGTGTCAAGCGAGTCAGCGCCTAAGTCATTAACAAAGGATGACTCATTCTTGATGTCTCCCTCTGCTACGCCTAATTGCTCGGCGACGATCTTCTTAACGCGTTGTTCGATGTTATCCATTAAGTCCCCCAGGGGTTGTAAAAAAATGATTAGAGGATTTTAGCAGTTTGGCACAAACCATGGCAGAACTGCCTCTTTCCAGATTGGAAAAATTAGGCTAAATACAGGCCACCATTGACGTGGAGGGTGTTTCCAGTGATATAAGCTGCTGCCGGAGAGGCCAAAAACGCCACCGCCTGAGCCACATCTTCAGGGGTGCCCAAGCGGGCCAATGGAATATTCGCCTTAAGCGCATTTTGCTGCTCTTCGCTTAAAGCGCGGGTCATGTCGGTATCAATAAAACCGGGCGCGACGCAGTTGACGGTAATGTTGCGACTGCCAATTTCGCGAGCCAAGGCCCGGGTCATACCAGATACCCCAGCCTTCGCGGCCGCGTAGTTTGCCTGACCTGGATTTCCCATATGCCCAACAATCGACGTGATGTTAATAATGCGACCGGTGCGCGCCTTCATCATTGGACGCAACACAGCCTGCGACAAACGAAACACCGCACTTAAATTGGTATCGATCACATCGGTCCATTCTTCCGACTTCATGCGCATTGCCAGCTGGTCCCGGGTAATGCCGGCATTGTTGACCAAAATCTGAATGCCGCCAAAGTCCTTCACAATCAAATCAATAATATCCTCGCATGCCTTCGGATCAGTGACGTTAAGCGCGACTCCACGGCCGCCATTTGCCTTTAAGCGCGCGTCAATTGCAGTAGCACCTTCTGCCGTGGTTGCGGTACCAATGACCTTGGCGCCCGATTGCATCAAGGTATCCGCGATCGCTTGCCCAATACCACGGGAGGCACCAGTCACCAACGCGATTTGTCCTGTTAAATCCAGATTCATTTTTAGTCCTTACACTTATTGTTGCTTGACTGCTTCTAAAGCTTCATTCAAGCTCACTGCATCAAAAATGGGTAGGCCAATGACGCCCTCATGAATGCGCTTAGTCAGGCCTGCCAAAACTTTGCCGGGGCCACATTCATATACCTGCGTAACGCCCTGCCCTGCCATCGCATGAATAATTTCTTGCCAGCGTACGGGTTTAGCAGCCTGGCGCACTAGAGATTCTTTAATGTCAGCCGGGCTACTGAGGATGGTGACATCTACATTGTTAATCACCGGAATTTCTGGAGTAGCGATCAGTAGGTTTTCAAAATACGTTTTTAGTTTTTCCGAGGCCGGCTGCAACAGCGATGAATGAAATGGTGCTGACACCGGCAGCGGTAAGGCGCGCTTTGCACCTGCCTCTTTCAGCAATTCACAGGCCTTGGTCACTGCGGCATTAGCACCCGCAATCACGACCTGCCCAGGAGCATTGAAATTCACAGCCTCCACAACTCCACCCGCAGCCTGACTTGCTGCGCGGCAAACCTCCACGACAGTAGCATCATCCAAACCCAAGATCGCTGCCATGCTGCCAGTACCAACGGGGACTGCACTTTGCATTGCTTCCGCACGAAAGCGCACCAAAGGCACCGCATCTTTGAATGCCAATGCATTGGATGCCACCAAGGCGGAGTACTCGCCTAAGCTATGCCCAGCCATCACTGCAGGCTTAGGTCCGCCAGCGGCTAACCAAGCGCGGTAAAACGCAATGCCCGCAGTTAGCATGACGGGTTGTGTATTGGTAGTGAGCGATAAGGCCTCAGCAGGACCCTCGGAAATTAACTTACCAATGTCTTCGCCTAAGGCATCAGATGCCTCTTCAATCGTGGCACGCACTTCAGGACGATCGGCAATGGTGTTGAGCATTCCTACTGACTGGGAGCCTTGACCCGGAAAAACAAATGCAAATGTCATATGAAAAATTCCAAAGATTCGCTGAATTAATATTTTAGGACGACCGCGCCCCAGGCAAAACCACCGCCCACACCCTCAAGTAAGAGATGTTGACCGCGCTGAATTTGTCCTGATCGCACACCCGCATCGAGCGCGAGTGGAATCGATGCAGCCGATGTATTGCCATGTTCCGAAACGGTCACAATTACTTTATCCATCGACATACCCATTTTGCGGGCTGTGCCTTCCATGATCCGAATATTGGCTTGGTGTGGCACGAGCCAATCAATTTGTTCGGGTTTGAGGTTTGCATGATCGAGTACCTCATGGGCAACTTGCTCGAGCACTTTGACGGCAAGCTTAAACACAGCCTGGCCATCCATGGTCATAAACGGCGATCCTGTAATGCCACCGCTGACAGCTCGGCCAGGAACGCACAAAATGCCGCGCTGGCTTCCATCGGCATGCAAGGCGCTGGCCAAGATGCCTGGCGCACTGCTGGCCTCCAAAACTACTGCGCCTGCACCATCACCAAACA
The DNA here is from genome assembly GCA_964636135.1 of uncultured Polynucleobacter sp. Lineage (GTDB taxonomy): Bacteria > Pseudomonadota > Gammaproteobacteria > Burkholderiales > Burkholderiaceae > Polynucleobacter. Next base: position 30,913 of record CAZWPR010000013.1, read on the forward strand.
AGACGCAGGTAGTGCGATCTTGAAAATCCAAGATACGGGAAAACACTTCGGCGCCAATTACCAATACCTTGCGATAGCTACCAGTTCGAATCATGGCATCGGCAACCGCCATGGCATACATAAATCCGGCGCATACGGCTTGCACATCAAAGGCGGCACAGCCATGGTGGGCGCCCAGCTTATCTTGAATTACGCACGCGGTACTCGGAAAGCCGCCCAAATGGTCTGGCGTGGAGGTGGCCAAAATAATTAGATCCAGATCAGCAGCAGTGCAATTAGCGTTTGCCATTGCAGCTTGCGCCGCTTTCATACCAAGGTCGCTGGTGAGCTCGCTATCGCTTGCAAAGTGGCGCGCCTCAATACCACTGCGCGTCTTAATCCACTCGTCACTGGTCTCTAGGCCAGACTTTGCCAGACGCACTACCAGGTCTTCATTGCTTAGGCGCAGCGCTGGCAAATAACTGCCGGTGCCGGCAATACGGGAATGGATTGTCATGCTGGCGTCCTCATTGCAAATGCCTCGGCAATGCGTTCCACCATATTGCCTTTGGCTGCTTCATATGCCCGCTCCAGCGCAAAACCAAAACTGAAACTATCTGCGGAGCCATGGCTTTTAATCACGCATCCGCGCAGACCCAACAAAACGGCGCCGTTGTAACGCCGGTGGTCGACTCGCTTGCGAACCCGCATCAGCGGCAGCATGGCGCACATGGCCATTATTTTTGTTAGCCATGATCGACTGAATTCCTGGCGAATTAAGCCACTCATCATTTTTGCCAATCCTTCGCTAGCCTTCAAGACCACATTACCGACAAAACCATCGCAGACTACGATATCCGTTGTGCCCTTAAAAATATCATTGCCCTCAACATTGCCATAAAAGTTGAGATTGCTGGCACGCAATAACTCACCCGTGAGTTTGACAACCTCGTTGCCTTTAATCACTTCCTCGCCAATATTGAGTAAGCCGATGGTTGGGCTTGGCTTTCCTTCGACAACCCGCACCATCACGTCCGCCATCTGTGCAAATTGCATTAAGTGCAAGGGTTCACAATCGGCGTTAGCACCAAGATCTAAAACGGTAGTAGCTCCACCGAGTTCGTTTGGCATGCCCGTTGCAATTGCTGGACGATCAATGCCATCTAGGGTTTTTAAGACATATCGCGAGATGGCCATCAAGGCGCCAGTATTGCCAGAAGAAATAATGGCATCGGCTTTTTGATCCCTAACCTGCTCAATTGCAACCCGCATCGATGAATCTTTTTTACGGCGCAAAGCAACCTCAATGGAATCGTCCATTGAGACTACTTCGGTGGCTGCAACAATTTGAATGCGATCACGCGGAACATCGCCGAGCTCGCTCAAGGCTTGCTCAATGGCATCAACATTTCCGACTAAGGTGATTTTGGCATCCAAGTGGCTGGCTAAAAAAGCGCAGCTTGCGGGAACAGTGATCGAAATACCGTGATCTCCGCCCATGGCATCGACTGCGAGAGTCACACTCTTGGGTTCGGTCATTGCGGCAAATCGGTTTTAAGAAAAAAGCGGCTTAATTGGATCAAGCCGCTTCGATCAGGTGATTCGAGGAATTAATCGTTCTTGGTTTTAACTACTTTGCGACCACGGTAGTAGCCGTTTGGGGAGATGTGGTGACGCAAGTGCGCCTCACCAGTAGTCGCCTCAACAGCAGTAGCGGGTGCAGTTAAAAAGTCGTGTGCACGGTGCATGCCACGCTTGGAAGGGGATTTTTTGTTTTGTTGGACGGCCATATTGAACTCCTAAGCAATAGAGGATTCTAACATAGAAAGCGCCCAAAACCAGGGCACTAAAGTGGAATTAAAGCCGTTAATTGGCTGATCTAGTACTTCGATTTACTCTTTTTTCTTCATATTTTTCAATATGTTAAAGGGATTATCGGCTTTTTTATCGGCCTCGTCCTGGATGGCAAGCTCATCTACCTTGGGCCCTGCGGCAGCTGCCTTGCATGCTCCCAAGGGATGCTTTGGAATCAGCGGCAAGGAAAGCAAAATCTCATCTTCAATGGTTTCTAGCAGATCAAACTGCGAACTCGCCACCAGGGGCTCAAGTGCGTCATCCTCCATTGGAAAGGCATCCGCCAGGGCTTCATTCGCAAAAAACACGAACTGGCGCGATTCCTCGATCTCAACCAAGCAGGGTTGCATGCACCGCTGGCAAATGAGGTGCATCTGGCCCTTCAGGCTTAAATTCATTTTGAGTCGGGGCTCACCGCCTACGACCCCATCAAAAAAGGTCTGTACCGCCCATTCAAAGCCATCATCTGGGGAACGTGCGGCGGCCTCTAAAGCGACTCGCGGCAAGTCATCCAGTGCTAAAAACCCGCTCCCAGAGTAGGTCTGAGGGACTAACAGGTTGACTGAGCGCAGCGCTTTCGGCTCGGTGGGCAGGGTCAGTGAGGGCGGAACGGGATTACGATTCATGCTCTTAGTCTAAATGAAGGTACGCTTGCTGCATGGGTAACTTACAAATACATCCGCTGATTTTGGCTTCCAGCTCCATTTACCGTCGCGACCTTTTGGCGCGCCTGGGCTTACCTTTTGAGGCTATTTCGCCCGAGGTGGATGAGCGCCCCCTTCCAAATGAAGAGGTTGCCGCTATGGCAATGCGGCTCGCAATTGCAAAAGCAGTAGCCATTGCAAAGCTTCATCCGAATACCTGGGTTATCGGTTCAGACCAAGCAGCCGATCTCCACGGGGAGGCGATTGGCAAGCCAGGTAATTTTGACAATGCACTTTCACAGTTGCAGCGCATGCGCGGCCAGACTGTGCTCTTCCATACCGCTGTCTGCCTAATGCGAGCAGATCATTCTGTCGCCATGAATGTCGCCACCGAGGTTCGATTTCGGGATCTGCCTGATGCCACTCTGATCAATTATCTAAATATAGAGCAGCCCTATGATTGCGCGGGAAGCGCTAAGTGTGAGGGTATGGGTATTGCTTTACTGGAATCCATTCGCTCAGATGATCCTACGGCGCTCATTGGTCTCCCCTTGATTGCATTAACTGCGCTGCTGCGGGATGCTGGTTTTGAAATTCCTCCCTCAAGAAATGATCTGCGATGAAGACTACGCCTAAGCTAGGAACCCTTTATTTAGTGCCCAATACCTTGGGCGATGATGCGCGCTCAGCGCAACTTCCCCATGTCATGCCAATCGAAACCATGCGCTGCGCATCGCAACTCACGCATTGGATTGTCGAAGACGCTAAAACAGCGCGTGCCTTATTAAAGTCGATGGATAGCCTTGCACCTTTGGCATGCTCCATACAAGAAATGCAGATGACCGAATGGCGCGGTGCTGCGCGTAATGCCAAGTACGGCGACAAAATTAAACCGGAAGCGCTCCTCGAGCCTTTGCTGCGTGGCATCGATATTGGCCTGATGTCTGAGGCCGGCGTGCCTGGAGTAGCCGATCCTGGAGCGGAGTTGGTGTGGGCAGCGCATCGACTAGGTGCCTGCGTTAAACCGCTGATTGGCCCAAGCTCCTTGCTCTTGGCTTTAATGGCGAGCGGACTAAATGGGCAGCGTTTCGCATTTCAGGGCTATCTGCCGCAAGATGGCGGCGAGCGCACTGCATGCCTCAAGCAATTGGAATCGGAGTCACGCAAGTTGCAGCAAACCCAGCTCTGGATCGAAACACCCTATCGCAACGCAGCCATGATGGCGAGTTGCCTGCAAGCCCTTGCACCACAAACATACCTATGCCTGGCGCTTGACTTGAGTCTGCCCACAGAAGAAATCAGAAGCATGGCACTTGCAGACTGGAAGAAACTATTCGCCAGCGAGGCAGCCTACACTACCTTACAAAATCGGCCATGCGTCTTTTTACTGCTGTCGCACTAAAACTTATTTAATATCGCCCGACTTCACCAACGCTTTACCAGCTGCTGCGCCCATCTCGGCGCCAAAGCGTTTCGCAACCCGTTCGGCAAAGTTTTCTTTCATGGTGTAGTCAAGAATATTGGGCGCTTTAAAAACATCGCGAGCGACCGTATCGACCGTACCAAAACCATCGGCAAGACCCAACTTGACCGCTTGTTCGCCATTCCACACACGACCAGAAAACAAATCAGGATTGTCTTTGAGGCGATCACCACGGCCTGCTTTCACCACGGCAATAAATTGCTGGTGAATTTCATTGAGCATGGTTTGTACCATTTCAACTTGCTTGGGATCTTCCTTGCTAAACGGATCGAGCATGCCCTTGTTGGAGCCCGCCGTAATCATACGGCGTGAGATGCCGAGCTTGTCCATCAATCCAGTAAAGCCAAAGCTATCCATCACCACCCCGATCGAACCCACAATGCTGGCTTTATCCACCAAAATTTGATCGCCCGCAACCGCAATGTAATAACCGCCGGAAGCGCAGATATCTTCCACCACCACATGCAGTGGCTTATTCGGATACAGCGCGCGCAAGCGCCGAATCTCATCATTAATAATCCCTGCTTGCACAGGTGAACCGCCAGGACTATTGATGCGCAGAATCACGCCAACGCTGTTGTCATTTTCAAAGGCGGCCTGCAACGCAGATCCAACATCCAAAGCGTTAGCAATAGCATTTGTACTAATTTCTCCTTCGATGCTGACCATCGCCGTATGACGCTCTGTACCAAAGCTGTCGCCAAAAGGACGCACATCGAATACTTGCAAAAGAAGACCAACAATCAAAATCAATGAAAGAACCCGCAATAGAGTTTTCCAACGCCGCGCTTTTCGACTCTCTTTTAAATTCTCTAAAAGCAGGTGTTCAAGCGCTTGACGCTCCCAATTTTTTTCGTGTTCCATGTGTAATCCTTATGCGGGTTTTGCGGCAACCAAATCAAGGTAGGTATTTTGTTTAAGCCAATTGCTGAGCTCTGGCACGCTGTGCACATAGCCCAGCGAATCGGTCGTTTGTAAGGTATCGAGCGGATGAGCGCCGTAGGTGACAGCAACTCCATCCACGCCCGCATTGATTGCCATTTGCAAATCATGGGTGGTATCCCCCACCATCAACATTCGACGTACCGGCACCTGCAGCACATCGGAAAGTTCAAGCAACATACCAGGATGCGGTTTTGAAAACGATTCATCGGCAGTACGTGTTTCATCAAACAGATGGCCAAGGCCATGGTGAGTCAATGACCGATCCAAACCAACGCGCGATTTGCCTGTTGCTACACCCAGACGAAAACCGACAGCACGCAGTTCCTCTAGCAGCTCACGAATACCACCAAATAGATGCAGGTCATGATCACGCGCTAAATAATGGTGGCGAAAACGATCCACTAATTTGGGGAAATGCACCGGCTCAATCCATGGCACTGCCCGACGCAGTGAATCCTGAATGCCCAATCCGATCACTGAACTTGCTAAAGAGTCGTCCGGCTCTGGAAAGCCAAGATCACGACAAGCCTGCTGGATACAAAACACGATCGTCGGAGTGGAGTCGATGATGGTACCATCCCAGTCCCACACAATCAGCTCATAGCGCCGTTCTTGGTCTTTGCTATGACTTACTTTAGGAGATGACTCGACTTGCGGCATTGCTGGGGACCTAGATAAATATCGAGAAATCACTATACCGTTTCTGGCTTGATTGGGTGAAATCCCTTGAGAAAGGCGGTAAAGTCTGACGGCAAGGGCGACTCGATCCGCATCTTTTCTCCACTGCGTGGATGGATGAATCCGGCAAGATGGGCATGTAATAAGAGCCGTTTAGGTTTTAGCCGGCGATCCTCGTCATCAATGCCGTATTTATCGTCCCCCAAAATGGGATGTCCTATTTTTTGCAAGTGCACTCGAATTTGGTGGGTGCGACCCGTTTTTAATTGGGCTTCAGCCATACTCACCCGATCCTCGCCCCGCTCATAGACTTCGATCACCCGAAGGGATGTATGACTAGGTAATCCTTGCGGATCCACTTTTACTCTGCGCTCACCATTGGCCAGCAAGTATTTATGCAGGGGAAACTTCAATTGCACCGTTGGGCTTGCGAGTGTGATCTGGCCATGCGTTACTAAGTAATAGCGTTTATCCGTCAGGCCCTCCCGAATCTGCCGATGTAATTCAACGAGGGCGCTGCGCTTTTTCGCCAGCATTAACACGCCGGAGGTGTCGCGATCAAGCCGGTGCACGAGTTCCAGAAAATGCAACTCGGGCCGCGTCATCCGCAGGGTTTCAATCACGCCTAAGGAAATACCAGATCCACCATGAACTGCGAGGCCTGAGGGCTTATCCACAATCAGCAATGCCTCATCCTCGAACAAAATCGGCATTTTGGCGGAATAGAGCTGGGCCCGCGATTGGTCTTTAAATGCATTTTCAGCGGGTCCACGATCGGGAGCGGCCAAGCGTACCGGCGGAATGCGAATTAAATCCCCTTCCATTAGGCGGGTAGTCGGCTCTGCGCGTTTCTTGTTCACCCGAACTTCGCCTGAGCGAATGATGCGATAGAGGTGGCTCTTGGGAACTCCTTTAGCCCATTTCAGGAGGTAGTTATCCAGGCGTTGCCCAGCCTCTTCTGGTCCAATCGTCTGAAATAGCACCTGTGCAGCTGCTTTTGGAGCGCTTGGGCTAGGAATAGGGTCGGATTTAGTCATGGCGTGTTTTCTTCGCCAAAATAGCAAAGAAACTAAGAATACCCTGATTGTCAATCTACTTCTACCGTATAATCAAGGCACTAGCCAATTAATTGGCCCGATGCAGAAATTCATCGTGGAGCTTGGAGTCGCCCTTAAAAAGACTCCCGGGGTTGCCCCTCTCCCGTTTTAATGAGGCGCAGGGTAGGTGTGCCGTTTGCCGCGACCCGCGATTAGAAGACAGTTTTCAGGCACGCGCCTGCATTGATGGCCTTAAGGAGGTCTCTGCGGCGAGTGTCCAGTGTGGCACCGACCTTCATACCCTTAAGATCGGTTAAAGCCCGGCTCAGCGCTAGGCAAAAGCTTGTTCCACACTCGTAAAGCCACTTGGGAATACATCCCCATGATGGCGCCAACTCTGTCCCCGACCGCACCGCGCAGCGACATCCTCCCCCATAGGAGAATGTTATGAAACGCATGTTATTTAATGCAACTCAACAAGAAGAGTTGAGAGTCGCCATCGTCGATGGTCAAAAATTAATCGATATTGATATTGAAGCTGCCGGTCGCGAACAACGCAAAGGCAATATTTACAAAGGTGTTATTACACGCATTGAGCCCTCGCTCGAAGCGTGTTTTGTCAATTATGGCGAAGAACGCCATGGCTTCCTGCCATTTAAAGAAGTAGCCAGAACCTACTTTAAAGATGGGGTGGATGTACGCAATGCCACTATTAAAGAAGCCTTACGCGAAGGCCAAGAAATCATTGTTCAGGTGGAAAAAGAGGAGCGCGGCCAAAAAGGCGCGGCACTCACCTCTTTTGTATCTCTAGCCGGCCGCTACTTGGTATTAATGCCAAATAACCCCCGCGGCGGTGGCGTATCGCGCCGCATTGAGGGTGAAGATCGTCAGGAATTACGCGAGGCCATGGCTCAGCTTGAAATCCCCGATGGCATGAGCATCATTGCCCGTACTGCCGGTATTGGCCGTGACGCTACTGAATTACAGTGGGACTTAAGTTACCTGATGCAGTTGTGGAAGGCTATTGATGAAGCAGCCCAAGGTAATTCCGCGCCACTCTTGATTTATTTGGAGTCCAGCCTCGTTATTCGTGCGATTCGTGACTACTTCCAGCCCGATATTGGCGAAATCCTGATCGATACTGACGACATTTTTGAGCAGGCGCAAGCCTTTATGTCGGTCGTCATGCCGGATAACTTACCGCGCGTTAAACGTTACCAAGACGATGTTCCACTCTTTTCGCGTTTCCAGATTGAGCACCAAATTGAGACGGCGTACTCCCGCACTGTCCCCCTGCCTTCTGGCGGCGCGATTGTGATTGACCATACCGAAGCCTTGGTTTCGGTCGATGTCAACTCCGCACGCGCTACCCGCGGATCGGATATTGAAGAGACTGCTACACGGACTAACCTTGAAGCAGCCGATGAGATTGCACGCCAAGCACGCTTACGCGATCTTGGCGGTCTGATTGTGATTGACTTCATCGATATGGAATCGAGCAAGAGTCAAAAGGATGTCGAAAATCGCCTGCGTGATGCCCTGCGTCACGATCGTGCTCGCGTTCAGATGGGCAAGATTTCTAAATTTGGCCTGATGGAAATGTCACGCCAACGTTTGCGCCCTGCTTTATCCGAAGGTAGCCACGTTGCCTGCCCACGCTGTAATGGCACAGGGCACATTCGCGATACCGAATCGTCCGCATTACAAGTCTTACGGATTATTCAAGAAGAGGCCATGAAAGAAAATACGGCCGCGATTCATACGCAGGTTCCAGTAGAAGTCGCCGCCTTCCTCTTGAATGAAAAGCGCGCTGAAGTAATTAAGATCGAAAGCCGTTTCAAAGTCAATGTCTTGATGATTCCAAACAAGCATTTGGAAACACCACATTACAAACTAGAGCGCTTGCGCCATGACGATGTTCGCCTCGACGATCAAAAAGCCAGTTACGTTATGGCTGAAGAAGCCGCGCGTGAACTCGAAGCCGATACGGTAGTAAGCCGCAAAGAAGGTGATGTCAAAGCCCGTCCTGAGGCTGCTGTCAAAGGCATTACTCCAAGCCAACCTGCGCCAGTTACTCAGCCACGTCCAGCGCGCACCGCGACTGCGGATACGCAATCCAGCTCGGGCGGTTTCTTTGGCTTTATCAAAAAACTGTTCTCCTCTAGTGAACCTGAAGTGAAACCAGCAGCTCCTGCTCCGCGCGGCCGCAATGCTCAGGGTCGCGACGGTAATCGCAATGGTGGTGAGCGTGGTGGACGCAATCGTGGACGTCGCGGCGAACGCAGCGAGCGCGGCGAGCGGCCAGCAGGTGCAACTCCAGATGCCGCCTCGAATACCGAGGGTGCACGTGAAGCAAAACCCCGCCAAGAGGGTCGTGGTCGCAATCGCAATGGCCGCACCGAGCGCCCTGAAGTAGTGCGCACTGATGCAGATGCTTCAATTGCCAAGCCAAGCGATGCTCCATCCACCGGTGATAGCAATTCAGCAGCGGAGGGTAGTGATGAACGCCGGGGTCGCGGTCGCAATCGACGTGGTCGTGGTCGGGGGCAACGCACCGAGCGTAATGAAAGCGCTCCTGAAGCAAATACAACGGTGATTACGAGCTACTCTGCTGGTGGCGCGTGGCCCCCATCCGGTATGGCTGGAGCATCAGCAACCATTCCTACAAGTGAATTGACTGCTAGCTTTACTGCTCGCAAGGCAAGCCCTCAATCGGGCGGTCGCGGATCGCGCCCACCACGCTCCAATAACAGCGAGCGTAATCAGGGTGAGCGTAATAACGGCGTAGCTCAGCAACCCTCCGAATCTGCTGCAGCCAGTTTCGTACCCGCAGCAACTGCAACGGTAAAACCGGCGGCAGTAGTGGAGCCTGTGATTTCGGCTCCAGTGCCTGAGCTACCCAAAGTGGCTTTCACCCCACTCGAAGAGAAGCCACTGCAGCAGGTCATCGAATCCGCAGGCATGGTTTGGGTTGGTACAGACACCGCTAAATTGGCTGAAGTCCAAACCCAGATCCAAGCAGAGCCAGCCCCAATGCGGGTTGTACGTGAACCCAAGCCACCAGTCGCACTTCCTCAGGGCCCCATGGTTCTGATCGAAACCGGCGGGCAGGAAAAATCGGTGCCGAGAGAAATCTAAACAAACAAAGCCCCTTTATTGGGGTTTTGTTTAATTAAGCGCCCTATTCCAATCACCGCCATAATTGAGCCATGGTTGAACGCGTTATCCCCATCCGCATCGATGAAGGCAAGGGCCTTCCCCCTGTAGTGCCTTCCACCTTGGCCACTCCCACGAGCCGGTCAGTGGATTTGCGTGGACGTCCTTTACGTGATTTACGGATTTCAGTGACAGACCGGTGCAACTTCCGTTGTACCTACTGCATGCCTAAGGAGGTGTTTGATCAGGACTATCCTTACCTGTCACAAAGTGCGCTGCTGAGCTTTGAAGAGATGACACGCCTCACGGTCATTTTTGCATCGCTTGGCGTTGAAAAAATTCGCTTGACGGGTGGCGAGCCATTGCTTCGCAAGAATGTAGAAATCTTAATCGCGATGCTGGCAGAGATTAAAAAACCGGATGGTAACCCCCTGGAATTAACACTCACCACCAACGGTAGCCTGTTACGAAAAAAGGCGGCGCAACTCAAGGCAGCCGGCTTACATCGCCTCACCATTAGCTTAGATGGTTTGAACGATGCCATCTTTAAAAAAATGAATGACGTGGATTTTCCGGTTAGCGATGTACTGGACGGCATTACTGCGGCTCAAGAAGCCGGCTTTGAGTCAATTAAAGTCAATATGGTGGTAAAAAAAGGCAGGAATGATCAAGAGATCATTGCGATGGCGAGTCACTTTCGTAACACTGGCGTCACCTTGCGTTTCATCGAGTTTATGGATGTCGGCAGTTCGAATGGTTGGGATATGAAAGAGGTCTTGCCTTCCAAAGAAGTGATTGAGCGTATTCATGCGCTGTATCCACTAGAGCCAATCGAGGCCAACTATGCTGGTGAAGTGGCACAGCGCTGGCGCTACCTCGATGGCGCCGGTGAAATCGGTGTTATTTCCAGCGTGACCCAAACCTTTTGCCATGAGTGCAGTCGCGCCCGCATTTCGACGGACGGTCAACTCTACCTCTGCTTATTTGCCAGTCAAGGTTATGACTTCAAGACCATGTTGCGTTCTGGTTGCAGCGATTTAGAAATCGCCAATGCCATCATGGGTACCTGGTCTGTACGTAACGATAACTACTCTGAAATCCGTGGCCAAGCAACAGCAGAGCTTGGGCGCTCGGCACACAAAGTAGAGATGTCCTACATTGGTGGCTAATGACTGCGCATGCTGAGATTACCGGCCTCATTTTGGCAGGCGGTCGCGCCCAGCGAATGGGTGGTATCGACAAAGGCTTAGTCTCTTTCATGGGAAAACCATTGATAGAGCATGCCATTGCCAGATTAAGTCCTCAAGTCACAACGATCCTGATTAATGCCAATCGTAATCATGATCGCTATGCGCAATATGGTCATGCTGTCATAGCCGATGATTACCCTGATTTCGCCGGTCCGCTTGCTGGCTTTGCGGCGGGCCTCGAGGACTGCAAAACCGAATACCTTCTGTCGGTACCTTGTGACTCGCCGGTCTTTCCTCTCAGTTTAAGCAAGCAGCTACTGGAGAACATGATTTCCACGCAATCCGATCTCGTGTATGCCTCCAGCATCGATCAAGACGGCACAAGCTGGGCTCAGCCAGTTTTTTGCCTGATGCGCCGCAGCGTTCAGCAATCCCTTCAACAATTTTTAGGTCAAGGCGGGCGCAAAATTGATCGCTGGTTTGAAGCCCTGCCCTCGAGCACCGTTGTCTTTGCCGATGAAGCGGCTTTTGCTAACACCAATACGCCAGAAGAGTTGCAGGCCTTAGAGCAAGTCTTACACGCTTCAAACTGAATTCTATTTTAGAATCCTCAACGATGAGCTCCTCACCCCTATCGCCCAATGCTCCGCACTTACTCAGCACTGGGCTCACAGTCGAAGAAGCTCGCGCGGCTATTTCTGATCTCGTAGATCAATTACTCCGCACAGGTGTAGTTGCTGAGACTGAATCGGTTTCACTCGATCAAGGTCTCAATCGCGTTTTGGCAAGCGATGTGTTATCACCGATTAATGTACCCGCTGCTGACAACTCAGCGATGGATGGCTTTGCCTTTCGGGGAGCAGAACTCAGTAGTGGCCCCCTCACTCAACTGATGGTTGTGGGTACCGTTTTTGCAGGCACTCCGTTTACCGGTTCGCTCGCAGCAGGCCAATGCCTGAAGATCATGACGGGAGCATTGATGCCTAGTCAATGCGATACCGTCATACCGCAGGAGATGACGCAAAAACTTCCCCTTGCTGCCGATGGCATTGAGCGCATTCAATTTGAAACGAGTGCAGTGTCGACTGGTGAAAATCGCCGCCTGCGCGGAGAAGATTTGGCGCAAGGCTCTGTGGCGATTGCGGCAGGACGCATTCTAAGGCCGTCGGATTTAGGCTTGGCCGCATCACTCGGCATTCATACGCTGACGGTAAAACGCAAATTGCGGGTAGCCATCCTCTCGTCGGGCAATGAATTGCGGCCCCTGGGAGCAGCCCTAGACTCTGGCAGTATTTATGACAGTAATCGCTACAGCCTGATGGGCTTACTCAATCGCCTAGGTCTGGATGTGCTCGATTGCGGAATCATTCAAGACGATCCACTGGCATTAAAGACCGCCTTTTCACAGGCGGCCTTAACGGCAGATGTGATCATTTCTTCGGGCGGGGTCTCGGTTGGCGAGGCTGACTTCACCAAACAGGTCATGCAAGAATTGGGGGATGTGGGCTTTTGGAAAATTGCCATGCGCCCTGGGCGGCCAATAGCCTTTGGCACATTGAAGCCCGTTCCCAATCAAAATCCCCCGCATAACACTCTATTTTTTGGCTTGCCTGGCAACCCTGTTGCAGTCATGGTGACTTTCTATCAATTTGTTCAACCTGCATTGTTGCAGCTGAGCGGCGCAACCCAACTCAGGCCGCCACTGACCCAGGCCATTGCATCGGCAGCGATTCGTAAAAAGCCGGGCAGAACCGAATACCAACGGGGCATTTTAGAAATCGGTCCTGATGGCAGGGCGCAGGTTCGGGTCACTGGCAGTCAAGGCGCGGGTATCTTGCGCTCAATGAGTGAGGCCAACTGCTTCATTGTTTTGGGCCACGAGCAAGGCAATATTGCGGCGGGCGACCTGGTAAGTGTGGTGCTTTTTGAGGGACTGCTTTAAGATTGCAGCAATTATGAAATTCACGAAAAAAGAAATTGTCTATTTAGACCCGCTGCATACCGCCAAAACCTTGGTTTTGGTCTACCTCTGCTTCTCGGTTCCGATCGTTTTATTAGCTTTGTTTGTGGCATTTGTGCGCGACGGATCCATTCCCGGGTTTACCGTTGTGTCAGCATTAATTCTGAATGCCCTTCTTGGTTTTGGCTTGCTATGGATTGCCTGCAAAGTCTACAACTGGGTAGCCGACAAGTTCGGCGGCATTGAACTTGCCCTGCGCGAATTGCCCGATGAAATCGAAACCGATTAAATTTTTCTGAGGTTTTGCTAGTAACAGCGCAGTAACGCCCTCACTTTACTTCGCAAATACCTCTGCATTAATCAGGCTTGGCGGTTTATCGCCTGCCAGTGCAGCCCGAACATTTCGAATTGCAAGCGCTACCATTGCACGACGTGTTTTTTCAGTAGCGCTAGCAATATGGGGCGCCAGCACGATATTCGAACAGGCCAATAAATCCGGATGCACTTTGGGTTCGCCCTCAAATACATCGAGGCCCGCCGCAAAGATGGTCTTGGCTTTCAATGCCGCAGCCAACGCCACATCATCCACGATACCGCCACGGGCAATGTTCACCAGCGTTGCGGTAGGCTTCATTAAGGCAATTTCTTTTGCGCCAATCGTGTGATGACTCTCGGCCGAATAGGGCAGCACCAAAATAACGTGATCGGCTTCCTTGAGCAGGGTTTCTTTATCGACATAGCGCGCTTGGCAGGCTTTTTCATCGGCTTCGGGCAAGCGACTGCGATTGTGATAAATCACATTCATGCCAAAGCCCAATGCGCGCTTGGCAATACCTTGACCGATGCGGCCCATACCAATAATGCCAAGCGTGGTGTGGTGGATATCCATTCCTAAGGGATTGGTGACAATCGACCACTGATTCCAATTACCGTCCCGAATCCAACGCTCGGACTCCGTTACGCGACGCGCGGTTGCCATCAATAATGCAAAACCAAAGTCTGCGGTTGTATCCGTGAGCACATCAGGGGTATTCGTTGCCATCACCCCAGCAGCCGTCATCGCAGGCACATCAAAATTGTTATACCCCACCGAAATATTGGCAACAATCTTCAGGCCTTTGGCCTGGGCAAGGGCTTTGGCATCAATGCGCTCACTGCCCGTGACCAATGCAGCAGAAACACTGGCCAACTGGGAGGCAAGGGCTTCTGGGGTCATCACGACATCCGCCTGATTGGAGATGACATCAAAGGATTGTTCTAGCTCAGCCAGCGCCTCAGGGAAAATAGCTCTGGAGACAAGGATTTTGGGTTTTGAGGTGGTGTTCATTCTTGGCACTTTACACCAAGCCAAATGGGTCTTTCTTAGAAAAAGAGGCAATTCGGCTAAAATGGGCCAATACGCTAGTTGCTATGTCATCCCTTGTTGGCTGCTTGCTTCTGGTCCTTTTCGCTATCCAACCCGTTAAATGCCATGACCTACGTTGTTACTGAAGCCTGTATTCGTTGCAAATATACCGACTGCGTTGATGTCTGTCCGGTTGATTGCTTTCGCGAAGGACCGAACTTTTTAGTGATTGATCCCGATGAGTGCATCGATTGCGCCGTCTGCGTTCCTGAGTGTCCAGTCAATGCGATTTATGCTGAAGATGATGTGCCCGGCGATCAGCAAGCATTCATCAAAATGAATTTGGATCTAGCGCAAGGCTGGCCATCCATCACCAAATCCAAGGCTGCCCTGCCCGATGCAGATGAGTGGAAAGACGTTACCGCCAAACTAGATCAACTCGTCAAGTAAAGCAGATGTAATGGATTGCATTCAATCCAAACGAGGCTGCTGTGCAGGCAATTGAAACCGATGCCGTCATTATTGGCGCCGGTCCAGCTGGTTTGTTTCAAGCATTTGAATTAGGTTTACTCGAAATACAGGCTCATATTATTGATGCATTGCCAGAAGCTGGTGGCCAGTGCATAGCGCTATACCCCAATAAGCCCATTTACGACATTCCAGGCATACCGGTTTGTACCGGTCGTGAGCTAACCCATAACCTCCTGCAGCAGATTGCCCCCTTTAATCCGCCGATGCACCTAGGTCAAGCGGTGATGGAGCTGAGACAAGAAGACGATTCCCGTTTTTTTATTCGCACTACCGCAGGCCAATCCTTTATTAGCAAAACCATTTTTATTGCGGCAGGAGTAGGGGCGTTTCAAGCGCGTAAGTTAGGGCTCGATGGCATTGCTG
>CAZWPR010000014.1:0-38321 GCA_964636135.1 uncultured Polynucleobacter sp.
GATTATGAATACGTCGACCCAAGCAACCGTTAAAGCATTCTTTGACCCGCAAACGTGGACCTATACCTATGTGGTGTATCAATCCAAAGGGTCCCCATGCATCGTGATTGATTCCGTTCTGAATTACGACCCAAAGTCAGGTCGCACCAAAACAGAGTCGGCCGATGAAGTGATTTCTTTCATTAAAGATAACCGCTTACAGCTCGAATGGATTTTAGAAACCCATGCGCACGCGGATCACTTGACTGCTGCGCCGTATATTCAGGAAAAATTGGGTGGGAAAATTGCAATTGGTGATCATATCACGACCGTGCAAGGCGTATTTAAGGGCGTATTCAATTTGAACGACGTTGCAGTAGATGGCTCGCAGTTTGATGCGTTAATTAAAGAAGGTGAAGCAATACAATTTGGTAACTTATTCTTCAAGGCCTTGTATGTTCCCGGCCATACTCCTGCATGTATGGCATATGAGATCGGCGACAGTATATTTGTTGGCGATACCTTGTTTATGCCGGATGTCGGAACGGCGCGCTGTGATTTCCCTGGCGGCAGTGCTAGCAATCTATATCGCTCCATCCAATCCATTTTGAAGTACCCGCCCAGCACTAAGCTATACATGTGCCATGATTACCCTCCTGAAGGAAGATCTCCGGAATATCAATCCACAGTGGCAGATCAAAAAAAGAACAATATTCATGTGCACGACGGTGTTACGGAAGAGCAGTTCGTGGCCATGCGTAATAAACGGGATGCGGGACTCGAGATGCCAGTACTTATTTTGCCGTCGATTCAGGTCAACATACGTGCAGGCCATATGCCCAAAGCAGAGGATAACGGCACTGCATATTTAAAGATTCCATTAAACGCAATTTAAAAACCAGAAGAAAAAATAGAACACCATGCCAGCAACTATTGATTTAGAACGCATGCGCACATCAGCTGACGAGGCCTGCCGTTTAATGAAGGTATTGTCGAACCCTGACCGCATGCTATTGCTGTGTGAAATTAGTCAAGGTGAAAAATGCGTTGGCGAGCTTGAGTCTATATTGGACATTCATCAGCCCACGCTGTCGCAGCAATTGACTGTATTGCGTAACGAGGAGTTGGTTGAAACCCGCCGTGACGGCAAGTTGATTTATTACTCTCTATCCAGCGCTATTGCAGTTGATGTAATGACATTACTTTACAAGCACTATTGCCGTAAATAAATCCGATTCATTGCAACGAGGAGTTCACCATGAAATGCAACGTAAGCAATACGGATCGTACGATCCGAATCATCGCAGGTTTGGTTTTAATTGCACTTGCCGCTACTGGAACGATTGGCATGTGGGGCTGGATTGGTATTGTCCCGGTGTTGACTGGCACGTTTCGTTTTTGCCCAGCCTATCCTTTCTTAGGCATCAATACCAATAGCAAAACATAAAACAGCTTGCAGCTAATTAAAGTTCTTTTTGAGGTGCTTTAGCTGAGTGCAGTTGTCGTAAAGCGCCGTGGATCATTAATTGGTCGCAGCGGCATGATGTGAATTTGCTTGCCATCCAGCTCAAGCTCAATCTGGATACCAATTTTGAGCTCAAGTCGCCGTACCTCGGCGGCGGAAGCTTCCCAAATGACAGTTTGATCGCTTCCTGGAATGGAAAACTGAATTACGGCAATTTGTCCGATAGTGCTGATTTCAGTGACAAGGGCAGGCTGACTGAGTGCCGTTTTTGTTCTGCTAACGCTGATGCCGCTTTGCGGAATAACCCAGGCAACAACACTGTCCGCTGGAATTTTATTTTTATCAATAACATCCAGTGCAAGATCCGTACCCTGCCAATGCAGCTTGCCTTGATTGAATCGCCCTTGAAATAAATTACTGATGCCGACCAGTTCCGCCACTCTGGAATTACGTGGTTTTTGGAATAAGTTTTGCGGGCTTGCTGTTTGTAGACCAATGCCGCGATCAATGACGGTAATGCGATCAGCCAGTAAGCCTGCCTCACGCAAATCGTGCGTAACTAAAATAATGGGAATCTGTAAATCGCATCGTAACTGCGCCAATGTTTTATAAAGGCCTTGCCGGGTTGGCGTATCGATCGCAGAAAAGGGTTCATCTAACAGTAAAATCTTAGGCTCACGCGCCAGTGCTCTTGCTAGTGCGACCCGTTGCTGTTGACCGCCCGAGAGTTGATTGGGCATACGCAGTGCAAGTTCGCCAATGCCCATACGCTCCAACCAATCTTGTGCCATAGCCTGCTTCTCGGACGGTGTATGCCGTGTGTTTTGCAACGGGATTTTGACATTATCAATGGCGGATAAATGGGGAAAGAGGGCGTATTGCTGAAACAGGAGTCCGCACGAGCGCTGGGCTGGCGATAGTGCAATGGATTGAGTCTTGCCTCCTTCTTCTGCGTTAAACCAAATTTCACCATCGCATTCGATTTGGCCATGGGCCGGATTGCGTAAACCAGCGATCGTACGTAGTGCTGATGTTTTACCACTGCCCGACGGCCCTACCAGTGCATGTAGTTCGCCATTGGCGCACTCAATATTGAGTTGCAGTGGCATGGGTGTGGTTTGGTGGATGCGTAGCTTTAACATGATTTGCGCTTGCCCAAAATGCCATAGGAGAGTGCAATTGCAATCAGCGAGGTAGCCAATAACAAGAGGGAGAGTAATCCTGCGCCAGCAATATCAAAACCTTGAACCTTGTCATAAATTGCAATCGAGACGGTTTTGGTTTCACCAGGAATGGCGCCGCCCACCATTAATATGACGCCGAATTCCCCCAAGGTATGGGCAAAGGTCATGACGGCAGCGCTAGTGACACCGCGCCAGGCTAAAGGCAGCTCGATCAGGCGAAAAATTTGCCACTGCGATAATCCGCTGACCTCGGCCGCCTCACGAATTTCGGGGTTGATCGACTCCAAGGCGCGCTGAATTGGCTGGACCGCAAAGGGCAAATTAACAATCAGAGACGCTAGGAGAATTCCTTCGAAGGAAAAGACCAGGGGGTGGCCAAATAGGGCGATATCCCCAAAACCAACTAGAAGGTAGTAGCCCAGTACTGTGGGCGGCAAAACCAAGGGTAAGGCCAGAATAGCCTCCAGCCAGGGCTTTGCAGGCCCCATGCGGACTAAGCGATGCGCCAACCAAATACCCAAGGGCAGCATGATTGCCAATGTGTATAGGGCTAACTTAAATGAGAGAAATATTGCTTCGGTATCCAGCACGCCTCGATTTTAGGGCTTAAGTGCAACATTTCCAGGTGTCTTACTTAGGGTAACTCACTATATCCACTGGGTTCCCTAAGGCGTTAAATATGCATTATTGCGTTAATATGCATATTTACACCTGATTTGTAATAAAGAATAGACAGATGAGTAAATTAGTGCCGCCAGAAACCAAAGACTTGAGCCCAGCCCAAATGGAGCAGGTTTTCATGCAGGTTTCTCAATTTTTTAGCTTGCTAGCTGAGCCATCTCGCTTAAAGATTCTTTTTATCCTCTGCGGCGGTGAACAATCCGTTAACGCAATAACCGAGCAGGCTGGCTCGAGCCAGGCGAATGTGTCAAGGCACTTAACAGCATTGCACCGTGAAGGAATACTAAAGCGCCGTAAAGAGGGTGTCACGGTTTATTACTCGATTGGCGATGAGGCCACATTGGGCATATGTCAAAGCGTATGCGCACGGGTTGTAGAAGAGATGAAAACCTAGTTGTATTCGTTAATTATTGAGTGAGCTATTAATCCAATGAATAAAAATCAACTGGAACTGAATTCAGAAGACATTCCCTACGTTGAGAAGCCCAAAGGGCAGTCGCGCTTACGTAAGGCGCCAGAGCATTTCATTTCGGACGATTTTATTGCTGACGTGAATAAAAATGGCCTCGATGAAAACCGCCGCGGCTTTTTACGCAAAGGCTTTTTGTCTGCGATTGGTGGCGCCGCTAGCCTCGCTGCAGCACCTGCTGCATTCGCTTCAGCTGCGGGCGATCCGGCCATTTTAGAAAAGCAGGAATGGCAAACCACGCTGGGTAAAAATGTAGCAACCATGCCTTATGGATTGCCATCGGTATATGAAGCCAATTTAATTCGCCGTGAGTCACCCGGTTTAACGCGCGTTTCAGCAGCATCGGTTGCGTTTACACCGTTGCAGGGCCTGTTTGGCATTATCACCCCCAATGGCCTGCATTTTGAACGCCACCATCAGGGTTGGTACAACTTGGATCCAAATAAGCATCGCTTAATGGTTAACGGCCTCGTGAAAAGCGAGCGGGTTTTTACGATGAGCGATTTAATGCGCATGCCGTCGGTGTCGCGTATTCACTTTATTGAGTGCGGCGCCAATACTGGTCTGGAGTGGGGCAATGTAGCGGTGCCAACCGTGCAATATACCCACGGCATGTTGTCCTGTTGCGAATTTACTGGCGTACCTCTTTCGGTCTTGCTCGATGAATGCGGTGCTGATCTCAAAAAAGGCAAATTCTTATTAGCTGAAGGTGGCGATGGTTCTGGCATGACGCGCACCATTAATTTGGAGAGCGCACTCAAGGATTCGATTGTGGCCTGGGGCATGAATGGCGAGATGCTACGTCCAGAGAATGGCTTTCCACTGCGTTTGGTTGTGCCTGGTGTTCAGGGCGTGAGTTGGGTGAAGTGGCTCCGTCGCTTAGAAGTGGGTGATATGCCGTATGGCGCTAAAGATGAGGCAATTCATTACATTGATTTGATGCCCAATGGCTTGCATCGCCAGTACACCTCGATTCAGGAGTGCAAATCGGTTATTACAACCCCATCGGGTGGTCAGCAATTATTAGATAAAGGCTTTTACAACGTGTCCGGCATGGCCTGGTCAGGCCGCGGAAAAATTAAGCGCGTTGATGTTTCTTTTGACGGCGGTAACAACTGGAGAACGGCCCGTTTAGAAACGCCGATACTGACGAAAGCAGTAACGCGTTTCAATATTGATTGGGTTTGGGATGGTTCCCCCACGATCATGCAGTCGCGCGCGATGGATGATACGGGCTATGTTCAGCCGAGCATTAAGGCATTGCGTGATGTACGCGGTACACGATCCATCTATCACAACAACGCAATTCAGTCGTGGAAATTGGATTCCAATGGTGAGGTGAGTAATGTACAAGTTGGGTAAATTAGCCTCATGTTTTAGTCTCATGGCTATTCTCATGATGGTTACAGGCATCGCATATGCACAGGGCGCCGCATCGGGTCCGGGAAAGTTTCCTGGTATTGGTAGGGCGGCGACACCGGCTGAAGTTGCCGCCTGGGATATCGATGTTCGTCCGGATTTCAAGGGCTTGCCCAATGGTTCGGGCTCAGTCAAAAAAGGGGAGACGCTGTGGGAAGCGCAATGTGCAAGTTGCCATGGTACCTTCGGCGAGTCAAACGAAGTCTTTACGCCGATAGCTGGCGGCACGACGAAAGACGATATCAAGACAGGGCGGGTTGCTGCTCTAAGCGATAACAAACAGCCACAGCGTACTACCTTGATGAAGGTGGCAACGATCTCCACTCTGTGGGATTACATCTATCGAGCGATGCCCTGGAATGCGCCACGTTCGCTGAGTTATGACGACACCTATGCGTTGGTCGCCTACATTCTTTATTTGGGTGAGATCGTCCCGGATACCTTCGTCCTGAGCAATGCCAATATGAGGCAAGCGCAAGCCCTGTTGCCCAACCGCAATGGCATGACGCAGCAACATGGTTTGTGGAGCGTAAATGGTAAGCCAGATGTTAATGCCAAACTCTGCATGACTAACTGTGTTGCGTTTGTCCAGATTGGCTCCACCTTGCCAGATTACGCCCGCAATGCACATGAAAACATCGCACTGCAAAATCGCCAGTACGGGCCGTATTTAGGTGCAGACACCACAAAACCACCTCCCAGTAAATTGCCTGGTGCTTCTGCTGCAGGAATGCTGCCAGTAGCTATGGCTGCTCCACCTTCTGGTCCAGCTGCACTCTTTAAGAAAGAGAACTGCTCCGCGTGTCACGCCCCTGCAGCAAAGCTGGTTGGGCCTTCAATTGAGCAGGTAGCGAACAAATACAAGGGTCAGGCCGATGCAGTACAAAAACTGATGGTTAAGGTGAAAAAAGGCGGTGCGGGTGCTTGGGGCGCTATTCCGATGCCTGCGCAAGATCAGTTATCGGATGCCGATAACAAAGCTCTAGTGGAGTGGATGCTGACAGGCAAGTAAAAGTAGGTAGAATCAGTGTTAAATAACGCATTAATGTAATTTCAATGATCAGTAATGAACCAGATGAACAAAGGAGTTTTTATGAATCAGCAACGCCGTAATCTTTTAAAGTATTCCGCGGTTTTTGGCCTGATGGCTTCGGCCGGTTTAATTTCAGAAGCGCAAGCGCAAGAGTGGAACAAAGCCGCTTTTGAAGGCAAAAGCCTCGACGATGTGTTTAAGGTTCTCAATGCAGGCAAGCCCGCCAATTCAAGCGCGGTCACTTTGGTAGCTCCTGATATTGCCGAGAATGGTGCTGTGGTTCCGGTTGGAATCACAAGCACATTGAAAGCAGAACAGATGGCCATTTTGGTTGAAAAAAATCCTAGCTCATTGGCAGCCCAATTTTTTATTCCACCTGGAACTGAGCCATTTGTGACTACCCGTGTGAAGATGGGTCAAACCTCCAACGTTTACGCTGTTGTCAAGGCGGATGGCAAGTGGTTTATGTCGATGAAAGAAGTGAAGGTTACCTTGGGTGGTTGCGGCGGCTAATGCTGACTCGCAACACAAGGTAACTGTTTATATATAGATAATTAGAGAGGAAGCAAAATGGCTGATCCAATGCGCGTTAGAGCAACTGAAGCAGGCGGTGTAGTTGATGTAAAAATTTTGATGAAGCACGATATGGAAGCCGGTCAGCGTAAAGACGCATCAGGCAAAACTATCCCTCAGTGGTTTATCAGTACTGTGACTGTTCAAGCCCAAGGTAAAAATGTATTTATGGCTGAGTTTGGCCCGGCGGTATCCAAGGACCCATTCTTGAATTTCAAGTACAAGGGTGCCAAAGGTGACAAAGTGGTTGTTAGCTGGGTTGATAATCGCGGCGCGAAACGCACCGATGAGGCAACGGTTTCTTAATTTAGCAGTTTGACAGATAGATTCGCACGAAGACGAAGGGGTTACCATGGATAAGCGCATTGCTTATGGAGTTGTTATTGCATCATTCGCCTTTTTGCAGGCTTGTACCAGTCCGACAAAAAGTGAAGCACCGAAAGCGGCGGCACCTGCGGCAGCCCCTACTGGGTCAGCAACGGATGAAATTGCACGCTACCGCGCCATGATTGCTGACGGTAACCCTGCAGACTTGTATGAGGCAGCCGGCGAAGAGATTTGGAAAAAGCCCATGGGACCCAAAAATGTCAGTCTACAAAAGTGTGACTTAGGTAAAGGACCCGGTGTGGTGAAGGGTGCTTCGGCTGAATTACCTCGCTATTTTAAAGATACTAATAAGGTGCAAGACCTTGAGTCACGTTTGGTGACGTGTATGGTTCGCTTGCAGGGCTATGATGCAAACGAAATTATCACCGGCACCTTTGAGAAAGGTAAGCGCAAAGACGTCGAAGCGGTTGTAGCCTACGTGGTTGCCAATTCCAAAGGAATGCCCATTAAAGTATCGATTAAGCACCCCAAAGAAAAAGAAATGTATGAGCTGGGCAAGAAGTCCTTTTTCTTCCAAGGCGGCCCAATGGATTTCTCCTGTGCTTCCTGCCATGCAGAAAATGGTAAACGCATTCGCTTGCAAGATTTGCCCAACATCACTGAACAAAAGGGCGCTGCCATGGGCTGGGGTTACTGGCCAGCGTATCGCGTATCCAGTGGCAACTTTTGGACCATGCAGCGTCGCTTAAACGATTGCTATCGTCAGCAGCGTTTCCCAGAGCCCATTTATATATCCGACAACACGATTGCGCTGTCGATGTACATGGCCTATACCGGTAATGGCGGTATTGTCGAAACACCAGGACTAAAGCGTTAATTCGCCGGAGAAAATAACAATGAAAAAACTACTAATTATTTCCGCGACCTTATTAACTGTGCCGTTTGTAAGCGCCCAAGCGCAAAGCGCCTTTGACAAAATGATGAAGGCTGGCTTTCAGGCTAGCGGTCAGGCTGGACTTGATCGCATCAACCAGGATGCAACCCAAAAGTTTTGCTCGGATTCAAAAAATCTAACCGATGAAAAGTCAGGTGCAAAGCGGGCCGAGATTGAAAAGATCAATATGGCTACCATTAAACAGCCGTCCGATGGCAAGTACATTGGTGACTGGAAGAATGGTGAGCGCATAGCGCAAAGCGGTCGTGGCGCTACATGGACTGATAAGGCCGGCACACCAGTTGGCGGCGGTTGCTATAACTGCCATCAAATCAACAAGGCTGAGATTTCACACGGAAACATTGGTCCAAGCCTGTGGAATTACGGCAAGATGCGTGGCTATTCGAAGGAGATCGTCGAATACACCTGGGGTCGTATTAGTAATTCCAAAGCCTATAACGCCTGTAGCAATATGCCTCGCTTTGCTCACTTCAAGCTCTTAGATGAAAAGCAAATGCAGGATGTGATGGCTTTATTGCTGGATCCCCAGTCGCCCGTTAATCAATAAGTAAAACAAGACAGGCCGTAAGGCCTGTTTTAGTAATTGGAAAAAGAAAATGTCACTAAATCGCCGTGAGTTTATGCAGGCCTTGGCGTTTGCCTCTGCCGGTGGAATGAGTTTGCAATCGAGTTTTGCAAGCGCCCAAAGTGCAGCGCAAAAATTTTATAATTTACCGAAGTTCGGTAATGTCCATTTGCTGCATTTCACGGATTGCCATGCGCAGTTATTGCCGATTTACTTTCGTGAGCCCAACGTTAATTTGGGCCTTGGTTCGCAGTATGGCAAAGAACCGCATTTGGTGGGTGAGGCATTCCTTAAGGCAAACGGAATCAAGCCGGGCACGCGTGATGCCCATGCTTTTACTTATCTAGACTTTGCTGCTGCTGCGCAGACCTACGGCAAGATGGGTGGCTTTGCCCACATGTCGACCTTAGTAAAACAATTAAAAGCATCGAGGCCAGGCGCCTTGTTGCTGGATGGCGGCGATACCTGGCAAGGCTCCGGAACTGCGCTTTGGACCAATGGCCAAGATATGGTGGATGCGGCACTTAATTTAGGTGTTGACATCATGACTCCCCATTGGGAAATGACCCTGGGCGAAAAGCGCGTAATGGAAATCGTGCAAAAGGATTTTCAGGGTAAGGTTTCCTTCATTGCGCAGAACATCAAGACGGCTGACTTTGGCGACCAGGTCTTTAGTCCATACACCATCCGTAATATGAATGGCGTTTCCGTTGCCATTATTGGTCAGGCCTTCCCTTATACGCCAATCGCTAATCCACGCTACTTCACACCCGACTGGACCTTTGGTATTCAGGAAGAGAATCTGCAGAAGATGATCGATGAGGTTAAGGGCAAGGGTGCCAAAGTGGTTGTCTTGTTGTCGCATAACGGCATGGACGTGGATCTCAAAATGGCCTCACGCGTACGTGGCCTCGATGCGATTATGGGTGGCCATACGCACGATGGCGTACCGATTCCAGTGAAGGTCAAGAATGCTGGCGGAGTTACGCTCGTCACCAATGCCGGTTCAAACGGTAAGTTTTTAGGAGTATTAGATTTTGATGTGAAGGGCGGCAAAGCGGTTGATTTCCGCTACAAGTTATTACCGATCTTCTCAAACCTCGTACCGGCTGACTCAGCGATGACGCAGTTGATTAAAAAGGTACGCGCACCGTACGAGACGAAACTGGCAGAAAAGCTGGCAATTACTGAGGGTACCCTCTATCGCCGCGGTAACTTTAACGGTAGTTTTGATCAAGTAATCTTAGATGGCCTACTCAAGCAGAAGAATGCCGAGATTGCATTTTCCCCTGGTTTCCGCTGGGGTACTAGCTTATTACCAGGACAGGCGATCACCATGGAAAACCTACTAGACCAAACGGCGATTACCTATCCCTACACCACCGTCGCACCCATGTCGGGCGCAACCATTAAGACCATTCTGGAAGACGTAGCAGACAACCTCTTTAATCCGGATCCGTATTACCAGCAGGGCGGCGATATGGTTCGGGTTGGCGGCCTGCAATACACGATTGATCCCGCCGGCAGCATGGGTTCGCGGATTTCAGAGATGCGCTTGAATGGCGAGCTCTTGGATGCCAATAAAACCTATCGCGTTGCAGGTTGGGCCCCGGTCAGCGAAGAGGCAAAGAACGCCGGTGGTGAGCCGATTTGGGATGTGATTGCACGTCATTTGCGCGATGTGAAGACCGTGAAAGCCGTCAAGCTCAATGAGCCGATCATTAAAGGCGCCAAAGGCAACCCGGGTATGGCAGCAATTTAATCAAGGAGCAGCAGAATGAAGATGCATGGGATGGCAATTCGATTCGTAACGCTTTTGGGACTTGGTTTATTGATGACTGCTCCTATTCCGGCATTCGCCCAAACCTCGGTGGTCTATCACATTGATGACGCACAGGCCCAGGGCTTAAAGGGATTGCGCAATATTCGTAACCATTTGGATGTAGCGCCGGATACCAAGATCACCGTAGTAACCCACGCTAATGGGGTTGATATCCTGATGGATGGCGGTAAGGACCTCAAAAGCAATGTGGACTATGGCCCCTTGGTTGGCGCTCTCAAGTCGAGGGGCGTGCGCTTTGAGGTTTGTGAAATTACGCTCAAGAACCGGAATCTAAAAAAAGAGCAGTTCACCTTGGATGCGGACTTTACTCCTTCTGGAGTAGTGCGAATTGCTGATTTGCAATTTAAGAATAACTTTGCATACATTCGCCCATAAATTCCTGCGCGCATTAACTTAATTTAGCCACATGGATATGCAACGATTCTGCGTCTCTATTCTGTCACTTGCAATCATGGCGGCCTGTTTTGCTGGGATTCCGATAGCGCAGGCTCAGACATCAAGCACTCCTCAAGCCAGCACAGACGGCACAATTCAGCTTAAGGCGATTCAGGTGGCGCCTAATACGTATTTTGTCCAAGGCCTTCCTGAAATGGGTAGTAAGCAGAATCAGAATTTCATTTCCAATGCTGGCTTTGTAGTGACGCCCAAGGGGGTAGTGGTGATCGATGCTTTGGGTTCACCGGTGTTGGCGCAAAAGCTGATTCAAGAAATTCAAAAGATAACGAGGCAAAAAATTGTGGCGGTTGTTTTGACGCACTATCACGCAGACCATGTGTATGGCTTGCAAGAATTTAAACGTCTGGGCGCAACCATTTATGCGCAACGGGATGGTCTAAATTACCTTGCCTCTGAAACTGCTAAGCAGCGTCTGATTGCCTCTCGAATCGATTTTGCACCGTGGGTGAATAAAAATACCCGCCTCGTGCCTGCCGACGTGTGGATTGATCAAAGTAAAACTATTACGGTTGGCGGCGTGGAATTTATTTTGAATCGAGTGGGCCCTGCGCATGCGCACGAAGATTTAATTGTGTATGTACCGTCGGAGAAGGTGTTATTTGCAGGGGACTTGGTGTTTCGGGGGCGTATTCCGTTTGTGGGTAATGCGGACAGCCGCGGATGGGTGAACGCCTTGAATGAAATTCAGAAGTTAAACCCCGCGATTGTGGTACCTGGCCATGGACCGTATTCGACCAATGCTGTCGAGGATGTGGTGTTTACGCGCAACTATTTGGCCTATTTACGCGAAGTCATGGGCCCAGCCGCTCGGGATTTAGACCCGTTTGAGGAGGCCTACGCCAAGGCAAATTGGTCGGAATACGATGGAATGCCCTTATTTCGGGCTGCAAATCGCATGAATGCCTATAACGTATACCTCTCAATTCAGGCCGAATAGACCAAATCAGCCCATAGGGCTTTAAAATGGCGGGATAAGTTGATTTTGGTCATTTTTCCCTCCAGAGGTCATCCGATGAAGTGCATTACCCCTAAAGCAGTTCTGCTGTCGACGGCCTTGCTGCTATCGACCCATGCGTATGCGGCCCCGAATCTGCAAAATGGCAAAGCCATTGATCAAGCGAAGTGCTACGCATGCCATGCTAAAAAAACGGGGTTTTCCAATGGCGACATGATTTATACGCGCTCGGATCGCAAGGTCAAAGACTATGCCCGGCTCAAAACCATGGTGGCAATGTGTAATACCGAACTCCGTTTGGACATGTTTCCAGAAGATGAGGCCGATGTGGTCGCCTATCTGAATAAGCAGTTTTATAAATTCAAACCTTAATTATTAGAAGAAATTATTTAGTATGGATTCAGTAGCAGTTGCCGCACTCGGCAAGATGGTTTTATGGTCTACCTTTGGAATCACAGTGTTGCTCGGGATCGTGATGCAAAAAACCGGATTTTGTACCATGGGTGCAGTATCCGACGCGTTCATTATGTCGAACTGGACACGCCTAAAGCAGTGGTCCTTGGCGATCGGCATCGCCATGATTGGCGTTGCGCTGATGTCCCACTTTGGCATCATTGATACATCGAAGTCCATCTATACCGGAACCCGTGTTCTCTATCTCTCGCTCTTTATCGGTAGCGTGCTGTTTGGAATCGGCATGGTGCTTGCCTCTGGCTGCGGGAGTAAAACATTAGTGCGCATTGGCGGCGGTAATTTAAAGTCGGTGGTGGTATTCATGGTTTTGGGACTGACGGCCTATATGACCATGCGCGGCTTTCTGGGTGTGATTCGGGTGGAGACTGTAGATAAAGTATTTTTTACCTTGGCTAGCACCCAAGATCTGCCCAGCGTGATTGCTGCTCAAACTGGTATTGCTAAGTCCTTGCTGCAACTCATCCTTGGATTTGCAATCGGTAGTGCGTTAGTAGCCTATGCTGTTTTGGATAAATCGTTTTGGACCCTCGATAATTTATTGGCCGGCATTGGCATTGGTCTTGGCATTTGTGCGATTTGGTGGGTTTCGGGCGCTCTTGGTTATGTCGCTGAAGATCCCAATACCTTAGAGGAAGTATTCTTGCGGACCAATACAGGTCGCATGGAGAGTTTGTCCTTTGTTGCTCCATATGCATTTACTTTGGATTGGCTGATGCTCTATAGCGATACCTCCCGTGTCTTAACGGTGGGCATTGTTGCTGTTGCTGGAATCATTACGGGATCGGCTATCAGCGCGCTTGCTAGTAAAAAGTTCCGCTGGGAATCCTTTCGGAATGCAGAAGACACCGGCAATCATCTGCTTGGCGGTGCTTTAATGGGTTTTGGTGGCATTACTGCAATGGGCTGTACAGTTGGGCAAGGCCTCACCGGAATTTCCACGCTAGCGATAGGCTCCTTTATTGCCTTACCTGGATTTATCCTTGGCGCATACCTTTGCCTGCTATATCTGCAATGGCGTATGGCCCCCAATCCTTGTCAATAACACTAACGCATACTGTTCTTTTCTAGTTGCATCCTGCTTATAACATTATATATTTAGATATAATGTTATACTGTCGGCTACTAAAAACTTAACACGTAGCCACTGTTTGACCTTTCTATTTTGGAGCAAGGCAATGAACATTGATTGGATTGCATTTACACCGGGCCCTGCGCTATTTGGCGGCGTCCTGCTAGGAATATCTGCCGCACTCTACATTCATTTTCATGGCCGCATCCTTGGCATTAGCGGGATTGTGAGTGGACTGTTACGCCTTCAAAAAGGCGATTTGTTTTGGCGCATTTGTTTTGTGCTGGGTTTGTTGACCGCCTCCTTTTGGGCTGGATTCCTATTTGACTTTCATCCTGTGCAGGTAATCGAGGCAGGGTGGGGCACCTTGATTTTGGCTGGTTTACTCGTCGGCTTTGGTGCACATTATGGCTCTGGTTGTACTAGCGGGCATGGAATTTGTGGCTTATCGCGTTTATCACCACGCTCATTAGTTGCCACCGCCTCCTTTATGGGCGCTGGTTTCTTTACTGTATTTTTTCTGCGGCACGTACTCTCATGATGCGTAAATCCATTGGATTCATAAGTCAGTACCTTATTGGCGTTTTGTTTGGTCTGGGGCTGCTTGTCTCTGGAATGAGTAATCCAGAAAAGATTTTGGCTTTCCTTGACCTTGGTGGCGCCTGGGATCCCTCTTTAATCTTTGTCATGGGCGGAGCAGTGTTGGTAGGTCTAGTCGCCTTTTATATGGCTAAAAAGCGGACACAAAGCTTCTTTGGCGATGCCCTGCAAATACCGACACGACGGGATATCGATCGGCGATTGGTGATTGGCAGCCTTTTATTTGGCCTTGGCTGGGGCATTGCTGGGTTTTGTCCCGGCCCCGCCTTGGTTGCTCTTGGCACTGGAAATACCAAGCCCTTGGTCTTTGTATTGGCCATGCTGGTTGGTATGGCTGCTTGCGAATGGTTCTTTAGCGGCAACAAACGGACTCCTGCTTTAAAATAGGCGTTTTATTGCTTTAGTACGAGGATCCGATGAGCGTTGCCATTACTTGCCACAACACTGCCTTTGGCACTGCAGGCCAAATCGAGCCTGCCCAGTTAGTTGAAATTGCTGCCCAAGGGTACAAAAGCGTCATTAATAATCGTCCAGATGGCGAAGCAGGTCCGTCGCAACCTAAGAATGCCGATATTGCTGCAAAAGCAGAAGCTTTAGGTTTGCATTACGCCTATTTGCCGGTAGTTCCGGGGGCAATGACTCCGGCCGAGGTCCAAGAAATGAGTCGGCTCTTAAAAACAATGCCTGGTCCCATTTTGGCGTTTTGCCGCTCGGGTGCGCGATCCACTAATTTGTATCAGCTTGCATTGCAGCTTGGCTAAGTAATGCCAAGCTTGTTAACGCAGTTAGAGCAAGAGAGTCAACTTGGGCAATTGCCGCAGTGGCAAATTGCCCGCAGTCCCGATCGCTTGGTGCGTGTCTTTGTGTTTGCTGATTTTAAATGTGCGTTTGCTTTTATGACGGCATCGGCCCTATATGCAGAGCAAATGAACCACCATCCCGATTGGTCGAATTGTTGGAATAAGGTTACGGTTCATTTATCAACGCATGACGCGGGTGGTCTGACCCAATTGGATTTTGATTTAGCTAAAGCCATGTCACAACTGGCAGATACGTTTTTGTCAAATTGAATTGATCGAGTAATTGGAATAAAAAGGCTAGGCTATGCGCATTGATATTCCTGAAAACAAGAAAAAGATTCATGAGACGATCATCTCCATACGCTGGGGTGATATGGACTCGTATCGGCACATTAACAATACTGTCTATTTTCGGTATATGGAGCAGGCTCGGATTGAATGGATTACCTCGCTCGGCTTTAGCTCCACTGCAGAAAAAGAGGCCATGATTATGGTCAACGGCTTTTGTAACTTTTACAAGCAAGCGAGCTTTCCGGGATCACTACGCATCACCACATTTGTTGGTGCAATTGGAAATTCGACCGTTGATCTATTCAATACCATGGAGTTTGTCAGCGCAAATGCGGATGAGGATCCTGTGTTGTCTGCCGCTGGCGGCGCAACCATGTTGTGGGTTGATCTAGAAAAGAACAAGTCGATGCCATGGCCTGAATCCATCCTGAAAGTGTTGCGCTAGGATGGCGGCGCAGGGTGCTGGCGACACAGCTAAGCTCTTGCCAGCATTGCTCAGAACCCAACTGAGTGCGTTTGATTGCATCATCGATACCCGCTCGCCAGGCGAGTTTGAGCTAGACCATATCCCGGGTGCAATCAATTGCCCTGTGCTCGATAATGATGAACGTATTCTGATTGGCACGCTATACAAGCAAGAATCCCCATTCGCCGCTAAGAAGCAGGGTGCCGCATTGGTAGCGAAGAATATTGCCCGGCACCTTGAGACCCACTTTATGGATATGCCACGCGAGTGGCGTCCATTAGTCTATTGCTGGCGTGGGGGCGAACGTAGTGGAGCTTTTACGCATATCTTGCAACGCATTGGTTGGAAAGCAGTTCAACTCGATGGTGGGTATCAAGGATTTCGTCGGCAGGTGATTGCTGAGCTTGATGCGTCCGCGAAACAATTTTCTTTTCAGGTTATTTGTGGCATGACCGGCAGTGGCAAGACGCGCATATTGCAGGAACTCAGGCTGCAAGGTGAGCAAGTCCTCGATCTGGAGGGCTTGGCAAATCACCGCGGTTCTGTATTGGGAGGCGATCCACTAGAGCCCCAGCCCACTCAAAAAGCATTCGAGACCCGTCTGTGGAATGTGTTGCGCAGCATGGATCCAGCCCGAATAATCTATGTTGAGTCGGAGAGTAAAAAAGTAGGCGGCGTACATGTTCCGGATTCCTTAATGGAACGTATTCGGGACGGGGAGTGCACTGAGGTCCGGGCCAGTAATTCAACTCGCGTAGCATGGCTAATGCGCGAGTATCAGCACTTCTTAAGCAATACGCCGGCACTTGAAAGTAAGCTACAGATGCTCAATGCCCGTTACGGAAAAGAAACGATTACTGCATGGTGTCAGCAGGCTCGGGAAGGACGATTTACAGATTTGGTAAATGATTTATTGGTCACCCATTACGATCCGTCTTACCAGTCTTCAATCGAACGTAATTTCCCTCGTTATCAATCGGAGCAATACGTTTCCTTAGATAGCGATAGTGATGCTGATTTTGCTAAGGTGGCTAGTACCATTCGAGCGCGGCAGCAATAAAAAAGAGGCTAGCACATTACGCCTAGCCTCTTGAATTGACTGCTATGAATCTACAAAGCGTTATATCAGCTAAATGCCTGAATGCCAGTTTGCGCGCGGCCTAGAATCAGTGCATGGATATCGTGTGTCCCTTCATAGGTATTCACTGCCTCTAGATTGAGCATGTGGCGGATCACACCATACTCATCTGAGACGCCATTCCCGCCGTGCATATCGCGCGCCATGCGAGCAATATCTAGCGCTTTACCGCAGGAGTTGCGCTTCATGATCGAGGTGATTTCTGGAGCAGCAATGTGCTCATCCTTCATGCGACCAAGGCGCAAGCAGCCCTGCAGTGCTAAGGCGATGTCGGTTTGCATATCGGCTAATTTTTTCTGGATCAGCTGATTGGCCGCCAATGGGCGACCGAATTGCTGGCGATCCATGGTGTACTGCCGCGCCTTAAACCAGCAATCTTCGGCAGCACCAAGTACGCCCCATGAAATGCCATAGCGTGCTGAATTAAGGCAGGTGAATGGGCCCTTCAGTCCGGTGATTTCAGGGAATTCATTCTCGGCAGGAACAAAAACGCTGTCCATCACGATCTCGCCGGTAATGGAGGCGCGAAGACTCATCTTGCCCGATATCTTCGGAGCCGATAAGCCCTTCATGCCTTTCTCTAAAATATAGCCTCGAATCACGCCTTCATCATTTTTGGCCCAGACTATGAATACATCGGCAATCGGTGAGTTGGAAATCCACATTTTGGATCCGGTGAGTTCAAAGCCGCCCGGTACAGTGCGCGCTCGGGTAATCATGGCGCCTGCATCCGAGCCGTAGTTGGGTTCGGTTAGGCCGAAGCAGCCAATCCACTCGCCACTGGCTAGTTTGGGTAAAAACTTTTCTTTTTGGGCTTTGCTACCGAATTCATTGATTGGCACCATCACCAAGGAAGATTGCACGCTCATCATCGAGCGATAACCAGAGTCAACCCGCTCAATTTCGCGGGCAATGAGGCCATACGAGACGTAATTGAGGTTGGCGCCACCGTATTCTTCCGGGATCGTAATGCCGAGTAAGCCTAATTCACCCATTTCACGGAAGATGGCAGGATCGGTTGTCTCGTTCCGGAAGGCCTCGTGTACCCGTGGAGCGAGGCTACCTTGGGCGTATTCATAGGCGGCATCCCGAATCATGCGCTCTTCGCTGCTGAGCTGGGCATCCAGCATTAAAGGGTCATCCCAGTGAAAAATCGGCTTACTCATATATCGGCGTTTCCTGTGTTTTTTGTTAAATCCAGCTATCCTATTGATTATCCAACTTTTGGCTTAAACCTGCTGTT
Organism: uncultured Polynucleobacter sp.; assembly: GCA_964636135.1. GTDB lineage: Bacteria > Pseudomonadota > Gammaproteobacteria > Burkholderiales > Burkholderiaceae > Polynucleobacter. The sequence goes on from CAZWPR010000014.1 coordinate 17,986, forward strand.
ATCGCCCACCCAAAACCCATGCAACGCCGCCACCGCTACTATGATTTACTGCTTGCCGCTTTTGTGGTGGTGCTGCTATGTAGTAATTTCATTGGCGCTGGCAAGGTAGCGACACTCGATTTGCCATTATTTGGCACCGTCATTTTTGGCGCCGGTATTTTGTTTTTTCCCATTGCCTATTTTTTTGGCGACATCATGACCGAAGTCTATGGTTATGCCTATGATCGCAGGGCAGTGTGGGTAGGTTTTGCAGCGCTTGCTTTTGCGGCAGTCATGGCGCAGGTGGTGATCGCCTTGCCGGTAGCGCCAGGATCGTATATGGCTGGATATCAGAGTGGACTGGAGGCCGTATTCAGCAACTCCTGGCGGATTGCGCTCGGATCAATGATTGCATTTTGGTGCGGTAGCTTATCCAATAGCTATGTCATGGCAAAGATGAAGATATTCACCCAAGGCAAGCATTTGTGGACGCGTACCATCGGTTCCACCGCAGTAGGGGAGCTGGTTGACTCCAGCCTCTTTTATGTGATCGCGTTTTACGGCATTTGGTCAACCAGTGAGATCATTCAAGTTGCGCTGGCTCAGTATGTTCTGAAAACCCTGTGGGAGGTTTTAGCAACGCCCATGACCTATGCCGTTGTTGGCTTTTTAAAGCGAAAAGAAAACGAAGATTATTACGACACCCATACGAATTTCACGCCATTTAAGATAAAGGTTTAACGATGAAAGCATTTCATGATCCGACGATTCAAGCGAGTGACATCACGCCGAAGCCTGTCTTTGAGCAACGACGCTCTTTGATCCAGCTTGCTGCAGCAGGCGGCATGGGCCTGTCATTGGCACCCTGGTTCTCACGCAAGGCGTTTGCTAATAATCCCGATGCAGTGAAATTTAAGAATGTGATTGAGTCGCCGTATTCCACCAAAGAGACTCTTTCAGAATACAAAGAGGTCACTACTTACAATAATTTCTATGAGTTTGGGCTAGATAAGAGCGACCCTGCGCGTCGTGCAGGCTCCCTCAAAACCAGTCCATGGACAGTTACCATCGATGGCCTCGTTAAAAAGCCGATGACCATTGATGTTGATGCTTTACTGAAATTGGCACCAATCGAAGAGCGAATCTACCGGATGCGCTGCGTTGAGGGTTGGTCCATGGTCATTCCTTGGAATGGCTACTCCCTCTCCAAATTACTCAATGTAGTGGAGCCCTTGGGCTCGGCTAAATTTGTCGAGTTTGTGACCCTTGCGGATTCCCAGCAAATGCCTGGCCTCGCTCGTCCCATATTGGACTGGCCATACCGTGAGGCTTTGCGTTTAGATGAGGCAATGAACCCGCTGACTTTGCTGACTTTGGGCCTCTATGGGGAGGTATTACCAAAGCAAAATGGTGCGCCAGTGCGCATCGTTGTTCCATGGAAGTATGGATTTAAGAGCGCGAAATCGATTGTCTCGATTCGGTTAACCGAGAAGCAGCCCGTTACTAGTTGGGTGAAATCGGCGCCCCGGGAGTACGGTTTTTATTCCAACGTCAATCCGAATGTGAATCATCCGCGCTGGAGCCAGGCTACTGAACGTCGCCTAGGGGACAACCGGGGAATTTTTGCCCCCAAGATTCCAACCGAGATGTTCAATGGTTACGCCGCGCAAGTGGCAAGCCTGTATACCGGCATGGATCTTAAAAAGAATTACTAATTGCAGTACGTCAAACCATTCGTTTTTTTACTTGCCTTACTGCCTCTGGCCAGGCTAATTTGGCTTGGCAGCGAACAAGACTTAGGCGCAAACCCAATTGAGTTCATAACGCGCTCGATGGGTACCTGGACCTTGGTTTTTTTATGCATGAGTTTAGCAATGACCCCGGCGCGGGTCATAACCGGCTGGACGGGGTTTATTCACCTCAGGCGGATGCTCGGTTTGTTTTGTTTCTTCTACGCTACCTTGCATTTTCTGATTTGGCTGTGGCTGGATCATGATTTTTCGCTGGCGGCGATGTGGCTGGATGTATTAGAGCGCCCCTACATTACCTTCGGTTTCCTGGCGTTTGTACTATTAATCCCCCTGGCATTGACATCCAATCACTGGGCGCAGCGTAAGCTCGGTCGTCGTTGGAGCCAACTACATCGCATCATTTACGCTATTGCCATATTGGCGATTCTTCACTACTGGTGGCATAAAGCCGGTAAGAGTGATTATGAAACCGTCTCCATCTATCTAGGTGTCATCGTGATCTTGCTGCTACTTCGTCTCCCATTCATACGGCAGCGCATTCAGATCAAAAAATAGGATCGATTGGGCGGTGTACCAATATCAACGGGGAAAGTGAAGCCCCCTGAGATGCCGCTTAGACGAGCTTTAGAAAGCGTGGACGACCCTTTTTAGGCGGATTCTAAGGCTTTTGATTGCAGTCAGCGTGATGTACATGGTAAAGACATGCTTAATGGCATAGGCTAAATCGGGCCTTAGCCCCACAACCCCGTTAAAATAGCACTCAACTTGTATTGCGGCGCACATTGCGCCTTTGAACCTAAGAAAGTAAGAACATATCCGTGTTGTCCGCATCTAATATCACCATGCAGTTTGGGGCAAAACCCCTTTTTGAAAATATCTCCGTGAAGTTTGGCGGCGGCAATCGCTACGGACTCATCGGAGCGAATGGCTGTGGTAAATCCACCTTTATGAAAATCTTGGGCGGCGATCTGGAGCCCACCAGTGGAAACGTTAGCTTAGAGCCCAATATTCGCCTCGGTAAATTGCGTCAAGATCAGTTTGCTTTCGAAGATGCGCGCGTTTTGGATGTCGTTATGATGGGCCATGAAGAAATGTGGAAAGCAGCCGCTGAGCGCGATGCCATTTACGCCAATCCTGATGCTACGGATGAAGATTACATGCGTGCCGCTGAATTAGAAGGCAAGTATGCCGAATATGGCGGCTACACCGCTGAAGCTAAAGCAGGGGAGTTACTGCTGGGCATCGGTATTCCGATTGAGCAACACCAAGGCCTCATGAGCAATGTAGCTCCCGGCTGGAAGTTGCGGGTTCTGTTAGCGCAAGCGCTGTTTTCAGATCCCGATGTATTGTTGCTCGATGAGCCAACCAACAACTTGGATATTCACTCGATTCATTGGCTAGAAGAAATCCTAAACCAACTCAACAGCACCATCATCATTATTTCGCATGATCGCCACTTTTTAAATGAAGTGTGTACGCATATGGCTGATATGGATTTTGGTACGCTGAAAGTCTATCCTGGGAATTACGACTCCTATATGTTGGCATCCACACAGGCAAGGGCGCAGCAACTGGCATCCAATGTAAAGGCTAAAGAAAAAGTCGCGGAGCTACAGGCATTCGTGAGCCGCTTCTCCGCAAACGCATCAAAGGCGCGCCAAGCAACCTCGCGTCAGCGTCAGCTGGAAAAGATCGAGATTACCGAAATTAAGCCATCTTCACGTCAAAATCCGTTTATTCGGTTTGATTATGAAAAGAAGTTGCACAACATGGCAGTGGAATGCAATGCCTTAACCAAATCATTCGATCGCCCCATTTTTAAGAATTTCAAAATTGGTGTCCGTGCCGGCGAAAAGATTGCGATCATCGGTCAAAACGGAGCCGGAAAAACAACCTTACTCAAGACCATTCTGAGTAAACGCTTTAACGGCATCCCAGCAGATAGCGGTGATGTGAAATGGGCCGAGAACGCGAATGTGGGCGTCATGCCGCAAGATACCTCTGAGCTATTCCCGAATGATGAGCTATTGATGGACTGGATGAATCGATGGCGTAATACGGGTGATGATGATCAAGTGATTCGCGGCACCTTAGGTCGCCTTTTGTTTTCAGGTGATGACATTAGCAAGTCAGTCAAAGTTCTGTCGGGCGGTGAAAAGGGTCGCATGATTTGGGGCAAGTTGATGCTGCAAAAGCACAATGTATTAGCGATGGACGAGCCCACCAATCACATGGATATGGAGTCTATTGAGAGTTTACAAATAGCCTTGGAGAAATTTGAAGGTACCTTGATCTTTGTTTCCCATGATCGTGAGTTTGTATCTGCGCTTGCTAATCGCATCTTGGAAGTGAAGATGGATGGCAGCGTTGTGGACTACTCTGGAACCTACGAAGAATATCTGCGCAGTCAGTCGTTAGCAGGGTAAACCACACTAACTTCGCTTACTGAAGGCTTTACAATTGTTGTAAGTAGTTGACTTTCAGTCATCCCAATAAGCTCGCCATCTATATTTCCGTCAAACTCAAATTTACTATCGCCCTTATTTTTGCTTTTGCATGGATGGGTGGGTCAATTTGGTTTTCGCTTCCTTGGTATGAGGATCTTAGCTATGTAATCGGGCCATTTTTGGCCTATTTCTTTATTACCTTTATAGCCATCATTCCAGGCTTTATGAATGCCTTTGTGGCAATGGCCTTATTGTTGGACAAAAGGCCACCAGTCCTAGCAGAACAGTTTTATCCATCCGTAACTATATTGGTAGCTGCATATAACGAGACTAGTGCTATTGCTTCGTCATTACGTAGCATCTTTTTGCAAGATTACAAGGGCAGTATTCAGATCATCGTTATCAATGATGGCTCAACTGACAATACTCTTCAGGTTGTCACAGAGCTTCTTTCAGAGCATTCCAATCTTGAAGTAATTAATCTTCAGAAGAATGGTGGTAAAGCAGCGGCGTTAAATCATGGCCTTACTCAATGCAAAACCGATATTGTGATTACGATTGACGCCGATAGTTACATTTTACAAAATGGTATTCGGCATTTAGTGGGTCGCTACCTATCTGATCCGGTTAATACTAAAGCCGTTGCTGGTGAGATTCTAATTCGTAATTCTCGTGAAAATTGGATTACCAAGGCGCAAGAATGGGATTATTTTTTAGGTATTGCCACTATCAAGCGGATTCAGTCTTTGTTTCAAGGGACTCTCGTAGCGCAAGGCGCATTTTCTTTATATGACCGAAAAACTGTTGTAGAGCTTGGCGGCTGGCCTGAAATGGTTGGGGAAGACATTGTTTTAACCTGGAAGATATTGAATGCGGGGTATCGCGTGGGTCATGCCGAAGATGCATTGGCCTTTACCGATTGTCCGAATACGCTGCACAAGTTTGTTAATCAGCGTAGACGTTGGTCCCGAGGCTTAATGGAGGCCTTCAAAACTACCCCTAGCATTCTTTTTAAGCCACGATTAAGTACTTTGTACGTTTGGTGGAATACGCTATTTCCATTCATGGATATCGCATTTACATTTGGGTTTATTCCCGGAATGATCTTGGCTTGTTTTGGCATTTATTGGATTGTGGGCCCCATGACCCTATCTTTATTACCGATGGCTTTTTTACTCAATTGGCAGATGTACCTCAAGGGAAGAGCCATGTTTCGTGCTGAACATTTAAAGGTTCGCACGAATTCGCTAGGATTTATTTTCTATGTATTTGCTTATGGCCTGATTTTGCAGCCAGCCTGCGTTTATGGTTACTTTTCTGAGTTGTTCAATCTACGAAAATCGTGGGGCACTAAATGAAGACCATTTCATGGCTTATCCTTGCTGGCGCAATATGGCTAAGTTCTACAATTGTTTTGGCGGAAGAAGCGCCCCCAACAAAGCAAGTGATTTCAATACCCAATGTTTATATTGCTTCAGATAGTGAGGGATTTTCTACCTATAAATACAATGCAGGCTACATTCCGATGTATGAGCATGGTGAAAAATACACTGGCATTAGTTATCAACGCAATTACTTCACGCAGAATAATTGGAACTCATCAGCCAATGTCTACACACTCCTTACCAAATCGATTAATCCCCGAACTGGCCTAGGCTATAACTTGAATGTGGGATACAACGAGCAGAATGGCTATAAATTAGTTACTACGGATAGCAGTTATAGCCTGCGGTTGACAGACTCAACCAAAGGCGAGGTCTTTGTGAGTCGCGATCGGGTAGAAACCCAGAACGCCTTAACAAACGGAATTTATTACACTTTTGGCGGTGCCAGTATTGAGCAGCAAATCATAGAGCGTTTAACAGCCATTGTGATGGCTGGCAATATGTATTTTTCCGATACCAATACACGACCTACCGTGCGTGCACGGGTAGTCTATGATCTGATTCCGGAGCATGGTATTACCGCGCAGCTACGCTATCGTCAGTACCGCGATACCAATACCAATGTAGTAAATAATTACTTTAATCCCAGTGAGTACAACGAGACTATGATCGCATTTGGGATGCGTAAACGTATATCTGGATGGATGCTAGCTGGTACGGCAGGGGTGGGGCGTCAGACAGTCAACCAGGACCCAAGCACGACGACGCAACTCTATGAGCTTGCAGCTACCAGTCCAGTTGCATCGAATGATTATTATTTTAAGACTCGCGCTGGTTACGGTAAGTCGGCTGGCTTCTTAGGCCCGAACTACTTTTATCGCTATGTGATGCAGGAACTTATTATTCCGTTTTGAGTTTAATGACCATTTTTCTTGCGTGCATTACGTGCAGCTTCTGCCGCTTGGTTGGATATACGGATGGCCTCAGCAGCCGCATCTGTGGCCCGTTTTGTTGCCGCAGCTGCTTCCGCGGATGCTTGTACAGAAGATTCTTCAGCTTGATGTGCTACAGCCGTTGCAGCAGCTGAAGCTGCCGCGGATGCAGCGGCAGCAGCCTCAATTGCAGCCTCTGCCGATGCGGCAGCAGCATCGGCAGCCGCCTCAGCTGCCTCAATTACATCTTTTAATGCTGCCAAATTAGCCGCCGCCGCCGCTTTTTGGGCAGCCAGTAAGGCTTTTTCGGCAGCAATCGCAGCACGATTTGCTGCCTCTAACGCACTGGCAGTAAGCACGCTAAGGCTACGCAGCGCTTCCGTATAGCGTTTATTGACGACCATGTAACCTTGTCGCAAATTGCTTACTTCTGACTCTAGGCTGATTAGCTTTGTGTAAATCTTATCGATATCGCCTTGCATGCATGCCTTAGCTAATTTATATTTGTTCATGTTCTGCTAGTTGCAACCAAATAGCAAGGGTTTTTCATCTTTTAGTGCTGAGTCATCGCATTAAATTAAGTACATAATGGTGAAATGACTTTTGCGACAGAAGTTCCAGGTAGCTCAGTTCAAGAAGAGCTGGAAAAGCGGGGTTGGGCATTGTCTGCTTTATCCGCCGCTGCTGCTGCTCTTGCACGATCTGATTCCACAGACATGTTGATTAAGGAAGTATGTAGCGCTATTGCATTACAAAGTCCTTACTTGCTAGCCTGGGTGGGTAAAGCTGAAGACGATCCAGAAAAAACCATTACGGTACTAGGAGGATCTGGATCAGCACTAGCCTATCTTCAAAATATTGCAGTGAGCTGGTCAGAGAACCATGTCACCGGACTGGGTCCCGCGGGGCTTGCTGTGCGCAACAACCGAATCGCCATTGTCGCCGATACCGATACAGATCCTAACTTCATTGTCTGGCATGATTTAGCGAAAAAGCATGGGATTCGTTCCGCAATTGCTTGCCCTATAGCAGATGGGGCCGGTCATCCTTTCGGGGTATTGGTAGTTTATTCAGCCATACCAAATGCATTTGGGTCAGAAGAAGCAAAATTATTTGAAAGTCTAGCGCATGAGCTTAGCTTTGGCCTTCGAGCCATTGAGCGCCAACATCAACTCGATGACCAAATCCATCAAAAGGATTTGATCCAGGAGCGTTTAGCAGGGGCCTTAAAGGCAACGATTGAAGCCATGTCGCGCACCATGGAGTGGCGCGATCCCTATACTGCGGGGCATCAAAAGCGGGTTGCCCTGATTTCAGCCGCGATTGCTAAAAAACTGGGCCTCAATAATGAACAAATTGAAGCACTATATATGGCGGCGATGGTACATGATCTTGGCAAGGTGGCTGTGCCTGCAGAGATATTGACGAAGCCAACCCGGCTGACCGATTTAGAAATGCAAATGGTACAAGGCCATGCCGAATCGGGATATCAAATCCTAAAAGACATTCCATTTCCGTATCCCATTGCTGAAATGGTATATCAGCACCATGAGCGTCTCGATGGCAGTGGCTATCCGAGAGGGCTTAAAGGTGATGCAATATGCCTAGAGGCTAGAATTTTGGCGGTTGCCGATACCATTGAAGCCATGGCGACCCACCGTCCATACCGTCCCGGTCTGGGGCTAGATACTGCCATAAATAGGGTGATGACGGAGGCGGGCAGTAAATTAGACCAACGGATTGCCAATGCTGCATCTGAGCTCTATCAGGGCGGTAAAACTCTGCACGACATCATTGAATCCATTTAATTCATGACTCTCGGTTTACTTCTTTATTGCATTTCCCTGTGCACACAAATTTTGGCTGCATTCTATCCCATTAGTCTTTTTTTAAAATCCCATTCATATCGATTTTTATAACCGTTAGTATCGGTATTTCTATCTTTGACCCACAGCAGAGTAAGCATTCTGATGCGAGCGCGATTGTTCGTGAGTATTATGGTCTGTGTGATTCTGCGATGTATCACGCCAAGCAGGCAGGCAGAAATCAAGTGTATTGCGAGCCCAATTTCTCGACTGCTTAATTTGATTTGTTGCGCTGAAAGCGAACCGCAGTTCCTTCTGTTTGAATGCGCTGCCATACCGCCGCTTTTTCTTCTGGCGTCATAAACACCCAGTTACTAACTTCGATCAGGGTTCGGCCGCAGCCTTTGCAGATCTCATCGTACAAAGTAGAGCAAATGCCAATGCAGGGGGAGTCGGATTCGGCATCGCCCGTTAATAGGGAGTTGGCTCCGCTAATGGGGTCGTTGGAATTTGAAGTGCTCATGGCAGTACTGTAGTCGATTTAAGGGGAGAGTGCTCGGCTAGCTCATCCACATAAGCCCCAACACCGGCACGCTCCCGTTTTAAGAAGCGCTCAACGGCCGTTGTAAACTCAGGGTCTTTAATCCAGTGCGCCGACTGCACGGTGACCGGCAAAAACCCGCGCGCCATCTTGTGTTGACCTTGGGCGCCACCTTCAAATACCTGTATTCCCTCTCGAATGCAGTATTCGATTGCTTGATAGTAAGCGGTTTCAAAATGCAAGCAGGGAATGTATTCAATCGAGCCCCAGTAACGACCATATGCAGTTGGTATCGGGGCTTTTTTATCAACCACCAAGAGCGATGCCGCGATGGGGCGGCCCTCTTTCTCAGCAACAATCAGGTGGAGATATTCCGGCATCCGCCTGCCCCATTCCTGAAAGAAGCCTTCATTCAAGTAGGGGGATGAATGGTGTTCGAGGTATGTATTGGCATAGCATCGGTAAAAGAATGCCCAATCGGCTTGCTCAGCCATTTCTCCTGGAACGTGTCTAAATTGCACGCCGGCCACTTCCACTTCCTTGCGTTCGCGCCGAATATTTTTCCGGCGTTTCATAGTCAGTTGATCTAAAAACGCCTCCATCGTTGCATACGACTGGTTGTTCCAATGAAATTGGACTGCATCGCGTGCCATAAAACCTTGTCCCAACAGGGCATCTTGGGTTTTTTGTTCGGCAAATAAAACGTGGGCTGAAGAAAGATCATTCTGAATTAAGAGTTGTTTCAAACCCTGAATAAGCCACTGTTGAGTTTGTTTTGGGTCGTGCTCTTGATCTAGTAGCATGCGCGATCCTTGTACTGGCGTAAAGGGAATGGCGCACAAGGCTTTGGGGTAGTACTGCATACCATGTTGGTTATAGGCTTCTGCCCATGACCAGTCAAACACGTATTCGCCATAGGAATGGCTTTTTAAATAGAGCGGCATGAGGCCGATGGGTTTATCTTTGCCGGTCGGGTAGACCGCTAAGTGGGCTACTTGCCAACCGGTACTGCCGCCAACGCAGTGGTATTCTTCTAGGGCGGACAGAAAGGCATGACGCAAAAACGGCGTTGAATCTGCCGCCAGTAAGTCATCCCAATGTTCAGCCGAGATCGCATCAATGCGATCCAGAACACGAAGTTCGATGGGGCTATTTAGTGCCACATTGCTCAGCGCTGAATCAGCTCGATCTTGTATCCATCTGGGTCCGTGACAAAGGCAATGATGGTATCGCCACCCAGAACTGGGCCAGCCTCGCGGGTCACCTGACCACCAGCTGCTTTAATCGCAGCGCAGGTGGCATAGGCATCACTGACGCCCAAGGCAATATGGCCATAAGCCGTACCCAGCTCATATTGATGGACTCCATGGTTATAGGTGAGCTCAATCTCTGCCTGGCCATCGGCATTGCCCTTACCAAAACCAACGAAGGCTAAGGAATACTTTTGCTCAGGCCGCTCCGTTGTGCGCAATAAATTCATGCCTAAGATGCGGGTATAAAAATCGATCGAGCGATCAAGATCGCCAACTCGCAGCATGGTATGCAATAGCATCATGATTACTGAACCTTTGCCTTGGCACGAAGTTTTTGCATCATTTCCGAGAACTTGGCTTTTTGCCAGTTCTCATCCGCAGTTAAGATTTGCTTCAGCTCCGCCTTGATTTCATCCATGGGTGGGGCTTTGGCATCCCGCACATCGTCCACGCGAATAATGTGCCAACCAAATTGACTCTTCACCGGCTTGTCCGTCATTTGACCTTTATTTAAAGCAACCATAGCCTTGGAAAACTCAGGCACCAATGACTTATCACCAACCCAGCCTAGATCGCCACCATTGGGGGCGGAGCCCGGATCTTTTGAATTTTGTTTAGCTATATCCGAAAAGTTAGCGCCAGCCTTAATCTTGGCAATTAAAGCGTTGGCTTCCGCCTCTTTTTCTACCAAGATATGTTTGACCTGGTATTCCTTGCCAGTGTAATCCGCTTGAATGGAGGCATAAGCAGCCTTGAGTTCAGCCTCAGTTACACCCTCACGCTCAACAAAATCCTCAAAAACGGCGGCAACCAGGATACCAACCCGGGATTGCTCAATCTTTTCTTTAACTGCCTCTTTTTGGGTGAGGCCGCGGTTATTGGCCTCTTGAATAATGAGTTCGCGGGTAATCAATACCTCACGCGCTTTTTCACGAACCTGTGGGTCATTGGGCTGCCCCGATTTTTTCACTAGGCTATCTAGTTGCGCTTTCGGTATTGATTTGCCATTCACAATCGCAGCATTTTGCGCTAGAGCAATGGAACTACCAAATAAGGCAACACAGGCAGTGGATAGGGCGAATAGGGGGAATGGTTTCATAGTGAGTATTGGTAAATAAGAATAGTTAATAGTAATGGGTTTAATTCTGCTTAGCTTATTTCAGCAACAGCGCTTCAGCCGGACTATGCGCTTCAATCGTCAACGCATGTATCTCAGCGGGTATATGGCGATTCAAAGCTGCATAGATTAGGCGGTGGCGCGCAACCCGACTGAGGCCATCAAAAGCCGATGACACTAAAGTCAGTTTAAAGTGACCGCCGCCACTTGCAGCGCCAGCATGGCCCGCATGTAAATGGCTTTCATCTTCGATGGCAATCTGATCGGTCGGCAGTGCGGCCTTGAGGTCGGCTAAAAATAATGCAATCCGTTCTTGGTTTTTGCTCATGATGGCGTTTCCTCTTCCATATGTTTGCTCAGCCAAAACCCTTGTGCAATCACAAAAACGATGAGAAGTGCTGTTGTTCCGAAGAGTTTGAAATTAACCCAGGTATCTTCCGAAAATTGAAAGGCGACATATAAATTAAGTGCGCCCATCAGGAGGAAAAAAATGGACCAAGCCAAATTGAGTTGGCTCCAGGTATTGCGCGCCGAATGTTCTTTCAGGGTGACCTGCTTTCCCATGAGTACTTGAATCCAGTTCTTATTAAAAAATTGGGCGCTGATAAAAAGACCGGCAGCAAAAAGCCAGTAGAGCGCTGTTGGTTTTAATTGAATAAATGTCTTGTCTTGCAAAAAGATGGTCAATGCACCTAAAACGATAATTAATACTAGGCTCATCCACTGCATCGCATCGATCTTACGATGGCGGTAATACACCCATAAAATTTGCGCGATGGTAGCAACCATGGCCACGATGGTGGCGGTATAGATGTCGGCAAACTTAAATGCAACAAAGAACAGAATGACAGGGAAAAGATCAAATAAAAATTTCATGGTGTGATTATCGCTTTTATTGACCCAATTCCACATTTTTACTGGGCTCAAAGCGCAGGGATGCCGAGTTAATGCAATAGCGCAGGCCTGTTGGCTTAGGGCCGTCAGTAAAGACGTGCCCTAAATGGGCATCGCAATTACTACAACGTACCTCGGTGCGGACCATCCCATAAGCACCATCTTGATGTTCCGAGATTGCATCCGGATTTAACGGGGTGTGGTAACTAGGCCAGCCGCAGCCTGCATCGAATTTGGTGGCTGACTCAAATAGGGGCGTCCCACAGCAGACACATTGGTACTTGCCATTTTCCCAGTGATCCCAATACTTTCCAGTAAAAGGGCGCTCTGTAGCGGCCTCGCGCGTGACGCGGTATTCGATATCGCTTAACTCGGCGCGGTACTCTGCATTGGTTTTTTTCATTGTCTTCACCTATTCTTTTTATTGAATTGTTTATTCTTACGACGAGCAGCTGAGATCCGAAACTACCTCATTGGGCAATGGCGCTGCTGCATACCGCTCAAATTCAGGCTGCTCATCAAATGGCCTGTTCAAAATACGCTGCAATCGATTTACCTCGCTAAAGTCATCCTGCTGAGCCATCTCGATTGCGCGTTGCGCCAAATGGTTGCGAAGAATAAATTTAGGGTTCACCTGATTCATCAGCGCTGACCGCTCAGCATCGGAATTTGATTCCTGCATTAAACGCGTGCGGTATTGCATTAGCCAGGCATCGGCTGCATTCCGATCTAAAAACTGATCGCGCCAATTCGAATGAACATCCTTTTTTTGTACAGCAGAGAGACTACGAAACACATTCGTAAAGTCAGCCCGATTGGCGTGCATCAGCTGCAATAGCGCTTCAATTAATTCCATATCATCTGGTGCTTCAATCTGTAAGCCCAGCTTCCCTCGAAAGAGCGCTAACCATTTCGCTTCATACTCGGATGGAAAAGCGTTCAAGGCTGTTCGTAGAATATCGGCAGCATCCTCGCCCGGACTCTCTTTCTCGATGAGTGGCACCATGGCATTGGCTAGGCAGGCCATATTCCAATGCATGATTTTAGGTTGGCGATGGTAAGCGTAACGACCGCCGCTATCGGTATGGTTGCAAATGTGGTCTAAGGCGGTGTGATCTAAAAAGCCAAAAGGGCCGTAATCCATCGTCAGGCCGAGGGCGCTGATATTGTCACTATTGAGAACCCCATGGCAAAAGCCGACAGATTGCCACTGCGCAACACATCTCGCATTACGCGCAGAAATTGCTTTAAATAATGTAAGGTATGGAGTACTGCTAGATTGGCACTCGGGGTAGTGCGCCTTGATTAAATACGTAGCCAGTTCCTGTAAGCGCGTATGCAACCCATTGGCGGCGTAGTGCTCAAAGTGGCCAATCCGAATAAAGCTGGGGGCAAAGCGGGAGCATACCGCTGCTGTTTCGATGGTCTCGCGCCGTACTGGTTGCTGAGAGCCGACTAAAGATAGTGCGCGTGTTGTTGGAATGCCCAAGGCGTGCATCGCCTCACTGCATAAAAATTCCCGAATGGATGAGCGCAGGACGGCCCGACCATCGCCCATTCGCGAATAGCGTGTCATGCCGGCTCCCTTGAGCTGTAGCTCTTGGTGGTTTAGCTCACCCAATAAAATAGCCCGACCATCACCCAGTTGCCCAGCCCAATGACCAAATTGATGGCCGCTATACGCTGTAGCCATGGGCTTTGGAAATAGGTGTCTTCCTAATTCTGCTGGATTTCCTGCCAATACTGCGAGCCAATTCGGATCCTGCGGTAACTGGTTCGAGCCTAAGGGAATGCCAAGGAGTTCGGCCGCCTCAGGGGAAACCGCAATCCAATAGGGATCTGGAAGTGGGGTGGGAGCGATAAATTGACAGGTGTCTTCGCCGATGAGAGAAAATGCCATAAGTTCATTATTCTATGGGTATTTAACCCCTGACGCCCAAGACCGATACACCTATTGCCCCATACTCCACATGACCAATCAAACTGAACTCACCGCTGCCGTCAAACTGAGCAACCTAGGCCAAGAGCTAGATGTCCCATTCTTAAAATTACTCGGAATTCGTTGTCTTAGTGCCGAAATGGGCAGCGGCGAAATTCTGCTCGCAATTAAGCCCGAGCATAAAAATACCTGGGAAGTCGCGCATGGCGGCGTTCTATTGACCCTAATGGATGTGGCGATGGCCGTTGCCGCACGCTCGGGTGACCCGGATGACCGCAGCGTGGTGACGATTGAGCTCAATACCAATTTTTTACAAGCCGCCAACGGCATTCTGCGTGTGAAGGCCGATACCGTCCACCGTACCGTCACCATGGCCTTTTGTGAAGCCAAGTTGTATGACGATCAAGGCCGCGTGTGTTGCATGGCCACTGGCACATTTAAGTACCTGCGACGTTTACCCACACGTAACGCAAATGGGGAGCGCGTGATTAACCCCGATCAGCGGGTCGAGTAAATCCGTCTAGGTTAAACCGATAGATTGGAACCGGATGCGCTGGTGAGGGCGCCGGTAATCACGTCATGGCCAATCGTGCCATTCGCGTCAAAGCGGCGCTCAACCATTTCAAATGCGCCGTCTTTTCGAATGCGTAATACCGTACTAGAGCGTGTACCGTACATTGGGGTTTGGACAAATGCAGGAGAAAGAGCCTTCTCCCATTCTTTGCTTACCCCCGTGCTGGGTAATTCTTGATCTACTGCAAGACGGGTATCGCTCAGCAGATGCAAGTAGTGATCCACGTGCTTCAGATTACCTTGATCCATTGCTAGGGCTTGGGCAAAAGCCGCTACCCGGTGCGTGACTTTGGGCCAAGGGGTATCCAGCATGGCATTAGACAAGCCATACACACCAGCATCGAGTGCATTCGGTGGAAACGTTTTGCGTGGCCGAATCGATTGGCCAAGCATCATGCGATTGCTAACCCAGTGCATCTGGGCATCACTAGGATTGCTAAGATCGGCCATCAGCATATTAAAGCCGTTGTATTGCTCAAACCGTTTAGCGTTGTGTTGAATAAATCCACCGGGCTTATGTTCACCCGTCAGATACATCAGCGATAGTTCGCCACGGGTTCGTGCGTCCGGATTTTTTTCGCTGGGCGCTCGTACATTGGTGAGCGCAGCAAAGCGACCTGATTTGGTAAATCCAAGCCAAGTACCGGGGCTACCTAAGACATCGGCGCGATCCCGGCCAGCGAGTAGTTGGGGGTGCTCAGGCCACCAATCCATTTTTTCAGTATTGCGCTCATAAAACTCATCGCGGTTTGCAGCGACTACCAGGGGGTAGTCGGGATGGGATTTCCAGGCGAAGAGAATGAGGCACATAGCAATACTATGCCTGATTAAATTTCAATTAGGGGGTAGGGCAGTTGATCTAGCATCAAAATAGGGCCATCGGGCGACCCAAGATGGAAGGTGCCACCGGCTTGTAGCTCGGTTTTAATCTCAATTTGGAAGTCCATGCGGCGGGTATTGGCAATACTGGGGGCGCTGAGGACAACCATTCCGGCTGGCTGACCTGCATCATCCGCATGAAAAATTTCACTTCCTGGGCCGGTTGGGGCATTTTCAAGTTGATCGATGGGGCAATGCGCCAACTGCAAGCGCCGCTTAATTGCACCACGGTATTGGCTGCGTGCGACGATTTCTTGGCCGGGGTAGCACCCCTTTTTAAAGTCAATACCGTACACAGACTCAAAGTTCACCATTTGGGGTACAAATTGATCTTGGGTTGCGGCAACAATGCGTGGAATTGCACTCATAATTTCCAGCGAACGCCACAGAATTGCGGCATCCTCAGAAGCCACCTCGATTGATGCAGATTCAGAAGTAATGGGTTGTGCGATTAGTAGCCGTTGCATCGCGACACCTGCAGTGACAACGTCTGGCAGTTGCAGTAGGATGCTGGTTTTATCCACTTCTACGTTATCCAATGTTCCACTGGTGCAATAGCCAGTAATCGCCCAGATATTGCTGACATCGGTGATCGTTACCTTGGAACGTAAGACAAACATAGACAAGCGCTTTGCAGTACTGGCTGCGATGTCCTTCGAAATAAATAAGCAGAATCGCTTACCCCCATCGGCTGTTAAGAAAAGGCCGAGCCATGCACTTGCAATTAAGCGGCCTTTTGGGCTGCAATAGCCAACGAGGCGAGTCGCATCAGGCCCGCTTGCAATCCCCGGAGGCGCTACTGCGGTGAGTCCCAAAACCGAGTTGGTCAGTTGGTTTTGTAAAAAACTGGCCGCATCGTCGCCCTCAACGATAATGAGTCCCCAGTCGGCAAGATTGGCAGCGGTCTTCATAGAATGGATCTTTTTAAGGGGAGTGTAGGGCGTGCGATTTGCATAAACAAAGTCTAGACGCTTTTATCATAGCCTGATGCGAAAAAAACGTGCGTCCTTTTGGGCATTACCCCTCAAACTCTTCGGAATTGCGATTCTAGTAGGGCTACTCTTTTTTGCGACCCTGTTTTTTTGGGGCGTCGTGCCTTCTGCGGCGAATGACCCAGCAAGGCCGGGCGGCTTTACTGCCAAAGTCACTCCCAAATCCGGGGTTGCGAGTATTGCACAGCAACTGCAAAACCAAGGCATTGAACTAAATAGCATTGTGTTTCAGCTTGGGTCCCGCGCCTTACTCGTGAAAGCAAAGTTAAAGCCTGGAACCTATCTGTTTCCATTTGATGCGAGCACGGCAAGCATCCTATTGCAGATGGCTCGCGGAGAGAGCATTAAAGAATCGATCACTTTTGTTCCGGGCATGGCGATTTGGCAACTGCGGCAAGTGGTCGATACCCATCCTGCTTTGGAGCACAAAACCAAGGGATTGGCTTCTGCCGAATTTTCTAAGGCGGTTGGCTTAAGCTATGCAAACGCGGAGGGACTCTTCTTTCCGGATACCTACGTTTTTGATCCGGGTGAGAGCGACCTCACCATCTACCGCCGTGCTGCCGATGCCATGCAGAAAAATCTAGCCAGGGCCTGGAGCAAGGAGCCCAATATAGGTCCACTGAAATCACCATACGATTTGCTCATTTTGGCTTCGATTGTGGAGAAAGAAACTGGTAAATCCAGCGAGCGAGCCCAAATTGCGGCGGTGTTTCTGAATCGCTTGCAGATTGGCATGCGCCTGCAGACCGACCCTACGGTAATTTATGGCATTGGCCCAAGGTTTGATGGCAATCTACGTAAAGTAGATCTTCGCCGCGACAGTCCATACAATACCTATATGCGTGCCGGTTTACCTCCCACCCCGATTGCGATTCCCAGCATGGAATCGCTACTTGCAGTAGTTAACCCCGCAAAAAGCGATGCACTGTACTTTGTTGCTAAGGGCGATGGCAGCAGCCACTTCTCCAAAACACTAGGTGAGCATGAAAAAGCCGTCGATCGATATCAGCGGCGTCTAACAGCACCATCAACGACATCATCACCGCAATGGATGCCACGATGAATGCAAATCAACCCGGTTTTTTTATCAGCTTTGAGGGCATCGATGGCGCCGGAAAAAGCACTCACATCAATGCATACTGTGATCTACTCAAAAGCCGCTTTCCTGAGCGGACATTGGTGCTAACGCGCGAGCCAGGGGGGACTGTTTTAGGTGAGCAGCTTCGGGCACTCCTACTGGAAGCGCCAATGCATTTAGAAACGGAAGCGCTATTGATGTTTGCCGCACGCCGTGAGCATCTAGCGCAAGTGATTGAGCCTGCTCTTGCGGCAGGCCATATTGTGGTGTCGGATCGATTTACCGATGCGAGTTTTGCATACCAAGGCGGTGGACGTGGCCTGTCGATTGAAAAACTCAATGCCTTAGAACAATGGGTGCAAAAACAAAGTGATGGGCGCTTATTACAACCGAACACCACATTCTTGTTCGACTTACCGGGGGAGGTTGCAGAAGCGCGTCGCTCGAAGGCACGCACGCCCGACAAGTTTGAGCGCCTCGATCTGGCCTTCTTTGAGCGGGTAAGACAGGAATACCTGCGCAGAGCAAAGGCAGATCCTAACCGTTTTGTAATGGTCGATGCTACGCAAACGCAAGAGGCGATTTGGGATTTTTTAACCCGCACGCCATTGGCAATTCGATGATTGCACCTTGGTTACAGCCGCAGTGGGATGGCATTGACTTAGCAGCGTGTCCGAATGCTTTATTACTCCACGGTCAGGCAGGCATTGGTAAGGCCGATTTTGCACTGACGCTTGCCAAGGCTCTGCTATGTGAGGCATCGCCAAACGGGATAAATAAGCCCTGCAATTGCTGTGAGGCGTGCCGCTGGTTTGATACGGGCAATCACCCGGACTTTATCGCCCTTGTGCCGGAGACCCACCGCCGCTTCATGCCGAATGAAGCCTTAGAAGGTGCCGATGGTGATCCATCATCCAGCAAGAAAGCGAAACCGGTTCGCGATGAAGATGGCGACTCTGCCGAAAAAAAAGAAAAGAAAAACATTGCAATTGAGGAGGCGCGATCAGCCATTGAGGGCTTAGCAATCGGCACGCACCGCGGCGGCAATCGCGTAGTCTTGGTCTATCCCCTAGAGTCATTAAGACCCGATGCAGCTAACACCTTGTTAAAGTCTTTAGAGGAACCGCCCGCCAGCACTATTTTTATACTGGTAACAAGCCGCCTTGATCGCGTCTTGCCGACCATTCGTTCTCGTTGCCGTTTAATTGCATTGCCGCCACCCGATCGAGCAACCGGCCTTGCATGGTTGCAACACGAAATCAAATCCCGTCCAGACTTGAGCGTCTCGCAAGACGAACTCGAAACCATTTTTTATGAGCAGGGTGGGGCGCCCCATGCAACCCTGGATTTTCTATCGGCCAAGCAAGGTCAGAATGATAAAGATGAGCTCTTTATTTCGATTCAGGCTTCCCGCTATTTATTGAAAGGCCTATCCCAAGGCGTTCGAATTGATTGGCTCGATATAGCAGAAAAAACCCATAAAGCATCGTTTGCGGTATTGCTTGCTTCGATGCAGCGTTGGTTGGCCGATTTGCAAGGCAGTGCGCAGGCCAATGCAGTGCGTTTTTATCCTAAACATGCTCAGAGTATTGAGGTGCTCGCAAAACAGGTGCGTATTGAAAAGTTATTACGCCTTTGGAAAGGGGTCACCCAGGCCCGCCGCCACGAAAATCACCCACTGGCAACGCGTATTCAGCTAGAGTCAATGTTGATGCAATATCAGCAAATTTTTACCGACTAAATAAGCCCTTATTTGCATCCATCGGTCGAGATAGGCGCTGGCGCTTAAAATAGGGCTATGTTCATTGATTCCCACTGCCATCTTGATTTTCCGGAGTATCGGGAGCGCTTACCCGAAGTCCTCGCCAATATGGCTGCTGCCCAGGTTAGCCATGCGCTTTGCATCTCGGTCGGCCTCCCGGACTTTCCCCGGGTAAGGCGGTTGGCAGAGAGCCACCCCCATTTATATGCCTCGGTTGGCGTCCACCCCGATTACGAAGATACGCCAGAGCCCACGGTCGACTTTTTGGTTGAGGCAGCTAAGCACCCTAAGGTGATTGCGATTGGCGAAACGGGTTTGGACTATTACCGTATGGCCGACCGCGCCTATGCCGACATGGAGTGGCAGCGTGACCGCTTTCGGACCCATATTCGGGCAGCAATAGCCTCGGGTTGCCCATTAATCATTCATACCCGCTCCGCCTCCGAAGACACCATACAGATCTTGAAGGAGGAGGGTGCTGATCGCATTGGTGGGGTAATGCATTGCTTCACCGAAAGTCTGGAAGTAGCACGGCAGGCCATTGATTTGGGGTTTTATATCTCTTTTTCTGGGATTGTGACCTTTAAGAGCGCAAAGGACTTGCAGGAGACCTGCCGGCATGTGCCTTTAGAGCGTATGCTGATTGAGACCGATTCACCTTATTTAGCGCCTATGCCGCACCGAGGCAAGACCAATGAACCTGCTTGGGTCTCGTATGTGGCGCGCTATATTGCAGATTTAAAAGGCGTGTCCGTTGATGCGATTGCAGAGCATACTACACGTAATTTTTTCCAATGTTTTCAAGTAAATAGAGAAATAATATGAGATTGAATCTAAAGTTAAAGCCCACTCAAAAGAGCCTGCTTGGGGGGCTAATGCTTGCTTTTGTGCTTACCCCAGGCTGGATTCATGCTCAAACCGACTCCCAAATAGCCGCAATTACAAGTGCAGCTAAATTTGATGATGTAAAGGCTGTTAAGTCTTTAATTGAGAAAGGTGTGAGCCC
>CAZWPR010000015.1:0-37067 GCA_964636135.1 uncultured Polynucleobacter sp.
GCGGCAGGAGTAGGGGCGTTTCAAGCGCGTAAGTTAGGGCTCGATGGCATTGCTGCGTTTGAAAATAAGCAACTCTTCTATCACGTGCAAGATCCCGTGCAATTTAATCAGCGCGCCATCGTCATTTGCGGGGGCGACGAGACTGCTTTGGAATGGGCTATTCAGTTTGCGTCGACTGCCAAGCACGTCACCCTAGTACATCGTCGCAGTGAATTGAAGGCAGAAAAGAACATCCTGAATCAATTTCATAATCTGCGCGCCGCTGGAAAAATCACCTTTTGCATTGGGCAGGCCACTGGCTACACAAGTAGAGACGATCGGCTAACGGCACTTGAGGTCGAGGATCCAGATAGCCATAGCCAAACCATTCCACTCGATGCACTACTGGTCTTTTTTGGTCTTTCCCCCAAATTAGGGCCGATTGCCGATTGGGGCCTCGCACTCAGTCGCAAGCAAATTGAGGTGGATACCGCCCATTTTGAAAGCAGCATCCCGGGGATTTTTGCGGTCGGTGATATCAACACCTATCCCGGCAAGAAAAAACTGATCCTATCGGGCTTTCATGAGGCGGCATTGGCTGCTTTTGCGGCAGCCCAGGTCATTTTTCCTGATCGGCCAGTGCAGTTGCAGTACACCACTACCTCGCCCAAATTACAGCAATTACTGGGCTTACAGAAGCCCGACTAATATTGGGTTAATCTCTACCTATTCCCATTTGATCGAACAGTTAAACGAATGCATCAATACCACGAACTTATGCAGCACGTCCTAAACCAGGGCGTCCAAAAATCCGATCGAACCGGCACCGGCACCCTCTCGGTTTTTGGCTATCAAATGCGCTTTAATCTAGCAGATGGCTTTCCGATGGTGACGACGAAAAAGTTACACCTCAAATCCATCATCTATGAATTGCTGTGGTTTCTCAACGGCAGTACCAACAATAATTGGTTAAAAGAGCGCGGCGTTTCGATTTGGAATGAATGGGCAGCGCCCGATGGCGACTTAGGCCCGATTTACGGATACCAATGGCGTTCATGGCCCGCGCCCAATGGTCAGCACATCGACCAAATCAGCGAAGTCGTTAACAGCATCAAAACCAATCCTGACTCCCGTCGCCTGATTGTTTCGGCGTGGAATGTCGCTGACATACCGCGTATGGCTCTCGCTCCTTGCCATGCTTTTTTCCAGTTCTATGTCGCCGATGGCAAGTTATCGTGCCAGCTATATCAACGCAGCGCCGATATCTTCTTAGGAGTGCCGTTCAACATTGCCAGCTACGCCCTGCTGACGCACATGGTTGCGCAGCAGTGCGACTTAGAGCCGGGTGAGTTTATTTGGACGGGGGGCGATTGCCACCTCTACAGCAATCACCTCGAGCAGGTCGAATTGCAGCTTTCACGTAAGCCCTTCCCACTCCCGCAGCTCAAGATCGGGCGTAAGCCTGTGTCGCTCTTTGACTATGCTTTTGAAGACTTTGAAATTGTGGGCTATGAATGCCATCCCCACATCAAGGCACCTGTTGCCATTTAATTGACTCGATAAACTATGACTCAACCCGCCATCTCCATGATTGTGGCCCGCGCCCGTAACCACGTGATCGGGCGTGACAATCAAATGCCTTGGAAAATATCTGCTGACCTGCAATTTTTTAAGCGCGTCACGATGGGCTATCCCGTGATCATGGGCCGTAAGACTTGGGAATCGATTGGGCGTCCCTTGCCCGGTAGGCGCAATATTGTGGTGAGCCGTAATCCGGACCTAAAACTAAGCGGGGCCGAAGTGGCGAGCTCCTTACGAGATGCGCTCGAGCGCTTAAGCGATCTCGAGCGGGTCTTCGTGATTGGTGGAGAGCAACTCTTTACTCAGGCTTTTGATTTAGCCGACCGCCTTTATATTACCGAAATTGACATTGAGGTTGACGGTGGCGATACCTTTTTTACCGTCCCCCACCCAGAACAATGGCGCGAACTAGAGCGCACCCCCGCGCACGAAGGTGATATTCATTTTGACTTCGTCACCTTGGAGCGCAAGCAAGGTTAAAACGCAGTTTCGATGCGCTGCTACAGTTTTTTATTAAAGCTGTACTGCGCAAATGCCTGTTCGGCCACATTAAACCATTGCGCCTCCATATTGCGAAAGCGCCGGTAATCCTCATAAATGACTTTAAAGCGGGGATTTTTTGCAGACTCTTCGGCATAGGCCTCTTGGGTTGCAGTGAAGCAGGCATCGAGTATTTGCGTATTGAACTTGCGCAATACGGCACCGTTTTGCAGTAAGCGCTGAAGTGCCGGGGGATTTAGGGCGTCGTACTTCGCGCACATCTCGGTATGCGCCTGAAAGCAGGCGCCCTCCCACGCGGCTTGATATGCAGGAGGCAGTTCGTCCCACTTCTTTTTATTCACTAGAAAAGAGAGTGACGCGCCGCCCTCCCACCACGCCGGGTAGTAGTAATTTTTAGCTACCTTGGCTAGGCCAAGCTTTTCATCGTCGTAGGGGCCGACAAATTCGGCAGCATCGATTGTGCCTTTTTCTAGGGCGGAATAAATTTCACCTGCGGGCAGCTGTTGCGGCACAACCCCTAATTTGGAAAGAATGTTGCCAGCAAACCCGGCAATTCGAAACTTAAGGCCCTTAAGATCGGCAACCGTTTTAATTTCTTTCCGAAACCAACCGCCCATTTGGGTTCCAGTTTGGCCGCCCATGAAGTTCACAATATTGTAGGAAGCGTAAAGCTCGCGCATGAACTTCATGCCATTACCATGAAGCATCCACGCATTTTGTTGGCGAGCAGTCATACCAAACGGCGCCGCAGTATCAAAGATAAAGGCGCTATCTTTACCTAAGGAATAGTAACCTGCGGTATGGCCTACTTCGACCGTGCCATTTTGTACTGCATCCTGAACTTGCAGGGGCGGGACGATTTCACCAGCAGCAAAGACTTTGATATTGAACTTACCATCGGTTGCTTTACGTAGCGCATTAGCAAAAATCTCGGATGTCCCATACAAATTATCCAGTGACTTTGGAAAGCTAGAGACCAGACGCCAATTGAGGCTAGGCTGTGATTGCGCAATCGCTGGTGCTGCCAAAGTGGTCCCGCCAATGCCGGTTGCAATCGTTGCTTTTTTTAAAAATGATCTGCGTTCCATGAGGTTCCCTTCAGTGCCTATGGTGGATTAATGAATTCACTCGAGCATAGTGGTCTTATTTACCGCCAATCGTCATCGATCCAATCAGAATCGAGCCCACTTCTTTAGTGCCGCGAACTAAAACATCGCTACCAATCAGTTCAATGTTCATCAGCATGTCCCGCAAATTTCCGGCAATGGTAATTTCTTCAACGGGGTACTGTATCTCCCCGCCTTCAACCCAGTAACCAAAAGCACCGCGAGAATAATCACCAGTAACATAATTGACGCCCTGACCCATTAGCTCAGTAACGAGCAAGCCCGTACCCATTTCCCTCAGTAAGGCAGGTAAACCTCCTTTAGGCGTTCTTGAGCTACTGAGAGTGAGGTGATGTGACCCCCCTGCATTGCCGGTGGTTTTCATGCCAAGCTTACGGGCAGAGTAGTTGGATAAAAAATAGCCTTCCAAAATCCCTTTCGAAACCACACTACGTGCGCGGGTCTTGACGCCCTCTTCATCGAATGGCGAACTACCAGTAAGGCCTTTAAGGTGAGGATCCTCACGCAAGTCAACGTGGCTTGGCAATACTGGTTTGCCGAGGCTGTCTAACAAGAAGCTTGAACGGCGATACAAAGCACCCCCTGAAACGGCTTGCACTAAGGAGCCTAATAAGCCTGCAGCCAGCGGAGCTTCAAAGATAACAGGGCAGCGGCGCGTGCTGAGTGATTTGGCATTCAGGCGAGATAAGGCGCGCTGCGCTGCATAGCGGCCAATATCCGCCGGCTTGGCCAGATCGTGCACCATACGGGAACTGGAATACCAGTCATCACGTTGCATGGCCGATTTTTTTCTGCCGCCGCTGGCAATCGGCGCGCAGGAAATAAAATGCCGCGAGTATGGATAGCCACCCATAAACCCGTTGCTAGTGCCCATCATAAAATGAGCATGGTGCGCTGATACTGAAGCGCCGTCACTATTCTTAATTTGCGGACTCACTGCAAATGCAGCAGCCTCTGCACGCTGAGCCAATGCAATGGCCTCTTCTGATTCAATCATCCAGGGATGAAACAGATCTAAATTTTTGGGCTTTTTTTCTAAGAGGTCTGAATCCGGCAAGCCGGCACAATCGTCTTCCGCGGTATGCCGTGCAATGTGAAATGCAGCCTCGACGGTTTTACGCAAGGAATCCGGTGAAAAATCACTGGTGCTGGCGTTACCACGTCGCTGGCCAAGGTAGACGCTCAAGCCAATTTGCTTATCGAGACTTTGCTCGATGGTTTCTACGGCCCCTTTGCGCACGGTCACCGAAAGGCCTTGGCCTTCAGAAACCTCAACTGCAGCATCTGAGGCGCCTAACTTACGGGCCTCGGAGAGCATAAATTCGACAATGACTTTGAATTGACTAGGGGTATATGTAAACATCCCTCAATGATAGCTAGAATAGAGCCATGAAGCATACAGAAATTCCCGCACGCAACAATCCCGATGAAGTACGGATTGGCCTGGTTTCGATCTCCGATCGAGCTAGTGCAGGCACCTACCAAGATGAAGGCATACCCGCCCTCAAAAACTGGCTTGGCCTCGCCATCACCTCACCCCTTAGCACCCATGAGCGTTTAATCCCCGATGATGCTGAGACCATTACCGAGACCCTAATTGAGCTCGTCGATGAGCTGGGCTGTGACTTGGTCCTTACTACCGGCGGAACTGGTCCTGGGCGACGGGACGTTACTCCAGAAGCAACCTTAGAGGCAGGAACACGTGAAATGCCTGGCTTTGGAGAGCAGATGCGTCAAATTAGCCTGCGCTTTGTGCCTACGGCGATTTTATCTAGGCAAGTGGCGGTATTACGTGAAATTGAGGGGCATGCGGCTCTGATCATCAATCTGCCTGGACAGCCAAAATCGATCCGGGAAATTCTGGAAGGTCTAAAAGATGCAGATGGGAAAATAGTAGCTGCTGGCATCTTTGCCTCAGTCCCCTACTGCATTGATCTAATTGGCGGTCCCTACATAGAGGCTAATCCCGACATCATCTCGGTCTTTAGACCGAAAAGTGCAATCAAGCCGCGCTCTTAGTCTGCGTCGGTCGGCGGCGTCGCTGCAGTGATGTTGGGAATAAAAAAGGTCTTGCGGTAATAACGTAGCTCTTCGATCGATTCTTCGATATCAGCTAAAGCGGTATGTGCCTGTTTTTTAACAAAGCCTTTCATGATCTCAGGCTGCCAGCGCCGAGCCAGCTCCTTAATGGTGGACACATCTACATTGCGGTAATGAAAATACGCCTCTAACTTCGGCATGTAGCGCGCCATAAAGCGGCGGTCCTGGCAAATGGAATTGCCACACATCGGTGAAATACCCGCCTTTACGTACTGCTTTAAAAAAGCAATGCAAGCCTGTTCTACATCCCCTTCATTCAGAGTGGAGGCCTTCACCCGCTCAATCAGACCTGATTTACCGTGGGTGCCTTTATTCCATGCATCCATACTATCCAGAACGGCATCGTCTTGATGAACTACCCAGACTGGGGCCGTAGCAATCGTATTGAGATTGGCATCGGTCACGATCAAGGCAATCTCCAGAATACGGTCGCTATCCGGTTTTAATCCGGACATCTCCATATCCAGCCAAACCAAACGCTCACTCGCTGGGGCGGTATTTGCTACAGGGGCATCATTTTTTTCGCTCATATCTATAATGATCTCATGACATTTACTTTTATCTTCTTGCCTGCATTCATCCTCAGTTTTGGCCTGCGCCACTGGCTTGCCCAGCGGCAAATTCGCCATGTGGCTGCCCACCGCGAAACGGTTCCAGCGGAGTTTGCGCAGCAGATTACTTTAGGCGAGCATCAAAAGGCGGCCGACTACACCATTGCCAAGTTGAAGTTGGGTTTACTTGAAAATGCGTTCAGCGCCCTTGTGCTCATTGCCTTTACCCTACTCGGCGGCCTAGAGTATCTCAATCATGTACTAACCGACCTCATGGGCAATGGTATCGCCCAGCAAATGGCATTACTTTGTTCGATATTTTTGATTTCTGGAATTGTCGATCTGCCTTTTACCTGGCATAAGCAGTTTGGAATTGAAGCAGCCTATGGATTTAATCGCATGACACCAAAACTGTTTGTTTTGGATATGGCCAAAGGCGTTGCGCTCGGAGCAGTCCTAGGCTTACCTCTGCTGTGGGTTGTGCTTAGCCTAATGGCAGAGGCGGGCGGCCTTTGGTGGCTGTGGGCTTGGGCGGTATGGACTGTGTTTAATGCCCTGCTGCTTTGGCTCTTTCCTACGTTCATTGCGCCCTTGTTTAATAAATTTAAAGCCTTGGAAGAGGGTCCACTGAAAACCCAAATCGAAGGACTGCTTCAGCGCTGCGACTTTGCCAGCCAAGGTTTATTTGTCATGGACGGAAGCAAACGCAGCGCCCATGGCAACGCCTACTTCACCGGCATCGGCAAAGCCAAGCGCATCGTCTTTTTTGATACTTTGATTGAGAAACTCAATCCTGGTGAAGTAGAAGCGGTTCTGGCACACGAACTGGGGCACTACAAACGCAATCACATTCGTAAGCGTTTATTGGTTTCCTTTGCGATGAGCTTTGTGATGCTGGCGCTGCTCGGCTGGATCAGCACGCAAGCCTGGTTTTACATTGATCTGGGCGTGACACCGAGCTTAGAGGGGTATAACGGCGGCTTAGCGCTGGCGCTCTTTATGTTGGTCTCGCCTGTATTTGGTTTTTTCTTTACCCCCCTCAGCAGCCTTGCCTCACGCAAGCACGAATACGAAGCCGATGGCTTCGCGGCGGAGAAGGCATCGGCAAGCGATTTAATCTCGGCCCTCGTCAAGCTCTACCAAGATAATGCGTCGACCCTAACCCCCGATCCGATTTATACCGCGTTCTACAGTTCGCATCCGCCTGCACCGCTGCGCATTGCGAACCTGCAGCGCTTGAGTCAAACCTAACGTATTGCATGGAGCAGTTTCGCGCCCTTCTTATCGCCTCCTATGGCCGACACTACCTCGCCGAACGAATAGCGGCTGATGGCTCGCATGGCGGCCCTTTCATTCAGGTCAGTACTCCAGCGAAGCAGCACGTTGGCGCAGTCGGTGACTATTTGCTTTTGGAAAGCACCTCTCCCGATCAGGCGCGCATCATTCAAATTGAAGAAAGGCGCAATCTGCTCTACCGCTCTGACGCCTTTAAAAGTAAATTAATTGCATCGAACGTCGACCAAATCTTAGTTGTATTGGCAACCCAACCCGCATTCTCGCCCGACCTGCTTGGTCGTGCAGTAGTTGCTGCTGAAGCCCACGACATTGGGCTACACATCATTCTGAATAAATGCGATCTGCAGGATAGCCTACCCATCGCGCGCAAGCTCGTTACGCCTTATGCACGGATGGGATACCCGGTAACCGAGGTCTCAGCCAAATTTGATCCCGCATCAATGGCATCCTTGCAATCCGCCCTATGTGGAAAGGTATCGGCTTTGGTTGGTCAATCGGGCATGGGCAAATCTACTTTACTCAATGCCTGGGTACCTGATGCAGCCGCAGTCACACAAGAGTATTCAGTTCGACTGGATACGGGAAAGCACACCACCACGGCATGCCGCTATTACGATTTACCAGAATGGGGACGCGATCAGCAAGGTCGATTGGGGGCGCTGATTGATTCCCCCGGGTTTCAGGAGTTTGGTTTGGCCCACCTGTCGGTGAGCGAGCTGCAACATGCTTTTCGAGAATTTAAAAACGTATTAGGCCAATGCCGCTTTCATAACTGCGCGCACTTGACTGAACCTGACTGTGCGATTCGAGATGCGGTTGATCAAAACCAGATTACTGCCGAACGGCTCAATTTATTTCGTCAGTTACGCTCGGATTCCAAGACTGCTGATGCGCAGCTGCAAGGAATTACCCAAGCCAAAGAGCGATGGTCAACATCGCCAACAAAATCATACAAAAAATAACGGTGCGCCACACTAAGCCAATAGCAGAGCGCATGGTGCGTTCGCTTGGCTCTAGTCCCACCTCATAAACGGCCGATTCGCCTGCCTCAGCCATGCGCAGGGCCTCATCACTGTCTGGCTCGCTCAGTGGCTCACCTAAGCGCACGCCCAATGCTCCGCTTCCGGCTGCAAGGATCACTCCGTTTAAGGAATCACTCCACTTTTGCGTAAGGTAGCGCCAAGAGTACACGGCACCCTCAAAATTACCCACAATGGCAAAGGTCATGGCCGTCATGCGCGTAGGAAGCCAATCCAAGACATAAAAGAAATGACGTGCCGCCTGACTCAAATGAAAGTCACCCAATTGTGTCCAGCGCTGCGATGCGGTATCCGCAAAGCGATATAGCACTACTCCGGCAGGGCCGATCGGCACCAGGAACCAAAAGAGAACGCCAAGAACGTGGCGATGGGCACCAATAATGGCTTTTTCCAAAGCAAAAGAAATTACCTCAACCTCGCTCAACTGGCTAGTGTCAAGCTCTGGTCCATACCACTGTGCCAAGGCCTCGCGTGCGGCTGGCAAGTCATGGTTTTGAATCGCAATGTGTACGGCAGTAAACGAATGGCTAAATTGCCGAAAGCCAAAGAAAAGATAGACGATAAGTACATTCAGAACGAATGCCAAAAATGGATAGGTCAGCATGAATGCCACATGCAATACAAAAATTATCACCGTTGGCAATATGAAGGCAATCAAGCAAGCCATGCGCGCCCCTACAGCAGATGCACCATGCTCACGCTTAGCCCCAAACTCCTTGGCAACCCAATCGAGCCAGCCCGAGCTCATCCGCCGAACCCAATGGTTAGCAGTCACTGGCCGATATTGTTCAGCAATGAGGGCGAGGAGTATGGATAAAAAACTCATAATTTTAAGAAATGATATAGGTTTCTGAGCATGCCAGCCGTAGCGCCCCAAATAAAGCGGTCTTGGTAGGGCATAGCATAGAAACGGCGGCGCTCTTCGCCGCTCATCCAAACCCGAACCTGATGGTTCGCTGGATCCATCAAAAAGGCGAGTGGGACATCAAATACGTCGGCAACCTCAAATGCGTCAAATGGATAATGGGGCTGCGGATCGACCAAGGCGACCACCGGCGTGACGCGGTAACCCGATACCGTCAAATATTCCGGCAGAGTGCCAATGATCTCTACGTGCCCGGATTCAAGGCCAATTTCTTCTTGGCTTTCGCGTAGCGCAGTCGCCTGCAAATCAATATCCCCAGCATCCATACGCCCACCTGGAAAGCTAATTTGGCCAGCATGGTCATGCAAATGGTCGGTGCGCTGGGTTAGTAAAATAGACAACCCTTCCGGCTTTTTCAAAACCGGTATTAATACTGCGGCATCGGTTGTCATGCCTTTAGCCGATCGGGCGCTAATTATGTCGGCAGCCAAGGCATAGCGATTTTCATCGGTGATTTCAGGGGACCACTCTAGCGTTTGTAAAAAACGCTTGCGCAAAGAGTCGGGTAACAAGGCGCTCTCCACAATGCGCGGATCCGCATCACAACAACGCTCTATGGGCACGATCTTAGGATCAAAGCGGGATGGGGATGCAATAGCAGAGGACATGGTTTATTTTAGGCGATCAAGAAAGGTAATGCGCTTAAGAAAAAAGGCGACCAAGGCCGCCTTTTCTTCAGTGCAGAAAACTGCTTACTCTGCAGCAGCCTGAGCACTAGGCTTAACACGCGCTTGCAACTTTTCTTTAATACGTGCTGACTTGCCTGAACGATCACGCAGGTAGTAGAGTTTGGCACGACGCACATCACCGCGACGCTTTACTTCAATGCTAGCAATTAGTGGTGAGTAAGTTTGGAAGGTACGCTCTACGCCCTCACCAGAGGAAATCTTACGCACGATGAAACTGGAGTTCAATCCACGATTGCGTTTGGCAATCACAACGCCTTCGAATGCCTGAGTCCGCTTGCGTGTGCCTTCAACCACATTCACACCCACAATCACGGTATCGCCAGGAGCAAAACTTGGAATTGTTTTGTTGGCGGTAAGACGAACAATTTCTTCTTGCTCAATTTTTTCAATCAAATTCATTTTTTATCCTTAAACATCATGTCAGCGTTTATCCCGTTGCCAAGGCAATCGGACCAGACAGAGGATGCAGTTATTTCATTTTGTTTAGCTTAGAAAAATTTTTATTTCAGCAACAATAAAAAACGTTCATCTTCTTCGCTAAGCAACCCATTCTTGCGCGCATCCTCAATGAGGTCTGGGCGCAATCTTGATGTCAGCTTTAACGACTCTTGCCGACGCCAATCTACTATTTTAGCGTGATGTCCGCCTAAAAGCACGTCCGGCACTGGTATTTCTGCATAAATTTCCGGGCGGGTGTAGTGCGGATGGTCCAAAAGGCCATTGATAAAGCTATCCTGGGTTGCAGAATCCTCATCCCCCAGCACCCCTGGGATCAGCCGAATAACCGCATCCATCATCGTCATGGCTGGCAATTCGCCACCAGAAACCACAAAATCCCCGATCGAGAGCTGTAAATCAACCTGGCGATCAACAAAACGTTGATCTACCGCCTCATATCTACCGCAAATTAAGGTTGAATTACCGTAACTGAGTATATCTTTCGCTATCTTCTGTGAAAAACGCTCGCCTTGGGGTGCAAGCAGGCAAATCGGGCCAGATTGGATGCCGCTCGATTGGTGCTCGGCTTTGATAGCCTCCACCGTATCCTCCAGGGGCTTTGCCATCATGACCATCCCAGGGCCGCCGCCGTAAGCACGGTCATCAACAGTTTTACGGGGGTCATGGGCATAGTCCCGTGGATTCCACAGGCGCAAGGAAGTGAGCTTCCGCTCATACGCTCGGCCAGTAACGCCCCACTCTGTTAGAGCAGAGAACATTTCCGGAAAAAGACTTACGACATCAAAGCGCACAAGTGCCCCCCAAAAAAATACATCACCATTGGGCATCCCAGAGGGCGGTTATTCGTTTGTGAGTCAAATCCACATCCTGAACAATATCAGGAACAAAGGGAATTAAGTGGATACGATCACTGCCCTGTACTGTCATGATGGCATGCGCGCCATTCTCAGTTATTTCAGTGACAAGCCCCAGTGGCAATTGCCCATAGCCAATGACCTCACAGCCCACCAAATCAACCCAGTAGTACGAGTTTGATTCTGCTTGCGGAAATGCCGCACGGCTCAGCAAAAGCCTTGCTCCTTTAACGGCTAAGGCCTGATCACGGTCAACAATGCCTTCGAGCCCCATCACAACAAACCCACTATGGAGCTTGGCGCTATTCACTGCATACTGCCTAGGGACTTCCGGAATGCGAGCACCACGACTAAGCTGCGGACTTAAGAGGGAAAGCCAGATAGATTTAGTAGATAGCAGCGCAACAGGGTCAGATGAAAAAGGCCTTACCTTAATCTGGCCCCGCAGGCCTTGTGCATCTTGAATGAGACCTAGTTCGACTAAGTCTTGCGGGAGAGCTGAATTCATTCAACACCCTCCCTTAAAAAACAACGCGATGTAAAAAACTGCCTTAACGCAATATAGGCAGCAGTTTAGGCAGCAGGATGATCTTTAATCAAGCGTTTCACGGTTGGTGAAATTTGTGCGCCGACGCCAGTCCAATAGGTCAAGCGATCTTGTGCAACCCGCATTGCCTGTTCTGACTCAGCAGCAGATGGGTTGAAATAACCAATGCGCTCAATAAAATTGGAGTCGCGACGGTTGCGCTTATCGGTTGCAACAATGCTATAAAAAGGGCGTTTTTTTGAACCGCCGCGTGCCAGTCGAATGACGACCATACTTATTCCTTAAAATCGGTAGTTAAAACAGGTTGAATACAACCCAATGAAATCGGTACTAAATCGTGAACTCTTACTGACACAATGATCAGCAGGAAACCATATATTCTAGACGAAAAGTAGGTCTTGATCCACCCTCGCCAAACGAAGTAAAGTAAGCGCAGCTGTGAATTGTATAAAATATCAATAAAAACAATGGGTTAAATGAAAATAATGGCACAAATACGGAATTTACATTATTCACGCTTAGCCCGTTTTTCCGCGCTCGGAATCCTCAGCCTCCTGGTTGGTTGCGCCCAAGTATTGCCGCCCTGCAATGCCAGAACCAGTCCGCCGGCAATCGAACTGAGTGGCGCCTGGACTCTGGAGCGCTGGAGTTTGGCGCCCAATAGTAAAGGTGAGGTTCGACCACGCCCCCTCCCTTCAGATGGGGCTATGCCAGCAATTGCGATTCAATTCGATGTCCGTGCCAATTCCGTAAGCGGTTTTTCTGGATGCAATCGTTTTACAGCGCAGCTAACAGAAGATCAGCGCGGCATCAGCATTGACAAAATTGCCAGCACCCGCATAGCCTGCTCAGCCGATCGCATGGAGTTAGAGAGTGCATTTCTATATCAACTCAATGACTACCAACGCCTAGTGCGTGATGATGATCGCCTGCTCCTGATTGGACGCGATCAGAATTTACTGCGTTTTGTGCAAAGTGGTAAATTGAAATGAGCTTAAGGATGCAACACCATGATTCGGTCTAAATTATTATTTTGTGCATTAGGCTTCTTTTTTCCTGGTGCTGGCTTTAATTGCCTTTATTTGCAGGGCCTAAAATCATATTGGGGTTGGCTACAATTTGCAGCCATCATTGGCGGCATCAGCGGCTGGATCATCTTAAGTACAACCGAACTCGGCTCGTTTGCCGGCTGGTTTTTATTGACCCTCGGCTTTATCTCAATTGAAGCCAGCTTCTTAACCACCATTGCATACGGTCTTCGCAGTGGCGAGCGCTGGGATGCTGAATTCAATCCTGGTATTTCGCCAGAAAAAGCAACGCAAACTGGCTGGTCGACTATTCTGCTGGTGATTTTTTGTTTGGTCTTTGGCGCCGCCTTAATGATGAGCTTTTTTGCAATTGCATTTGAGCAATTCTTTATCTCTCAACTGATTGAAGCGCGCAAGTTATCGCAATAAAAAATGGGGCTACTAAAATGCCCCATTGAAATTAGATTTACTTTTCTAAAGCCTTTGTCAGCTCCGGCACCGCTGTAAACAAATCCGCAACCAAGCCGTAGTCAGCAACGCCAAAAATCGGCGCCTCAGCATCTTTATTGATCGCCACGATGACTTTCGAGTCTTTCATGCCGGCCAAATGCTGAATGGCGCCGGAGATGCCGACTGCGACATACAGGTCAGGTGCTACTATCTTGCCGGTCTGACCGACTTGGTAGTCATTGGGAACATAGCCGGCATCCACTGCAGCGCGCGATGCGCCCAAAGCAGCTCCGAGCGTATCAGCCAGCGGCGCTATTAACTCTTGGTATTTTTCACCCGAACCCAAACCCCGCCCGCCCGATACGATTATCTTTGCAGCGGTTAACTCAGGGCGATCCGACTTACTTAAATCCCGGCCCACAAAAGTAGCGCCGCTCGCACACGGAGCAGCATTAGACTTTTCAATCGGGGCATTTCCACCAGTAGCATTGGCGGCATCAAAGCCCGTGCTTCGTACTGTCAGCACTTTAGTGGCATCCAGTGACTGCACTGTGGCGATAGCATTGCCAGCGTAGATGGGGCGTGCAAATGTATCAGTGCTAATCACGTGGGTGATATCGGATACTTGAGCTACATCCAATTTAGCAGCGACACGGGGCATCACATTTTTACCATGGGCGGTGGCCGCCGCTAAGAGATGCTCGTACCCACTAGCTAGAGCCAAAATTTGCGCTGCAACCGGCTCAGCCAGTTGATCCAGCAATACAGCATCATCAACCAAAACAACGTTGCGAATACCTGGAATCGCCGCTGCGGCAGTTGCTACCGCATCGGCACTGCTACCGGCTACCAAAATATCCACTTCTGGGCTGCAAGCAAGGGCCGCCGTGACGGTATTTAATGTAGCTGCTTTGAGGGTGTGGTTATCGTGCTCAGCTAATACAAGTGCGGCCATTTAAATTACCTTTGCTTCATTTTTTAATTTATCTACCAGCGCAGCAACGTCTGCAACAAGGATGCCCGCCGTCCGTTTTGGCGGCTCTTCGACTTTGATGGTTTTCAAATGCGGAGTCACGTCAACCCCCAATGCCTCGGGCTTAATGATTTCCAATTCTTTTTTCTTTGCCTTCATGATGTTGGGCAAAGTAACGTAGCGGGGCTCATTTAGGCGCAAATCGGTGGTGATCACCGCCGGTAGAGCCATGGAAATGGTTTCTAAACCGCCGTCGACTTCGCGGGTCACGTTCAGCATGCCATCTACAAAAGCTACTTTCGATGCGAAGGTGGCTTGCGGAATATCCATGAGGGCCGCTACCATTTGACCGGTCTGATTGCTGTCGTCATCAATGGCCTGCTTACCCAAAATAATCAATTGGGGCTGCTCTTTAGCGCACACGGCTTGCAACAACTTTGCTACCGCTAAAGGCTGTAAATCAACCTCGGTTTCAACCAGGATGGCGCGATCGGCACCAATGGCCAATGCGGTTCGAAGTGTCTCTTGGCACTGCTGACTCCCTGCGGAGAAAACCACGATCTCGCTTGCAATACCGGCCTCTTTTAAACGGATAGCCTCTTCCACTGCAATTTCATCGAATGGATTCATGCTCATCTTCACATTCGCGGTATCAACACCGGATTGGTCAGATTTGACTCGAATCTTGACGTTGTAATCAACAACGCGCTTCACCGCAACCAGAATTTTCATGGCACTTTCTTTGTCTTCTCTATGGGGTAAATAAATAGTATTTTACTCGCCCGCGGGGCATTCGGCTTGAGCGCTTAGAGGTCTGCCAAGGCCTTCACGTGGGCTACCACGCTACGCCCCAAAGCAGACAGGTTATAGCCTCCCTCGAGGCAGCTAACAATGCGGCCGCCTGCAGATTCCTTAGCAATCTCTTTGAGGCGCTGGGTCATCCAAACGTAATCATCTTCGACCAAGCCCATTTGACCCAAATCATCCTCGCGATGGGCATCAAAACCTGCAGAGATCAAGATTAACTCGGGTTGAAAAGCCCTTAAGCGTGGCAGCCAAGTTTCAGTAATCATCTTACGCACCACATCCCCTTTGGTCGAGGCGGGCATCGGCATGTTCACCATATTGTCGGAGTGATCTAAGCCGCTATAGGGATAAAAAGGATGTTGAAAAAAACTGCACATCAGAATTTTCGGGTCATCATAAAATGCGGCTTCAGTACCGTTGCCATGGTGGACATCAAAATCAATAATGGCCACCCGCTCAATACCGTATGCGCTGATGGCGTATCGCGCTGCAATCGCGATGTTATTAAAAACACAGAAACCCATCGAACGGGTTGGCTCAGCATGGTGACCAGGTGGGCGGATAGCACAAAATGCGTTTTCAACTTCGCCCTTCATCACCGCATCGACACCCGCAATAGCGGCGCCAGCGGCACGCAATGACACGGTCAAGGTTGCCGGATTCATAATGGTGTCGCCATCGAGCATAAAGTAACCCGTCGTGGGAGAGTGACCAGTGACATATTCCACATGGTCAGCACTATGGACGAGCTCGACTTGCTCGGTTGTGGCCAGCGGAGGTTCGATCCGCTTTAAATAACCATCGACGCGGCTCAAAATGAGTTGGTCTTCAATCGCCTGAATGCGCTCTGGGCACTCCGGGTGATGACTGCCCATTTCGTGCCTTAAAAAATCACTGTGGCTTATGTATGCTGTTGTCATTCTTCTCGCCTCCTTATATCGTCCATCCAAGCGAATTTATCTATAAAATCAGTTGGTGAACCTTTTTTTCATTCTTCCCCGTATTGGATCTTACTTTAGCAATAAGGGAATCTGCCTCCTACTCGCCAGTATTGCTATTGCCCTCTTATCCGCTTGCGCCTCGGTACCGCCCAACCCGGAAACAACGCTGCCTAGCAAAACTGCTCTCGAGACTTCTATCGTAAACCAAGTGGGTGAACAGGCGGCAGAGCAGCAGCTCAGTCAAAACCTCCAAGCCATGCTGACCCACCTTAGCAAGACAGAGGGTATCCCACTCGGATCGCTCGAGACTGCATTTGCGGATAGCAAAAATCTAGCTCAAGTACGTAAATTAGTCATGCCAGGACCGCCTGGCTTTAAGAAAAACTGGACTGCCTATCGCGGGCGCTTTATTGAGCCGGTTCGAATCAAAGCAGGGATGGCTTTTATTGAACAAAATCGTCCTTACCTGGATCAAGTCGAGCGCGAAACTGGCGTCCCTGGAACGGTCATCGCCTCGATCATCGGTGTAGAGACCATTTATGGACGAAACATGGGTAGCTTTAAGGTCAAGGATGTTTTATCAACACTGGCATTTAATTACCCCGATACGCCAAACCGTGCCAGCCGTGAAGCCCTTTTTCAAGACCAGCTCAAACAACTGATTCTGCTGTGTTGGGCTGAGGCCGGTGGTAACTCAACGCGAAGCGCCAAAACTCCGTCGATTAAAACCAATGCGTTTGACCGCTGCCTCAATCAGACCAGCTCCTATGCAGGGGCAATTGGCCTGCCACAGTTTATGCCTGGTAGTATCCGCAATTTTGCAAAAGATGGTGATGGTGATGGTGTGATTGATTTACGGCAAAGTCGGCCAGATGCCATTGCTAGCGTAGCGCGCTTTTTACGAATGCACGGCTGGCAACCTGGAATGCCAATCTACTTTCCAATTACAGAAACGGAACAGAACCGAGCCGCTATTCAGCGCTTAGCGGATGGTCTGCCAGATGCAAAGCACACCGTACAGGAATTCATTGATTTAGGTATCCTCGATAGTCGCTATGGCGATCTGCAGACGGGTGGGGTAGCACCCCAAAGCAAAGCCCTCATTATCGATCTGCCATTCATCAACGCGCAAGGTAATGATGAAGTGCGCTATGTTGTTGGTCTAGAGAACTTTCTCAGCATTGTTCAATACAACCGCAGCTATTTTTATGCGCAGAGTGTCGCTGAATTTGCCGAAGCGCTCGGTTACGAAAACCAAAGCGTAGTCCCCAAAACCCCAGCAACACCGACCGCTAAAACCAGGAAACCGGCTGCAAAAAAGACGCAAAAGCCTAAAAAGCCCAAGCCCAACTAGGCTGGAAATACACCAGTTGAAAGGTAGCGATCCCCGCGATCACACACAATAAACACAATGGTGGCGTTCTCCACTTCCTGCGCAATACGCAAGGCAATCACAAGGGCTCCTGCTGCCGAGATGCCACAAAAAATACCTTCCTCTGCCGCCATACGGCGGGCCATTTCCTCAGCCTCGCCTTGACTCACATACTCAATGCGATCCACTCGGTCTGCTTGATAAATTTTAGGTAGGTATTCCGGAGCCCATTTCCGAATACCCGGAATTTGCGATCCCTCAGACGGCTGCGCGCCAATAATCTGAATTGCTGGATTCATCGACTTCAAATACGTCGAGACCCCGGTGATCGTGCCGGTAGTACCCATCGAAGAAACGAAATGCGTAATCTGTCCATGGGTATCACGCCAAATTTCAGGGCCGGTTGTCTCGAGGTGCGCACGAGGATTATCTAAATTTGAAAACTGATCCAGTAAGCGACCACGCCCTTCTTTTTGTAACTGCAAGGCATAGTCACGTGCAAGTTCCATGCCTCCCGTTGCAGCAGTCAGAATCAGTTCGGCTCCATAGGCAGCCATACTTTGGCGGCGCTCTAAACTTTGATTCTCGGGCATGACTAGGACCATTTTGTAACCTAACATCGCAGCAGCCATAGCCAAAGCAATGCCCGTATTGCCGCTGGTCGCTTCAATTAAGGTATCACCCGGCTGAATCTCGCCACGCTCTTGAGCACGCACAATCATTGATAGCGCGGGGCGATCTTTGACAGACCCTGCCGGATTATTGCCTTCAAGCTTGCCTAAAACAACATTGCCCCGCGCAATGATGTCGGCACCCGGTATCCGCTGCAAACGCACTAAGGGCGTATTCCCAACCGTTTGGGAGATGGTCATGTAGGAGGAGTGGTGATTGGCGGGCGAGTTCATCAAACTATTTTAGCCACAAGCCCGCCAATGCGGTGAATTCAACTGCTATTGCGCTATTTCAGATTGGGGCGGCGTTTATTCCCAGTTTTTTTGGCCTTTCCCCCTCTTGGATGTGGGGTACTGATCGTGCGCTTCCCGCGAGCGCCCTTGAGCTCGACTTGTGCGCGACGTCGGCTCGGCTTGTGGACGTGAACTTGCTCTGGAGCCATTACGGGTTTCACGGTAAGCGCTGGGAGATTCAATGGTTAAGCCGTTGTCGACCATCTTTTCTACCGACTTCATCCCGATGCCCCGCACCCGCTGCTGTAAGTCGTTGGCATCGCGGTAGAAGCCGCCATCTTCTCGCTCTGAAATAATGGCTCGCGCTTTTGAAGGGCCTAAGCCTTTGATGCTCTCAAGCTCAGACTGACTAGCACTATTGACATTCACTGGCGATGCAATTGCATCTGATAAACCCACTCCAATAATAGGCACTAACAAGGACATCAGCGCTACTTGAAATGCATATTGACGCACATACGAACGAAACTTTTGAATCATATCAACCCCTTTTGATCGTTAAAAAATCCTTGAGCTAAATGAATAGCGAACAAGGACTCCTCATAACGGCAAAAAGACAGAGTGGTTGACTGAAAATGGGCTCCTGACAGAGTGACTACGTTGGAATGCGTAATCACCTGCAGTGGATGTGAATCTAGATTACGCCTTTGTCTGCTTAGGCGCTCGGCTGACTCAGAAAATCAGCATTGGCAGAAAGCCAATCAATATATCGCCCAACGCCCTGCTCTACATTGAGGAAGGCATCTGTATAGCCAGCTTGCCTGAGTTGGGTTTGGTCTGCTTGTGTAAAGCATTGGTATTTGCCACGCAAGGCGTCTGGAAACGGTATGTATTCAATCAAGCCCTGCTTAACCAATTCTGATAAGCTCGCTGGGGCTTGTCCTGCAATGCGCCGCATGGAGTTCACGACGGCATGGGCAACATCATTAAAGGGTTGGGCTTTACCACTACCCAAATTAAAGATGCCACTCTTTTCAGGGTGGTCATAAAAAAACAAATTGACTTTGACTACGTCTTCCACTGAGACAAAATCACGGCTCTGCTCACCTGCAGCATAGCCGCCATACTCACCAAAGAGCTTCACTACACCATTATTTTTAAACTGATGGTATTGGTGAAACGCAACCGATGCCATCCGGCCCTTATGCGACTCGCGCGGACCATACACATTAAAGTATCGGAACCCAACTACCTGG
This sequence comes from uncultured Polynucleobacter sp., assembly GCA_964636135.1. Taxonomy (GTDB): domain Bacteria; phylum Pseudomonadota; class Gammaproteobacteria; order Burkholderiales; family Burkholderiaceae; genus Polynucleobacter. The sequence continues at coordinate 19,382 of CAZWPR010000015.1, forward strand.
GCTGTATTTGCTTTCTCAGCAAAGCGCTTACGCATCACCTGGTCAAATAAAAACTTGGAGTAGCCGTAGATGTTCAGCGGCTTCTCATACTCCCGGCTTTCGACAAAGGTATCGGATCCACCATAAGTAGCTGCCGAGGATGCATACAAGAACGGGATGCTCTCTTCGGTGCAAATATCCAGTAAATCCATCGAGTAGCGGTAGTTATTCGCCATCATAAAAATACCGTCGGTTTCCATGGTGTCGGAGCAAGCCCCTTCATGAAAAACTGCTTTGACCTTACCCAGGCGTCCACTAGCGAATGCCTCAAGGAACTCATCCTTGTCCAAGTAATCAATGATGTCGAGGTCAGCCAAATTGCGGTATTTGTCCGCTGGACGTAAATCATCCACAGCAATGATGTTTTTCTCGCCTCTCGCATTGAGGGCCTGCACTAGATTTGCGCCGATAAATCCAGCGGCGCCCGTCACAATAATCGTCACTGCAATTCCTCCGAAGTTACGGTTGCGGTACCTAGCTTGCCGACCACAATACCGCCGGCGCGATTGGCTAGTGCCATAGCCCGGTCGAGCGGCCACTGCGCTGCAAGCGCAACCGCTAAGGTTGCAATCACGGTATCACCCGCACCAGACACATCAAATACCTCTCGCGCCTGTGCACGTACATGCGAAACGCCCTGATCCGTGAACAAACTCATCCCCTCTTCAGAGCGGGTAAGGAGCAGTGCCTGAATCCCAAGCGAACGTCTGAGCTCTTGCGCACGCTGCGTCAGATCGGCTTCGTCAGCCCATCGCCCCACAACCTGGCGTAACTCACTGCGATTGGGGGTGATAACGGTTGCACCACGGTATTTTTCGTAGTCCTCGCCCTTCGGGTCAACCAAAATGACTTTGTTTTGTGCCTGCGCGTATTTAATCATTGCAGCAACCTGACTCAAGGCTCCTTTGCCGTAATCCGACAATACGAGCACATCAGCTGTGCCCAGGGCCTTTTCAAAGCGTGCCAGCTTTTGCTCCAATGCGGTTTGGCTCGGCGTCTCTTCAAAATCCAAACGGATCAATTGCTGCTGGCGTGCGATCACTCGCAACTTCACCGTGGTTGGAACTTGGGGATCAACCTCCAATTGACTATTAACGCCGCTTTGCTTAAGCAGCTCACCAATCCGATGACCTGCTTCATCCTCGCCGACAACACCAAGGATGGTTGTATTCGCACCGAGTGCAGCAACGTTACGTGCCACGTTGGCAGCGCCGCCCAAACGCTCATCCACTTTGGAGACCTGCACTACTGGAACTGGCGCCTCTGGTGAAATACGGTCCGAATCGCCGAACCAATACCGATCAAGCATCACGTCACCAACCACCAGTAAATTGGTCTTAGCAAATTGCGCGCGGTTCGCTTTTTCTACGGTCATGATTGTGCTCAGTTGTGGCGACCAATACCTTGGTATTCAAAACCCAATTCTTGCATAGCTTGGGGCTCATAGAGGTTTCGACCATCAAAAATGATGGGGGATTTGAGTTTTTGCTTGAGTAAATCAAAGTCAGGGCTACGAAAGGCTTTCCACTCGGTAACGATAACTAAGGCATCGCAGCCGTCGAGGGCATCCATGGGTTGATCAACCATGGAAACGCGCTTACGCCCCTCCGCATTATTCGCAAAATCGATTTCAAAACAATGGGTCGCCTCAGGCATAGCAACAGGGTCATAGGCCACCACAGATGCGCCGCGCTTAACCAGCTCAGCAATGATGATGCGACTGGGGGCTTCGCGCATATCGTCGGTATTGGGCTTAAATGCTAAACCCCAAATGGCAAACTTCCTATGCTTTAGATCTGAACCAAAGCGCTTTTCGATCTTTTCAACCAAGATGGTTTTCTGCGCCTCGTTTACCGCCTCAACTGCTTGTAGTATTTTTAAGTCGCGCCCGTGCTCGAGCGCTGTTTTACTCAGCGCCGAAACATCTTTAGGAAAGCATGATCCACCGTAGCCTGTGCCGGAATACAAAAAGCCATACCCAATGCGAGAATCCGAGCCAATGCCTTGCCTCACCGCCTCAATATCAGCACCCACGACATCGGCAAGATTAGCTAACTCATTCATAAATGAAATACGCGTTGCTAACATCGCGTTTGCAGCGTATTTCGTCAGCTCCGCACTCTTTACATCCATGTAATAGGTGCGCTCATGGTGGCGATTAAACGGTGCATACAGTTTACGCATCTGCTCTCTTGCTCGCAATCCAGGGGGATTGCTATCCGTCCCAATCACGATGCGGTCAGGCCGCATAAAGTCTTCCACCGCGGCGCCCTCTTTCAAGAACTCCGGATTAGATACCACTGAACACAGCTCTGGCGAGAGGCTGCGCTTATTTAATTCTTCAGCAATAGCTGCTGTCACCTTTTCAGCCGTGCCGACAGGAACCGTTGATTTATCGACTACGACCTTAGCTGTGGTCATATGGCGACCAATATTGCGAGCTGCAGCAACCACATACTGCAAGTCAGCAGAGCCATCTTCATCCGGTGGTGTACCTACGGCAATAAACTGGATATCACCATGCGCCACTGATGCGGCAATATCGGTTGAGAATTGCAAACGTCCTGCTGCGCGGTTGCGCTCAATCATTTCTTTGAGGCCAGGCTCATAAATCGGTACGCCACCAGAATTTAGAATGGCAATTTTCTTAGGGTCTAAGTCCAGACAGAAAACATTATTGCCTTGCTCAGCCAAACAGGCACCGGTTACTAATCCGACGTATCCGCTGCCAATGATGGTGACTTTCATAAAGTATCAACCGTTCTTAAACAAATGAGTTACATGGATGGGCCACTTGCTGCGGCCCCTTCACTGCGTCTTGGGGAGTATGCCTCCCAATGATTACATCCTGGACATTGCCAGTAAAAGCGCCTTGCCCTAAAGCCGCAGTTGCCACAGGTATAGCGAGCTAATGTGGTGGTACGTTGCTTTAGAAGCCCCAAGGTCGCTTGTAGGTCGGCAACACGCTCTGGGCTACCATTCACTTCAGCTAAGGCCAAACGCGTTTCCGCTAACTTCGAGAGTGCTGTCAAGCTGGGGGTGTGCTGCATTACTCCAGCCAACATTACTTCCGTTGCCGCAGGTCCACGAATTAACATCATGTGCTTATGCACGATATCCAATAGCTCCCCGGCCGACTGAGTACGCAGCAAGGTGATGAGATGATCCAAGCCAGCATCGGTTTTATCAACAGAAGTATGGGCCGCCATCCAGCGATCGGCCACCAAGTGCATATAGGCGGGGTGTTTCTCGGCCACTTGACTCCACACCTCAATTGCTTGGCCCGGGCGATCCATCGCAACCAAATAGTCGCCCTGTAAGATCAATGCCCTGGCCTGCGCTGGAACCGCCTGTAAAGCGCGTTCAATCGACTGTTGCGAGTTAGGCATGTCCTTGCGCCGTAAAGCCTCTTGAGCCAGCTCACAATAGAACTGAGCAATCTCGGTTTGGTGACTCTTATCCTGTAATGCTTCAAGTTCAGTAGCAGCAACAATGGCTTTTTTCCAATCACGCTCCACTTGGTACATTTCCAAAAGGCTTTCTTTGGCCGGAACGCTGTACTTACCCTCACCCACTTGATTCAGGGACGCCTCAGCGCGGTCGAGTAGACCTGCACGCAAAAAGTCACGACCTAATTCATAGGCTGCATGATCACGGTCGCGCGGCTTTAAATCATCCCGACTGGCTAAATGCTGATGAATGCGGATCGCGCGTTCGGTCTCGCCACGGCGACGAAATAAATTTCCCAATGAAAAATGCAGGTCAACGGTTTCAGGATCCAGCTGGGCCACTTTAACAAGTGCTTCCATTGCCTGATCTGGCTGCTCATTTAATAAGAGACTAAGGCCTTTAAAAGTGGAGCGCTGCTGAAGCATGCGCTCGCGCTCATCCATTCGATTTTCTAGGCGCAGATCCCAACGCGAGGCAAGCCATCCCAGCCCAAAAAGAACGGGGAGCAAGAGGAGCCATGCGGTTTCAATTTGAATCATGAGGTTCGTTTACGCAAGGGCAGTTTGGCATCAAACTCAGGTCAGTATTGACCTAAAGGCTTTTGCTCGCAAGCGAGGCAAATTAGCCTTCCTTCTTGCCAGACTGAATCTGGTTGTGCGCTTGATTAAGGGGCTTATAGTCAACCCGCTCGCGCAACTCTTTGCCCGGCTTGAAATGCGGTACACGTTTCTCTGGAATCATGACCTTCTCGCCCGATTTCGGGTTACGTCCAGTGCGTGCTGGACGGTGATGCAATACAAAACTACCTACACCGCGCAACTCAATGCGCTTGCCTTCGGCAAGTGCTTGGGTCATGGTGTCTAACAATGTTTTCACTGCCAACTCAACATCCCGTGGCAATAGCTGCGGAAACTGCTCCGCCAAGCTCTCCACTAATTCAGAGCGGGTAATCGCTTGTTGATCGTGTTCTGTCATGATCTATCAATGCAAACCGCCACCCCTGAAAACCAGGAGTGGCGATATTGATTTAGCCCTGATTGTCCAACTTGGCTTTGAGTAAAGCGCCTAAATTGGTGGTGCCAGACTGCGCATCACCCTGGAGCTTGCTCATTGCATCATGTTGATCAGCGCTGTCCTTCGCTTTGATCGAGAGGTTGATATTGCGTGACTTACGATCGATATTAATGATCATGGCTGTCACGGTATCGCCTTCTTTCAAGACATTGCGTGCATCTTCAACGCGATCGGTTGAGATTTCAGAAGCGCGCAGATATGCCTCTACCTCGTCAGCCAAATGAATGGTTGCACCCTTTGCATCCACACTCTTCACTGTGCCAGTAACAAGGCTGCCCTTGTCGCTGGTGGAAGTGTAGTTGTTGAATGGGTCACCAGACAATTGCTTGATGCCAAGCGAAATACGCTCTTTCTCAACATCAATCGCCAATACAGTGGCTTCGATTTCATCGCCCTTCTTGTATTTCTTAACGGCTTCTTCACCTGGCTCGTTCCACGAGAGGTCAGAGAGGTGAACCAGACCATCAATGCCGCCAGGCAAGCCAATGAAAACACCAAAGTCAGTAATCGACTTGATTGCGCCAGTGAGCTTATCGCCCTTTTGTTGTCCGCGTGAGAACTCTTCCCATGGATTGGCTTTGCACTGCTTGATACCAAGGCTAATGCGGCGCTTGTCTTCATCAATGTCCAAAACCATCACTTCAACTTCAGTACCCAATGCAACTGCTTTGCTTGGGGCAACGTTCTTATTGGTCCAGTCCATCTCGGACACGTGTACCAAGCCCTCAATGCCGCTCTCGATTTCAACGAATGCGCCGTAATCAGTCAGATTAGTTACTTTGCCGAATAAACGGGTATTGGGTGGGTAGCGACGCGCGATGCCGACCCATGGGTCGTCACCAAGCTGCTTCACGCCAAGGGATACGCGATTCTTCTCTTGATCAAACTTCAAAATCTTCGCGGTTACTTCTTGACCCACTGTCAGCATCTCGCTGGGGTGACGCACACGACGCCATGCCAAGTCGGTAATGTGCAAGAGGCCATCGATACCACCGAGGTCAACGAATGCGCCGTAGTCGGTAATGTTCTTCACCAGACCTTGAACAATGCTACCTTCTTTGAGGTTCACCATTAACTTCGCACGCTCTTCACCTTGGCTGGCTTCAACCACAGCACGGCGGGAAAGAACCACGTTATTGCGCTTACGATCGAGCTTAATGACCTTGAACTCCATGGTCTTGCCTTCGTATGGACTGGTGTCTTTAATTGGACGGGTGTCAACCAGCGAGCCGGGCAAGAATGCGCGGATGCCATTAACCATCACCGTTAAGCCGCCTTTGACTTTGCCAGTCACTGTACCGGTCACAATCTCAGCTTGCTCAAGGGCTTTTTCCAGATTCATCCACGATGCCAAGCGCTTTGCTTTGTCGCGGGACAGAATGGTGTCGCCATAGCCGTTTTCAAGGGCATCAATGGCAACCGAAACGAAATCGCCTGGGTTGACTTCAATCTCACCGGCGTCGTTATGGAATTCTTCAACGGGAATAAACGCTTCGGACTTGAGGCCGGCGTTCACCACCACGAAATTATGATCAATGCGAAGGACTTCAGCCGAGATAACTTGGCCGGTCTTCATATTCGATCGGGTTAGGGATTCTTCAAATAATTCTGCAAAAGATTCAGACATGTATATTCACTTTGTGCCGCCAGAAGGCCTGACGGGTTAGATTAAACACGTTCGACGAAACACGCATGATTAGAAAGTGCGTTGTAGCGTTTCACGAACACCAATACAGCAACTGCGTACAACTCTTACGACTAGCTAGATACCGAAGATCGATACCAGCTTATTACCTGGCTTACTGCTTGATCAATCGATAATTCCGACGTATCGAGCACTATTGCCCCTTCAGCCACTATTAATGGCGCACTTCCACGACTACTGTCCCGTGCATCGCGCTCCGTTAAATCGCGCAATAAGTCGGACATATTAGCAGAAATTCCCTTAGCGATCAATTGCTTATATCGCCGTTCTGCGCGAGCAGTAACGCTGGCGGTGAGGAATACCTTAAGCCCAGCATCCGGAAAAATAACGCTCGCCATGTCCCTACCATCGGCTACTAGGCCTGGATTTTGACGAAAACCATGCTGTAAGCGCACTAATGCTTGCCGAACCTCAGGATGCACGGCCAATTCAGAAGCCCTACGCCCAATCTTTTCAGCGCGAATGAGCTCAGAAACATCCTCATTGCCCAGCAGAATCTGTCCATCTTCAAAGGAAATCGGCATGGATGCGGCAATTTTGCTTAAAAAAGAGGCATTTTCCGTAGAAATTCCCTCCCGCTCACTGGCCAAAGCCACTAGGCGATAGAGGGCGCCACTATCCAGATAGTGAAATCCCAATGCTTTTGCAACCAAAGCCGCAACCGTGCCCTTGCCTGAGGCGGTAGGGCCATCAATCGCGATGACGGGCGGCTTGCTGGACTCACTCATGCGTCATGAAGCAGAAATCTGAGCAATATGCGCAAACTCAGCAAAGTAATGTGGGAAGGTTTTAGCAACGCAATTGGGATCATTAATCAAAATAGGATTGGGTCCAAAAGCGGCCAAGGAAAAACACATGGCCATGCGGTGATCATCGTAGGTATCGATGCCATCGGCTGGGGTTTGCCATACTCGAGGTGAGCGGATCACCAAATAGTCTGCGCCTGCTTCGATGCTGGCGCCTACTTTTTGCAGTTCCGTTGCCATTGCCGTAATCCGGTCGGTCTCTTTGACGCGCCAACTTGCGATCCCATTTAAACGGGTCTCACCCGTTGCAAACAACGCAACAATTGCCAATGTCATCGCCGCATCCGGAATAGCCGTGCAATCGATGGTGATGCCGCGCAAGGTTCCGGTCGCTGGAGCGGACGCCTCGATCCAATCATCGCCTTTGGTAATACTGGCGCCCATTTGCGCTAAGGCATCGGCAAACGCAACATCACCCTGAATGCTATCGCGCCCAACACCTAAAACACGAACTGGACCTGCGCCAATCGCCCCTGCCGCCAAAAAATAAGAGGCAGATGAGGCATCGCCCTCTACCAATAGGGTTTTAGGACTGCGATAGACCGACTCGCCCTTTTGCAATGCAGGCTGCGCTGGAATCACAAAGGTTTGCGCATTGGGTGTGTCGACATGCACCCCAAAACGTTGCATCAGTTTGAGTGTGATTTCAATATAGGGCCTCGAAATTAATTCCCCAATGACTTCAATCCGAATGGCTTCTTTTGCAAGCAAAGGTAAGGCCATCAGCAGGGCTGTCAAAAATTGACTCGATACATCACCCCGAATACGAACAACTTCTGGAATCGATATGGTCGATGCATGGATTTGAATGGGTGGATAACCCTCTTCACCAAGGTAACTGATCACGGCGCCGATTTGACGCAAACCATCGACTAAATCCCGAATGGGTCTTTCGTGCATCCGGGCTACGCCCGACAGACGGTAGTTGCCCTGCTGCATCACGAGTGCGGCAGTCAGCGGACGAATCGCGGTACCGGCATTACCCATAAACAAATCTGCTTCACGAATCGGGAAATGACCACCGCTTCCGGTTACCAAGCAGGTGGTCTCATCCCGGTCTTGAACCGCTAAACCCAGCTGCCGCAATGCAGCGCGCATGATTTGAGTATCATCCGCGTCCAATAAATTACTCAGCGTCGTTTGGCCAGAGGCCAGCGCGGCAAGTAATAAGCAACGATTAGAAATACTCTTAGAACCAGGCAGGGTGATCCAACCTTCGGCCCGAGTAAAAGGGCCAATTTCGATCTGCTTTACTTCTTTAGCCTGCAGGCTCATTGAGAGCCATCCCATTCTTGGCGCGCCTTGCTGGCTTTTGCAAATGCTTTTTCCAAACCAGCAGCATCTTCATTTGCGATCAGTTCCCGCAAGTGCCGGGCGACTGCTAAGTATTGATCTATCTCTTTGAGAATTGCAGTCCGATTAGCCATGCAAATGTCACGCCACATTTCTGGGCTAGAAGCAGCAATGCGGGTGAAGTCTCGGAACCCTGCCCCAGCATGCTGGAGTTTTTCTTGCCCATCCTCAGAATTCATCACACTCAACATGAGGGCATAAGAGAGTACGTGCGGTAGGTGTGACACGGCTGCAAAAATCGCATCATGCTGAACGGCGCTGATCTTACGCACCCGAGCGCCGGTAGATTCCCAAAACTGTGTCATGAGTTCAACATCGACCTTGGCATTTTCTTGCAACTGACAAATGATGGTTTGCTTACCATCGAATAAATCGGCTTTGGCTGCTGCAGCGCCATGCTGTGCACCACCCGCAATCGGATGGGCCGGTACAAATTGACATGCTTTTTTTCCTAAAACTTCTTTGGCTGCCAAAATCACATCACCCTTGGTGCTACCCGCATCGGTCATTAAGGTATGCGACTCTAAAACAGGCTCGAGAGCAGTAAATGTGGCGCGCATTTGTGCCACCGGCACGCAAAGCACAATCACTTGGGATTGCTTGGCGGCCTCTGCCAAACTAATCACCGCATCGATTGCGCCCATAGCAATCGCTTGATCCAAATTAGCCTTACTGCGACCTACGCCGTAAACGGCATCCACTACGCCCGCACGCTTTAACGCGAGGCCGAGCGAGGCGCCAATGAGGCCAACGCCCACAATGGTCACGTTACCAAAGTGGGGGGATTTAGATTGAGTCATGAATAAATATTGTGCTTAGTTTTTGCTTAGTGTGAGCTTGGTGTGTACGTAGTACTTACTGAAAGTTAGGTCGACTGCAAAATGGTGCGCAGTGCTCGAATGAAGGCAGCATTCTCTTCGGGCAAGCCAATCGAGATGCGCAGCCACTCCGGCAAACCGTAGTTGCCCACTGGCCGAACAATAATGCCGCGCTTGAGTAGTTCTAAATTGATGCGCGTACCTGCGCCCGCATCATCCCCTACCTTGACCAAAACAAAGTTACCGGCAGAGGGCAAGAATCGCAGTCCAAGCTCCTTAAATGCATCGGTTAATTGCGCGTATCCGGCTTGATTTAATGCAAAGCCAGCTTGTAAAAAGGCATCATCTTGAAAGGCAGCAATCGCTGCGGCCTGAGCAAGGCTATTGACATTAAAGGGTTGCCGAATGCGATTGAGCAAATCGGTCAATTCAGGTTGAGCTACGCCATAACCAATGCGTAGACCAGCCAAACCGTAGGCCTTAGAAAAACTGCGCGAGAGAATCATATTGGGATAGCGCTTGACCCAGGCAATCGCGTCGTAGCGCTGCTCTGGCGTTAAGTATTCGTTATACGCCTCATCTAGGACCACAACCACATTGCTTGGCACTTGAGATAAAAACGCTTCAATGTCTTTAGGCGCTAAGTAGCTACCGGTGGGATTGTTTGGGTTGGCCACAAACACGAGCTTGGCTTTGTTGCCAGATTGCTTGATCGCCTCCAGCATCGCCGACAAATCATGGCCGTATTGCGGTGTTGGCGCTACCTCAACCGCTACAGCACCCACAGCCTGAGTAGCAAGCGGATAAACCGCAAACGCATGCTTCGAAAAAATGATTTCGTCGCCAGCTTGTGCAACGGCTCTTGCAGTCAACTCCAAAATATCGTTGCTACCGTTACCGAGAGTAATCCAGTCAGCTGGAACACCTAGTCGATCTGATAACACCTTCTTAAGTTCGAAGCCGTTGGAATCCGGATAACGGCCAAGATCACTTGCAGCACGCAGCATGGCCTCTTGTGCCGACTTGGGCATACCCAGCGGGTTTTCATTCGAAGCAAGTTTCACAATCTTGCTCTCATCCAGGCCGTATTCGCGCGCCACTTCACTGATGGGTCTCCCACCAATATAGGGTGCAATGGCTTGAATGTGTTTAAGTCCGAGTGGCGTACTCATTATTAACCCAATGCGCGCGGGTAAGAACCCAGTTTTTTGTAAAAGGCGGCCGTGCCTTGTAGCTCTGACAATGCTTTAGCCACATTGACATCATCTGCATGACCGGCGACATCAATATAGAAGTGATATTCCCAAGTGCCTTTGCGTGCCGGACGCGATTCAAAACGCGTCATGGAAACGCCATGCTTAGCTAGGGGTTCCAACAAAGAATAGACCGCACCTGGCTTATTCGCCACCGATAGGACCAGGGCAGTTTGATCATTGCCAGTAGGCTGGCATTGGTAATTTCCTACCACCACAAAACGCGTGCGATTGTGTGGGTCATCCTGAATCTGACTAGCGACTACTTGCAAACCATACGCTACTTGCGCAGGATCACCTGCAATTGCTGCAATCGTAGGATCGGCAGCCGCCATGCGGGCTGCTTCTGCATTGCTACTAACTGCTTGACGCTCTAACTGCGGAGCATGTACGCTGAGCCACTGCTGGCATTGCGCCAAGGCCTGCGGATGTGCGCATACCGTCCTTACACCATCTAAGTTCCCAGATTTTGTGAGTAGGTGGTGGCGTATCGATAAAACTACTTCACCGCTAATGTGCAATGGGGAATCGAGTAATAAATCAAGTGTTCGCGAGACCGCGCCCTCGCTGGAGTTTTCGACCGGCACAATACCAAATTGCGCGGCACCTTTTTCCACCGATTTAAATACCTCATCCAAACTCGCACACGGCAATCCGCTAATGGATTGACCAAAATAGCTTTGTGCTGCCAATTCGGAAAAGGTGCCGACGGGCCCTAGATAAGCAATGGTTTGCCTAGCCTCCAAAGCGCGGCAAGCCGACATCACTTCCCGCCAAATGGCTGCAATACCATCGTTTTGCAAAGGGCCTTGATTGAGTTTGATTAAATTGGCGACGACTTGACGCTCGCGCTCGGGACGAAAGACCGGCGATACAAAATCACCTTTGACGTGACCCACCTCTTGCGCTGCTTTTGCGCGCTTGGATAAGAGTTCGAGTATTTCGGCATCGATGGCATCGATGCGCGCCCGCAAAGGCGCTAAACGCTGATCTTCGGTCGTCATTACGCTCGCCTTTCAAATTCACGCATAAATTCCACCAAGGCTTGAACACCCTCTAGTGGCATCGCATTGTAAATACTGGCGCGCATTCCGCCAGCCGCTTTATGACCGCGCAATGCAGCTAAGCCAGCACTACTGGATTGCGCTAAAAAAGCAGCATTTAGACTTTCGTCTTTTAAGAAGAAGGTAACGTTGGTACGCGAACGGTAACGTGGATCTACCCGATTTTCATACAGGCTACTGCTGTCAATGTAGTTGTATAGCAAGGTGGATTTTTCAAGGTTAACGCGCTCCATCTCCGCAACTCCGCCCCGCCTCAATAGCCACTTAAATACCAGTCCAGACAAATAGATGGCAAATGTGGGTGGCGTATTCAACATGGATTGCATAGACTCTTGTTTTGCCCAATCCCAAATCGTAGGGGTAATTGGCATCTGATGGCCCATTAAATCCCTGCGCACAATCACAAAGGTCACGCCGGCCGGACCAATATTTTTTTGTGCCCCAGCAAACCAGACGCCGCATTGAGTCACATCTATTTTGCGCGACAAAATATTGCTAGAAATATCGGCTGCTAGAATGCGGTCGCCAACATTGGGGACCTCTTGAAACTCCACGCCGCCGATCGTCTCGTTGGCACAGAAATGCAAATAGGCAGCATCATCCGATAAATGCCAAGTATTGCTTGCTGGTATGGTGGTAAATTGCTGGTATTTTGAGCTTGCGACCAAATGCGCTTGGCCGTATTTTTGCGCCTCTAAAAATGATTTTTCTGACCAAATCCCCGTAACCAAAAAATCTGCTTTAGGTCCGTTTTTGGCGAGCGGCATCAAGTTCATCGGCACCGCGGCATTTTGACCAATGCCGCCGCCTTGCAACATCAAAATAGCATAGCTGTCGGGGATGTTCATCAGCACGCGCATATCGTGCAGGGCTTCCTCATAGAGGGCCATGAACTCCGGGCTGCGGTGGCTAATCTCCATCACACTGCAACCCATACCCCGCCAGTTCAACATCTCTTCTGATGCCTGCTTAAGAACATCGGCTGGCAAGGTGGCAGGACCCGCTGCGAAATTAAAAATGCGGCGGTCGAAAGTCATAATGGAGTTCAGGGATGCGGGGTCAAATAACTACATTACGCGTCGGGCGCAGATTCACCGGCAGCAGTATCAACTTCATCTCCAGGCTCATCGGCATCATCATCCGAGTCACTCTCTGCAATCCGCTGTAATCCAGATAAACGGGTGCCCTCGTCGACGCTAATTAATGTAACGCCTTGGGTAGCACGTCCCATCTCCCGAATCTCCGAGACGCGCGTGCGGACCAATACTCCGCCGGTCGTGATCAACATAATCTGATCTTCCGGCGAGACCAAGGATGCAGCCACTACTTTTCCGTTTCGCTCGCTGGTCTGAATTGCAATCATGCCTTTTGTGCCGCGGCCATGGCGGGTGTATTCCGCAATCGGCGTACGCTTACCAAAACCATTTTCTGTAGCAGTTAATACGCTACTTGGCGCAACCACACCATCTTCTGCCGATGCCGCAGCACCAGACGCTTCCGCAGGAGCAACCAACATGGCAATCACATTTTGCTCTGCGGCTAAATTCATGCCGCGTACGCCGCGCGCCGTTCTGCCCATCGGACGTACATCGTTCTCATCAAAGCGCACCGCCTTACCGGCATCGGAGAACAGCATCACATCGTGTTTACCATCGGTAATCGCAGCCCCGACCAAGAAGTCATTCTCATTTAAATCAACCGCAATGATGCCGGCCTTCCGTGGATTGGAAAAATCCGAGAGACGGGTCTTTTTGACGGTACCGAGACTGGTTGCCATAAAGACATATTGATCGTCTTGGTAGCCTTTGATTGGCAAGATTACCGTGATTTTTTCACCATCGATCAGCGGGAACATGTTCACGATTGGCTTACCGCGCGATGTACGACTGCCTTGTGGGACTTCCCAGACCTTGAGCCAGTACATCCGGCCCCGATCAGAGAAACACAAAATCGTGTCATGGGTGTTTGCGACAAACAGGGTGTCGATCCAATCTTCATCCTTCGTTGCGGCAGCTTGCTTGCCACGACCGCCGCGTTTTTGCGCGCGGTACTCACTGAGTGGCTGACTCTTCATATAGCCCGAATGCGATAAGGTCACGACCATATCTTGTGGCGTAATCAAATCTTCCGTAAAGAGTTCGGTCGCATTCATTTCAATGAAGGAGCGGCGGCCGGTATCACCGCCTTCTTTGCCGTAATCGGCTTGTACTTCTCTCAGCTCGGCCTCGATGACTTGCGTTACACGCTCTGGCTTGGCCAGCAAGTCAAGTAAGTCTGAAATCTCACTCATGACTTCTTTGTATTCAGAAACAATCTTATCTTGCTCAAGTCCAGTTAAGCGCTGCAAACGCATCTGCAGAATTTCTTGTGCCTGGCTATCCGACAAGCGATAGAGGCCTGTAGCTTGCATGCCGTATTCGGGCAACAAACCTTCTGGGCGATACGCGTTGCGCCCACCTGGCGTGTCCGTTTCAGCACGCGCCAACATTTCCCGAACCATCGATGAATCCCATGACTTGCCCATCAATTCTTGTTTGGCAACTACTGGGTTTGCAGCCGCCTTGATGATGGCAATAAACTCATCAATGTTGGCTAACGCAACGGCTAGGCCTTCTAATACATGACCACGATCACGGGCTTTTCGTAATTCAAAAATGGTTCGACGTGTGACGACTTCACGGCGGTGCTGCAAGAAATACTCCAGCATCTGCTTGAGGTTCAAGAGGCGCGGCTGATTGTCTACCAGCGCCACCATATTCATACCAAAGTTGTCTTGCAGCTGAGTGCTCTTGTACAGATTATTTAGTACGACCTCAGGGACTTCACCGCGTTTGAGCTCAATGACAACGCGCATTCCAGATTTATCAGACTCATCCCGTAAATCAGAAATACCTTCAATCTTTTTCTCATTCACCAGCTCGGCGATACGCTCAAGCAAGTTCTTCTTGTTTACTTGATAAGGCAACTCATCGACGATGATGGATTGGCGTGAACCTTTATCTAAATCCTCGAAATGGGTCTTGGCCCGCATCACCACGCGACCGCGGCCCGTGCGATAGCCTTCACGGACACCCTGCACGCCGTAAATGATTCCGGCAGTGGGGAAATCTGGCGCTGGAATAATCTCGATCAGTTCATCAATCGTGCATTCTGGATTATGCAGAACGTGTAGACAAGCCAACACCACCTCATCGAGGTTGTGCGGAGGGATATTGGTGGCCATGCCGACTGCAATACCGGATGAACCATTAATCAGCAAATTTGGTACTTTGGCTGGCAGGATCAGGGGCTCTTTTTCGCTGCCATCGTAGTTTGGCCCGAAATCCACTGTTTCCTTGTCCAAGTCAGCCAAAAGGTCATGGGCGATTTTGCGTAAGCGAATTTCTGTGTAACGCATAGCAGCAGCGTTATCGCCATCAACCGAGCCAAAGTTACCCTGTCCATCCACCAACATATAGCGCAG
Source organism: uncultured Polynucleobacter sp. (assembly GCA_964636135.1). Classification (GTDB taxonomy): domain Bacteria; phylum Pseudomonadota; class Gammaproteobacteria; order Burkholderiales; family Burkholderiaceae; genus Polynucleobacter. The sequence goes on from CAZWPR010000015.1 coordinate 34,407, forward strand.
CGAGAAGTCCTGGGCCATGCGGACAATGGTGTCATACACCGCTGAATCGCCATGGGGATGGTATTTACCGATGACATCGCCAACTATACGGGCAGATTTTTTGTAAGGCCGGTTCCAATCGTTGTTTAATTCATACATCGCGAAAAGGACCCGCCTGTGGACTGGCTTGAGACCATCACGCACGTCTGGTAGGGCTCTGCCGACGATAACGCTCATGGCGTAGTCCAAATAGGACCGCCGCATTTCGTCTTCGAGGGATATTGGTAGTGTTTCTTTAGCGGCTTGTTCCATCTCGAAATAATATCATTTTGATAGCAGACAGCCCCTGTGCTAAGATTCTGTCAGTTTGTACGAATTGAGAAGTATCGCTTTGCGCTTTTTGCAGTTATGTGGGGCGACATACATACAAGTTTGAATTTAATTAAAAAAGTGAATTTGAGGACTAAAAATGAATAAAACCCTAAAACTGGTACTCGCTGGTGTTGTTACTGTTGCTGCCGGCGCTACTTCCGCTCAATCCGTTGACAACTGGGTCAACGCAACCGGTACGCCATGGAGAAACGGCGACGGCACATTGTGCTGGCGTGACGCTGCTTGGACCCCAGCTACTGCAGCTAAGGGTTGCGACGGCTTTTTAGAGCCAAAAGCAGCTGCTAAGCCTGCCCAGCCAAAAGTAACTCAAACCAAAATTACATTACAAGCTGATACTTTGTATGACTTCGACAAAGCAACCCTCAAGCCAGAAGGCAAAGCAACTTTGGACAAAGTTGCTGCCGACCTCGCCAAGATCCGCTTAGAAGTGATTATTGCTGTTGGTAACACCGACAGCGTAGGCTCAGACGCATACAACATGGCCTTAGGTCAGCGCCGTGCACAGTCTGTTAAAGCCTATTTGATCAGCAAAGGTGTTGACGGTGGCCGTATTTACACCGAAAGCAAAGGCAAGAGCAATCCAGTAGCTAGCAACGCTACTGCTGAAGGCCGCGCTAAGAACCGCCGTACCGATATCGAAGTAGTTGGTACAGTTGCTCTCAAGTAATCCTTAGCATTCTCAAAAAAGCCCGGTCCTGCCGGGCTTTTTTATTTCCATTACAGTCTTCATATGAATACATCCAGCAACGTTGACCCCTCTGAAATCAGCAAATTTAGCGCCCTAGCGCACCGCTGGTGGGACCCCAATAGCGAATTCAAGCCCTTGCATGCGATTAATCCCCTGCGTTTGGGCTGGATTCAGACCTTTACACCACTCAAAGGCAAAAAGACCGTTGATATCGGTTGTGGTGGCGGTATTTTGGCGGAATCAATGTCGAACCTGGGCGCTGATACCCTGGGGATTGATTTATCCGACAAGGCCCTCAAAGTTGCTGAATTGCACGCCCTAGAGACTGGCGCCAGTGTGCGTTACCGCTCCATCTCTGCTGAGTCCTTGGCACTAGAAGAAGCAGCCCAATTTGATGTAGTGACCTGCATGGAAATGCTCGAGCACGTCCCTGATCCAGCGTCCGTGGTTCAGGCCTGCGCCGACCTCGCGAAGCCAGGGGCCACACTCTTCTTTAGTACCCTCAATCGCAACCTGAAATCCTACGTATTTGCCATTGTTGGGGCCGAGTACATCCTGCGTTTATTGCCCAAAGGGACGCATCAATACGCTAAATTTATCAAACCGTCTGAGCTCGCACGCTATATCCGTCAAGCGAATTTAGAGGTGATTGGCATGAAGGGATTGACTTACAACCCGATTACCCAAGTCTATCGCTTAAGCGATGACACCGACGTCAATTACATGATTGCCGTGCGCAAGCCTTTGAAATAAAAGCAATGTCTTTGCACAGCCCCTTCCGCGGTGTTTTTTTTGATCTTGATGGCACGCTGGCTGATACCGCGCCAGACTTGGTGGCAGCAGCAAATCAGCTGCTAACAAAACGCAATCTTAGTCCAAAACCCTATGAAGAACTGAGGCCAAGGGCCTCGGCTGGAGCGCGCGGCTTAATTCAGGGGGCATTTGGTTACGGCACCGATCACCCTGAATTTATCCCCTTACGTGATGAATTCTTTACCTATTATGAAAACGCACTATTAGTGCACAGCACTTTATTTGATGGTGTCGACTCCCTGCTCGATCAGTTGGACTTGGCAAAACTACCTTGGGGGATTGTGACCAATAAGAGCGAGCGTTTCACCCACCCCTTGACAGAGCAAATGGGCTTACGGCAACGCGCGATCTCTACTGTCTCCGGTGACACAACGCCCCACTCCAAGCCCCATCCCGAACCGATTTTGCATGCAGCTCGGCTGGCGAATATTCCTCCAGAGCTATCGCTCTATGTGGGGGATGACATTCGCGATGTACTTGCTGGCAAAGCGGCAGGCATGAAAACCGTCGCCGCAGCCTATGGCTATTGCGGCTGCGCAGAGCCGCCACAAGAATGGGGCGCCGACTACGTCATCCACTCGCCTTTAGAACTAGTGGACATCATCTTTCCACGATAGTCCTGCGCTATCTGGTAATCGGTCGTAAAATGGAGGCTCTTTAATGCAATGCATCTGGGGTCGACATGGTTTCGACGTGGATTACAAAGCATCAAGGGCATACCGAGGACCCGTTATCTCGTAAATCAATGGGAATGTAATAACTGCTAACGACGAACGTTACGCACTAGC
>CAZWPR010000016.1:0-35582 GCA_964636135.1 uncultured Polynucleobacter sp.
TCGGTCAAGGTATCTCCAATGCCGTTGGTATGGCATTAGCTGAAAAATTACTGGCTGAAGAATTTAATCGCCCTGGCTTTAATGTCGTTGACCACTACACCTACGCTTTCTTGGGCGACGGGTGCTTGATGGAAGGCATCAGTCATGAGGTGTGTTCTTTGGCTGGCACACTTAAGCTTAATAAACTCATCGCGCTGTGGGATGACAACGGTATCTCGATTGATGGCAAGGTGGTTGCATGGTTTAACGAAGATACGCCCAAGCGTTTTGAAGCTTATAGCTGGAATGTGATTCGCGGGGTCGATGGTCATAATGCTGCTGCCGTTGCAAACGCAATTACCAGAGCAAAGCAAAGCGATAAGCCCACCTTGATTTGCTGTAAGACGGCCATTGGCCAAGGTTCGCCCAATATGGCGGGCAGCGATAAGGTACACGGCTCTCCTCTAGGCGCCGATGAAATTGCCGCTACGCGCAAGGCATTGAACTGGACCCCCCCACCCTTTGAAGTACCAGATGATTTGTATTTGGCATGGGATTTCCGTGGTCGTGGTCAAACCATTCAGAATGCATGGAACGAGCGCTTTGCTGCATATCAAAAAGCCCACCCCCGCTCAGCAGCCGAATTGCTGCGCCGCATGCGCGGTGACTTGCCAACTGATTTTGCAGATAAGCTCAATGCATTGCTCGCACAATGCCAAACCAAAGCGGAAACGATTGCAACACGCAAGTCGAGCCAGAATGCAATAGAAGCATTAGCACCTGGTCTTCCAGAAATGATGGGCGGCTCTGCCGATTTAACCGGTTCGAATTTAACCAATTGGAGTGCATGCAAGCCCGTGCGCGCCAATCAGTGGGGCAATCACATTAATTACGGTGTGCGCGAGTTTGGTATGAGCGCGATCATGAACGGTATCGCATTGCATGGTGGCTATATTCCGTTTGGCGGCACCTTCTTGACCTTCTCGGATTACAGTCGCAATGCGCTGCGCATGGCTGCCCTCATGAAGTTGCGCAGCATTTTTGTTTTCACTCACGATTCGATCGGTTTGGGTGAAGATGGCCCCACCCATCAATCAGTGGAGCAGGTATCGAGTTTGCGTCTGATACCTAATTTAGCAGTATGGCGTCCTTGCGATACGACTGAGAGCGCGGTTGCCTGGGGCGCTGCGCTTGAGCGTCGGCATGGTCCCAGTGCCTTGATTTTTAGTCGCCAAAACTGCTCATTTGTAGCGCGTTCGCCAAACCAAATCGAGAATATCGCGCGCGGTGGCTACGTGGTTCATGAACCTAGCAAATCAGCCAAGGCGGTCATCATCGCTACTGGCTCTGAGGTCGGCTTAGCATTACAAACGGCGCAGCAGCTAGCAAAAGAGGGCACACCAGTCAGGGTAGTATCGATGCCCTCGACGACCTACTTTGATCAGCAGGATGCGCAATACAAAGCCAGCGTATTACCGGCGGGTTTACCACGCATTGCGATTGAGGCCGGCGTAACCGATTATTGGTGGAAGTACGGCTGCGCCGCAGTACATGGTGTGGATACCTTCGGTGAGTCTGCACCCGCAAATCAGTTGTATGCGTATTTTGGTTTAACCGTGGATCAGATTAGTACGACGGTGAAGCAATGCATTGCACAAGCGCAGTAAGAAATTAAATTTCGTTTTTAATATAGAAAAAGAGTAGAGGAATAGCGATGGCGATTCGGGTTGCAATTAATGGGTATGGCCGCATTGGCCGCATGGTGCTACGCGCTTTATATGAGAGCCAGCCAAATTTAGATCGCAAGCGCGATATCAAAATTGTTGCCATCAATGCGATGGGCGATATTGATATCAATGCCCATCTCACGCAATACGACTCAGCCCATGGCCGCTTCCCAGGTACAGTCACCGTCGATGGTGATCACATGGTGGTCAATGGCGATCGCATCAAAATGTATTCCACGCGTAATCCGCTGGAGACCCCATGGGGCGAGCATCAAGTGGATTTAGTGCTCGAGTGCTCGGGTAAATTTACTTCCAAAGAAAAAGCCATGGTGCACATTCAGCAAGGGGCAAAAAAGGTATTGATCTCAGCTCCTGGCGAAAAAGACGTTGACGCAACCATCGTCTATGGCGTGAATGAAAAAGTACTGAAGCCCAGCGATGTGGTTGTGTCGAATGCCAGTTGCACTACCAACTGCTTAGCGCCTTTAGTCAAACCCTTGCTGGGTGCCATCGGGATTGAATCCGGTTTAATGACCACGATTCATGCCTTTACCAATGATCAGGTATTGACAGACGTGTATCACAAGGACATGCGCCGTGCGCGTTCCGCCGTCAGCAGTATGATCCCGACTAAAACGGGCGCTGCCAAAGCGGTTGGTTTGGTATTGCCAGAATTAGCTGGTCGTTTTGACGGCTTTGCGATGCGGGTTCCGGTCATCAACGTTTCAGTGGTTGATTTAACCTTTGTGGCCAAGCGTGCTACCAGCGTAGATGAGGTCAATGCCGTTCTGAAAAAAGCCAGCGAAGGTGAGCTCAAGGGTATTTTGGGCTTTAATACCTTGCCGCTGGTATCGATCGACTTTAACCACGATCCCCGCCCCAGTATTTACGACGCGAGCCAAACGCGGGTTTCAGCCGATGGCAAGTTGGTTAAAGTACTGGCTTGGTACGACAACGAGTGGGGGTATTCAGTGCAGATGCTCAATGCAGCAGAGGCATTGATGGCGGCTTAGGCAAAACAGCCAAAAGGCAACTGTAATAGCTAAAAAAGGGGTTCTTTAGCCCCTTTTTGCATGAAACGGCCTATTTACGCTTGTGGGCGCAGTTTTTCTTTTGGCAATGCCCGTACATGGCTAGAGAGTGCTCCTCAAGGGCAAAACCCAAGGATTTAGCGATCTCCTTTTGGCGGCGCTCAATCGCGGCATCGACAAATTCCTCTACGTGGCCACAGTCAAGGCAAACGAGGTGATCGTGGTGCGTACCCTCATTCAGCTCATAAATCGCCCGGCTATCGCCTTTGCTGGACTCAAAATGACTGCGGAGTAAGAGGCCTGCCTGCTCAAACTGGGTGAGTACCCGATAGACCGTAGCCAGACCAATATCCTTATCTTCTTTGGCCATGGCCATGAAGATTTCTTCGGCACTGAAATGCGCCCCGGGATGCTGATGAAAAAAATCCAGGATCTGCATACGGGGAGCCGTGGCTTTTAGGCCAATATCCCGTAAATCGGCTGGGGAGGGGTTTTGGTTCATAGGCATCGATTGAGGGCTAAAATCAAGACCTTAATGATACGGCTTGCCATGCAAAATTGCCTTTTACCGATTCGTAGCATCCCAATGCGGGTTTTAAGCCCCGGCAAGGGCTTGCTGCGCTGCTGCGCACTGGCTACGCTTGTATTGGTTGCCTTGATCGCAACCGGCTGCTCGACGAAAGTCGATGAAACCCAGCGTACGATGATGAACAGTATTTTTCGGCCCTATGTGCCGGATATTGTTCAGGGTAACTTTATTTCCAGCGAGCAATACGCCAAGCTGGAAGTGGGTATGAGCCGAGAGCAGGTGCGCCAAATTTTAGGTACCCCATTGTTAGCCAGTTACTTTCATGCCAATCGCTGGGATTATGTATTTGAATTTAAACGCCTTGGCGAAAAAATCAGTAAAGAGCGGCGCGTAACGGTGTTCTTCGATGGCGATAAGGTAACGAAATTTAATGGCGATGCCTTGCCAACCGAGATTGAGCTCGTTGCGGAAATTGATAACTATGCCAAGAACAAGCGCTCCTTCTGGGATGTGCTCACGGGCAAAAACAAGAATCCAGTAACGCCGCCATTGCAGCAGCCCGAGGTATTGATTCCGAGCATGCCGAGTGCGCCAAGCGGCCCCATCGTCACGCCAGTCAAGTAAGTGGCACTGATGCTGAATCAGCAATGCCGAAGTGGAATTCAAAAAAATTAGTTAAGCAAAGTTAGTAAAGCAAAGAGTGAGATTATGAAAATCGCAATCGCAGGAGCGAGTGGCCGAATGGGCCGAATGCTAATTGAGGCAGTATTGCAATTACCGGATGCTACTTTGGTAGGAGCGCTGGATCACGTATCCTGCCCTGTTTTAGGTGAGGATGCTGGGGCCTTCTTGGGTAAAAAAACAGGCGTGATGATTACGGCTGATTTAGCGCACGGCTTGCGCGATGCTGAATACTTGATTGATTTCACGCGGCCCGAGGGCACGATGTTGCATTTAGCAGCCTGCACTACTCACGGCGTCAAGATGATCATCGGCACTACTGGATTGAGTGCTGACCAAATCGCCCAACTGAAAACGGCATCAAGCAAGATTGCGATGGTGTTTGCTCCCAATATGAGTGTCGGTGTCAATGTCACTTTGAAGTTATTGGAAGTGGCCGCCAAGATGCTCGATACCGGTTACGACATTGAAATCATCGAAGCGCACCATCGCCATAAAGTTGATGCGCCATCGGGTACGGCGCTGAAGATGGGCGAAGTGATTGCCGGCGCCTTGGGTCAATCATTGAACGACGTAGCGGTCTACGCGCGCGAAGGCCATACTGGTGAGCGCAAGCCTGGATCGATTGGTTTTGCAACCATTCGAGGTGGCGATATTGTCGGTGATCACACGGTGCTCTTTGCAGGTGAGGGTGAGCGCATTGAGATTAGCCATAAATCGTCTAGCCGTCAGTCATACGCCCAGGGATCGATTCGGGCGGCACGCTTTTTAGAGAAAAAAACATCCGGTCTATTTGATATGCAAGACGTATTGGGTCTGCGAGCATAGGACCGATACAAATACCAAGCGATTACAGCGAAAAGAGTCTTACACAATGAGTATGGAATACGACTACCGCAGCATTGAAGCGGCAGCCCAAGCAGATTGGAATAGCAAAGACGTCTACCGTGTTACCGAAGATGCGGTTGATGCAGAAGGTAAGCTTAAGCCCAAATACTATGCTTGCTCGATGTTGCCTTACCCATCGGGTAAATTACACATGGGCCATGTGCGCAACTACACCATCAACGATGTGATGGCGCGCCAACTGCGTATGCAGGGTTACAACGTATTGATGCCGATGGGTTGGGATGCCTTTGGTATGCCAGCTGAAAACGCTGCAATTCAGAACAAAGTACCTCCTGCCGAGTGGACTTACCAAAACATTGCGTACATGAAAAAGCAAATGGCTGCGATGGGCCTAGCGATTGATTGGTCCCGGGAAATTGCTACGTGCAAACCGGATTACTACCGCTGGAACCAGTGGCTCTTTTTAAAGATGCTGGAAAAAGGCGTGGCCTATCGTAAAACTCAGGTCGTCAATTGGGATCCGGTCGATCAAACCGTATTAGCGAACGAGCAAGTCATTGAGGGGCGCGGTTGGCGTTCTGGCGCATTGGTGGAAAAGCGTGAGATCCCCGGTTACTACTTGAACATCACTGCCTACGCAGAACAACTGCTCACGGGTCTGGATGATTTGGGCTGGCCTGAGCGGGTGAAGACCATGCAGCAAAACTGGATTGGTAAAAGCCGCGGCGTGCGCTTTGCCTTTGACCATGCAATCAAGAATAGCGCCGGTGAACTGATTCAGGATGGCAAACTGTATGTGTTTACTACGCGTGCGGACACCATCATGGGCGTGACCTTTTGCGCAGTCGCAGCGGAACACCCCCTGGCTTCCGAAGCGGCGCGTAGTAATGCAGAGTTGGCTGCGTTCATCGAAAAATGCAAAACCGGTAGCGTGATTGAGGCCGATCTGGCCACCCAAGAAAAAGAAGGGATGTTCACGGGCTTATACGTCACCCACCCCTTGAGCAAAGAGCCTGTCCCCCTGTGGGTCGGTAACTATGTACTGATGAGCTATGGCGATGGCGCTGTGATGGGCGTGCCCGCGCACGACGAACGTGATTTTGCCTTTGCCCTCAAATACCATCTGCCGATTAAGCAAGTGATTGCCCTCAGCGGTGAGTCGCCCATGTTCAACCCCACACAGTGGGATGCCTGGTATGCCCAAAAAGAGAATGCGCAGTGCATCAATAGCGGTAAGTATGACGGCCTCTCAGTGAGTGATGCCGTCACTGCTGTCGCTGCTGATTTAGAAGCGCAGGGCGTTGGTGAAATCAAAACCACCTATCGCTTGCGCGACTGGGGTATCTCACGGCAGCGCTATTGGGGTACGCCGATTCCGATTATTCATTGTGGTGATGAGGCCAATCCTGGTTGCGGCGCTGTCCCTGTCCCAGAAACAGACTTACCCGTGGTGCTGCCGGAAGATTGTGTTCCGGATGGCAGTGGCAACCCCCTCAATAAGCGCGCTGACTTTTTAAATGTGCCGTGTCCGAAGTGCGGTAAGCCTGCACGGCGCGAGACCGACACCATGGATACCTTTGTGGATTCCTCGTGGTACTTCATGCGCTACACCGGCGCAGATGCCAAGACCATGGTCGATCAGCGCAATCAATACTGGATGCCAATGGACCAATACATTGGTGGTATTGAGCATGCGATTTTGCATTTGCTCTATGCGCGTTTTTGGACCAAGGTGATGCGTGATTTGGATTTGATTGACTTTGATGAGCCATTTGCGAATTTACTCACGCAAGGTATGGTTCTCAACGAGACGTACTACAGCGAAGACGCCAGTGGTAAAAAGACCTGGCTTAATCCCCTTGATGTGGAGTTAACGCTGGACGATAAAGGGCGGCCGACGGGCGCCAAACCCAAAGCAGGTTCTGGTATTGATCTCAGCGGTAACGCCATCACCATTGGTGGGGTGGAAAAAATGTCGAAGAGTAAAAACAACGGCGTTGACCCACAGGCCCTGATCGATCAGTACGGTGCTGATACAGCAAGGCTCTTTACGATGTTTGCGGCGCCACCCGAGCAGCAGCTCGAGTGGTCTGGTGCGGGTGTTGAGGGCGCTTCGCGCTTTCTACGTCGGGTGTGGTCCTACTCGATGAGTCAGGCCGCTGCCATTCGATCAATTGCAGAGTCCAATGCTGCTCTGCCAAGCGATCTGAGTGAGGCAGAGCAAACCCTGCGCCGTGAAGTCCATACGATATTGAAGCAAGCCAATTTTGATTACCAGCGCCGCCAGTACAACACCGTTGTATCGGCTGCGATGAAAATGCTCAATACCTTGGAGCCAATCAAGTTGAATGAGGGCAAGGACAGTGGCCCAGCGATTCGTCCAGCAGTTTTGCGTGAATGCATCGGCATCTTGCTGCGTATGCTCTACCCAGTCGTGCCACATCTGACGCATCGCTTGTGGATCGAAATGGGTTATGCCGATGGCAATGGCTTTATTTTGGATGCGTCTTGGCCGATAGTCGACGAAGCAGCCTTGGTAAAAACGGAGATGGAGTTGGTATTGCAGGTCAATGGCAAACTGCGCGGTTCAATTACGGTCGCGGCCGATGCGAGTAAAGAGGTAATTGAAGCTACTGCACTGCAAAGCGAAATCGCGATCAAGGCCTTAAATGGGGGATCACCCAAAAAAGTGATTGTGGTTCCTGGCCGCTTAGTTAATATAGTTGTTTAACGGAATAGAGGCGCCATCATCAACTCTAAAATCAGCGATCTTGTAGAGAGCTCTAGCGCTAAGGGCAAGACCCAAGCTCCTAGCTTGGACCGCAGAACGTGGCTTGGGGTATTGATTGCCTTGCCGGCCTTCTTCACTACAGCCTGCGGCTTTAAGTTACGCGGCTCGGTATCGATTCCGTATAAGGTGATTGCGATTACGGGCGCCCCGTCACCATTACTCAGAGCCGATTTGGAGATGATTATTTTGACGGGCAGCAACGTTAAGGTTGCCAATAACGCCAAAGATGCCGATCTGATTTTAGAGATCATCAGCGAACAAAATACGCGTGAAATTTTGGCCTACAACGCTGCAGGTCAGATTTCCGCCTATCGACTGAATTCCCGAGTCATGTTTATGGCAACCGATCAAAATGGCGTGGACGTCGTTCCTGAATCGGAAATTTACGTTACCCGCGATATGGATTTCTCAGTCTCAACCGTATTGGCAACCGATGTGCAACAGCAGCAGTTTACGAACGCGATGCGCATGGACTTAGCCCTGCAGATTTTGCGCCGTATAGCGGCCGCTGCTAAGCCCAGGGTGCCTGCGCCCACGGGTGTTAAGCCTGTCATGGGTAAGCCATAAGCATGGAATTTTTCCTCGAATGATGACGAGCGATGCGCTGCAAGCGCACATCAGTGGACTTCAATCCAGTCTAGCGTTCTCTCCGGTGTATGTCTTTAGTGGCGATGAGCCTTTACTGATGATGGAAGCCATGGACCAATTGCGCTCCGTCGCTAGACAGCTGGGGTATACCGAGCGTGAGGTATTGATGCATGAGCGCTATTTTGATTGGTCATCATTACTCTCTGCTGGGCAAACGATGTCCTTGTTTGGTGATAAGCGCTGGCTAGAATTACGCATTCCATCCGGTAAGCCTGGACGCGATGGTGCAGAAGCCCTTAAGCAATTTGCTGCGCAAATGGAGACTCAGTCACCTGGCCATGATGGCCCCGATACCATTGTCTGTATTGTGTTGCCCAGGTTAGACAGTAAAACCAAGACTTCAGCCTGGTTTAGTGCCTTAGAGGACGTCTCGATTGCAGTGCAGGTTGACTCGATTGATCGCAGTCATTTGCCGATGTGGATAGCGCAGCGCCTGAAAAAACAAGGCCAGTCTGTCGAGCCTGGTTCTGCCGGTCAAGAGGCTCTTGAATTTATCGCTAATCAAGTCGAGGGCAATCTGATTGCTGCCCACCAAGAAATCCAAAAACTAGGCTTACTCTATCCGCAGGGCGCTTTGACGGAAGCACAAATCCGCGAATCGATCCTCAAGGTGGCGCGCTACGATGTATTTCAGTTAACCGAATCGATCTTGGCTGGTGATTTAGCCCGTTTAAACCGGATGCTTGATGGCCTTAAAGGCGAGGGCGAGCCTTTGCCCCTCATACTGTGGAGCGTAACCGAAGAGCTTCGGATACTATCGAAGTTACAGGCCGCGACTCAGCGTGGTGAGTCCGTGCAGCAGTTGATGCGTGCGAACCGCATCTGGGGAAATAAGGAAAAGTTATACCCCGGAGCCCTGCGCCGCGTGAATCCCAACAAATTGCGGCGCGCAATGCAGGTGGCAGCCGGCTTAGATCGGCAGGCCAAGGGTTTATCGGCAGCGGACTTGCCTGCAGACCCTTGGGATGGCTTACGCTTAGTAGGCAGTTTGTTGCGATAAATAGACCAAATGAATACAGTGGCAGAGTAAATATGAGTACTTCGATTACCGAGATGATGCAGGCAGTGGGCAAAGAGGCGAGGCAGGCTTCGCGGGCGATGGCGCGCGCTACCACCGAGCAAAAGAATCAGGCCCTCTTGCATATCGCCCATTTGGTGCGTGAACAGGCCTCACGCATTTTAGAAACCAATGCAGTGGATGTGGAGCGCGCTAAAAAAGGCGGGCACGATGCCGCATTTATCGATCGCCTCACCATGACTGCCAAAACAGTCGAGTCAATGGCCTTGGGTTTAGAGCAAATCGCCAGCTTAGAAGATCCGATTGGCAAAATCAGCCCGCTCAAACGCCAAGCCTCTGGAATTGAACTCGGGCAAATGCGCGTGCCGCTAGGTGTCATCGGCATCATTTACGAATCCCGTCCCAACGTCACGATTGATGCGGCTGCTTTGTGTCTGAAGTCGGGTAACGCTGTGATTTTGCGCGGCGGCTCCGAAGCGATTGATTCCAATACACTCTTGGCCGGTTTGATCCAGCAGGGTTTGGCTGCGGCGAACTTACCCGCCAATGCAGTACAAGTAGTTAGCACCACAGACCGTGCTGCCGTAGGCGCAATGATCACGATGACTGAGTACATTGATGTGATCGTACCGCGGGGTGGTAAGAGCTTAATTGCACGTCTGATGGCTGATGCTCGGGTGCCTATGATTAAACACCTCGATGGCATTTGCCATACCTTTATCGACCGTGATGCCGATCTTGATTTGGCCGTTACGGTTTGCGATAACGCTAAAACCCAGCGCTATGCGCCGTGTAATGCAATGGAGACCTTGCTGGTGCATGAGGCGGTTGCGACTAAGGTATTGCCGCGCTTGTGCAAAATCTACCAAGATAAGGGCGTGGAGCTACGGGTAGATAACAAAACCCGTGCCACGCTTGAGTCAGCTGACTTTACAGGCTTGGTGGATGCAACAGAAGAAGACTGGAAAACCGAATACCTAGCACCGATTTTGTCGATCAAGACGGTTGCATCGCTGGATGAGGCGATGGATCACATTGAGCGCTATGGCAGCAAGCATACCGATGCCATCATTACAACCAATACAGCAACAGCAGATCGTTTCTTGCGCGAGGTGGATAGTGCTAGCGTCATGGTCAATACCAGCACCCGCTTTGCAGATGGTTTTGAGTATGGCCTAGGCGCAGAAATTGGCATCTCCAATGACAAGCTGCATGCGCGTGGCCCGGTTGGTCTCGATGGCTTGACCTCACTAAAGTACATCGTCATGGGTCATGGGGAAATTAGAACCTAATTAAATCGGTATAGTAGTTAGCATTGAACTAAGGCAATGCCGCTTTAGTAAACGAACAAAGGGGATCAAAATGGGTGACGCATATCTTTGGACAAAAACATTCCACATTGTTTTAGTCGCTTCCTGGTTTGCCGGCCTCTTTTACTTGCCGCGCATTTTTGTCAATATGGCGCAAGAGACGAATCCCGAAGTCAATGCCCGCCTATTGGGTATGGCCGATCGCCTCTTTCGGTTTATGACCATTTTGATGGTGCCCGCGGTAGTACTGGGCGTTGTACTGTGGATGTATTTTGGTATTGGTCGCGGCGCCGGCTGGATGCACCCTAAGCTGCTTTTTGTGCTGATCATTTTGGGATACCACCATTCCTGCTACACCTTGCTCAAAAAATTCCGGGCAGGTAAGAACAAGCGCAGCCACGTTTGGTTCCGCTGGTTTAATGAAGTGCCAGTGGTCTTGCTTGTCATCATCACTGCCATCGTCGTGATTAAGCCCTAAGCAAATCGCTATTCATTCCCCAATATTTTTTAGGTTTTCTTCATGCGATTTTTTGTGGTGTGTCCCGGCGGACTGGAAACAGTCTTAGCTACTGAACTGCGGCAGATTGCCGAGCGCCCTGAAGTGAAAGCCCAAGGCGCTTGGGTGATAGATCCAACGCCAACGAGTCCGACGGGTGGTGTCGGTTTGGCTGGCCCCTTATCGGCAGCCATGGCACTCAATTTGCATTCGCGCATTGCCAGCCGTGTGCTTTTACAAATGGCAGAATCCACCTATCGCCAAGAAGACGACCTTTATCGCTTAGCCCATGGCCTCGCTTGGGAGGAGTGGTTTACGCACAAACAAACCCTGCGGGTTGATGTCACTGCCCATCGTTCACCGCTGAAGAGTTTGAACTTTGCAACTTTAAAAATCAAAGATGCCATTGTCGATCGCTTACGTGAAGTTTCGGGTGATCGCCCCTCGATCGATACGGCCTTTCCGGATGTGCGCGTACAGGCGCACCTCACCGCTACCCATGTATCGATCTATTTGGATACCTCGGGCGAAGCCTTGTTTAAGCGCGGCTGGCGTGATGAAAAGGGCGATGCCCCTTTAAAAGAAAACCTCGCTGCGGGCATTTTGGCCTTTACTGGCTGGCAGCCAAAACAGCCTTTGTTTGATCCGATGTGCGGTAGCGGCACCTTTCTAATCGAGGCAGCACAAATTGCCATGGGTATTCCGTCGGGAGCAATTCGGGCGGGCTTGTATGACGAAGCTGGCAAAGAAACAACACCCACACGCTTGGCGTATCGACCTCTGGTTACTTCTGTGCATGGCTTTGGGTTTTCCCGCTTAAAGCCATACGCCGTTGGTGCTGAACAGAAAAAGTGGCAAGCCCTGAAAGATGCGGCGCAAGCAGAAATACTAGAACGGCGTAAAGTCTTCCCTGATGCGCAGTCCCTGCGCATCAGCGGCAGCGACATTAATGAAAAACTGGTCTCGATGACCAAATCCAACTGGCAGCGCGCTCAGCTACCGGGTTTGCCGGTGGTACGCCAGGTCGACGCCTTAGCATCTAAGCCGCCAGTGATTGCCGGTGATGTGTCTGGGGCAAATAACTTACCAGGATTGGCTTTACTCAATCCGCCCTATGGACAACGCCTGGGCATTAAGGGCGGTCGTGGCGATGATCGCGATCAGGCTCAGGGCCGCTATGACGATGAAGGCTACGGTGATGATGTGGATCCATACAGCCACAATATTGAAACCGGACGCCAGAGTGCCAAGCGTTCCAGCCGTGAGTCATTAAAGCGCCTGCAGGCCGAAGAAGAAATCGATCCTGCCTTTTTAGAGTTCATGCAGCAATTTGGCCAACATCTAAAAGATGCCTTTGGTGGCTGGCATGTCTTTATTCTGACTGCCGATATGGCATTGCCAGGGCAGTTGCGGATCAAAGAGTCCCGCCGCACCCCGCTCTTTAATGGCCCACTCGAATGCCGTTTATTCCGCTTTGAAATGCGTTCCAAAGCGGAGCGTTTGGAGTCTTCCGGTAAGCCGATTTAGAATCAAAATACGATGATATAAAGTTCGCTATAAAAAAGTAGACAGAAAGATAAAACCCCATGGAATTTAAAACCTATATGTGCTTGATTTGCGGCTGGGTGTATGACGAGGCTGCTGGTTTGCCCGACGAAGGCATCGCACCAGGAACACTTTGGAAAGATGTGCCTATCAATTGGACTTGTCCCGAGTGCGGGGCGCGCAAAGACGATTTTGAGATGATGGCAATTTAAGTTCTCAAGCAAAATACACGTTAACCAATAAAACAAATGAGAATCACATGGGCTTAAACGAAACTATTTTCGAGCGTGCACAAAAAACCATTCCGGGCGGTGTGAATTCGCCCGTTCGGGCCTTTCGTCAAGTGGGCGGCGCCCCGCGTTTTATTAAGAAAGCACTCGGCCCACACTTTTGGGATATTGAAGATAAACGCTATGTGGACTTGATCATGTCCTGGGGTCCCATGATCGCGGGTCACGCCAATCCAGAAGTAGTGGAGGCAGTGCAGCGAGCGGCTACCCTGAGTTTTAGTTATGGCGCCCCCACCGTCGGCGAGATTGAATTAGCCGAGCGCATTTGCGCCATCATGCCGAGCGTCGAGCAAATCCGGATGGTATCGAGCGGAACCGAGGCGACGATGAGCGCCCTGCGTTTGGCGCGCGGCTATACCGGACGTGATTTGATCATTAAGTTTGAGGGTTGTTATCACGGCCATGCCGATAGCCTCTTAGTAAAAGCTGGCTCAGGCCTACTCACTTTTGCCGATTCAACTCAAAATGCGCCTTCATCGGGCGGCGTTCCGCAGGACTTGGTGAAACACACCTTGGTATTACCCTACAACGATACGGCTGCGATTGAAGAAGCCTTTCAATTGCGCGGCGATCAGATTGCAGCCGTGATCATTGAGCCGATTGCTGGCAATATGAATCTCATTAAAGCCAAACCCGAATTTTTAGCAGCGATTCGGAAGTTAACGCAGCATCACGGCAGTGTCTTGATTTACGACGAAGTGATGACGGGCTTTCGGGTGGCGCTCGGCGGGGCGCAAAGCTTGCAAGGCATTACGCCGGACCTAACTTGCCTCGGCAAGGTGATGGGCGGCGGTATGCCGATGGCTGCTTTTGGCGGCAAAAAAGAGATCATGCAGAAGTTGGCACCGATCGGTAACGTTTATCAGGCAGGTACCTTGTCTGGCAATCCGGTTGCCGTTGCGGCCGGCATGAAAACCTTGGAGATCATTTCGCGGGATGGCTTCTTTGATTGCCTTGGCGGCCAAACCAGTAAGCTGATGGCCGGTTTACAGCAAGCAGCCAAGGAGGCAGGTATTCCATTCTCAACCGATAGCGTGGGCGGGATGTTTGGTTTTTACTTCACCGACCAAGTCCCCACCTCATTTGATGCCGTAACCAAGAGCAATATCGATGCATTTAAGGTGTTCTTTCATGTGATGCTGGATGAAGGTGTCTACTTGGCTCCATCTGCCTATGAGGCTGGCTTTACGTCGATCGCGCATGACAATGCGGTGCTCGATGAGATTATCACTGCATCGAAAAAAGCCTTTGTGCGCTTGAAGTAAATTGCTCGAAGTAAATCCCTTGGGTGAGTGGAGTAGCCTTGATCCCTCAATCTCCTATTTTTGTTCGTTAAAACGATCATTATCGTATTAGTGAGTGTTTTAAAGTACTTTATTGCTTAAATCGGACTATTGATTTAGAATGCTTGTTAAATCAAGCAATATCTATTTAAAGATCGATTTAAAGTACATGAAAGTCAATCAAACCGCAGTTTTAAGCCCCACTCTATTGGCTGATTCTGAGCAACTTGGGCAGCGCATTGCGCGCTTGCGCACAGCCCGGCGCATGAAGCAATTTGAGGCAGCCCTGCGCGCGGGCTTATCCAGAAATACTGCTTACCGGATTGAGCATGGCGACCCCGGTGTCGCCATGGGCCAAATTCTGCGCTACCTTGATGCGATTGCGCCCGGCTGTAACCTAAAGCAGCTCTTAAACGAAAGCGACCCCGCCTTAATTAGCCAGCACTTGCGTGAAAAAACCCAGCGGGTACGCGGCATGACTGCTGCGGAGTTAAAAGAGTTGGAGTTTTAAGGGTGGCACTTAAAAATGAAAAGCTAGTGGTGTTTGCTAACCTGGAGCACGAATGGGTACCGTGCGGCCAGTTAACGCTGGAAGAGCAAGGCCCCCAATTAGTGGCATCGCAGTTTGCCTATGGAGTTAACTACTTGAAGCGCGCTAATGCACTCGAAGTAGATCCAGTTAGTCTATCGATTGCAAACCGCGCCGCAGTAAGCGGTCAACTATTACTACCCACCGCGTCATTACCTTTTTTTGGTGGCATCCGAGATTGCGCTCCGGATGCGTGGGGTAGGCGTGTAATCGAGGCGAAACGAAAGGTGCCCCCCAATAGCTTGCCAGAATCAGATTATTTGCTGGACGCAGGTAGCGAGCGCATTGGGGCTCTGGACATTCGTCGCCAAATGACGGACGCGCCAAGTGCTGGCGTGAGTGCAGTGCATGATCTTGTGTACCTGATGGAGGCTGCTGATCGTATTCAGGAGGGCTTAGCAATACCAGAGCGTCTTGAGGCCATCTTCTTGGTTGGATCTGGCTTGGGCGGAGCCCGACCAAAAGCGTCTATTCGCGATGTGGATGGTGTTTTGTGGATTGCTAAATTTAGTAATCCCAATGATGCGTTTGATATCCCAGAAATCGAGTGCGCAACTTTATTGCTAGCGCAAAAAGCGGGTTTACACGTGCCGCCGCTTAAAACAATAATGCTGGGTGATCGTCGCATTATGCTGATACGGCGCTTTGATCGCTACTGGGCAAGGGAGGGCGAGCAAAACACATCTGATTTTGATGTGTTCGATACGGTGGCGGGACACCAAAAAGTAGAGCATCGCATGGGGTTTGTGAGTGGGTTGACCTTGGCTGCTTGCGATGAGATGGATTCTAAAAATAAATCCTATGGTGATCTTGCAGCTGCAATACGCCGCTACTGCCACCCAGGCGTGATACGTAGCGATAGCGAAGAGCTCTTTAAGCGAATGGTTTTTAATATTTTGGTAAGCAACGACGATGACCACCTGCGTAACCACGGTTTTGTATGGGACCCGTGTATTTCAGGATGGCGCCTGAGCCCTTTGTACGATGTTCTGCCACGCGCTTCGATTGCGTCAGAACGATTTTTGCATCTTGCGATTGGCAATCAAGGGCGTTTAGCTACGATTGATAATGCGCTTAGTGCCGCTGGATCGTTTATGCTGCCACAAAAAAAGGCCTGCGAATGCATCAGCGAAGTTTGGCGGGTAACGCGGCAGTGGAAAACCTACTTTGATGAATTTAAAGTTTCAGCAGCAGAAATTGAAAAGATCAGTCCTGCGTTTAGGCACATCGATGACGTATCTTCACCTGCACTACGGGCGCTATTGCCCTAATCAGCCATGGGGGTAGGGTTTCTGTATGCCTTTACATCCGCAAAGGATGGTCGAAGCCTGCTACCTGCACAATGCGGTACTTGTTTGAGCGACTCTTCGTAGCCGAGTCGGGAATTTCAATGGCGGTGAGTTTGCCGCCCCAGACGCAGCCTGTATCCAGTCCGCTGACATTGCGTTTCTGAATTAATCCGAGTGTTGACCAGTGCCCAAAAATGACGTGGGTATTTACGGTCTTACGTTGCTTCACTTCAAACCAGGGTAAATAGCCTTTTGGACCCGCCTCTAATCCCTCTTTCGTATCAAATTCCATTTGGCCTTTGGGTGTGCAAAAACGCAGGCGGGTTAGAGCGTTGGTGATGACGCGTAGACGATCATTTCCTTTTAAGGAGTTACTCCATTTGGTTGGTGTATTGCCATACATTTCAGCTAAAAAACGTTTGTACGATGATTTGCGTAGCGCCTTCTCTACTTCGTGGGCGTACTCGAGGGTTTGGCTTACATCCCAATCGGGCAGCACGCCTGCATGCACCAGCAAGGCATGGCCATTGCTCAGTGCCATTGGGCGGTGGCGCAGCCAATCGATCAGTTCTGCTCGGTCTTTTGCCTTTAAGATGCCATCCAGCGTATCGAGTGGGCGCGAGCCCCGCAGGCCTGCATCGCGCGCTAAGAGATTGAGGTCATGATTACCAAGAATGCATTCGGCAATGCCTTGCTCTTGCAGTTTTTTGAGGCGCCGCAATGTCCCTAAAGAATTAGGACCCCGATTGACGAGGTCGCCCAAGCAAATGAGTTTTGATTTCTTGGGCAATTTGGCAATGAGTGCATCGAGCTGCACTAAACAGCCTTGCACATCGCCGATAGCGTAAACGGATGACATGGACAAAGTGTAGTGGATTACGGGTGAATGGGTATAGCGTTAGTGCTTAAGCTGCTAGGCTATTGAGCCATTTTGCGGCATCGGTAATTGCAATGCCATTTCGGAATTCCTCTTGCCTTAAATTGAAAACAAGCTGCACTGCTTTGGCTTGTGAAAACTGAGCTGCAAACCGAGTTAATGCAGTGTGGGGCTTGGTATCACTTAATTTGCATTCAATCAGATGGCTTAGTTGCTGGTCATTACTGAGAGCAAAATCAACTTCAGCACCATCTTTGGTCCGCACGTAGTGAAGGCCGGCGTCTTGACCAGTGCTATCCCGCAGAAAATCGGTTTGTTTGAGTAGCATGCCGGCAACCGCATTTTCTAAGCGAATTCCTGGATCGCCGCGTACCAGCCCTGTATCAAAAAAATACACCTTTGGCATCTGCAGCATGGACCTTGCAATGTTGTGGTGCCAGGGCTGGATCGTGAAAACAATAAATAGGGCTTTTAGTATTTCAAGATAGTGTTTTAGAGTAGTGGGGGAGACTGCTAAGTCACGTGCGATGGACGCGAGCGATAGTGGTGATCCAACCCGTTCACGCAATAATTCAATGAAGAGGCGCATCGTTGTAATTTCATGAAGGCGTGAGAACTCCAATACATCTTCGCGAATCAGATCGGTAAAGTATTGCGCGCGCCAGCGGTCTGCCTCTATTGCATTTGGAGCTAAACAGGGCTCCGGAAATCCGCCACGCTCTAGCAAATGATCCAGTGCAATTGCTGGACTTACTCCTTCTTGAGTGCACCATTCGCGCACTGAAATGGGATGCAGCCGAAATGAAAAATAGCGCCCCGCCAAAGATTCACCGGATTGCCTAAAGGTATCCATTCGAGCGCTACCGGTAACGAGCAGCGCTTGGCCGTTAGGGCGTGCATCGATTACACCCTTAAGCCACGTTTTCCAGTTGGGCATCTTATGGATTTCATCCATTACCAAGAGATCAGCCGCCGGACTCCAGGATTGATTTTGTAAAACCATGCGGTCCGAAAGCACGTCCCAATTGAGGTATTGGGCTTGGTTGAACTTGCCCATCAACTGCCTGCTAAGGGTAGTTTTACCCACTTGCCGAGGGCCGGTCAGGACCACAGCCTTGCTGGCAAGGTCTTTGAGAACAATCTGGTCGAGATAGCGTTTCATGCGACTATTATATAGTCAGTTGGATAAAAGTCGCGACTTTTATCCAACTGTATGTAAAAAAGTCGTAGACAAATAGATTGTAGAAAGTCGTATTGCAGTAGCTCGTAATAAAGTCACAGGTAAGCATAAGTTTGTATTATTAAATATATATTTAAATATGCGTTATAATTTAGCAATACAACAGGAGATGCTATGGAGCGCCTTTTAACCAACCTAACCGCGTCGCTAACGGAGTTACGTGAGCCGAATAAAGTAATAGCGAGAGCAGGCAATCAGCCGGTTGCCATTATGAATCGCAATGAGGCGATAGGCTATTTTGTACCTAAGAGTGCCGTTGCCGATGTGGAGATGCTGCCAATATCGAATGCAGAGCTCGACGCCTTCATGCATACCAATTTATCTGAAATCGCCCATGTGTTGGATTACCTGAAAGAGAAATAAATGACCCAATTTGCAATTCTTGGGCCATCACAAGTCATTACTCTGCACGATTACCTGATAGGTCGGCATGAGCTACAAGGTTTATCCAAAGACAAATCACCGGATGCGGTTTTAGAGCGCGTACATAATCGAGTGCGTTATGGATTTATTGTCGATGCATACGAATTAGCAGCCTGTTATGCCAGCTTTATTGCAAAAGGACATTGTTTTAATGAGGCTAATAAGCGAACCGCTGCAGCAGCATTGTTCTTTGTGCTGAAGGCAAACCAAATTGAAATTCAGTTTAAGGGGCATGCGCTTGGCGAGTGGATTGTCGCCATTGTCAATGATGAAAAAACAGAAACAGAATTGGCGGCTTGGCTAAGGCAGCAGGCACACGCAGCAAAAAAATAAGGACCGTGACCTTTTTGGTAAAAAAGTAAGCAAACGAAGCAGCTTATATTGAAGTGGCAACCTTCTTCACCACGCTGTACCGCACCAAGGTTTCTTTGCGGGCTTCGTCGTGATTCACGATGGGCAGCGGGTAATCGCGACCGAGCAAAATACCAGCGGCTTCTAATTCAATGTGGCCTGCCTCCCATGGCGCGTGGATGGATTTGTCCGAGAGCTTTTCTAAAGCGGGAATATAGCGACGAATGAATTTACCTTGTGGATCAAAGCGCTGCGATTGGGTAGTGGGATTAAAAATCCGGAAGTAAGGCTGGGCATCACAGCCAGAAGAAGAGGCCCATTGCCAGCCTCCGTTATTCGATGAGAACTCAAAGTCATTGAGGTGTTTTGCAAAGTAGGCTTCGCCCAGTCGCCAATCGATACCCAGATCTTTTGTTAAGAAGCTAGCCACAATCATTCGCAAGCGATTGTGCATATAGCCGCTTTGATTGAGCTGGTGCATGGCAGCATCGACTAAGGGATAGCCAGTCTTACCATCGCACCAAGCCTGAAAGCGTTTTTTGGCAATGGCACCACTCTCCCAAGCAATAGAGTCGTATTCTGGTTTAAAGGCAGCGCCGCTGGCGAGGCGAGGGTGATTGGCCAAAATCATGAAATAAAAGTCACGCCAAATCAGTTCGCTGAGCCAGATGGTGGCGCCCATGCTACCAGCCAGCATCCGGCGATGGGCTTCCCTTACCAAACCCCGAATCGAGAGCATGCCAAAGCGTAAATGGGTGGATAAATAACTCACACCCTTGATTGCCGGAAAATCCCGACCAATTTGGTATTGATCGATGCGCTTTAAGAAGTCTTCTAAAAAGGACTCCCCACCGTCAGATCCAGGTGGCAAATAGCTTTCAATACCGGTTGCACAAAAGCCCATCGACTCGAGTGACGGAATGCCTAAATCCAGTTTTTTGGGAATGGCTGCAAATTGCCCTGGCTTTGCCTTGCATGCATGCGGCGCAAGATCACCTTCATTAAGGCGTTTAAGCCAGGCATTTTTATAGGGCGTAAATACCGAAAATACTGTGCTTGAGTTAGTGAGAACTTCCTTCTTTTCAAAGATCACTTGGTCTTTGAATGTTTCAAAGGCAATACCTTGCTTTTCAAGGGAAGATGCAATCACGGCATCGCGCTCAATTGCACTGGGCTCATAGTCGTGATTGACCATCACACAAGAAACCCCAAGATCGCTTGCGATTTTGGGGATGCATTCAGTCGGTTTGCCGTATCGAACGATCAGGCCGCCTCCTTGCTTGCGAAGGGCGACATCGATTTGGGCAATACCCTGCCAAATAAAGTCTACTCGGCGATCTGCTGTGAGGCCATTAATCTTGCTATCTTTTAGCGGATCCAAGATAGTCGTATCAAATACAAACACGACCCAAACCGATTTACTGGATGCAAGAGCATGGCTCAGCGCAGCATGGTCATAGAGCCGCAGGTCACGGCGGAGCCAAACCAGGCTAGCGGGATGAGAATGGGCAGGTGAAAAGGCGGGAGAAGGGGTATTCGATAGGGCCATAGCCGCTATCTTAGGGCTTAATCCGAATTGGGGTGAAACTTAAGCAAAGTAGCAGTTTAAAAACCCTGAATATTGATCCTGAGCTTGTTAGAACATCCTGTAACTTTTGCACATACGGCACTCAAGCAATTAGCAGTACTTTACAAAGCGTACGTTTTAACGTACCATAATCGAAAGGAGTGATTTTATGACCACCATAACCGCAAGTGAAGCTAGAGCCGGACTCTATCGCTTAATTGACCAGACTGCAGAAACACATAAACCTGTACTGATATCGGGTAAAAGGACAAATGCCGTTTTGGTTTCTGAAGAGGATTGGAGTGCAATTCAGGAAACGCTATATCTATTAGCAATTCCGGGGATGCGTGAGTCAATTAAAGAGTCGATGGCTGAGCCATTAGCTAAAAGTAAAAGGGTATTGAAGTGGTGACATGGAATGTAGCCTATTCCAAATTCGCTCTCAAAGATGCTAAAAAACTCTCAGCAGCTGGACTTCGAGAGAAGGCGCAGGCTTTATTAGATATCCTAGAAAAAGATCCATTTCAAAATCCGCCCCCATATGAAAAGTTGGTTGGTGATTTGAGGGGAACTTATTCTCGCCGAATTAATATTCAACACCGTTTAGTTTATGAGGTTTTTCGGAAAGAAAAAACGGTGCGCGTTTTAAGAATGTGGACGCATTATGAATAATGTACTTATCGTGGTGCTTCTAGAAAAAGTCATAAGCAGTCTTATCCAGAGCATAGCTTTAATTAACATTCCCTACTTTTAAGCGCATTAATTATGCGTAGAATAAATTAACAAAATGGATAGTATTTTTTTCGTTTTCTCCAAGCTAGCGCACATCCTGATTGAGCCCCTCAATTGGCTCATGATTTTGATTGCGCTCGCGCTGCTATTTTTATTGCTGCGCAAGAATCACCTGGTGCGGCGAGCATTAGGTATTGCACTTTGTTTGGGATTCTTCATTGGCTACATGCCGACTTCACAATTTGCCATGCGCATCTTAGAGGATGCGGTACCGCAGACGCCATTAATACCAGAAGTATTGAGTCAAGTCGGTGGCATTCTGATATTGGGAAATGCAGTTGAAGGCGGCCCCATTACACGAGACCGTGGTGAAGTCATGATTAGGGGCTCAGCGGAGCGAGTAACAAAAGCATTTCAGCTGCTGCGCCAGCATCCAGAGCTGCCCTTTATCGCCAGCGGTTATTCGGGGCGTTTACTGCCGCAAGGACCCTCCGAAGCCGATGCGTTTAAACAGTTGCTACAAGAGCAGGGCCTGGGAAGTCATCCCGGCTATTACGAGGATCAATCGCGCAATACCTACGAGAATATGCTCTATTCCAAAAAAATTATCGATGGTCTAGCAGAAAAAGAAAATACATCCGTTAAGCCTTGGCTCTTAATCACTTCCGCGCGGCATATGTTGCGCTCGATGCAGGCGGCGCAAAAACAGGGCCTTGATTTAGTGCCCGTATTGGTGGATTACCAAACCAGCCATTCCTATTCGTGGCATCGCTTTGATTTAGTCGAAGGCGGTGAGCAGTGGAATTGGTTGATCCATGAGCTAGTGGGAATTGTTGCTTATTGGATTACCGGCAAAGGGGCATTTTCGGTAAAATGAAACGACATGAGTGCTCCCAAGAAAACCTCCGGTAGCAAGAGCCCAGCTGACGCAGAGGGCCCAGGTTCGGCCTCGGCTTTTCCAGACGCAATGCCGCAGCCGAGCAGCCATCTAACCAATCAATTTTTACTCGCCATGCCGGGTATGCTGGATGAGCAGTTTGCCGGTTCAGTGGTCTACCTCTTTGAGCACAATGCCAAAGGCGCTATGGGTCTCGTAGTAAACCGCCCAACCGATGTCAGTTTATCGACCTTGCTCGATAAAATTGAACTTAAGCTAGAGATCACGCCGTTTGCTGATCAAGCCGTCTATTTTGGTGGTCCCGTGCAAACCGAGCGCGGCTTTGTATTGCATGAGCCGCCGCACTTCAGCGCTGCAGATGCACCTGCCAGTATGGATCCTTCAATTGATACAACTACAAGTTACAGTTCATCCTTAACCGTGCCGGGCGGCCTCACCATGACGACATCGAAAGATGTGCTGGAAGCTGTCGCTAAAGGCAATGGCCCAAAACGGTTCATCATGACCCTGGGTTACGCGGGTTGGGGCGCTGGTCAGCTTGAAGAAGAAATTGCCCTCAATGGCTGGATTAATGCCGAGCTCAGTCGCGCGCAAATGGCTGAGATCATCTTCAATACACCAGCAGCGCAGCGCTATCAGCGCGCTATGCAAGCCCTGGGTTTTGACCCTGCCGATTTATCAGGGCAAGTGGGGCATGCGTGATGTGTTTAATTCACCAAAGCGAATAGCCCAGCAAATCTAGTAGGTAAACCAACTCTTTTATTTAAAACCAATCATCAAAGCCATCACTGCCCTCGCATTTGATTTTGGTACTCGCCGCATTGGTTTGGCGGTAGGCAATTCCATTACAGGCTCGAGTCAGGCATTGGCCCCGATCACTGCCGAACAGGATGATGCCCGATTTGCCCTGATCGCTACTCAAATAAAAGAATGGGCGCCTGATCAATTAGTAGTGGGCTTGCCTTGCCATCCCGATGGTGCAGAGCATGCGATGACGGCAAAAGCCCGGCGCTTTGGCAATCAACTCCATGGGCGTTTTGGTTTGCCTGTTACTTGGGTGGACGAACGCTACACCTCGGCCGTACTTGAAAACGATCCCAGTTTTAAGAAAAGCCAAGCGAGCAAAAAAGATGGAGGCCTTGACTCCGAGTCAGCTAGATTAATTTTGGAGCAATATTTTTTGGAGCGTTTGATGGGGAAATGAGAGATAGTGTCTGCGTAACTACAGAGATTCTTACCTGTAGATTTCTTTTCGACTTCCCACTTCAATGACCAAGACAGTCATTTGCCCATCGAGAATATTGCAAATGATGCGAACATCACCAACGCGATAACGCCAGTATTCGCCCAAGCGTGGGCCTTTTAAGTTTTTGCCTAATGCGCGGGGATCATCCAGTATTGCGACGCGCTCATCCATGTAGTTCAGTATGCGTATTGCAATTGACTTATCTAATTTTTTAAGCTGCTTTGCTGCAGATTCGGTGTAATTAACGATCCAGACCAAGCGATTTCCTTACTTGGGTAGAGTTCAGCACCTTTTCAGTACCTTTGCGCACACGCTCCATGGTTGCATCGGCTAGGTAAAAGTCTTCCAGGTCATCGAGCCCATTCTGAATTAATTCGCGTAGGTAGTAAGACTTCGCTCTGCCCGTCGTGGCGACAAGATGATCCAGTCTTTGCTCAATCTCACGATCAAGCCGAAGTGAAACAGCCATATAGACCCCCTTTGTTTAAAGTTGTCACGATTGTATCACATGTATTGAATGTAATACATGTATTTAATGTTCAGCCGCCTTTAAATGGCCTTATCGGCGATAGTGTTGCGCACATTCCGCACTATATGCACACGTTAAAAGAGTGAGGCCGACATTTCCTCAAGAGCAAGGCGACTTTTTTGCTCCAAGCCGGATCATGAAAGCGAATTCTGAAATTTACGATACCCAATTCTCTAGGGCTAGATTAGGCACCCGTTTAAATTCACGTAAATTGTTTGTCACTAGAATCAAACCGTGGCTAGTAGCATGAGCTGCAATATGAATATCATTTTCTCCAATGATCTGCCCTTTTTTCTCTAGCGCAGCTTTAATTCTGCCGTAGTGTTGCGACGCTTTTGCATCATAGGGTAGGACCTCAAGATGGCTGACAAACTCTTCAATTGCCTCTAAATTCTGATCGGTTTGCGCACTTTTTTCTGCTCCGTAAATGAGCTCAGATAAAGTGATGCTCGAAATTGCCATACGACTGGCATTCGAATTAAAGATTCCCAACACTTCTTTTGGTCTGCGTTTGAGGACATAGATCACGATGTTGGTATCGAGCAAATACTTGAGCATTACAGACCTTCGCGCTCAACGGGCATTTGGACTCCGCGCTCATTCAAAAAGTCATCGGTGACTAAAGGGCCATTTAAGAAAAAGGCATCCCAGGTGTTTTCAATCGGGGTAATGATTCTTTCCCGGCCCCGAGTGCGTACGATTACCCGCTTTACATCGTCAGGCAAGCGCGCTTCTGCGGGGAGGCGAACCGCTTGGGTGCGGTTATTGCTAAAAACCGTAGTGATGGCGATAGTCATGACTTGCTCCTATGTATATAGCACTAGTATATAGCATATTGAAGCGGAATATAGGCAGGCGATGGATTTTTTAGGGCTAGAAAAGCCCCAAGAAATTCTTTAGGTAAGCAGGGGGTGCGCGGGTCTTATGACCCGATTCATGCAAAAAAACGCTTGGCGTGCAGCAAGGGCAATAAAATAAGAATTCATCATCTTGTCTGCAGATTGACTAGCATGCGAGATAAACCCTTTCAGGACAATAGGATGGACGCCGAGTTACTGTACAAAAAGCTGCTAGCCCATCTGCAGGCCCGAACATCCAAAGCCAATCCACCATTTCTGCTCGCCGGTTTAGCAATTGGAGGCGCATGGATTGCAGAGCGCTTGGCACGCGATTTAGGTCTCCCAAACTACGGCGTGATCAATGTCGCCTTTCATCGAGATGACTATGCTGAAAAAGGCTTGGCTGCAATGCGCTCGGCAGACAGTATGGCCACCCATTTACCGTTTGAAGTGGCGGGCGCGCACGTCGTACTGATTGACGATGTCCTGCTGACGGGCAGAACGGTGCGCGCCGCCCTCAATGAATTATTTGATTTTGGTCGCCCAGCCAGTGTCGAGCTGATGGTGCTGGCGGATCGCGGCAAGCGCGAGTTGCCGATAGCGGCCGACTTTGTGGGTGAACATGTGAGCGTGCCAGACCACCAAATACTCGCATTAGAAAAGCACAGTTCAGATGCACAGGGTGATCAATACACATTCCGCTTTGTTCTGGAGGAACGAGCATGAGTATCGAAGCGAATCAGACCAAGCAAGCCATGCAGACCAATCAAATAAATGAGGCAGGTGAGCTCACGCATTTGCTGACCTTAGAGGGTATGCCCAAAGAGCAGATCCTGCATATTCTGGATACGGCTCAGCAGTTTGTGAGCGTGACTGATCCGGCGCGTGAAGTAAAAAAAGTACCACTACTACGCGGCAAAAGTGTATTCAACCTCTTTTTTGAGAATTCCACCCGCACTCGTACGACCTTTGAGATTGCCGCGAAGCGTTTGTCGGCCGATGTGATTAACTTGGATATCTCCACCTCGTCGACCACCAAAGGCGAGAGCCTGATTGACACCATCGATAATTTGATTGCGATGCAGGCGGACATTTTTGTCGTGCGCCACAGCGTATCCCGGGCGCCGATTGAAATTGCTAATCATGTGCCGCCCTATGTGCATGTGATTAATGCGGGTGATGGTAGCCATCAGCACCCGACGCAGGGTTTACTCGACATGTACACCATGCGCCAGTTCAAGCAGGACTTCAGTAAGCTTAAGGTGGCGATTGTGGGCGACATCGTTCATAGCCGAGTAGCTAAGTCTAATATTCATGCGCTGACGGCATTGGGTTGTACGGACATCCGTGCGATTGGGCCAGAGAGTTTGTTGCCTAATGATTTGGATATGCTGGGTGTGAAGGTCTTTCACAGCATGGAAGAGGGCTTACGCGGCGTAGATGTGGTGATGACCTTACGTATTCAGAAAGAACGCATGGAGGCCGGTAAGGTTCCTGAGGGAGATGCTTTCTTTAAGCAGTTTGGCTTGACCGAAGAGCGCCTCGCTTTAGCCAAGCCCGATGCCATCGTGATGCACCCCGGCCCGATGAACCGCGGCGTTGAGATTGACTCCAAAGTAGCGGATGGCGCGCAGTCGGTCATTCTGAAGCAAGTGACCTTTGGCATTGCGGTGCGTATGGCGGTGATGTCGATTGTGGCGGGTAATTAAAAGTGCACGATTAAGAACGCAAAATTAAAACAGTGACGGCTCCATTACCGCAGATTACTAAGCATAAGCGCTGGCTCATTCTGTCGCACGCATTCAATATGGATGGACGGGCGGCGAGTCAAACGATTACCGATAAGATCCCCTATTTTTTAGAGGCCGGGATTAAGCCTACGGTGTTTAGTTCTATTACAGGCATCAAAGACACGCGCTTTCCACACTATCAATTTTTAGCCTGGGGGCCAGCTGCCTTTCGCTTTGACTTTCGGCATTGGTTTGCCAATCAATACGGTCGGGGCCTGCTTTATAAAGTCGTCACAACTACCGTTTCTATCCTACTGGCACCCTTCATTGCTTTAGAGCGAATGTTCTTAGGCTTATCGAATCAATGGTCCTGGGCCATGCCTGCTTACCTGCATGGAAAAAAACTCATCCAGAATAAGCAAGTGGATTTAGTCTATTCCACAGCGGGCGCTTGGTCTGCCCAGCTGGCTGCCTTGTGGCTCAAAAAGAGCACCGGCGTGTTTTGGATGACCGAAATACACGATCCGCTTGTGATCCGAGATAACCCAGACGATTTGGGTTTTGCAACCCCAAGCAATCGCGATGCAAGGTTTCGAAAGTGGTTAGAGACTCAAATCTGCAAACATGCTGATCTCGCTTGGTGGTTTACCGATGGCGCCGTGCATTACGCCAAACTCCGTAACCGCAACTTAAATGAACCCGGCAATGCCAAAGGGGTGATGGTGATTCCGGGGGCAGAGCCGCCCGGAGCTGCTGAGGAAATAAGCCTAGCCACTAAGCAGGCAGAACCTAGGAAAGAAAAGCGGCAAGAACAAGAAAGAATAGAGGAAGCACGACTACATCACTATGGAGCACATTTGGTGATTAGTCACTTTGGCTCCTTGGCTAAGAACCGCTCGATTTCAACGATCCTGAATCGCTTGCCCAATCTATTTCAAAAGCACCCTGAAGCACGTAATGCTATTCAGGTACATGTGTATGGGGCTAAGGTTGATTCCTTAACAGAAGATGCCATTAACCAGTATGGGTTTGCAAATCTGGTAATCGAGCATGGCCGGATTGAAAAAGATCCCGTCACTGGTAAGTCGGGGCGCGAGCGCATTGCAGAACGCATGCAGGCCTCCGATGTGCTATTACTGCTGCACGGCGATGATGAGTGGTGCGCAGAATACATTCCATCGAAGATGTACGAGTACTTCTGGATGGGTAGACCGATTTGGGCCATTACCCACCGTAATCCTCAGATGAATGCCTTACTGGCCGAGCGCAATGCCTACATTAGCGCTGCCGATGATGCGGCTTCAATTGATAAGACCCTAGAGCGCATTTGGCTGGACTGGCAGCAGAAAAACCTGATGCAATTAGCCTGGAAGCCCATTGGGGTCGATCAGGCTGCGAAGCAAATTCTAAGTTTGGTACATTAAAGTACTAAGCCCTTATTGATATTCCTAGATTAATCCAAAGACCGTCACTTGAACGACATCGTCCTTTACTGCAAATCCTACCGTAAAGACTTTTTACGCCTCAAGCGTTTGCTGGCCTCGATTCAGCAGTTCAATCGTGATGAAATCCCTTTTTATATCTCCACACCAGAAGCCGATAAAGAATTACTCTTGCAAGTTATTGGAAGCAATGGTTATCACTGGGTATCCGATGAAACGATTATTGCTGCCAATCCGCGGGTTACCTTAGATCGAACTAGCAATATTCCGGGAAGCCTTGCCCAAGCCATTATTAAGTCAGAGTTCTGGCGCCTCGGTATCGCAGCTAATTACCTTTGCATTGACTCCGATAGTATTTTTATTCGGGATTTTTGTAAGATGGACTTTGTAGCACCCGATGGCGACCCCTATACGGTGCTTCACCAGAATAAAGAGTTGTTTCAGATGGCGACCAATCGAGGGCATCTCAAAGTAGAGCGCGATTTGCGAGCAGAGGCAGAGCGCGTTCAGGCTTTATTTGGGCGTCTTGGCCCACCGTATTACTGCGCCCCAGCTCCTTTTATTTGGTCGGCTAAGGTTTGGCAGTCCTTAGATCAAGCGTACTTAATTCCCAAGGGCATGACCTTGTGGGATGCGGTGACGCCACAACATCCCGAGACCTTGATTTATGGCGAAGCCCTTTTAAAGTACCAGGCGATACCCATTCGAGCGATTGAGCCGCTCTTTCGGGTCTATCACTACGATTGGCAGTATTACCTCTGCAAGCGCTTAGGTGAAACAACCGAAAAGCTCAAGCAAAACTTCATGGGCGTGATTTACCAGTCGAACTGGGAGGTGGAGATGGCCTTGGGAAGTGATAAAAGTAGATTGTCATTAATGCTCAAGCGTTTAAAGCGCTTTGGGCGTTTATTGGAGAGTTATTTCTGATGAAAACCATTCAAGCCCTTGTTATTTCTTTACCAGGGTCAAGTGATCGCCAAGAAAAGGCGCGATTGGAGTTGGCAAAAACTAACTTAGACTGGCACTTTCTGGATGCGATACGGGGTTCAGCGCTACCAACGCTGCCAGCTGAATACCAGCCAAAAAAAGTAAAGCGATTACTGGGATTCGAGCTCACCTCCAGTGAGTTGGGCTGCTTTTTATCGCACAAAAAAGCATGGCAAGCCTGTGTTGATGACAATATCCCAACGATCATCTTTGAGGATGATTTTCGCCTCTTGCCTCATTTTGAGAAAACCATTACCTATTTAACCAATGACTATACCGACTGGGGTGCGGTGCGTTTACAAGGGATCCACCCCGTGCCGCAGGATGTCGTTGATTCTTTTGCTGATATTCAATTGGTTCAGAACAAAGCCGATGCAGTGGGATCCTCTGCCTACATCATTAAACCGGCGCAAGCAAAACTACTGATTGAGGCAGCTGTAGATATTTATGAGCCACTGGATCACTTTTTAGAGCACCGCCAAGTACATCAAGTCAATTTTTTAGCGATTCATCCCTATCCTGTGGATACTACCGGTGTTGAATCAACCATTCTGGATCGTCCCGGAAGGTTGCCTATCAAGGGCATTGCAAAGGTAAAGCGATCACTGGCACGCAGCATAGATCGCCTTGTCTCGGCGAAGCCATGGTTCCCTAAATAAGGAACTGAGGCACTATCAGAGGTAGAGTTTTCTGGATAAATGACGCAGTTTGCGTTGGAGGCGGTAGCCCTGAATAGCAAGGTGATCTTGCGGCCCTAACTTCACTGTGCTGAGATCATCCCCATCTATAAAAACTGCTTTGAATTGCTGCATGATTGGTGCAGGGGAAAAATGAGTGGAGTAGGCGTCCCAGTTTTTCTGATGTTGCACGCGCTGATCAAACTCGAGAAAAATACGCGCCAAATCGATTTTGCCCTTATAGAGAATAGCTTTACTGCCTAAAATTTCGATGTGACTGCGTTGTGGTGACATGGCGTAGGTAATGACAGGCTTCCCTTTAATGGAAAACTCGCCGCACGAGAGACCAAAACTTTCACCAATGCCTCTGGCGTGGATCATGCCATCGCAGGTGTTGATGAACTTCACCTTAAAATCAAGATCTGAATTGCCGGGCAGAAAGAGGAGTCGCTCATGCTCCGCAAAGGGCGTGATGTTCATAAATAAAAAGTACAAATCGCTTCGCTTATTCAGAGCTTGAACAATAGCCTCTTGCACAAACCGTAAATTAAAACTATCGGCGCCGCCATAGGAGCCGATGACGGTGGCCGATGTTGGAATCGAGAGTTGCGCACGTAAATCATCCGCATGATCTGGCAATTGAATCATGTGAGGAACAAATGGAATTTTTTTATTCGAATACTCAACTGATAGCCATTCTGAGACAAAAGCATATTTGTCTCCATGAAACTCTTCTGGACTAGTTGGGAAAACCGCATGAATTAAGGCGGGCGCACTGCTACAGATGGCGTCATCACGCTCGCCTGATTTAATAAAGTAGGCAAGGTCAATGCCATGTTGCTCAATCAAGCGGTTGAGTTGATCTTGACCGTCGTACGCCACGACATTGAATTGCTGAGCAAACTTATCGAGTACGGATGGATTCGCTGGATTGCTTTGGCGATAAAAGACCACCGACTCGTTGCCTAGTATGGTTTGGTTATGCAAGGCATAGTCATAGAGCGCAATTTCAGTGCCGCGCAAGGTAAGGCTATTGGTATGAAAGCCAATTTTCATCTTCGCTAGGAGCTGGCGTCATCTAGGACGCGTTTCACAAACGCCATAAATGGCAGAATGCTGGGTTTTTTAAGGAGCAAGGCTTGTGATGCATAGTGATCCATGGCCTGAGGTGATGAAATGATTTGGCTCAGGGGTGCAAAATCAGCACTGGTCATCGGCGCTAAGTTGATCATTGCATTGGGATTGAAATCAACTTGAATATTCTCGTCGACCCAGGTGATGGGTAGGCAATCGGCAAAAAATGCTTCCGGTATTTTTTCAGTGTAATAGCCGGGGTACATACCGTTTTCGGGGCAGAGATTAAAGGCAAAATCCTGTAGCAAGGAATGCTTTAAAAAACCACTTAAGTGATGATTTTTAATGCTTTTATCAAAATAAGCTCCAAAACCAGTCACTGGTAGTGTCTTATTAAGCGCCTCAAATAGGGTATTGCGGGGCTCGCGGAGATGGGAGCTTAAAAACGCCGCAGCGAATGGCTTACTTAAGAACCGATGGCCGAGAGGCTGCATTAAGCGTTCAATTTGCAATAAAGGACCATAACGGGGGTTGGTATTGCCAACAATGCCCTCATGAGACCAGTCGATCATCTCCATCCAATAAGGTAGCCGAAAGTGGCGTTCCGGTGCGATCGCTAAATCAAAAGAAATAGCGTAATCGGCTGAATGCACATCGTGGCGAACATTCTCCGCGGTATGGAATAAGCGTAAGGGCTTATGTTGTCGACCCACAGCGTCGAGCA
Source organism: uncultured Polynucleobacter sp. (assembly GCA_964636135.1). GTDB lineage: Bacteria > Pseudomonadota > Gammaproteobacteria > Burkholderiales > Burkholderiaceae > Polynucleobacter. The sequence continues at coordinate 31,392 of CAZWPR010000016.1, forward strand.
GAGCCTGTTGAAGGGGCTCCGCCCAGGGGCGAAGGGGCTTTGGGCACCAACCCATTTTTTTGGGATTGGGGTTTGCAAAGGGACCATACACCAGTAAATCGCATTGCTTGGGGGTAGTCCACTCTACCGCATACCCCACGCCTTGGGCGATAATGGGGAAAAGGCTTTGCCGGTAATCGCCTGGGCTGCCAATTGTCGCAATGCGTATGCTTTTCATGACCCAATACTAATTTATTTTATGGATAGAACGGCCTAAATGAATATTTTGTTAACTGGCGGCTTGGGTTTTATTGGCAGTCACACAGCCAGTGTCTTGGTCAGCAAGGGCTATAACCCGATCCTTCTGGATAATCTATGCAATAGTCAGTTTGAGACTGTAGGCCGCTTGGAGCAAATTGCCGGAAAGAAGTTAATCTTTTGTAATGCCGATGTTCGGGATACAAATACGGTACGCCAAATATTGAAAGAGCAAGAGATCAATGCAGTGATGCATTTTGCAGGACTCAAGTCGGTAGCCGAATCTGAAGCCGAGCCCCTGAAGTACTACGATAATAATGTGACCGGAACCATTAGCCTCTTAGAGGCAATGCAAGATGCCGGCTTACGTCAGCTTATTTTTAGTTCAAGCGCTACCGTCTACGGTATTCCCCAGTATTTGCCTTACGATGAAAATCACCCAACCGTGCCCATTAACACCTATGGACGAAGCAAGTTGCAGGTAGAGCAGATTTTGCGAGATCTAGCGCTATCCGATCCATCCTGGTCGATAGCCTGCCTGCGCTACTTTAATCCGGTCGGAGCTCACGCATCGGGATTGATTGGTGAGTTACCCAAAGGCATTCCGAATAATTTAATGCCCTACGTTTGCCAAGTGGCATCTGGAAAACTACCTTATTTAAAGATTTTCGGAGACGACTACGAGACCCCCGATGGCACTGGTCAGCGGGACTATATTCACGTCATGGATTTGGCCGAGGGCCATCTTGCTACCCTGCTTTATTTGGAAAATCATCCTGGATGCCATTTTATTAATCTAGGTACGGGGCTTCCCTATAGCGTAAAGCAGCTGGTTGCCGCGTTTGAAAAGGCAATTGGCCATGCCTTAGATCGCCGCATTGAGGCTCGCCGCAGCGGGGATTTGCCGGTGTACTATGCCACTGCCGAGAAAGCGAAGGCTTTATTGGGTTGGGAGGCTGGCCGCAGCTTGCAATCTATGTGCGACAGCGCATGGAATTTTCATCAGCAAACCCTGTAACTTAAGACTGAACACCAATTACTTTTATGCCATTACCTTCATACTCCGTTGTCATTACTACCTTTGATAAGCGCTTTGATGCATTTCTGGTACCTTTGATCGCGGAGATTAAGGTGCAGCGCCCCGATATTGAAATCATTGTCACGGTAAATGGCCCTGCCAAAGGGGATTTCCAGCCCAGCTATCGCGCAAAAGTATTGGAATACTGCGCACAGCATGCGAAGGTCTACCCCACCGTTTTTCCCACCTTTCAGTCTTTAGCAAAAATGTGGAATCGTGGGGCGTTAACGGCAAGTAATAGACAGGTACTTGTATTAAATGATGACCTCTATATTGGTCGAAATGAGCAGGGCTGCTTTTTTGATGTCCTTGAGCGGGCCCTTGAAAAGCAGCTTGGCACCTTTAAGATTAATGGAAGCTTTTCACATTTTCTGCTCGATAAACAAGAGCTAATCGAAGTTGGCTTTTTTGATGAGCGCTTGCTTGGTTTGGGTGAGGAAGACGGTGATTTTTACTGGCGCTACCATCAGCGCTATCAACGTGATATTCCCAGCGTCGACATCAACTTGATTGACAATGTCCAATCCGATTTGGCGGACGATGGGTATACCAAAGGAATTAGGACTGCCTCGCAATTTAATCGGGATTTTATTCAGAAAACAAAATACAAACCTACTTTGTTAGGCGGGTACCGCGGTATGTTTGACCAAAAAGTGAAACAAGTTCTGGAAGATGAAAAGCAATATCCCTATGAGCAGTTTTATTTAGACAATAAGACAAAGCTGTAAATCCATGACGAATATCTTGCATTCCAAAAAAGGTATTCCATATGCTGATCTGGTTTGTTTAATTTCCGTCGTTGTATTGCTCATTATTTGGGTACTTCCGAATACCGTTGCATTACGAAATGCATTGCTAGTTACAGGTGGGATTAGCGGCTTTATCGTCATTATGCAGTCCCGTTTCTTGGTGGCAAGATCATGGCCAGAGATGATGCCGCTATATCTCTTCTCAAATTCGCCAACATAACTCTTGGCGATTCAATGGGTAGCATGGGAATAAGATGGTGGGTGAACCATTTCCCAAAAACAGCAAAGAATTACTTGTTGCGAGTAACGCCTATAAGCTTAGCGCCTGGGTCATACACGGAGTTAGGTTGATTTCAATACCCTCTTGGGCTTTAGCTCCATTAATCACTCATTTGTAAGTATGCTCAACCATGCAAAGCTAGAGCAACTGCAACAGCTTGAGATTCAAACACTCAGGGGATGAATTGATTTTGGCTTCGCTTTTGGTTTACCGGGCTTATTCATTTTACTTTTGACATTTTCTTCAATAATCTATAATGGCTTTCTTCGAGGGACTCAATTAGATTAATTGGAGTTTGGCTGATTTTGGGGTTTATGCTGTTTGGCCCCATTGCTGAAATTAATTACAAACACAATTTTGAAATCTTAATGTTTTTTGTATCTTTCGCAGCGGCTTCGACTGTACTCATGCACAATGCAAATGGTAGGGACGACGTTTTAATTACTTGATTTGGATCCAAAAAATGATTTTAGTAACCGGCGGCGCAAGCTTTATTGGCGGTAATTTTGTTCTCGATTGGCTTGAGGATCCAAAAGCCGAGGGTATTATTAATTTAGATAAATTAACCTACGCCGGTAATTTGGCCACTCTGGATTCTTTAAAGAGCGACCCCCGCCATATTTTTGTGCAGGGCGATATCGGCGACAAAGCGCTCGTTACTAAATTACTTAAAGAGCATCAACCTCGAGCGATCGTGAACTTTGCTGCTGAGAGCCATGTCGATCGCTCAATTCATGGACCGGCTGAGTTTGTGCAGACCAATATCGTTGGCACATTCAATTTGCTCGAGTGTGCACGTGAGTATTGGAATAGCTTGGCTCAAGAATATAAAGATAACTTTCGCTTTCATCATGTCTCGACCGATGAGGTCTATGGTTCACTCTCTAGTACTGCGCCTGCATTTACCGAGACCCATCCCTATGAGCCTAACAGCCCGTATTCCGCATCAAAAGCCGCATCAGACCATTTAGTGCGGGCCTGGTTTCATACCTATGACTTTCCGGTTGTAACGACCAATTGCTCGAATAACTATGGGCCGTATCACTTTCCAGAAAAGTTAATCCCCTTAGTTATCCTGAATGCCTTAAACAGCAAGCCACTACCAATCTATGGCGATGGTCAGCAAGTGCGTGATTGGCTCTACGTGGGTGATCACTGCTCTGCCATTCGGGAAGTGCTTGCAAAAGGCAAGTTAGGCGAAACTTACAACATCGGCGGCTGGAATGAAAAAGCCAATATCGAGGTAGTTAAAACCATTTGCCAGATCTTGGATGAACTCAAGCCAAGGTTAGATAAAAAATCCTACGCAGAGCAAATTACCTTTGTTAAAGACCGTCCTGGGCACGATCGCCGCTATGCGATTGATGCTAGCAAACTCAAGCGTGAGCTGGGCTGGCGTCCCGCTGAAACCTTTGATACCGGTATTAAAAAAACAGTGCAATGGTATTTGGATAACCCAGCGTGGGTTGAGGGTGTAGTGAGTGGTTCGTATCGCGAGTGGTTGCAAAAGCAATACAACTAAGCGCATGGCCACACAACTAAATCTAGAGATAGCTATGCAAATAACCACTCAGCGATCCATACCTCGATCGACTCAGCTACTTGAACTGCTCAGATGAATATTCTCGTTTTTGGTAAAGATGGCCAGCTGGGCAAAGCCTTTAAGGCCTCCTTTGATGCTGGTGAGTTAGATAAATTACACCGCATTACCTATGTTGGCCGTGCTGAATGTGATCTAAGTAATGTAGATGGAATTGCTGCTCTCTTAAATGAACTAAAGCCAAATCTGATTATTAATGCGGCTGCTTATACTCTCAAGGAGGAGCCGGTGGTGACGGTGCGCTTTG
>CAZWPR010000017.1:0-34782 GCA_964636135.1 uncultured Polynucleobacter sp.
AAATATTTAAGTAATAGGTTATTCGACTTTTAGTAGCTTTCTTGGGGCTAAAATCAAATAACAGAATAAAAAAGAAGATAAAAAGGATTTATGGCGTTCAAGTTTGAGGGTGCGATTGCGCCTGTTTTCGTTCTTTTGTGGAGTACAGGCTTCATCATCGCCAAACTAGCAATGCCCTATGTGGAGCCAGCCACGTTCTTATTTTGGCGCTATGCGGGGATCTTGCTCGCCATGGGGGCGCTCAGTTTAGTATGGCGTCCCGCCTCTTGGCCGAATCAAGCGCAACTCGGGCACTTGCTGATTGCTGGCATGCTGCTGCAATTTGGATATTTAATGGGCGTATGGACAGCCGTTCGCTTGGGCATGACCGCCGGACTGGTTGCCCTTGTTGTGGGTTTACAACCCATCATCACAGCTTGGTTTGCGGCATGGGTATCCGAGCATGTATCGCCACGCCAGTGGTTTGGTTTGTTTCTAGGGATAGCTGGGGTTGCTCTTGTAGTCGCAGAGAAGATGAACTTTGTGCCCATACCGGTGGCAAGTTATTTACTCGCTGCTGCTGCATTGTTATCAATAACCTTTGGCACGCTGTATCAAAAGAAGTATTGCCCTGTGTTTGATTTGCGATCGGGCTCCCTGATTCAATTCAGCATCGCCTTGGTTTTATCCTTTATTTGTATGGTGCTATTTGAAGAAGGCACCATGGTTTGGAATACGCCCGTCGTTATCGCCATGCTCTGGGCCATCTTCCCCATCTCGATTGGTTCTGTGAGCTTGCTGTTCATCATGATTCGCAAGGGGGCGGCAACCAAGGTCACGAGTCTTTTATACCTAACGCCACCCACGACTGCGATTATGGCGTGGCTCTTATTTGATGAACCCTTGACCTGGATGATGGCGGCAGGGATTATTTTGACGATGGGGGCGGTCGTGCTGGTGAATCAAAAGGTACGTCAATAAATCACCCCGAACCCGCCAAAGTTTATTATCATTACGGCTATTGTTTGGTTAAGAGGTAGTGCTGCATGCGATTAAGAAGCCGGCTTGGAGTGGCCTTATGGATGACCCTGTTTGCGGTCCCTTGTATCCCCGACGCTGTAATTGCCCAAACCAGCCCGAGCAATCAAAAGCAAGCACCCTCCAAAGACAAACCAAAGCAAAACCAGTCAGCCAATAAAGCGCCTGCTGCGAAACCCGGTAGCACGAATAAAACAAGTAAAACAACCAAGCCGGCAAAGACTGGAAACGCGAACACCGCCAAAAAAACTAAAGATGTGCGGGTAACCGTTACGCGCCCGGCAAACAATGCCGCTACCGGCGCAAGACCTTCGTTTGCCACTGCGATGGGCTTGCGGGGTCAGCACGATGACCTCAGTCTGAAGTCCAGCGTAGCGATGGTCGTCAATCAAGATACCAATGACGTATTGTTTGAGAAAAATACTGGCGTTAGTCTGCCGATAGCATCCATCACGAAGTTAATGGGTGCCATGGTAGTACTCGATGCCGACTTACCTTTGGATGAGTCCATTAAGATTAATGCGGAGGATGCCCGAAGTTACGGAAAGTCGCGGCTTGCAACCGGCACATCGCTGACGCGCCGTGAAGCGATGCTGTTATCGCTGATGTCATCTGAAAATCGTGCCGCCTACACCCTAGGCAGGAATTATCCGGGAGGCGTCCCTGCCTTTGTTGCTGCCATGAATCAAAAAGCCCGTGATCTTGGCATGCGTAACTCACGCTTTGCTGATCCCAGCGGCTTATCCAGTGAGAATGTCGCGAGTGCAGATGACCTAGCGAAAATGGTAAGCGCCTCGTATCAATACAAGGCAATTCGGGAGTATTCCACTTGGCCTGACCTCACTATGGTGATTAACAATCGCCCACAAACTTTTTTAAACACCAATCGCCTAGTGCGCTCGGGCGATATGGATATTGGACTGCAGAAAACGGGCTTTATTAGTGCCGCCGGTAAATGCCTCGTGATGCAGGCCAATATCAATGGCTCGCCCTTGCTACTCGTCTTTTTAGATTCGGTTGGTACGCAATCCCGTTTTGCAGACGCGGTACGCGTCAAAGATTGGTATCAGCAAATGGATCCCAGCGAGATCCGTCCACTGCGCCGCTTGATGTAATTTCTTTGCGAGGGGGCTTCTTACTCCCGCAAGACTTACTTCGAAGTAAATCCCATTCCTTTTGAAATTTGCATGGCGGTATCTTGAAGTGCTTTTAGCCAGTCGGACTGAATGCGATCCGTTGGGGCGCTAAGCGATAGGCCGGCTACCAATTTGCCCGTATCATCCAGAATGCCAGCCGCCAAGCAACTTACGCCCAATTCCAGTTCTTCATCGTCACTGGCATGCCCTAACTGATTGACTTTAGATAATTCAGTTTCAAGCTTACGTAAGTCAGTAATGCTATTGCGGGTGTGCCCAGCTAAGCCTGTCCGGGTAGCGTAGGCACGGACTTTAGTGGAGTCATCGCTAGCTAAAAACAGTTTACCAACGGATGTAAGATGCAGCGGCGCACGACCGCCAATAGCGCGGACTACCTGCATGCCGGAGCGTTCGCTATAGGCGCGATCGACATACACAATCTCATCACCTTGACGGACGGATAGGTTGATGGTTTCCCCCGTGATTTTGTGGAGTGCGCGCATGGGCGCTTGGGCCGCCTCCCGAACCGAGAGCCTTGCCTTAACTAGATTGCCGAGTTCTAAGAGTCGCAGGCCGAGTCGATAGGTGCCGCCATCGCCGCGCTCAACCAGTCTACAGGCAACCATGTCATTTAAGATGCGGTGCGCCGTGGAAGGATGAAGTGCAGTTTGCTCCGCCAAAATTTTGAGGCTGCATGCATCCTCATGCTTAGCCAAAGCATCAAGCAAATTCATCATGCGTTCCACCACCTGAATGGCGGTCTTTCCAACCTCACCAGGAGCTTTAGCCATTTTTGCCACTTTAGGGTTATCCATTGCTTCATTGTAGCCATTCTTGGAGGAATTGCACAATGTGAAAACGACGGCCAAAAATAGGCCCTCTAGGTGGCTATTTCAGGGCCAGGGCGCATTCCCGAACCAGTTCTGGACCCTTAAAAATGAGGCCGCTATACAGCTGGACCACACTGGCTCCGGCAGTACATTTTTCCTGGGCATCTTTTCCGGAAAGAATGCCGCCGACACCAATAATTGGCACCCGGCTTCCAAGATGGTGTTTGAGCGACTCTATAACAGCATTGGATAGGGTGCGAACCGGCGCACCAGAGAGTCCGCCAGCTTCGCTGCCGTGCCTTAGGTGGGCGACTGCATTTCGCTCAATCGTGGTGTTGGTTGCAATCACGGCGTCAATTTCAAACTCAATCAGCAAATCGGCGATCAAGCGGATGTCGCCAGGGTCGAGGTCCGGCGCAATCTTCAGAAATAAGGGCTTACGAATACCATGTTCGTCGCATAAAGCAGTACGCGCCAGCTGAATACTGCTGAGTAGGGAGCGCAGCATTACTTCGCCTTGCAAGGCGCGGAGGTTTTTTGTGTTGGGTGATGAGATGTTCACCGTAATGTAGGAAGAAACCGCGTAGACTTTTTTTAATCCGATCACATAATCATCGGCAGCAGCTTCGATTGGAGTGCTGGCATTCTTGCCGATATTTAATCCAATAACACCGCCGGACTGCCAATAGTGCGAGGCCTTAACGCGAGCAACGCAGGCATCTACGCCATCGTTATTAAAGCCCATGCGATTAATGATTCCATCGACTTCGCTGAGGCGGAACATGCGCGGCTTTGGGTTGCCGGGTTGCGGTAGCGGCGTTACGGTACCGATTTCTAAAAAGCCAAAACCCAAGGCGGCGAGTGCATCAATGTGCTTGCCGTCTTTATCTAGGCCTGCAGCGAGCCCAACGCGATTTCCCAAGGGCAAGCCGCAGAATAACTGCGGGTCAACGACGGGCTTGGGCACGAAATGGGAGAGTAAGCCGAGCGCGTGCGCCCGGTCCATGCTGCCTAGGGATAGGTTGTGGGCTTGTTCAGGATCAAGACAAAAGAGCGCAGGGCGTAAAAAGGAGTATGCGGACATGAATCCAATTATCGCGTATGCAAGGGTTGCCAGAGGTTATCGACCAGACCTTCGATGGCCTTGAACTTCGACTTATATGCCATCTTCTGACTCTCTTGGATGTAGTAGCCCAGGTAGAGATAGGGCCGTTTCAGCTGCCTGACTTGTTCTATTTGCCACAGAATACTGTAGGTGCCATAGCTGGCTTTGGCTACCGAGGTATCGTAAAAGGTGTAGACCGACGAAATACCGGCTTCGACAATATCAATGATGCTGACCATGCGTAGGCGTCCTGGCTCTGGGTCCCCGGACCCGTCTCGAAATTCAACCAAACGCGAGTTCACGCGGCTTTGCAGTAAAAACTGCGTGTATTGTTCTTGGTCGTCGCGGTTCATGTCACCATCGTGATGGCGCTGTTCTTGATAGAGGCGATACAGCGCGTAGTGCTCATCGGTATAGCTGAGGTGCAGAACGTGGGTTTCTAAATTAGCATGTTGCTTATAAGCGCGCTGTTGGCTGCGATTTGGGGCAAAGTGTTCAACGGGTATGCGTGTAGCAATGCATGCTTTGCAATGATCGCAATAGGGGCGATAGGTAAAGAGTCCGCTGCGCCGAAATCCTGCATTAACGAGATCGCCGTACATATCACTATGTACTAAGTGGGATGGCGTGGCCACTTGTGAGCGCGCGGTTTGCTGTGGAAGATAGCTGCAGGTATAGGATGCGGTTGCATAAAACTGTAGCGCAGTAATGGGCAGCTCATTTATTTGGCTCATAGCCAACGTCCCAATGCAGTTTTATCAAAACGCCATGGACTACCGATCGACTCTTGGCTGATGGCATCGCGCGCCAGCGATAAAAATTGCGTGCGCGGGATTGGGCCTCCTCCCAATGACCGGAGGTGGGTAGTTTCTTGTTGGCAATCAATCATTGGCACCTCATGATCGTAGCACCAAGCGCACAGCAAGGCCAAAGCGAGCTTAGAGCTATCTGCTTGGCGGCTAAACATCGACTCACCAAAGACCATACGGCCAAAACTAACGCAGTACAGGCCGCCCAATAGGCGATCACCTTGCTTGACGGCTATGCTGTGGGCAAAGCCGCTTTCGAATAGCTGACTGTATGCATCCACAATTTCATGGGTGATCCAGGTCCCGTCTTGGTCTTTGCGTGGGCTTAGGGCGCAGGCTCGCATAATCGCACCAAAATCACCATCGACTTCAATATGGCAGGTGGGGTCGTGATAAAAATGCCGCATGGTTTTTTGCAGTGAGTTGCTCACCTTAAAGTTTTTTGGTTCTAGCACCATCCGTGGATTTGGTGACCACCATAAAACCGGTTGATTATCAGAGTACCAGGGAAATAAGCCAAGCCGATAGGCTGATTCAAGCTGCCCTGGGTAGATGCGTTCACTGATCGCAAAAAGCCCGACTACTTCGGGATCGGGATCGGGCATGACTGCCGGATCCGGAAACGCATCATCAGGCCCTAGCCAAGCAATTTGACTCATTGCTCAAATGGTTTCAGAGGGCAAAATATCGCGAGATCGAACAATAACTCCTGCCCCTTGGTCAAGGAGGCCAGCACTGCGATCGGCGAAAAACCACTGCAGGGTTTGTTTGGTGGTCGGAAAAGCTAACTCCGACCAGGGGATTTCGTGCTCATAAAAAAGCGCGACCTCAAGGCTTTCTTCACCTGCCGAAAAATCGGGGGTTGGTAGGCTGGCGAGGTAAAACAAATGCACCTGCTCAACGTGAGGCACATTGATTAAGGAAAACAAGGGGCCGATTTCCACATGGGCGCCAGCTTCTTCCAACGTTTCTCGGGCGGCCCCATGGGTAGTGCTTTCACCAATCTCCATAAAGCCAGCAGGTAAAGTCCAAAAGCCATGGCGTGGCTGGATTGCTCTGCGGCACAATAACACTTGCTCACCCCATACCGGAATAGTGCCCACCACATTACGTGGATTGATGTAATGCACGGTAGCGCAGCCATTGCATACATGGCGCTCGCGCGTATCGTCTGCCGGAATGCGCAATGTTACGGTCGATCCACATTTTGAGCAGTAGTGCATTGGAAAAGATTTCATTCTTTAATTATCCGACTTTCAGGACGGCGGGTACGGCACCGCGCAGGGCATTGCAAACCAGGATGCGGTCGGCGTCGACTAAATCAGCTGCGGTGAACATCGCTTGGCGGGCATTCCACTGCGGATCATCCAGCAGGCTTTGACGCATTACACCAGGAAGTACCCCTGCCGATAGTGGTGGCGTTAGCCATTGATTTGACCCTTTGGGCAGAATAAAAATCGAGCTCCGGCCGCCTTCGGTAACAAAGCCTGCCTCATTTAAAAAGACCGCATCAAAACCGCCCAGCGCCACGGCATTCTTCCATGCCAAGTCGTACAGAGTTCGTTGATTGACTTTATGCGACAACAACAGATTGTTCGATTGCATGATGGCTTGATTGGGATCGGGTAATACCTGGGATGCCCAAAAAATGGTCACTTCATTTGCAATCGGCTCCAATGCATGGGTTGCCGCTGTAACCGAGCCATCGGAAAGTAAGTCGATGCGCAAACGATGGGGCAGTAGGCTGGGGATTCCGAGACAAGCTTGCTCGACCGCCTCAATGACACGCGCTGCCACAAACGGAATGCGTAGGACAGAGGCCGAATGTCGTAATCGCTCCAAGTGCGCTGCTAATCGTAAGGGCTTTTTATCCTCAACGCGAATGGTCTCGAATAGACCCAGCGGAGTGGGCATCTCAGTAATAAATGCCGATTTTATTTGACACTCTTGCCACTCTTGCTTCGGATCGGAATCAATCGTAATCCCAGCACCAATACCCAAGGTGAACTTGGTTTGAAGGGTACCGCCGTTTCCTTCCAGAGTGAGTGTACGTATCGGCACGCTAAAGGCAAAATCGCCATTGGGGTCAAGCCAGCCTAAAGCGCCGCAGTAATACCCGCGTGGGGCGCCCTCTAATTCTTGAATAATTTCCATGCTCCGTTTTTTGGGGGCGCCAGTGACAGAGCCGCAGGGAAAAACAGCATCGAGCAGGGTGCGCAGACTTAAATCCGGCTTTGCTGTTGCCTCAACCGTCGATGTCATTTGCAGCACATTGCCATGCTGTGCAACGTGAAATAAGTTCGGTACGGTAACGCTGCCTGGTAATGCAACTCGGCTGAGGTCATTACGTAGGAGGTCGACGATCATGATGTTCTCAGCACGATTTTTAGGGTCGCTGGCCAATTGCTCTGGACTCTCGGTTTGTGCATTGGCTGTACCCTTCATCGGCATAGCGCGCAAGCAGTCGCCATCCCGCTCCACAAACAGTTCAGGCGATTGCGACAAAATGGTTGTGTCGCCTTCGTGAATAAAAGCGCCGAAACGGCCAGGTTGCCGAGCTCTGAGGCGTGCGTATAAAGCGAGTGGGTCACCGTAGATTTCCCCGTTGATGCGATAGGTGTGATTAATCTGATAGGTATCGCCGCAGCGGATCCATTCCTGAATCCGTTCTACATCTGCCTCGAACTGCGCCTGCGTAATTGATTCGGTGCAGGATGCTACGCCGCTGACACGGGCATCGTCTTTTAACTGCTTGATTTGGATTTCAAGCCAAGTATCCACCTCTGCTTTTGTGAGCTTTTTGGGCGGATGAAATGCCCATGCTTGCATGAGCGGTAGGGCTGGATAGGCGGGAGAGGCTGAAGCATTCTGGATGGGCAGTCGATGAATGACTTGCCCATACTCATATGCGACAAGGCAAACCACATACTGACCCGCCTTTAAGGCCGACTGGATCGCTTCAAAGCAGGCATCTATTTCAGCCGCAGTCAATGCGGCCCAGTGTGCGATGGGCTTTTGGTAAAGGCGGCTGCTAGGCTTGGTCGCACCGCTCTCGACATCGTCCAGCAGAATCATCGCAAAACTCGACGCTGTCTCAGACTACTTTAAGACGGTCGCAGACTCGATCACAACTGCAGTAGTAGGTACATCCGCCATCCGTCCAAATTTAGGCGCTGGCGCCACCATGGTCGGGATCTTGCGAATGCGATCAATGGTTTGCGTGCCAGAGATGACTTTGCCGAAGACGGTATAACCGTTACCCATTGCGTTCGGGAAATCCAGCCCTTGATTGTCACGCACATTGATAAAGAATTGCGCTGTCGCTGAATCGGGATCGGATGTTCTGGCCATGGCAATCGTATAGATTTGATTTTTGAGTCCGTTTTGCGCTTCGGAGACAACCGGTGGATTAGTTGGCTTTTGATTTAAATCAGGGGTGAAGCCACCACCTTGAATCATGAAACCATCGATCACGCGATGAAAGATCGTGCCATTGTAAAAACCGCTTTGAACATACTTCAGGAAGTTATCGACTGTCTTGGGCGCCTTCGCCGAATCCAGATCCACAACAAAACTACCTTGATTGGTTTTGAACTCGACGCGGGGCTCTGCTTTGGCTGCCCCGGAGGCAAACAAAAAGGCGCCAACAAGGGCGGCGATCACTGCACGATACGAATGAATAGGGGAGGTGCGCATGATTATTCCTAAGTGGTAAATGAATGGCAAATTTAGATCTACACCATTGTATTGCGTGACGCTTATGCTGGTGTGGGTGGTAGTCCGTTCGGCACAGCTACAGCAGCCCGATAGGCTGCTTGATCAAACATCTCGGGTTGATTAAGGAAGTCAATAACCCAATCGATGGAATCAACACCCCAAAAGATCCGCTCCCCAAGCGCCAGGGTAGGTACGCCAAAGGCGCCACGATCGAGGGCCTCTTGGGTGTTGGCAATTAAACCTGCTTTGGTTTGGGCGCCATCTGGGCGGGGCGTGGTGGGATCTAAATGCAGGTGGGCACAAAAATCAGGCCAGTGCAGGTTGGGATCCTTGCCTAATACCCAAACAAACTCAAATGCACGCTCTACCATGGTCCAGTCTGCCTGTTCCTGAACTAAAAGGCGCTGCGCTGCAATGGTAATAAAGGGATGGTGCTCTGGAAACCGAAACGGTATACCAAGCTTTGCTGCTTGCCATACGCACGTTTGATAGGTATACGTGCGCTTTGTGGGGATTTCGCCGGGGCCTTGGTTGCGTGCGGCGCGCAATAGACCACCAAGCGATACCGGTACCGGCTCGATTTGCAAACGCGGTTCAAGGCGATGGCGTAATTTCACATAAAAGTACGCAAACGGAGAAATGATGTCAAAGTAAAGGCGCGCCTTCATTTTTTCTCTGCTTCATCGAGCGAACGTAAAAAAGCCATGCGCTCTGCAATCTGCGTTTCCAGACCACGTTCTACGGGCTGGTACCAATGCGGCTCAGCCATGCCTTCGGGCAAGTAGGTTTCGCCTGCGGCGTAGCCATACGGCTCGTCGTGCGCATACCGATACGCAGTCCCATGCCCGAGTTCTTGCATTAATTTTGTTGGCGCGTTGCGTAAGTGATTAGGTACGCCCCGGCTTTGATCGCCAGCCGCAAAAGCACGAGCCTTGTTATAGGCGACATAGCTCGCATTGCTCTTGGCTGCAACGGCCAAATAGACTACTGCTTGACCTAGCGCTAGCTCACCTTCGGGTGAGCCGAGCCGCTCATAGGTGTCTGCCGCATCGTTTGCCAGTTGGATTGCCCTCGGGTCGGCTAAACCAATGTCTTCCCATGCCATGCGAATGATGCGGCGCGCAAGGTAGCGCGGATCTGCGCCGCCATCGAGCATGCGACAAAGCCAATATAGAGCCGCATCGGGATTAGAGCCGCGCACCGATTTGTGCAGCGCCGATATTTGGTCATAAAACTGATCTCCGCCTTTATCAAACCGGCGGCCATTGCTTGTCAATGCATTTTCAACAAAAGCTTGATCCACCACTGTGGTAGTAGATCCCGGAATCGAAATCGCATTCCGAATTTGTTCCAATACATTGAGTAAGCGGCGCGCATCGCCGTCAGCATTGGTGATGATGGCATCGATTGCGGCGGATTCAAATTCCACATTTGGCATGGCATACGCTCTGGCGCGCTGGATTAAGATGCCGAGCTCTTCTGCACTTAGGGACTTGAGTACATAGACTTGAGCACGAGACAGCAGGGCGGAATTCACCTCAAAGGACGGATTTTCCGTAGTGGCACCGATAAACGTAAACAGGCCAGATTCGACGTGTGGTAACAGTGCATCTTGCTGGCTTTTATTAAAGCGATGAATTTCATCCACAAACAGGATGGTTTGCTTGCCATACTGATTGTTATTTTGCTGGGCTTGCTCAATGGCCTCCCGAATTTCTTTAACTCCAGCAAGCACAGCCGAGATAGCAATAAATTCACGATCAAAGGCCTTTGCAGAAAGACGCGCTAAGCTTGTTTTTCCAACGCCCGGAGGTCCCCACAAAATCATCGAATGGGGTTTGCCTGAAGCAAAGGCCAGTTGCAGGGGCTTACCTGGCGCTAATAAATGCGACTGACCAATTACCTCTGCAATCGAACTGGGACGCAATGCTTCCGCCAAGGGTGGCGGCGGTTTGGTTTCAAACAGATTGCTCATGGCAAGTTATTCCAGGCTTGATTGACTCTCACGTCATCGTCACCAGCATGACTAGAGCAGCCCATGCGAGGCAGAGTGTAGCGATTACCGTTAGGCGTGTGCGCATCACCATGAATTCATCGAGCGCGGCTTTGCTACTGAAGTAATACTGGTATGTGTTTTGATCAATTCCGCGCTGAACCAAGAGCATCGCTGCCAACATCAGTAAACCCACCGGAATATATACATGCAATGCTAACCAAGCCACTAAGGATGGAATAACACCCCAGATCCAGGTATTGCGCGCAAACCATCGGGATCCGCCGATATCGCCAGCACTCGCTAAATGAGCGCTATCGGTAACATTGCCCAGGTGCCGAAAGTTAGCGCCCCAATGGATGGCGCCCAAAAAAGAGCAGATTACAGCGCCATAAGCAGCCAGCGATTCAGCGCTAACAAAATCAAAGGGCGTGGGTGCTACTTGGACCAAGATAGCGCAAACAATGAATGGAATTAAACCGCCGTATCCCAAAATACGAACAATCGGCGGAAGTGAGCTGATAACTGTCATTATTTAAGTGTCGTAGTGGTATACGCCGCGACCTGTTTTGCGGCCCAAGTAGCCGGCTGCCACCATTTCACGCAGCAAGGGGCAGGCGCGATACTTAGAGTCATTGAAGTTATCAAAATAGACTTCCATGATTGCAAGGCAGGTATCTAAACCAATTAAATCAGCGAGTGCGAGCGGACCAATTGGTTGATTGCAACCCAGCTTCATGCCGGCATCAATGTCTTCTGCGCTCGCAAGTCCTTCAGCCAAAACAAAGAAGGCTTCGTTAATCATGGGCAGCAAAATACGATTCACCACAAAGCCGGGACTGTTTTTAACGGTGATGGGCTCTTTACCAATCGCTTTAGCCATGGCAATAATGACCTCATGAGTCTGATCACTGGTTTGCAAGCCGCGAATGACTTCGACTAAGGCCATGAGTGGCGGTGGATTAAAAAAGTGCATTCCAATAAAGCGCTCTGGCGATGAGTTCAGGGCCGCCAATTGGGTTATCGACAGTGACGACGTGTTGGTCGCAATAATCGTTTCTTTGCCGACCGTTTCATCGATTTGCTTCAATATCTTTTCTTTGATCGCTTGATTTTCCGTCGCCGCTTCAATGACGAGTGAGAGTCCCTTTAAATCGGCATATGCAGTACTGCCTTTAATGCGCCCTAAAGCAAGCTCCTTTTGCGCCACTGTTAATGCTTCTTTTTTAATCAGGCGATCAAGGCTACGCTGAATGTTTATGACGCCACGCTCTAGCGCAGCCTCATTCACATCAATCATGACCACGTCTAATCCTGCGACGGCACAGACTTGGGCAATGCCATTGCCCATGGTTCCAGCACCAATGATGCCAACCGATTTAATTTTCATGCTGCTTCCTTCGTGGTGTCATGCTTGTTTCATTTAATCGGATTAATTAGCGCTTTTTATACTGCGAGGCGCCAAACAATAATTCTTTTGCCCTTGCATCAAAGCTGGGTTTACGTAAGTCCGTCAACACCTGCATGCCGCGTTTGACTGCAGGTCGCTCGCCGATCGACTCAAACCAGCGCTTGAAGTGTGGAAACTCAGTAATATCAATTCCTTGTTTTTCCCAGCGATTGGTCCACGGAAAAATAGCGATGTCGGCAATGGTGTATTGATTTCCTGCGACATAGCGATTGGTGGCTAATTGCCGATCCAAAACGCCATACAAGCGCTTGGCTTCATTGGTATAGCGTTCAATGGCGTAATCAATTCTCTGTGGAGCGTACAAGCGAAAGTGGTGGTTCTGGCCGAGCATGGGTCCAAGGCCGCCCATCTGAAACATGAGCCATTGCAAGACCTCATATTTTGCCCGCGTGCTGCTCGGCAAAAAGCGCCCCGTCTTAGCTGCAAGGTAGAGCAGAATGGCGCCTGATTCAAATAGATGAATGGGTTTTCCGTCGGGGCCATTGGGATCGGTAATGGCTGGGATTTTATTATTGGGACTAATCTTTAAGAACGCCGGCGTAAATTGGTCACCCTTACCAATATCAATAGGAATGGCGCGCCAATCGCGGCCAAGCTGATAGCCACACTCTTCGAGCATGATGTGGACTTTATGCCCATTGGGGGTTGCCCAACTGTAGACATCGATCATCCCTTGATTTGCATTCGTATTCTTCATCGTATTCGCCATCGTTATTATTTGATTTCAGTCGGTTTGTATTAACACTACACTGTGCGCAGTCGTGCCAGTGAGGTTTCTAGAGTTTTCTCCTCCTTAGCAAAGCAAAACCGAATTACCTTGGAGTCGGTTCCTGCGCCATAAAATGCGGAAACCGGAATTGCTGCGACTCCGACTTCGCAGGTTAACCAGCGACAGAACTCCGCTTCGCTGAGGTCACTTTGCGGGATTCCGAGTGCAGAGTAATCGACGCACTGAAAATAGCTTCCGGGCGCAGGCAGTAATTTAAATTGGGTTCCGTCCAAGCCTGCCCTAAAGAAGTCGCGTTTGGTTTGATAGAACGCCGATAGCCCTAAATAGTGCGCTGGATCAGATAAGTAATGCGCGATGCCGACTTGCATCGGTGCGTTGACTGAAAACACATTGAACTGATGTACTTTCCGAAACTCTGCGCTGAGGGAGGCTGGGGCTGCAACATAGCCAATTTTCCAGCCCGTGACATGAAAGGTTTTGCCAAAGCTGGATACCACAAAGCTGCGCGCTGCTAAAGCAGGGTGGCTGGATGCACTGTGGTGCTGCTGTCCGTCAAAGACCATGTGCTCATAGACCTCATCGCTACACACCAATACGTTTGTGTCACTCAGTAAATCAGCCAGGCGATCCAAATCAGATCGTTGCCACACCATACCGGTGGGATTGTGGGGTGAGTTAATAATTAATAGTCGTGTTTTGGGGGTGATTGCGTTTGCCAGAGCATTCCATGGAATGGCATATGCCTCCACAAGACCATCCACACCGCGCTGCACATCCAGGCTCACGCTGATTGCTTTGCCGCCGGCCAACGTAATTGCCGGCAGATAGCAATCAAATGCAGGTTCAATCACGATGACTTCATCTCCCGGGCTTACGCAGGACAAAATCACCGTGAAGATCGCTTGCGTTGCCCCAGCAGTAATGGTGATCTCAGTAGCGGGATCGTAGGACTTGCCATAGAGTCGATCGATTTTGCTGGCAATGGTTTTGCGTAGTTCAAGCACCCCTGGCATGGGAGGGTATTGGTTATGACCCGATACCATTGCCTGATTAACGGCATTGATTAAAGCCGGATCGCATTGAAAGTCTGGAAAACCTTGCCCGAGGTTGATGGCTTGGTGTTCAGCGGCCAGAGTGGACATCACCGTAAAGATGGTGGTGCCAACCGCGGGTAGACGCGATGGAAATGATCGGGTGAGGGGCGCAGTAGGGTGCAAATGAGCCATTGGGGTGCTTTATCTCGTGCTGCAGCTTCTGTCGCTAGAATAAGGGGAATCCATTTCTAAATTGTGCCATGTTGATCGTTCTCTCACCCGCTAAATCCTTGGATTACGAGACCCCAGTCCGGGTTAAAAAATCCACTTTGCCCGATTTTGTTGCTGAATCAGCCAAGCTGATTGCAGACCTGAAGACGCTATCGCCACAGGCAGTAGCCAAGCTCATGAGCCTTTCAGACCCTTTGGCCGCCTTAAATGCAGGGCGTTTTCGGGACTGGTCGACTAAATTTACAGAGAAAAACAGTAAACAGGCCATTTTTGCCTTCAATGGTGATGTGTATGAGGGGTTTGATGCCGCTAGCTTAAATAGCAAGGCCATTGATTTTGCCCAAGACCACGTCCGGATTTTGTCGGGGCTCTATGGTTTGCTGCGACCGCTGGACTTGATGCAGCCTTACCGTCTAGAGATGGGGACTGCGTTTAAAAATGCCAGAGGAAAAGACCTCTATGCATTTTGGGGTGACCGGATTACCAGTGCAGTCAAACAGCAATTAGCCTCGCAAAAAAAGAACCCCTTCTTATTAAACCTTGCTTCCGAAGAGTATTTCAAAGTACTGCAGCCTAAGGAGTTGGGTTATCCAGTGATCTCTCCGGTATTCCAGGATGCGAAAGATGGCAAGTACAAAATCATTTCGTTTTATGCCAAGCGTGCACGCGGCTTAATGGCCCGATTTGCGGTTGAAAATCGCATTACCGATCCAGCCGACTTGCGTGATTTCAATTTAGAAGGCTATCGCTTTAGCGCAGCCGAATCCAAACCCGATCGACCTGTATTCCGCCGCGCGGAGAAAAAATAAGATGACCGTTCACCGCTCTAAATCTTCCCAACGCGCCTCACCTGAAGCTGAGCGCTTAGTGGCGGATGCGATTTCTCTGGCCGCCTCAGGCAGTCAAATCGAAGATCGTTTTTGGGAGGGGCGTTTAAGTGCGCGTCTACTCAAATTGATGACCAGTCAAAATCAAAATGTGATTGATGCGGCGCTTGATCAAACGTTTCGTATTAACACCGTTGCTTTTGAGGTGTTGGCCGACTGTGCTGAGACGCTGGCTGAATCGCAAACCATGACCATCGACAAGGAGAACTGGGATGTATTGCTGCTTGCCTTGCCAATTGTTGCGCATACCCGTTACCAAATTCAATCAGGCCCATTGCCGGTCAAGGTGATAGAGTCGGTTGCCATGGCGATGCATGCATCGATTGCGGCAAGCGATACGCGCTTGGCGATCGTACCGTGGCTGTATAGCATCGATCAGATGCCCCATTCGCATTGCCAAACACGCATTTTGACGGAGGCTCTGGGCACCGCTGCAATCACTGCAAGCGAAATGAAACTGGAGCTACGCAATATGTCGGAAACGATTGCGGTGTTAGCGGACCCCCGTTTTATTATCGCGGCCATTGCCGCTCCCAGTGGCTCACCATTGTTTCGTTGGCAGGCGGAACCGCCGGTGAGACAAGAACGTGGCGTCAGTTTGATCGAATGGCAAACCGCCATGCGCGAGCCTATTTCCAGTTTGCTACCCGGATGTGAATTCGAGTTGCTGTTACCCGAAGCCTACTTTACAAACTGCCGCTTGGCGGACAAACAAGTACGCCCCTTAAGTATTCGTGCCGCCGTTAATTTTCTGGAGACTGCAGTTGGCGCTCAGCCTAATGGCTTATCTTGCGTTGTCGGCGCCTTTGGCGAAGAGCAAGCAGACGAGTACCGTATTGCATTTAGCCTAAAAGGTTCGCCCGATGTGATGTACGGTGTCATTTGGCCCATGTACGATCGTGAGACAGTGTCGAACGATGCGCTCAATGACATTAATGATGACGAGAGTCCAATTAAAAAGATCTGCGACGCCTTAAAAGAGGCGGGAGTAGAGGATGTGTTTCGTCATGCTGTTTTATTTAATCCCGAGCTCTGCGACGATTGTGGCGCACCATTGTTTCCGGATCGCCATGGCGAGGTGGTGCATGCGGAGATGCCAGAAGATACGCCAACGCAGCAGCCCTTATTTCACTGAGAGCGCATCATTATTAAGCGCATAAAAAAACCGAGGCGGACCTCGGTTTTTTACTTCTAGCCATCAAAGAAAATTGCTCGCCAGAATTACTCTTTCGCAAATAAGTGAGGCTCTTTGCCGGTCTTCATGTCAGCTGTTTGGCAAAAATCAGCCAAACGAACGCCGCTGCGAATGTTAAACAACATTGCCTTGTTGCCTAAAACAACGAGATCTAAGCCAGTGTCGTGATTCTTGTAGCGCAAGCTACCCGGCAATGAGACTTCTCTTTTCATTTCATAGGTCTTCGCGTTCCAAACAAGGCCAATATTTGCACTGCCATCCCCAATGGTTTTTAACTGATGGTTATTGTTGCAGCTCCAGGAATGAGTCTCTTTAGGATCTTTCGCATGCACCGCAGAGTGCGACGCAAGCAAGATAGCACTAATCAACAGCGTTTTAAAGGGGATATGCATTTGCTTTCCTTATGACAGTAAGTGCTTCACGCCGGCTTGTTCCTCGAGTAGCTCATTCAAGGTGTGGGTCATGCGTTCACGCGAGAAGGCATCAATTTCGAGGCCCTCAATCATTTTGTATTCGCCATTCTCACAGACAACGGGGAATCCGTAAATGACTTCAGCCGGAATGTCGTATTCACCACGGGAAGGAATGCCCATGGTGACCCATTTGCCGTTGGTACCAAGCACCCAGTCACGCATGTGATCGATGGCGGCATTGGCGGCAGATGCTGCAGAAGACAGGCCGCGCGCTTCAATAATGGCAGCGCCGCGCTTGCCGACGGTCGGAATAAACACATCCTTATTCCAGGCGGCATCATTGATCATGTCCTTAACCGATTGGCCGCCAATCGTGGCAAAACGATAGTCGGGATACATGGTTGGACTGTGGTTACCCCAGACCACTAATTTTTCAATATCGGCAACGGGTTTATTGACCTTGGCAGCGATCTGTGAAAGAGCACGGTTGTGATCCAGGCGCAACATGGCCGTAAAGTTCTTAGCAGGTAAGCTTGGAGCCGATTTCATGGCAATGTAAGCATTGGTATTGGCAGGATTGCCTACAACCAAGACCTTAACGGTGCGTTTTGCAACAGCGTCCAAGGCTTTACCTTGGGCAGTGAAGATTTGAGCGTTGGCGGAGAGTAAGTCTTTTCGCTCCATGCCTGGGCCGCGAGGACGGGCGCCCACCAGCAAAGCAATATCGATGTCCTTGAATGCGGTCATCGGATCTTGGTGGGCTGACATTCCGGCTAAGAGGGGGAATGCGCAGTCATCAAGCTCCATCATCACGCCTTTCAGGGCTTTTTGCGCTTTTTCATCAGGAATTTCAAGGAGTTGCAAAATAACAGGCTGGTCTTTGCCCAGTAAATCGCCATTGGCGATGCGAAACAGGAGGGAATATCCGATTTGACCGGCCGCGCCAGTAACCGCGACGCGCATAGGGGTTTTTGCCATTACAAGTAACTCCAAAGGAAGGTTGATGGGTGTAGCTTTAGTGTTTGATGCAGATTATCCCTGCAAGTTTATGAAGTTTACAATTACACTGTCAATAATGTCTTCTATAAGACAGCAGACTAGTCAGCCTAAATACCCTTTTTGGAACTACTTTGCCTGAAATAACCACTCCATCGGCTACCTTTAGCCCCTTGTACCAGCAGATTAAGATGCTCTTGCTGAGCAGCCTTCAATCTGGCGAGTGGCGACCTGGCACTCCGATTCCCAGCGAAATGGAGCTGGCAGCCCGTTACGAGGTCAGTCAAGGCACTGTACGCAAGGCGGTGGATGAGCTGGCCACGGAAAACCTGTTAATTCGTCATCAGGGCAAAGGCACTTTTGTTGCCAGTCACCATAGTGAGGCCTGGCAATACCGCTTTTTCAGTTTGATGCCGGATTCCGGCCAAAAAGTCCCTCTAAAAAGCCATTTTTTAGTCTGCAAGACGATTAAGTCGCCTGCGAAGATAGCGCAGTTGCTAAAAACGCCAGTGACCGAGCAGTTGATTCAAATTGATCGCCTGCAAAGTTTGGGTGGCCGAGTTGCAGTTTTTGAGCAAATCTGGCTCCCTAAGGCGCGTTTTAGTGGCATGACCCTTGATCGCTTGGAGTCGTGGCCTGGCCCCCTGTATGCATTTTATGAAAGCGAGTTTGCAACCCACATGGTTCGGGCGGAAGAGAAAATCAAAGCCATTGCAGCGGAACTAATAATTGCCAATCACTTGAATCTGGAGCCAGGCTCTCCGTTGCTGTTGGTCGAGCGGGTTTCATACACCTATGGGAATAAGCCGGTCGAGGTTCGACGGGCCCATTACGACACCCGCCAGCAGCATTATGAAAATAAGTTGAACTAACTCATGTGTAAAGAAAAAAATGCATTCCATCGTTTTCCAATAGAATATGTTGCACAACAGCATTACTCCTTACTTAACCTCTACCTCACGAATGAGACTCTCTATGGTTGATGCCCATCAGGATGTAAAAAAGGCCAAGCCGGTTTACCGCAATATTGGCCTTGCCCAATTAATTAAATACCGCCTACCTTGGGCCGGAAAGGTGTCCATTCTGCACCGCATTAGTGGCGCCGCCTTGTTTTTGCTGCTCCCGTTCATTTTGTATTTGTTCGATCAAAGTTTGGCATCTGAGCTCAGCTTCATGAAATTTCAAGCGTTCACAGACCACATCCTCGTGAAGCTCATTTGCCTAGGCTTGATTTGGAGCTTTCTCCATCATTTCTGTGCCGGTATTCGTTACTTGCTACTCGACCTCGAAATTGGGGTTGAAAAAATCACAGCCCAAAAATCCGCAATCATTGTGTTAGCCGTTAGCCTCGCTTTGACTGCCGCGGTAGGCGCTAAATTGTTTGGCTTGTTTTAATCCCGATTACGTAAAGAGAACTTCATGTCGACAAATAATATTGGCCCTAAGCGTCTCGTTGTAGGCGCGCATTACGGCCTGAAAGAATGGATTATTCAGCGCATCACAGCAGTAGTGATGGTGGTTTTTACGATTGTTTTGTTAGTCGCTTATCTGATTTCCGGGGGCGCGAGTTACGAAGCATGGGCAGGGTTGTTTAGCAACCAACTGATGAAGTTGCTGACCTTTTTAACCTTCTTAAGCCTTTTTTATCATGCGTGGATTGGTATTCGCGACATCTGGATGGATTACATCAAGCCGGTAGGCATTCGCCTCACCCTGCAAACCTTGACTGTGTTGTGGCTGGTCGCTTGTGCGGCCTATGCTGCTGAAATTTTGTGGAAAGTGTAAGACGATGACTGCGATTAAAAAAGCATTACCCCGCCGTCGCTTTGACGCGGTGATTGTGGGTGCCGGTGGTTCTGGTATGCGTGCCTCATTGCAGCTCTCGGAAGCGGGCCTCAATGTAGCGGTGCTCACCAAAGTGTTTCCAACACGCTCACATACCGTTGCTGCTCAGGGCGGTATTGGTGCTTCGCTCGGTAATATGAGTGAGGACAATTGGCACTACCATTTTTACGACACCATCAAAGGCTCGGATTGGCTAGGTGATCAGGACGTGATTGAGTTCATGTGCCGCGAGGCGCCGAAAGTAGTCTATGAGCTTGAGCACTACGGCATGCCTTTTGATCGCAACCCAGACGGCACGATTTATCAGCGCCCGTTTGGTGGCCACACGGCAAATTACGGTGAGAAGCCAGTGCAGCGCGCCTGCGCTGCGGCTGACCGTACTGGTCACGCCATGTTGCATACCCTGTACCAACGGAACGTTCAGGCTAAGACCAACTTTTTTGTGGAGTGGTTGGCCTTGGATTTAATTCGTGACGACGAAGGTGATGTTGTCGGCGTTACTGCGCTAGAAATGGAAACCGGCGAACTCTATATTTTGGAAGCGAAGATTGTTCTGATGGCAACCGGCGGTGCTGGTCGCATTTGGTCCGCTTCGACGAATGCTTACATCAATACCGGTGATGGGATGGGTATGGCTGCACGAGCCAATATTCCACTCGAAGACATGGAGTTTTGGCAGTTTCATCCGACCGGCGTTGCGGGTGCGGGCGTATTGCTGACCGAAGGGTGTCGCGGTGAAGGCGCCATCTTGCGTAATAAAGACGGCGAGCGTTTTATGGAGCGTTACGCTCCAACGCTGAAAGACCTGGCTCCGCGTGACTTTATTTCACGCTGCATGGATCAAGAGATTAAGGAGGGTCGCGGCTGTGGTCCCAACGGTGACTATGTGGTGCTCGACTTAACCCACATCGGCGCCGAAACCATCATGAAGCGCTTGCCATCGGTTTATGAGATTGGCATTAACTTTGCCAACGTCGATGTCACTAAAGAGCCGATTCCGGTTGTACCAACCATTCATTATCAAATGGGCGGCATTCCGACCAACATTAATGGTCAAGTCGTAGTACCTAAAGATGGCAATCCAAATCATATTGTGAATGGCTTGTACGCCATCGGCGAGTGTTCCTGCGTGTCCGTTCATGGCGCTAATCGCTTAGGGACCAACTCCTTACTTGACTTGCTCGTGTTCGGCCGCGCTGCCGGCAATCACATCGTCAATATGGATCTGAAAAAGCGCGAGCACAAGCCTTTGCCAG
Organism: uncultured Polynucleobacter sp.; assembly: GCA_964636135.1. GTDB lineage: Bacteria > Pseudomonadota > Gammaproteobacteria > Burkholderiales > Burkholderiaceae > Polynucleobacter. The sequence goes on from CAZWPR010000017.1 coordinate 20,666, forward strand.
CGAATGCGGGCGAGCAAACACTCGCGCGGATTGCGGAGCTCGATAACTCCACTTCAGGTGAGTATGCGCAGGATGTGGCCAATGACATTCGTAAAACCATGCAGACGTATGCTGGCGTGTTCCGAAACCAGAAGCTGATGGATGAGGGCGTGCGTCAAATGGCCATTCTGACTGAGCGCGCTAAGCACCTCTGGGTCAAAGATAAGTCGAAGATTTTTAATACCGCACGCATCGAGGCTTTGGAAATTTCAAACCTGGTAGAGACAGCGAATGCAACCATCATCTCGGCTGCAGCTCGCAAAGAAAGTCGTGGCGCGCACTCGCACGATGATTTCCCAGCCCGCGATGATGCTACTTGGATGAAGCACACACTTTGGTTTAGCGAGGGCAATCGACTCGATTACAAGCCAGTGCAACTCAAGCCATTAACCGCGGAATCAGTTCCACCTAAAGAGCGTACCTTCTAATTTAAGAACGAGATAAACCATGAGTGATACCCGTATATTTGAAATTTATCGTTACGATCCTGAGGTAGATGCCGCTCCGCGCATGCAACGCTACGAGCTGGAGTTAACGAATGAGCGCATGTTGCTGGACGCGCTGATTTCGCTGAAAAAGCAAGACGAGAGTATTACCTACCGCCGCTCCTGCCGTGAAGGGGTTTGTGGCTCAGATGCGATGAACATCAATGGCAAAAACGGTTTGGCCTGCTTAACCAATATGAAGACCTTGCCTCAAGTTATTACATTACGTCCGCTGCCGGGCTTGCCTGTGGTGCGCGATTTGATTGTCGATATGACCCTGTTTTTCAAACAGTACTTGTCCATCAAGCCCTATCTTGTCAACAATACCCGCCCCCCAGAAAAAGAGCGTTTGCAAAGCCCCGAAGAGCGCGAGGAGCTAGATGGTCTATATGAGTGCATTTTGTGCGCCTCTTGCTCTACTTCATGCCCTTCATTTTGGTGGAATCCAGATAAATTCGTGGGCCCAGCAGGCTTGCTGCAAGCCTATCGCTTTATTGCTGACAGCCGCGATGAAGATACAGCGGCCCGCCTGGATAATTTAGAGGATCCGTACCGTTTATTCCGCTGCCATACCATTATGAATTGCGTCGATGTTTGTCCTAAGCACTTGAATCCAACCAAAGCCATTGGCAAAATCAAAGAGTTGATGGTTCGTAGGGCGGTATGACCATCAGTGCGGCGGCCTTGTATCGTTTAAAAAGCGATGCGCGCCGGGGTTTACTGGAAAACGATCTGATTTTGGAGCGGTTCTTCCGGCGCTATGCAGATGGATTAACGGAGGAGCAGGGTGCAGTCTTGGCCCAGCTACTTGCCCTAAGTGATAACGATTTAATGGACCTTCTGATTGGGCGGGTTGATTCGGTTGTGGCTTTGGGTGAGGTATGCAGTACCCCCACTTTTATGGCTTTATTAGGTCGTTTGCGGGAGAGGTAGTAGCAAGGGTGCAATAATTTGGAATTCACTTATTTTATTAACAAACAGTGGGATCAGACATGATTGAATCGAACATCAAGGCAAAGTTATCGTTCTCTGACGGTACTCCCGATATCGAATTGCCAATTTATCAAGGCACAGTCGGACCTGATGTAATTGATATTCGTAAGCTCTATGGCCAGACCGGCAAATTTACCTATGACCCTGGCTTCTTATCGACGGCATCGTGTAATTCCAAGATCACCTTTATTGATGGGGATAAAGGTGAATTACTTTATCGTGGTTACCCCATTCAAGATCTAGCGGCCAATTGTGATTTTTTAGAGGTGTGCTACCTCTTGCTCAAAGGCCATTTACCAAACGAAAAAGAGAATTCAGAATTTCAGGACATCATCATGCACCACACCATGGTGCATGAGCAGATGCAGTTTTTTTTGCGCGGCTTTCGGCGCGATGCTCACCCCATGGCAGTATTGACCGGCTTAGTCGGTGCAATGGCGGCGTTCTATCACAATGAAATTGATTACAGCCAGCCTAAGGCTCGTGAAATCGCGCAAATGCGTTTGATTGCAAAAATGCCAACATTAGTGGCTATGTCCTATAAGTATTCTGTTGGCCAGCCATTTATTTATCCAGATAACTCACTGTCGTACACCGCCAATTTCATGCGCATGATGTTTGCTACGCCATGCGAGGAGTACAAAGTCAATCCCGTATTAGTTCGCGCTCTGGATCGTATTTTTATTCTGCATGCCGATCATGAACAAAATGCATCGACGTCTACGGTTCGTTTGTGTGGCTCTTCGGGTACCAATCCGTTTGCTGCCATCTCAGCAGGTATTGCCTGCTTGTGGGGTCCAGCGCACGGTGGCGCCAATGAGGCCTGCCTGCAAATGCTGACTGAGATTCAGGCCAATGGTGGGGTGGAAAAAGTGGGTGAGTTTATCGCCCAAGTGAAAGACAAGAACTCCAATGTCCGTTTAATGGGCTTTGGACATCGGGTCTATAAAAACTTTGATCCACGTGCAAAACTGATGCGTGAAACCTGCTATGAAGTTCTCAATGAATTAGGACTCGAAAATGATCCGCTCTTCAAGTTAGCAATGACTTTAGAGAAGATTGCGCTAGAGGACGAATACTTTGTGAGCCGCAAGTTGTACCCGAACGTCGACTTCTACTCCGGCATTGTGCAGCGCGCTCTTGGTATTCCAACAGACATGTTTACCTGTATTTTTGCCTTAGCGAGAACCGTAGGCTGGATAGCCCAGTGGGAAGAAATGATTACTGACTCGGAGTACAAGATCGGTCGTCCACGGCAGTTGTTCGTTGGGGAAACCGAGCGCAAGGTCCCCCCATTGTCCGGGCGTAAATAAGGTTTATAGGAATAGGTATGTCACGCACGCTATACGATAAGTTATGGGATGAGCACGTGGTTTGTGCGGAAGAGGATGGCACAGCCACCCTCTACATTGATCGGCACTTGCTGCACGAAGTAACCAGCCCACAGGCTTTTGAAGGTCTAAGTTTGGCTAAGCGCCCCGTATGGCGAATTTCTGCCAACCTGGCGGTTTCTGATCACAATGTACCTACCACGGATCGATCCGAAGGCATTACCGATCCCGTCTCCAAACTTCAAGTCGATACCCTAGATCAGAATTGCGCAGCCTTTGGTATTACGCAATTCAAGATGAATGATTTACGGCAGGGTATCGTTCACGTCATTGGGCCAGAGCAGGGCGCTACATTGCCTGGTATGACGGTTGTGTGTGGTGATTCGCATACCAGCACCCATGGCGCATTTGGCGCATTGGCATTTGGTATCGGCACATCCGAAGTAGAGCATGTGCTTGCAACCCAAACCTTGCTGATGAAGAAAAGCAAGAACATGCTGGTTCGAGTCGAGGGTCGTTTACAACCCGGCTCGACTGCAAAGGACATTGTGTTGGCAGTGATCGGAAAAATCGGTACCGCCGGCGGCACTGGCTACACCATCGAGTTCGCAGGCGAAGCCATTCGTAATTTATCGATGGAAGGTCGTATGACCATCTGCAATATGGCGATTGAAGCCGGCGCACGTGCTGGCCTGGTTGCGGTAGATGAGACCACCATTGAATACATTCAGGGTCGTCCTTACGCTCCCAGCGGAGAGATCTTGCGCCATGCCGTGCAGTATTGGCGTACTTTGCATTCTGATGCTGATGCGAAGTTTGATCAGGTAGTGGAATTACGCGCTGAAGAAATTCAGCCGCAAGTTACCTGGGGCACTTCTCCGGAAATGGTTTTGCCGATCAGTGAGCGCGTTCCCGATCCGGAAAAAGAGCGGGATCCGAATAAGCGCAGCGCAATGGAACGTGCATTGCAGTACATGAATTTAACGCCCAACACCTTGCTCAGCAGTATCCCCATTGATAAGGTATTTATTGGTTCGTGTACCAACAGCCGAATCGAAGATTTGCGCGCTGCTGCCAAGGTGGTCGATCGCCTAGGTAAAAAAGTCTCGCCGAGCATTAAGTTGGCCCTGGTTGTGCCCGGATCTGGATTGGTGAAGGCGCAGGCTGAGCGTGAAGGGCTTGATCGAGTGTTTAAAGCTGCTGGTTTTGAATGGCGTGAACCCGGTTGTTCCATGTGTTTGGCCATGAATTCCGATCGCCTAGAGCCAGGTGAGCGCTGCGCGTCGACATCGAATCGCAACTTTGAAGGTCGTCAAGGCGCTGGTGGTAGAACTCATTTAGTGAGCCCTGCTATGGCCGCTGCTGCTGCGATCGAAGGTCATTTTGTTGATGTACGCAAAATTGCGTAACGAGCTAAGCGAAAGGACGATCCCATGCAAACTCCCCGTTATTCGATGATTGCTAAGTTGTTCGTGGCTCTAGCCACTGGCGTTTTTATTAGTGCGTGCGCCAATACCATGGAGGGGGTTGGCAAGGATTTGCAAAAAATAGGCACATCGATGGATTCGAAATCCCCATCTTCCGCCCAAAGTAATCCTCCTGCATCGCAAACCCAAGGCAAAGACGTTGTGGTGACGCCAATAAAATAAGCGGTAACAATAAAAAAGCAGAGACAGAAGTAATGGAAAAATTTACGCAATATCAAGGTTTAGTTGCTCCCCTCGACCGAGAGAACGTCGATACGGATGCCATCATTCCAAAACAGTTTTTAAAGTCGATTAAAAAAACCGGTTTCGGTCAAAATCTGTTTGATGAATGGCGTTATTTGGATCACGGTGAGCCTGGGCAAGATTGCAGTGGGCGCCCCCTAAATCCAGACTTTGTTTTAAATCAGCCTCGCTATAAAAATGCTGGTATCTTGCTAGCTCGCAAAAATTTTGGTTGCGGCAGTTCCCGTGAGCATGCCCCCTGGGCTTTGGGTCAATATGGCTTTCGTGCAGTGATTGCACCCAGTTTTGCCGATATATTCTTCAATAATTGCTACAAAAATGGGCTTTTGCCGATTGTGCTGACGGAGCAGCAGGTCGACCATCTCTTTAATGAGACCTTAGCCTTTAATGGCTACCAGCTCACCATTGATCTAGAGGCGCAAGAGGTGATTGCGCCCGATAATCGCCGCTATTCCTTTGAAATCGATGGATTTCGTAAATACTGCCTAATTAATGGCTTAGATGATATTGGCCTCACCCTCAAAAATGCCGATAAAATAAAGGCATACGAAGCAGAGCGCGTGTTGCGGATGCCTTGGCTAGCTACCCAGCTGCCGTAAAAAACAGCCTCGCACTGGCCGGTTAACCCTTTTTAAAGGCTTGTCATGAAAATTGCAGTATTGCCGGGCGACGGTATTGGCCCGGAAATTGTCGCTGAGGCGGTCAAAGTCCTCAAGGCATTAGGTCCAACATTTGATCTGGAAGAGGCTCCTGTTGGCGGTGCAGCCTATGACCTTTCAGGTCACCCCTTGCCGCCAGCCACCCTTGAGCTCGCAAAAAGCGCTGATGCCATTTTGTTTGGCGCCGTCGGTGACTGGAAGTACGACACCTTAGCGCGTGAATTGCGCCCAGAGCAGGCCATTCTTGGTTTGCGTAAACACTTGGCTTTGTTTGCTAATTTCCGTCCGGCCATTTGCTATCCCGAGTTAACTGCTGCATCCAGCCTCAAGCCGGAAATTGTCGGCGGTTTGGATATCTTGATTGTGCGTGAACTCAATGGCGATATTTACTTTGGTCAGCCGCGTGGCATTCGCACTTCAGAGCACGCTCTATTTAAAGGTGCGCGCGAAGGATTTGACACCATGCACTATAGCGAACCTGAAGTCATCCGCATTGGTAAAGTGGCGTTTGAGGCAGCACGCAAGCGCAGTAAAAAAGTATGTAGCGTCGATAAAGCCAACGTACTTGAAACATCCCAGCTTTGGCGCGACGTAATGACCAAGCTCGCTGCCGACTATCCCGATGTCGAGTTATCGCATATGTACGTCGATAACGCGGCCATGCAACTCGTCAAAGCACCCAAGGCATTTGATGTGGTGGTCACTGGAAATTTATTCGGCGACATTCTCTCCGATGAGGCGGCGATGCTCACTGGCTCGATTGGTATGTTGCCGTCTGCATCTTTAGATAAGAACAACAAAGGTTTGTATGAGCCAAGCCACGGCTCTGCTCCCGATATCGCCGGGAAGGGTATTGCCAACCCCTTGGCAACCATCCTCTCTGCAGCCATGATGCTGCGCTACTCCTTGGGTATGACTGGAGAGGCAGATCAAATTGAAAAAGCAGTTCAGAAAGTATTGCAGCAGAGCTTGCGTACGGCCGATATTTACACCGAAGGAACTCAGCGAGTATCTACGGTGCAAATGGGAGATGCAGTCGTGGCGGCACTGGCGTAATTCATTGACATAGGAACGTAAGGCATTCGTAATTTTATGGCGACACAAACATCACACTCTACAAACGCTCCTCTGGTCGGCTTGGTCGGATGGCGCGGTATGGTTGGCAGCGTGCTCATGGATCGTATGTTGGCAGAGGGCGACTTTGATTTTATCGAGCCGGTATTTTTTAGTACCAGCAATGCGGGCGGCGATGTGCCTGCGATCAATGGTCGCAACGTCACCAAAAGCGAGACAAAGTTGCAAGACGCCAATGACATTAAAGCGCTTGCCCGTTGCGACATTATTCTGACCTGCCAGGGCGGTGACTACACCAAGGCTATCTTTCCAGCCCTGCGAGCGGCTGGTTGGCAGGGCCATTGGATTGATGCTGCCAGCGCACTGCGTATGAATGATGATGCGGTCCTCGTATTGGATCCAGTTAATCGACCTGTGATTGATCGCGCATTGGCTGCGGGTGGTAAGAATTGGATCGGCGGTAATTGCACCGTAAGCTTGATGATGATTGCCATGGGCGGATTGCTGAAAGCCGATCTGGTTGAATGGATTAGCGCCATGACCTATCAAGCCGCTTCGGGTGCTGGCGCGCAAAATATGCGTGAATTGCTGTTGCAAATGGGTGCATTGCGCGATAGCGTGAGTACCGAATTAAACGACTCGGCCTCCTGGATTTTGGATATTGATCGCAAGATTTCTGCAACCATGCGTTCGGCTGAGTTTCCAACCAAGAACTTCCGTAACACGGCCTTGGCTGGCAGCCTGATTCCTTGGATTGATGTGCCAGTCGAAAATGGCCAGACCAAAGAAGAGTGGAAGGGCGGTGCAGAATGCAACAAGATTTTAGGGCGCCCACCTTTTAGAACGCCGGGAAGTATTCCGATAGATGGTATTTGTGTGCGTGTTGGAGCTATGCGCTGCCACTCTCAGGGCTTGACCGTCAAGCTAAAGAAGGACATTCCTTTGGCCGAGATTGAAGCCATGTTGGCGAAGGACAATGCCTGGGTCAAAGTGGTGCCCAACGAACGTGAAGCAACCGAGCGCGAGCTATCACCGGCCAAAATCAGTGGCACTTTAACGGTACCCATTGGACGTCTGCATAAGTTAGCGATGGGACCTGAGTACTTGGGTGCTTTTACCGTGGGTGATCAACTGCTGTGGGGCGCTGCCGAACCTTTGCGCCGTATGCTGCGCATCTTGTTGGAACGCTAAACGTGTATGTGCGTGCGCCCGCTCGGTTGGTACATGGCCTAGCGGCGGTCATTGGTGGTGTTTGCATCGCTTGGAGCGCAACCAGTGGTGCATTTTCATTAGGCACTCCTAGAGTACTCTCGCAGCCTGGCCAGCCCATTCGGGCTGAAATTCCCATACGCGTATCGGTTGCAGATCAAGATCAGTTGGCTAATCTACAAGTGAACAATGCGAGCAAGGCTGCCTATGAGCGCCTTGGCATTTCTTATTCAATAGTAGAGCTTGATCCACAACTGCGCATCGATCGCCGCGATGGTAATCGTAGTGTGATTGTGGTCGAGACTGCAAAGACGGTAAGCGCAGCACAGCTCAAGCAAGATCCATTTATTGATCTGATGGTCACCTTGCAATGGCCATCGGGTCAGCTCACTAAAAATTACACCTTACTCCTGGGTGACCCAAATCAAGTTACAGTGCGCCCCGGCCAAACCTTAAGCGAGATTGCGGCGCAGATGGCGCCACTTCTGGATGGTGCCACTTTAGATCAAACCATCATGGCATTGTATAAGGCCAATCCCGATGCCTTTGCGGGCGGCAGTATTCATCGTTTGCCTGCTGGTGCAGAGTTAGTTAAGCCAAGCCAATCTTTGCTGCAATCGATTACGCCAACCCAAGCAAGCCAGTTTGTTGAAAAAGCCAATCAAGCGTGGGCCGAGTCCCACAGTGGCCCCGCTAAGGCAACTGCTACTAAATCAGGCGAGGCAAATAAGACAGCGAATGATTCCGCTGCCGCAAAAGATCGCTTAACCATTGGGCCAGGTTCTGACGCCAATTCCGATCAACGGCGCTACACCGAAGAAATCGTGGCCCAAGAAAAAATGCTGGAACAAACGCGCACCCGCATTGTTGAGTTAGAAAAGAATATTGCCGATTTACAAAAATTACTCGATGCAAATAAGGCACAGTCGAAATCGGGCTCGGGCACCAAGACCGATGTGGCGGAAAATTCCTGGGCTCCGGCATTACTTGCGCTGAGCATCATTGCATTTACTGGGCTCTTATTGTGGTTTATGGCGCGTCATGCCCGGCAGTCGGAACGAAGCGCGCCAATGCATGCGGTTAAATCCGCGTCCGTGCCGCAGCAGGGTGATGCGATTCATTCATCAGCGAGTCACGGCATGCCGGAGAGAGCTAAGAACTTATTTGCTGGTATTGATCTTGAATTGACGCCAGCTAAAAGCGACCCGGCTATTCGGAATGACGCATTGCGTGTCAAACTCAATCTTGCCAAAGCCTATATGACGATTGAAGATTTTGCAGCTGCAACGCGCAGCTTGGATGACATCATTCAGCTTAGTCTCGATTCGTCGAATGCAGTCGATGCATCTCTTGTGGCGGAAGCCAAAGATCTGCTGTCGGACATCCAGCGGCGTAGTAGCTAATTGGCATGCGAACCCGTGTTTGCCAAGCTAAGTAGATGATGCGCATTGCTCTGGGCTTGCAATACGATGGCAGCCGATTTGTCGGGTGGCAAACGCAGCCCAGTCAAAACACCGTACAAGATAAAGTAGAGCGGGCTATACAGGCTTTTATTGGCGATACCGATTTGCATACAAACCCCATTCGAGTCACCGCTGCTGGACGAACCGATACCGGAGTGCATGCGCTTGGTCAGGTAGCGCATTTTGATTGTGGCACTCTCCGTGATTCGTGGTCTTGGGTGCGCGGCCTTAATAGTTTTTTGCCAAGCGATATTGTGGTGAACTGGGCTCAAACGGTCGATGCATCGTTTGATGCGCGCTTTTCCGCATTTGAGCGCAGTTATGTGTATGCCTTGCACGTGGGTCCTTGTCGTGCGCCGAGTGTGGCATCCCGCGCTGGTTATTTGATGCTGGCTGCCGATAAGTGGCTGGATACCGATGCAATGCGATTGGCTGGCCAATGCCTTTTAGGAGAGCATGACTTTTCTTCTTTTAGGTCATCGGAGTGCCAGAGCAAAACACCAGTTAAAACGGTCTACGACATTCATATTTTGGATCAGAAGCCCTGGGTCTATATTGTGGTTCGGGCCAATGCCTTTTTGCACCATATGGTTCGAAATCTAGTAGGCAGTCTGTTGGCCATCGGCCAAGGAAAGCAGCCCTTAGGCTGGTTGGCTGAGGTATTGGCGGCGAAAAGCCGCCAATTGGCTGCGCCGACGTTTTCACCGGACGGCCTTTATTTGGCTCGGGTAGGCTATCCGCCGGAGTACCAGATTCCTGCGCCTTGGCTGGCGCATTCATGGCTTCCAGCTGAGGTCATCGCTTTGCTGCAAGAGCCCGTTCCTGAACAACCGAAGCGGATTATGATTTAGTCATGGGATTACTTCACTACGCGCCAGATCGTACCCGCATCAAGATTTGCGGCCTTAAACGCCCGGAAGATGTTGATTTTGCAGTGAATTCTGGCGTAGATGCACTTGGTTTTGTGTTTTATCGTCCCAGCCCACGGGCGGTTAGTCCGCAGCATGCGGCCGGCCTCATTTCCCGCTTGCCAGCCGGGGTAGACGCTGTTGGCCTTGTTGTAAACGCCTCCGATGCTGAGTTTGCGGCAATTCGAGCCTATGCCCCCATTACCTTATGGCAATTTCATGGGGATGAGAGCCCTGAAGAGTGCCAGCGCCTAGCGGCTGGGGATCCTTGGATCAAGGCAGGCCGAGTGGACGAGGGCTTCGCTTTCGCCGATTTTTCCCTACAATATAGGCAAGCAGCCGGTTTCTTGCTGGATGCGCTGGTTGAGGGCTATGGTGGAGGCGGTATTCCTTTTGATTGGCAATGGATTCCAGAAGCATGGGTAAGCGCAAACGCGCCTCGGGTCGTTTTGAGTGGTGGGTTGAACGCACACAACGTGGGCGAAGCGATTGCGCGCCTACAACCCTGTGCTGTGGACATTTCGAGCGGCGTTGAAAGCGCTAAAGGCATTAAAGATGCCGTTTTAATGGCCCAGTTTATTGAGGCAGTTCGACTGGCCGATTCCAAGAAACCAATGCGGTAACCCAATCAAAAGAGGTAACTATGTACGATAAGCCGGACTCACGCGGGCACTTTGGCCCTTACGGCGGTGTTTTCGTTTCAGAAACACTCATGTTTGCTCTAGAAGAGCTAAAAGATGCATACGCACGATACCAGCACGATCCTGAATTCATTGAAGAGTTTCATTACGAGCTCAAGCACTTTGTTGGTCGTCCGTCCCCCGTGTATCACGCCAAACGGTGGAGTGAAATGCTGGGTGGCGCGCAGATTTATTTAAAGCGCGAAGACTTAAACCATACCGGTGCGCACAAGATTAATAACGTCATTGGGCAGGCCATGTTGGCTAAGCGCATGGGCAAGCCGCGCATCATTGCAGAAACCGGCGCAGGACAGCATGGCGTTGCTACCGCCACCATTTGCGCGCGCTTTGGTCTCGACTGTACGGTATATCAAGGCTCAGTCGATGTGGCCCGTCAGGCGCAAAACGTCTTTCGCATGAAGCTCTTGGGCGCCAAGGTAGTGCCCGTCGAGTCGGGTACGAAAACTTTAAAAGATGCCTTGAATGAAGCGATGCGCGACTGGGTTACCAATGTGGAAGATACCTTTTATATTATTGGAACGGTTGCTGGTCCACACCCATATCCGATGATGGTCCGTGACTTTCAGAGTGTCATTGGAGAAGAGTGCAAAGTGCAAATGCCGGACATGATCGGTCGTCAGCCAGACTATGTCATGGCTTGCGTTGGCGGCGGCTCAAATGCCATGGGGATTTTTTATCCCTATATTGATTATCCGGAAGTCAAACTCGTTGGCGTTGAGGCGGCTGGTCATGGCCTCAATACAGCAGCACACTCTGCTGCATTGTGCGTCGGCAAGCCAGGCGTATTGCACGGTAACCGCACCTATTTACTGCAAGATGAGAATGGCCAAATTGCGGAGACGCATTCGGTATCTGCTGGCATGGACTATCCAGGAGTTGGCCCTGAACATGCTTGGCTGAAAGATTCTGGTCGTGCTGAGTATGTGGCAATTACGGACCAAGAAGCGCTCAAAGCTTTTCATGATTGCTGCCAAATTGAAGGCATCATTCCCGCCTTAGAGTCTGCTCATGCGATTGCATATGCATGCAAGCTTGCTGCCACCCTACCAAAAGATAAAACCATTTTGGTGAACTTATCTGGCCGTGGCGATAAGGACATGCATACCGTTGCACAAGCAACCGGATCCGAAGGTTAAGGGGTAGAGCGGATTTATGTCGAAAATTTCAGCGGTATTTAGCGATCTAAAACAGGCAGGTAAAAAAGGCTTAGTGCCTTTTATTACTGCCGGCGATCCAGAACCCGGCTTAACGGTTGCGCTCATGCATGCACTGGTTCGTGGTGGCGCCAATGTGATTGAGCTTGGCGTGCCCTTTTCTGATCCGATGGCCGATGGTCCGGTGATCCAGCGTTCATCCGAAAGGGCGCTGAGTCAGGGCGTTACCTTGCGCCACTGCCTGGAGATGGTGAAAGCATTTCGGGAGACCGATACCAACACGCCTGTCGTGCTGATGGGCTACGCCAATCCAGTCGAGCAAATGGGCGCCGCCCGTTTTGCAGCCGAGGCCAAAGCAGCTGGTGTAGATGGGGTATTGATTGTGGATTACCCACCGGAAGAGTGCGTTGATTTTGCGCAGCAGATGCGTGCGGCTGGAGTAGATCCAATTTTCCTATTGGCTCCAACCTCATCGCCAACGCGCATTAAAGAGGCTGCCAAAATAGCATCCGGCTATATTTACTACGTTTCATTGCGCGGCGTGACCGGTGCTAATAACCTGAATACCCAAGATGTGGCGAGCATCATCCCGCAAATTCGAGCGGCTACTCCCATACCGATTGCGGTTGGTTTTGGTATTCATGATGCGGCCAGCGCCAAGGCTGTATCTAACACGGCCGATGCCGTTGTGATTGGCAGTCGCATCATTCGTTTATTGGAAGAGGCATCTCCGGGCGAGGCGGTACAATCACTTGAACATTTCATACGCGAGATTCGCACTGCATTGGATAGCTAAATTACATGAGCTGGATCGATAAACTTCTCCCGCCGCAAATTCAGCATACAGACCCTGCTAATCGCAAGTCTGTTCCTGAGGGCTTGTGGGTGAAGTGCCCTGGATGTGAAGCCGTTTTATACAGCACCGATATTGAAGCCAATCTATCGGTATGCCCAAAATGCAGTCATCACATGCGCATTGGTGCACGTCAACGCTTAGATAGCTTGCTGGATCCAAAGGGCCGATATGAGATTGGTGCCAATGTGTTTCCGGTTGACCCTCTGAAGTTTAAGGATTCCAAAAAATATCCTGATCGCATCAAAGAGGCGGTAGACGTTTCGGGTGAAACCGATGCCTTGGTGGTTCTCGGTGGAAAGATTGAGTCGATTCCCGTTGTTACTGCGTGTTTTGAATTTCAATTCATGGGCGGCTCGATGGGCTCGGTTGTGGGTGAGCGTTTCGCCCGTGGCGCTCAAGAAGCGATTGATAAAAAATGTGCCTTTATTTGCATCACAGCTACTGGCGGTGCGCGCATGCAAGAGAGTCTATTGTCTCTGTTGCAAATGGCGAAAACAAATTCGATGTTAACGAAACTGTCAAAGGCAGGATTGCCTTACATTAGCGTGCTAACTGACCCTACCATGGGCGGCATTTCGGCTAGCTTTGCTTTCATGGGCGACGTGGTCATGGCCGAACCCAAAGCATTAATTGGTTTTGCTGGACCCCGGGTGATTGAACAAACCGTTCGTGAAAAATTGCCAGAGGGATTTCAGCGCTCCGAGTTTTTAATGCAAAAGGGCGGCGTTGACATGATTGTGGATCGCCGTAACATGCGTGCTGAGATTGCCCGCATACTCGCGCTCTTACAAAAACTACCAGAGCCGTCGATCACTGCTGCCGTTGGTTCATCCTCTTAGTACCTATAAAGCGTTGAGCGAATCAAACCCAGATCCAATTTGCTTCTCTAGCCTTGAGGCATGGCTTAGTCACCTCGAAACGGCCCACCCGGTCGGAATTGATATGGGCCTTGAGCGGATAAATCGTGTTAAAGCAGCCCTTGACCTTCGCTTTGATTGTCCAATTATTACCGTTGCGGGCACCAATGGCAAAGGCTCAACCTGTGCTTTTTTAGAGAGTATTTTGCTGGCAGCGGGTTATCGCGTAGGCTGCCACACATCACCTCACTTGCTCAAATTCAATGAGCGCGCGCGCATTAATGGCGTGGATGCCAGCGATGCCCAGTTGCTAGTGCATTTTGCCGAAGTTGAAGCAGCAAGGGTCGGTCTGCCTGATGCCCCCACGCTCACTTATTTTGAATTTACGGCTTTGGCCATCATGCGTCTATTTGCAGAAGCTAAATTAAATGCGGTTATTTTGGAAGTGGGCATGGGCGGCCGCCTAGATGCAATCAATGTGCTGGATGCCGACTGCGCGATTGTGACCAGTATCGATATAGACCATGCTGCTTTTTTAGGTGACACCCGAGAAAAAATTGCGCGAGAAAAGGCCGGCGTGTTTCGAGCTAATGCGATTGCCGTTTGCGGCGATCCAATGCCTCCCGATAGCTTAGTTGCTCATGCAGAATCCTTGGGT
>CAZWPR010000018.1:0-27405 GCA_964636135.1 uncultured Polynucleobacter sp.
GTAACAGTCTGTCCGCACTGGATGCATGATTTGCACGCGCCGCTGGTTGCAGCAACACCCAATGCCCGTTTTGTGGAGTTCTTCCTAGATAATCAGGTGCTCAATTTCCGTAACTTAATCAACAAGCAATTGGCATTTAAAAATGGTGATTTGATCTTGCACAAAACCCCTGGATTGGGTTTTGAGTTCGATGAAAAAGCCATTCAAAAGTACGCAGGCAAATCCGCTTGGAGCAAAATCACCAAGTAATCTAGCCGCCCAGGCGATATTGCCTAGAATCCCAAAAGAATAATGCCCGCATCGTGCGGGCATTATTTTGATCACTACACTCAAAAGCGAATGTCAGAAGTCTTAGGCGATTGCTGGCGGCCGCTGCCGGCGGTTGCGAATCATTTGGGAGAGGAGAACTAGGCCAAAACCGATAAAGCCGCCTACATCAGCCTCATTCGATGGGTAGGCCAGCGCTACACCAGATGCAATCATGACAATGCGCTCGAGGCGATTGGTCTTTTCAATAAACCACCCTTGTAAGCCGCCAGCAAGGCAAATAATTCCGGCAATGGCAGTAAAGGTAATCCAGGCGATCTCACTCCAATTGGCTTGTTCAAGTGCTGATGTTGATCCCATCAGCAGCAAACTAACGCCCGACTTATCCAGCACAAACATGAAGGGCACCAAAATTGCAGGAGCAACGTATTTCCAGGACTGCAGAGTTGTCTTGTACGGATCACCCTTACAGATCGCCGCGGCAGCAAACGGCGATAAGGCGGTCGGCGGGGATACTTCGGAGAGAACGGCGTAATAGAAAATGAACATGTGCGCCGCAAATGCCGGTACGCCCAGGTTAATCAGAGCGGGGGCGGCAATCACAGCGCAAATAATATAAGAGGCAGTAACGGGCACAGCCAGGCCAACCACCCATACCACTAAGGCAGTAAAGATCGCGGTTAGGAGTAAAGAGCCATCGGCGTATTGAATCACAATCGAACTAAATTTGAGTCCAAGGCCAGTAAGGGTAACGGTACCCACAATGAGTCCAGCACCTGCGCAGGTTGCTGCAATTGCTAAGACACCAGTAGAGCCTGCAGCCAAGGATTTAGTTAGATTGGAGTTGTATAGGCCGGATAGAATCGGCATCTTACCTTTAAACCAGGCATAGGGAATGATCGCGGTATCTTCGCGTAGCATGCTGGTCAGGGCCGAAACCACAGTCGCAGCAAACACCGACAATACGGGAGAGAATCCCATCAGCATGAACACCACGATGGAAATCAGCGAAAAGAAGTGAAACCAATACTTCTTTGCAAGTTGCCATGCAGATTCTGCAGATTCAAAATGAATGCTCTTCATCTTGTACTTACGTACATCGATCTCAACCATGACAAACAATCCGAGGTAAAACAAGATGGTTGGAATGCACGCCATTAAGAGCACATCCAAATAGGAAATCTTCAAAAAGTCAGCAATTAAGAAAGCGGCAGCGCCAAGTACCGGAGGGGAAATAATTGCGCCCAGACCGCCTGCTGCTAGTAAGCCACCTGCCGCATTTTTTTCGTAACCCACTTTATCCAGCATCGGGGCGGCAACTGATCCAACAGTAACGGTTGTTGCAACTCCGGAACCGGAGGGGCCGCCAAGTAAGAAAGAGGACAGCACAATCGTGCGACCGACGCCAGAGGATTTTCCGCCCATGGCAGCAAAGGAAAAATCAATAAAGAACTTGCCGGCGCCAGTGAACTGTAAAAAGGCGCCAAAGATCGTAAATAAAATAATGAGGGTTGCAGACACATCAATCGCAGTGCCGTAAATACCCTCTAAGGTCATGTACATGAAACCCACGAGGCGGTCTAAGTCATAGCCTTTGTGCGTCCACGGGGCCGGTAAATGATTGCCAAAAAGGGCATAAAGCAAGAAGCCAACCGTTACGGCAACGAGGATCATGCCATTGGTGCGTCGCACGCCTTCCAGAATAAGGAGGATTAAGGCAATGCCCAAATAAACATCTTTAGGATCGGGTGCGGTATTGCGATCGGTAAAATTATCGCCACCACTGAGGATGTAATACGAAATATAGATTGCGAGGAGACTAAAAAGAACGTCCCACCACATCAATCGATTTTTAAAGCGATTGGAAATTGGAAAACTCAGAAACAGTAAAAAAAGAACTAAGGCAACGTGCACAACCCGTAACTGGTGGGTTGGCACGATGTAATAGGCTGCATATAAATGAAACAAGGACATGCCTACAGCAACCAGGACTATAAATTTAGCCAATAGCCCTTTGTAGTCATTGGAGTCGCCTTCTTCCTGCTTAATGAAGGCGTCTAACTTTTCTTGTGTTGCTGTATCAATTGCTGCTTGGGTCATGTCCCTGCCTAATTTTTTATCTTCAATTCAAACTACATTGGTATTCAGGTGATTAATTTACCTTGATACCTTTTTCTTTAAAGTACTTTAAGGCGCCTGGATGATACGCAACTGGTACTGCGTTTGCCTTTTGATTTTCTAGCTTCACATTGCGATACTCGGCATGCGAGCGAACCAATTCCAACTGGTTATCAAAAATAGCCTTCACGATTTTGTAAGCTTCTGCATCCGACATGGCTGAACTGACAACCAAAATATTGGCAACAGCAGCAACGTTGTTGTCTTTCGTCATGCCGCTATAGGTTTGCTTGGAAATGGTCGATGGGAAATACAAGTTACCGTATTTCTTATTCATTGCAGGTACTTCTGCAGCACTATCTACCATGACAATTTTCATGCCAGGGCTGTTGGCTAAATCGGTGACCGCTGCAGTTGGCAGGCCGCCAACCCAGAAGAATGCATCAATCTTGCGATCCTTCACTGCGTTTACAGATTCGGCAACGCTCAAACGCTCGCGTTTCACATCTTTGTTTGGATCCAGGCCGGCTGCTTCTAAGAGACGGAAGGCCATCACTTCGGTAGCGCTACCGGGGGAGCCAGTGCTAACGCGCTTGCCTTTGAGGTCTTGCATGGTCTTAATGCCAGTAGATTCCACTGTTGTAACGTGCATCTGGTTTGGATACAGAATTAATAAGGTGCGCAGATCAATTGGCTTACCCTTAAATTTGTCTTCACCCGAAATAGCGTCTTTTGCGGCATCGGCCATCGAGAAACCAACATAGGGTTTACCTGTACCAATGAGCTTCAAGTTATCCACCGATCCGCCGGTTACTTCGGCGGTGGCCGACATGCCGGGAACGTGCTTTGACAATACTGCTGCCAAACCACCGCCCATGGGGTAGTAAACACCGCCTGTACCACCGGTGGCAATCGAAATGTTTTGCGCTTGAACGCTGATGCAGCCTAAGCTGAGCGTTAGTGCAAGGATTTTTAACAGTTTCATTTTTTGTTATCTCCTAGTATGTTTATTAAAGGGTGTAGCAAGTAAACATTATATTTAGCAAAAATCCAACTAATTCCTTAAAGCCCCGGCATCGAGAAGTGAATTTCATCCAATTCAGCAATCAATTTCTTTTGCTGGTCAGCACCTAAGGGCATTAACGGAGGGCGAATGCGCAGCCAGTCGGCATCTTTGCTGTAGTGCGCTACCGCTGTTTTCAGGGCCGCAATCATTTGATACTTTTGGAAGATAGCACGCACTTGATCCAATTCAGCTTGATGCTGGTCTGCCCCAGCCGCTTGCCAGTTGGCAGCTAAAGTGGCAATGGCCTTGGGATTGACGTTTGCCGTTGCGGATATGCAGCCGACACCACCAGCGCGCATGGTGCGCATTAAAAATACTTCGCTGCCAGCGTAGACGCGGAAGCCTTCTGGAGCCAATAACTTAATGACTGACTCGGTGTAGGCCCAGTCGCCCGAACTGTCTTTCATGCCAATTACGGTATTGGGATAGGCTTTAACCAGTCGCTCGAGCAAGGCAAGACTTAAGGAAATCTTCGTCACTGGCGGAATGTTATAAATGTAAACCTGTAACTTGGGATCGCCTACTTTCTCAATTACCTCGGCAAAGTGGGCAAACAAGCCATCATCTGAAATGTCTTTGTAATAGAAGGGTGGCAGCATTAGTACGCCGCCGCATTTGGCGTCTACTGCTGCCTTCGTCATTTGAACTGCTGCATCAATCGAGCAGGCGCCAGTGCCAGGCATCATGTTTGCAGGATTGAGTCCGCCGCGAATGAGCTCGTCGAGTGCATGCAACTTTTGCGCAGTCGAGATCGAGTTTGCCTCGGAGTTGGTGCCAAAGACGGCATGACCAACGCCATTGGCCTCAAGCCATTTGCATTGCTTAAGCAGTTTTTGAATATTGGGGCTGCCATCCGCATTGAATGGGGTGATGACAGGTGAAAGCACTGCGGACAGTGAGGAAGCCTTGGGGGTCGACATGGGATCTCCGGTTTCTAGTGGACTGGTGTTAATAAAGGACGGCGTTTAAAAAATGCCTCTAAGTTATCAATTGCCAAACGAGTCATCGCTTGGCGTGTTTCACGTGTAGCACTTCCGATGTGGGGGCTCAGCACCACATTATGGAGCTGCAGGAAGGCAGAATTCAACCGGGGTTCATTTTCAAATACATCGAGTGCTGCCCCAGCAATACGATTTTGTTGCAATGCAGAAATCAAAGTGGGTTCGTCCACCACACTGCCGCGGGCAATATTGACTAAATACCCATTCGGTCCTAGGGCATTTAAGACATTTACGTCGATCATGCGCTCGGTTTCAGGGCCCCCTGGGCAGGTCAACATCAGCACATCGGCTGCCTCAGCCAGCGCAACTGCGCTGCTGAAGAAGGTGTAAGAACATGGTTTAGCGCTAGGCCCGGTATAGGCAATCGTCACGCCAAATGCCTCCAGACGCTTAGCGAGGTCCTGACCAATTCGCCCTAAACCCACAATACCCACTGTTTTGCCAGCTAGGGTAGTTGTAATCGGGAAGGCTTGTTCTTGCCATGCACCAGAACGGGTAAATAGATCAGCCGCAGGTAGGCGACGCAATAAGGCAAACAGAAGGCCAATACCCAGCTCACACACGGCATCATTGAGAACGCCCGGAGTAGTGCTGGCCTGAATGCCGTGGCTCTTAAGATAATCTAAAGGAAGATTGTCGAAGCCAACTCCGCAGCAGGCGATTAATTTCAGATTTGGAATTTGGCGTAGCAGGCTTTCAGGAATCGGGGTATTGGAGCGTGTCAGGATCGCCTCATACGAACCAGCAGGAACGGGCTCATGGGGATTGATTAATTGCACTGTTTTCAGGCTTTGGTTGATTTCCGCTTGCATCACTTCTGGAAACGAACCGACCTGCAACACCGAATTGACGGGGATCATGTCTCACTACTATTTTTATTGAAATAATGCGCTATTGTAAGTGGGTTTAACAAATTCATCACTTTCTCGGACCTACATCAACAGGAAGCCCCTTTGAGCAATTCAGCGAACTCCAATAACAATCCAAGCGGTATGCGTAAGGGTTTAACCCGTTACGGAGATGCTGGTTTCTCCCTATTTCTACGAAAAGCCTTCATCAAAGCTATGGGCTTTAGTGACAGCGCGCTCGACCGACCGATTATTGGCATTACGAACACTTTCAGCGATTTCAATCCATGCCATGGCAACGTGCCACAAATGATTGAAGCTGCCAAGCGTGGTGTGATGCAGGCCGGCGGGATGCCCATGGTTTTCCCGACCATATCGGTGCACGAGTCCTTCGCTTTTCCAACGAGTATGTATCTGCGTAATTTAATGGCGCTCGACACCGAAGAAATGATGCGCGCTCAACCCGTTGATGCTGTCATCTTGATTGGCGGTTGCGATAAGACCATACCAGCGCAACTAATGGGCGCGGCCAGTGTTGATGTGCCCGTCATCTCAATTCCTACGGGCCCGATGCTCACGACCACTTATCAAGGCGATCGCTTGGGCGCCTGCACTGACTGCCGCCGCTATTGGGCCAAGTTCCGCGCCAAGGAAATTGACCAAACCGAAATTGATGCGGTCAATGAAAAACTTGCCCCGACAACTGGCACCTGCATGGTGATGGGCACCGCTAGTACCATCGCTTGCATGGTTGAGGCAGCCGGAATGAGCTTGCCTGGAACAGCAGCAGTACCCGCTGTAATGGCAGAACGCTTTCGTTTAGCTGAGTTAACGGGTCGCAGGGCAGTGGAATTAGCGAAGATGCCAGCCGAGCAAGCGTTAACGCCAGCCCGCATTTTGACCTTGGAGTCGCTGACGAATGCCTTGACAGTACTGCATGCGATTGGCGGATCAACCAATGCCTTGATTCATTTCACAGCGATTGCTGCTCGCTTGGGCGTCAAAATTGATCTTGAGGCATTTGATCGTTTGGGCCGCACTGTGCCAGTGCTAGTCGATTTAAAACCCAGTGGCATGCATTACATGGAGCACCTCAATGAAGATGGCGGTCTCATGGCAGTATTGCGCGAACTGAAGTCGCATTTATATTTAGATTGCATGACAGTGAGTGGCAGAACCTTGGGTGAAGAGATCGATGCTGCTCCAGTCACTCGCAATCGTAAGGTGATTCGGATTGCGCAAGAACCGATTTATCCTGTCGGCGGCCTGGCTATTTTGAAAGGCAATTTAGCGCCCCGCGGTGCTGTGATTAAACACTCTGCCGCATCGCCGGCCTTGCTCAAGCACCGTGGCCGCGCAGTGGTATTTAGTTCGCTCGAAGATTTGGCCCTGCGCATCGATCGAGATGATTTAGATGTCAAGGCGGATGATGTATTGGTATTGCAAAACGCCGGCCCCAAAGGCGCCCCCGGTATGCCAGAGGCAGGGTATTTGCCGATCCCCAAAAAGCTGGCACAGGCCGGAGTCAAAGACATGGTACGGATCTCCGATGCGCGTATGAGTGGCACTGCATTTGGCACCATCGTCCTGCACATTACTCCCGAGTCTGCTGAAAATGGCCCACTTGCAATTGTGCGTAATGGCGATCTCATTGAATTAGATGTGGATGCACGCCGCATTGAGTTGTTAGTGGACGATGCTGAAATTGCACGCCGCCTTGCTGAATTAGCGCCGCCGGCAGTGCGTTTGAATATCCCCGCCACAGGCTACCGCCATCTTTACCAAACGACGGTCACGCAGGCAGATGTGGGTTGTGATTTTGATTTTATGGTGCCAGCAGCTACGCGTTCTGCACCAGTGCTGAAAGGAAAATAAAATGCTGTTTACCCCAGCAGAAACGAAGGTGGTGATTATCGGTGGCGGCACCATGGGCGCGGATGTTGCAGCCGTGTGTGCACGCGGCGGCTGTGCGACGCAAGTAGTTGAGCTGACCACCGAGCGACGTGCGCACTTACCCAATTACTTTGCTAATGCTATGACCGAATTGGGTTATGAAAACCGCATTCATTTGTTGACCGTGGCTGGGTCATTGGATGAAGTTGATTGGGCCGATGTTGATTTGGTCATTGAGTGCATACCCGAGCGACTTGACTTAAAGCAATCGCTCTTTGCTGAACTGGAAAAGCGCGCCAAGCCTGAAGCTGTATTAGCGAGTAACAGTTCAAGCTTTCCGATTAGCGAGATTGCAGTTGGCCTCAAAACGCCAGCGCGCATGATTGGTTTGCATTTTTTTATGCCAGCGCATATCGTGCCCTGCGTTGAAGTGATTTGTGGGGAGAAAACCGCCAAGATGGTGGCCGAGAGTTTGTCGCGCCTCATGACTGCCTGCGGCATGGTGCCGGTGATGGTGAAAAAAGATTTGCATGGATTTTTGGCAAACCGTTTGCAGCATGCACTTTCGCGTGAGGCCTTCTACTTAATCGATGAAGGCATTGCTACGCCAGAAGATGTCGACAAGGCTGTGCGCTTTGGTTTTGGGTTTCGCTATCTTGCCGCTGGCCCAGTGATGCAGCGCGATCATGCTGGGCTTGAGGTACACGCTGCGGCAGGAGCCAGTATTTATCCCTCGCTCAATAACTCACCCAATATCGCCAAAAGCTTGAGTGATCGCGTTAAAAGCGGCAAGCTCGGCATGAAGACCGGCGAAGGCTTTTTTGAATGGAACCCAGAAACCATTCGGGCTGAGCGTGATCGCTATGACTCTATTCTGCGCGAAGGTTTAAAGATCATCCAAAAAGAGCTGCCTAAGATCGATTAAGGCATCGCACTATCAATCCCATGGCTAGTATTGGCTGTGGGATTGCTTTATTCTTTTCGTTATGAAAAGAACCCTGCGAATCTGGGATTTACCAACCAGGCTATTCCATTGGCTTCTGGTGATATGCATTACGGGTGCAGTGGTCTGCGTCAATATCGGCGGTTATTGGATGCAGTGGCATGCTTATTTTGGTTACGCTGTGTTGAGTTTGGTTTTGTTTCGGGTGCTGTGGGGGTTTATTGGCGCGGTGCACTCGCGCTTCATTACCTTTGTTCCAAGTCCGCAGCGCCTCTTTGCCTTTCTTGCTGGCAAGGAAGGCGGGGGCCTCGGCCATAGTCCGCTCGGTAGCCTATCGGTGATTGCTTTATTGCTGGTGCTTGGTATTCAGGCTGGTACCGGCTTGTTTACAGACGATGACATTCTCTTTCAAGGACCGCTTGCTAAGTACGTGCCCAACGCTACCGTCAGTTTACTTGGCAGTATTCATGAATTGAATTCCAACATTCTGTTTGGACTAATTGGTTTGCACCTCTTGGCGATTGCCTACTACCAATGGGTCAAGCGTGTGTCGATCGTGATGCCGATGATTCAAGGCGATAAAGAGGTGGATGTGGAGCGCGATGGCAGTGGTCTGCCTGCTTTCGCACTCCATGCCTCTAAAGACGGGACGCCACAGCGACTCACTGCATTGGTATCGCTGTGTGTAATTTCGGTACTGCTGCTTTATGCTCTGGGAATTATTTCTTTCTAAAGTCGTCGTGACAGGCTTTGCACGTTTGTCCTGTAGCGCTAAATGCTTTTTTGATGTTATCTAGATTGCCTGACTGGGCCGCTTGATTGAGTTCAGCAATCGCGGTCTGCATTTTCTCTGATCCCGCTTTAAATTTAGCAGCCTCCGTCCAGATTCCGGGCTGGGCTTTACCACCTTCCGTGCCAGCGCCAAAGCCCTGCCATGGCAGAGTGGATAGGGTTGCAACAATAGCTGCATTCTTGGCAACATCATCTTTGTTGTAAGGCACTTCACCTTTGACAACCGCACCAATCCGTCCAAAGTGGGTTCCGATTAGGCTGAATGCGCTTTGACGGTATTTAATGGCATCTTCTGGTTTTTGAAACTGCGCAGAAGCGGGGCTTGCTGCAATCACAATGATGGAAGCTGCCAGCATGCGCAGACCAGTGCTAGTGGCAAATGAACGAGTCGACATGTTAACTCCTTATGAATGAAAAGGGTAATTACCGGATCAGCATAACCCACTTCGGCGCCTTTTAAGCAAGCGCGGCTACTTTTTTATAGCAAGTACTGCAGTGGCCACATTAAGAAACGGATGATCGATAAAAAGAAGCTACTTAAAGGTTGCATCCACCAAACACTAATCAGCCCCGTGAGAGCTAGGCCTAAGACGATAAAAAAGCCCCATGGCTCAATTCGGCTAAAGGGTACAGCCTGGCGGTAAGGCAGGAGACCGGTTAGGACTCGCCCACCATCCATCGGCGGAATCGGCAACAGATTAAATACCAAGAGGCTGATATTCCACATCACTCCCGCCTTAGCAACCGCCCCCAAATAGGGCTCCTCGATGCCCAAGAGTTGCGGCATAAACCACAGGATGGCCCACGCAATTGCCTGTATGAAGTTAGATCCAGGCCCTGCTAAGGCAACCCAAATCATGTCGATTTTGGGGTTTTTCAAGCGATCAAAGCGCACCGGCACCGGCTTGGCATAGCCGATTAAAAAGCCGGAATTGAGCAAAATTAAGGCCAAGGGAATCACCAAGGTGCCGACTAAATCGATGTGTTTAAAGGGATTTAAGGTGACCCTTCCGAGCAGGAAAGCGGTGTTGTCCCCGAGCCGTTTGGCAACATAACCGTGCGCTGCCTCATGAATGGTGATGGCCAAAATCAGCGGAATCGCATTGACGGCTATTGCTTCTATCGAAAAGGCACTTATCATGGCAACATGATATCCACAGGAGCCCATCGTGACTGAAGAAAAAAAACCCGCTACCAAGATTCCAGCCCGCCCCATTGTGGCTAAACCGCCTGTTCGTCCCCCTGCCGGCAAGGGCCCTCAGGGCGCTGGTGGCAAACCGCCCAGTGGTTTTGGGGGCGGTAAAGGCATGATGCGCAAAGCTGGCCGCGGTCGCTAAAGCACCCGGCAACCCGCCAAGTCGCCAGCCATATGGTGGATAATTGCGGTATTGCAATCTGCACTTGAATACGCACTGTTGAAGGATGAGTTATGAATGAGTGGCACAAAGAAAGTAAAGACGAGATCAATAAAAAGATCATCACCTTGATCGTGATGTTGGCGGTCGCGACCAGCTTGGCCATTTTGTTTGCCTTGGTTGCCGCCCATACGGGTTATGTATTTGGCTAATTGCCGCAACGCAGTGCGGCATTCATGCCCTTAGTTTTCGGTTGAAGCCTGCTTCCCGCCGGAAATGAGCAAACACCGCCAGCCCGCAGTTTTTATTGGGCATGGCAGCCCGATGTACGCTTTAGAGCCGAATCGCCATACAGATGCATGGGCGGGACTCGGTAGGCGCCTCCATAAACCCGATGCCATTCTCGTGATCTCGGCCCATTGGCTGACGCGAGGCGTTTGGCTTGCGGCGATGCAGCGGCCTAAAACCATCCATGATTTTGGCGGCTTTCCCGAAGCCCTGTTTCAAATTCAATATCCTGCGCCGGGCAGTCCGGCCCTCGCACAACGCGTCCAGTCTTTGTTAAAGCAAGCGGTAGTTTTAGAAGAGCACGAATGGGGAATCGATCATGGGGCGTGGTCGGTGTTGCGCTATCTGTATCCGAATGCCGATGTGCCGGTAGTACAGCTCAGCTTAGATGGATCACTTAGCGCCGAAGAACACTACGCGCTAGCTAAACAATTGGCACCCTTGCGCGATGAAAACATCTTGATTTTAGGTAGCGGAAACATTGTTCATAACTTACGCTTAATTGATTGGGGCGCGGATGCAGCGCCGCTACCATGGGCAACTGAGTTCAATCAATTCTTTATGAGTCAGCTTTTGGCCCATCAGCATTCTCATTTGCTTGACTGGCAAGGGGCGGGTGATGCGGCTCGGCTGTCGATCCCAACGCCAGAGCACTATTGGCCTGCTTTGTACCCTTTAGCACTGCAAGGCAGTGGCGAGCAGGTGGAAATCATTACTAATGGAATTGAGATGGGCTCAATTAGTATGCTGTCCTTCCTCGTCCATTAACTACAATGCAGAATATGGGAACATCACTCGTAGCCATTTTTTGTGGAGCCGGCTTCGGTGCGCTATTGCGTACTGGCTTCAATGTCTTGGGCGCGGGGATGGTATCGAGCTTTCCCTTGGGCACCTTGCTGGCTAATTTGTTTGGCGGTTACTGTGTCGGCATTGCTGTCGCTTTTTTTAGTAACAATGCTGCCATCGGGCCTGAGTGGCGATTATTTATCATCACTGGGTTTTTAGGCGGACTGACCACATTCTCGAGTTTCTCTGCAGAAGTGGTTGAGATGATGCAAGGTGGCGAATACACTTGGGCTGTGGGGACTGCTTTGTTGCACGTGATTGGCTCGCTTGTATTGACTTTCCTTGGCATCATGACTTACCAAGCCCTCAAGTAAGCTTAGATCAAGCCTAGCAATCCCAAAACGGCGCCAATCAGAATGAGGTATAGCGGATGCCAGCGAGTCGCGGTAGCAATGAATGCTGCACTGAGGGTTAAGGCATAAGCAACCCAATTGGTATTAATCTGCAGAGCAATCTGCCAGGCTGAGGCAAGAATGAGCCCAACTGCAAGTGTCGCTGCCGCAAATTGAATGGTTTGCTTGGCCCGCTCATGCCGCATTGCGCCGATTAATCGCTGCAGCCAAAAAATCAAAATAGCAGATGGCCAGCAAATGGCCAGCGTTGCGATCAGCGCACCTACTACGCCACTCACATGCCATCCAATGAGTGTTACGGTCATTAAATTAGGCCCTGGTGCTGCTTGGGCAATCGCAAAATAATGGGCAAACGTATCAGCATCAATCCAATGCTGCTGTTCAACTGCAATTGCAAAGAGCGTTGGTAGTAGCGCATTGATTCCACCAAACGCAATTAATGAGAACGCAGATAAGGTTAGAAACAAACTTAGTAGGATCATGTGATCCCTTTTGCTTTATACCAAGCAAGCACTAAGGCCAGTGGCGAAGCAATCAAGACAACCCACCCCAGTGGCAGGTCAAGCCAGATAGCAATAAAAAGGGTTACTGCAATCACCAGTAACATGCGAGGGTAGCGGAATTCTTCTCGCAACATCTTAAAACCCGTTGCCGCAATTAAACCAACGCCGACTGCAGATACGCCGTGGAGCATCGCCTGAACTGCCTCGAGGTAACTAAAGTGGTCGTAGAGCATGGCTAATAACAACACCACAGCAATCGGCCCCAGCAAAAGACCCAACATTGCTGCGAGTGCACCTTTTGCCCCGCCAAAACGCGAGCCAATGCACACTGCAAGATTAACAATGTTGGGTCCAGGAACGAGTTGGCAGATACCCAAAATCGCATTGAATTCTGCAGCAGTGATCCATTTTTTTTGTTCCACAATCGTGCGCCTTGCCCAAGGCAAGACACCACCAAAACCCGATAGGCCAATTTTGGTAAACCCAATAAAGAGTTCCCATGCTGAAAGTGACACGATGTTCTTGGGGTCTTGCTTGGCTTGCATTAATAGCGCATTTTGCTAATGAGGGTTTATTGGGAGTTACTATAGCGTGATTACACATTTTTTTAGAGGAAATTCACCATGATTTTGGAGCATTGTGATATTCAAATTGATCCCAGCAAGCACGCAGAATTTAATGAAGCCATTATTCGTGGGCTTGAGACCGTTATTTCAAGATCAAAAGGCTTTCGTGGTTACAAAGTGAATCGCTGCATTGAATCGCCTGGGCGTTATTTACTGATGATCTATTGGGATACGCTCGAAAATCACATGGTTGATTTCAGGGAGTCTTCACTCTTTGGTGATTGGCGTGCGATTGTGGGACCTTTCTTTACAAAACCGCCTTTTGTAGAGCATTTTGAGCTAGTCGGTAAGTCGACCTGAGTTAAGCCTGCTTCTTACGAATCGATTGTTCTATCCCAATCGATTCGAGAGTGGGTTCCAGGGCTTCACGTTCATCAAAGACAAAGCAACTGCCCTGGTAGTGTGCTGAGCCCACATCCTCAAAGTATTTGAGGATGCCACCTTCCAGTTGGTAGCTGTGTTCTATGCCGATCTCGCGCATGTAAAGCCCCGATTTTTCACAGCGGATCCCGCCCGTACAAAAACTAATTAAGGTTTTATCTGCTAACTCGGCTTGATGCGCCTTAATGGCTTCTGGAAATTCACTGAACTTTTGGATATTAAAATTCACGGCATTTTCAAAGGTGCCGTATTCGACCTCAAATTGGTTACGGGTATCAATCATCACAACCGGTCGCCCTAAGTCGTCGGTACCGCGATCGAGCCACTCCGCTAGCTTGGTGGGCGTAATGAAGTGGGCTCTGCCGGTTTCAGGCTGAATGGTGGGGTGATTCATGCGAATGATTTCATTCTTGATTTTGACTAATGCTTTCTTAAAAGGCTGACTTTCTGACCAGCTTTCTTTAACTTCAATAGACGCAAAGCGCTGATCGCTACGTAGCCAGGCTAGAAAGTCCCGCAACAGGGCTTCAGTGCCAGCCAAAAATAGGTTAATGCCCTCTCCGGCTAGTAAAACAGTACCTTTCAGTTGGCGCGCACTCAGGGCATCGAGCATCTGCTGGCGTAGTTCCTCGAGCTCCTCCAGGCGAACAAATTGGTATGCGGCAATATTGAGAATCGGCTTCATTGGCGGTAGGTAATCAATAACATCCTCTATTATCAAACACACCGCCCTTGGGTGGTAGTCTTTACTCTTAGATAATCCGCTATTTATACAAAATTACCACCATGTCCGAAACCCTTCAAAATCGCCCAATTCCGTACATTCCGATTGATTTAGCCGAGCCCGCAGACTTGGTGGCCGCCATCCGTAAACGCCGCGGCGGAGACTTTATTAACCTAGATCGCATGCTGTTGCACAGCATTCCAATTGCAGAGGGTTGGAATCATTTTGTGGGTGAGATTCGGAACAACTTGGCTTTAGATCCCAAGTTACGTGAATTGGCCATGTGTGGGGTTGCGGTTTTAAATGGCGCCGAGTATGAATTTTTTCACCATGCGCCGCCATTCAGAAAGGCGGGCGGCACTGAAGAGCAGGTCGAGGCCTTGCGTTTGCTGGGCACGCCGCAATTTCCCAAAGCCTGCTTTAGTCCGGTTGAGTGTGACGCTGCTGAGCTCACACTGCAGATGACCAGAAACATTCAGGTGGATGATGCGCTCATGGTGCGTTTACGCGATGCCTTAGGCAATACGTGTACGGTCGAGTTAGTCACTGTGATCGCAGCTTACAACATGGTCTCCCGCTTTTTGATTGCGCTCAAGGTAGGCCCAGAAGATCATCCACCCGCTTAATCCAGGCGACATAGAAAATAATGAAAACAGTCAAGATTGATTTTGTATCCGATATTGCATGCCCCTGGTGTGCTGTTGCCTTAGGTGCACTCGAGCAGGCTTTATCTGAGCTCGGTGATCAGGTACAAGTAGATTTGCACTTTCAGCCGTTTGAGTTAAATCCGCAAATGCCGATTGGCGGACAGGATTTGATTGAGCATTTGGTTGAAAAGTATGGCGTAGGCCCAAAGCAGGTTCGTGAAAACCAAGAGCAGATCCGTAAGCGTGCGGCTGAAGTAGGCTTCCCTTTTCATCCAGAAGGACGCAAATGGGTCTACAACACCTTTGACTGCCACCGCCTATTGCATTGGGCGGGACTCGAGCTTGGCAGTGCTGCGCAGCATCGCCTGAAACGGGAGCTATTGGGGACGTATTTCACGCTTGCCGTCAATTTAGATGACCATGTAAATGTACTGGATGCCGTTGACCGAGCAGGCTTAGATCGCCAGCGTGCCGCAGAGGTACTCGCGAGCGATGAGTTTAACGAGGCGGTACGTGAGCAGCAGAAATTCTACTTGGATGCCGGAATTCATTCTGTGCCAGCCGTGATTTTGAATGATCGCCTCCTCATTCAGGGCGCGCAGCCGGTAGAGCAGTTTAAGGCCGCTTTACTGCAGGCCAGTAATGATTGACAGTGAAAATTGCATGCGCTGGACAGAAGAAGGCGCTGTTCGTGATGCGCGATGGCAGTCAGAAAAAGGATTGCCGCCACCAAAAAAGGTAGTGATTGCAGATGACACGCTAACGGCTGATACAGCATATCGTCTTGCTTCTGAAGGGAGTGCTTTTTTATGGCGCGGTGATTACCAAAATGCCAAACAATTATTGCAGGCGCTTGCACGGCGGGCTGAGAGACCCGTTAAGCGCAATCGAAAAAAGGCAGCAAGTCAAGCCAAGCTTAACCCAGATGCGGTCAATACGGTGGAGCCGAAAACTGTTTTTAATCAACACCGCCAAGCGCAGGCGCAGCGCGCCAGAATTCTGGATTCGATTTTGATTTCTGTATTGGCTGATCACACTATTTCGCTGCGACGGGCACCAGAGGTAATGCAGGCATGCCTTGAGGTATTTGGAAGTGTGAGGGAAGATTACGTACTCTCGTTGCGCGAATTACTTGGCATCATTAGCGCCCATGAGTGGCGCAAAAAAGGAGTGTTGATTCCGTCGCTGAAAGAGGGGGCACAACGCCTATTTCCCCATTACGGCGTCTTCTCACCTATCCGCGGCGAATACGTAGAGCTAGTGGCAAAGGCGCCACTTCCGCCTGCATTAAAAATCAACTCATTGGCTTTTGATATTGGCACAGGAACCGGTGTGTTGGCTGCTGTACTGGCGCAACGGGGTATTCAGCAGATTATCGCCACCGATCAAGATCCCAGAGCACTCGACTGCGCTAGCGCAAACATGCAGCAATTGGGCCTTGGGCAGCAGGTAGAAATTCTCAATGCAGATCTATTTCCTCCACACAAGGCCGCCTTGATTGTCTGTAATCCGCCCTGGTTGCCAGCTAGGCCCAGCTCGCCAATCGAGCGAGCCATATACGACCCTGACAGCAGGATGCTCAATGGTTTTTTATCCCAATTAAAACAGCATCTGCTACCAGAGGGTGAGGGCTGGCTCATTCTGTCCGATTTAGCAGAGCATTTGCAATTGCGTTCACGCGACGAATTACTATCCTGGATTGCAGCGGCCGGCTTAACGGTGATCGAAAAAAGGGATGCTAGACCAAATCATCCTAAAGTGAGCGACACCAGCGACCCCTTGCATCAAGCCAGAAAGGCTGAAGTCACGTCGCTTTGGCGCCTGGCTGCGGTATAGCCTGATCGGGCAGGGCAATGCCCAAGCCCGCAAAGAATGCGGTTCCGAGCGGTGATACCGGCGTATGGACCGAACCAATCTGACCGGTAATGCGGCGAATTTCATTGAGCAAAAGGGTGCCATAGCCTTGACGGCGATACATGGGGTTAACGTAAATGTACTCGACATCGCCTGCACTAGTAAATCGGCTGTAGCCGATCGTGGTGTTTTGATTTTTGATCAATACAATCCCATCTGCGATTTCGATCTGGTAGTCAACGGAATTGGGCATGTGCTGTTAGATGAAGGTAATGCGTTTCGTTAAGTCCTGCAACGATACTTCGGGGGCTTGAATGCTTTTCGCTTCATCACGACTATTGGCAATCACGCCAATCCCAGCCACGGGCGCTAAGTTGTCGACCTTAAAGCGACCTACGCCATCTTGTTGGCGGATAAAGCACTCTTCATCAAAAAAGAGCCGGTCACCATTGTTATCAATTTCATCAGAATCAATGGATGGAAAGCCAATCAACCCCCGAACATCATCGAGTGACCCTGGAATATCCACTGCGGAAACGGTTTTTAAGGTCGGATTAATCACATAAACATGCATAAACACCCTTTAACTAAATTACGTTAGATCATTATCGCGCCAATCATTTTTTCGTGTAGATCACTACTGATTTTCGCCAAATGGTGTTAGGCTGATAAAAGACGTTATTCTGCACTCAAGTAGGCGCCACTAATTCAAGGATCCAGTATGAAAACAAAGACCAAGCCAAGCAACATGACGCTACCCGCTATCAATATAGGAATTAGTACGGTCGACCGAAAAAAAATTGCGCAGGGTTTGTCGGCGCTGTTGGCCGATAGCTACACCCTCTATCTCATGACGCATAACTTTCATTGGAACGTCACGGGCCCTCAATTTACTAGCTTGCATCAATTGTTTATGACTCAATACACCGAGCAGTGGACTGCCCTTGATCAAATTGCTGAACGCATTCGGGCGCTAGGCCATGCTGCACCAGCGACTTATACTGAATTCCATAAATTGGCTTCTATTAAAGAAGTGAATGGCGTTCCTAAGGCTGAGGAGATGGTGCGTCACCTGGTGGTGGCGCAAGAAGCAACTGCGCGGACAGCGCGTAATTTATATCCCTTGGTAGATAAGGCTAATGATCAGCCGACTGCAGATCTTCTGACTCAGCGCATCGAAATTCATGAGAAAACCGCTTGGATGCTGCGTAGCATTTTGGAATAAGTCTGAATAATGGCCTCCTAGAGATGCAAAGCCCCGATCGGGGCTTTTTTATTGGAATGAGGGTGCATTCGGGCATCAGTCAATGCAGTTCCATATTCAAGAAACGCCCTTAAATCTTATTGATAATGATTCTTATTATGATATAGTAGAGCTTAATATAAAAAACCTTTTCTGCCGGAACGAATCATGATGAGAAATAAACTGATCGCTTTGCCATTCGCTTTACTACTTGGACTTCAAGTACCTGCAAACGCACAATCCAGCAATGAGAAAGTGCTCAATTTGTATTCGGCGCGCCACTATCAAACGGATGAAGCCTTGTATTCAAACTTCACCAAATCGACTGGAATCAAGATTAATCGCATTGAGGCAGATGACAATGCACTAATTGAGCGCTTGAATAGTGAAGGCAGTAAAAGCCCGGCTGACGTCATTCTCCTAGTCGATGCAGCACGATTATGGCGAGCTCAGGTCAATGGCTTTTTTAAGCCGATCCAATCCAAATACCTAAATGACCGCATTCCGGCAAATCTCCGCGCGAAAGCGGAAGTAGATGGAACAACGTGGTTTGGTTTTTCAACCCGCGCGCGGATTGTGGTCTACAACAAAAATACCGTTAAGCCTGGCGATGTGAATACCTATGAAAAGCTGGCCGAGCCAATGAATAAGGGTAAGGTGTGCACGCGCTCAGGATCGCATCCGTACATGCTCTCCTTGCTTGGCGCTCTCATAGAGCGTAATGGTGAAAAGGCAACTGAGGCTTGGGCAGCTGGCATGGTGGCCAATATGGCGCGTAGCCCGAAGGGTGGTGATACCGATCAGATCCGAGCAGTTGCATCGGGTGAGTGTGGCGTTGCCTTAACAAATTCCTATTACTTGGCTCGCTTAATGCGCTCTACGAAGCCAGAAGACATTGCGCTGATGTCGAAAATTGGTTTTGTTTGGCCCAATCAGAACGCCGGCGGAGTGCATATCAATATCTCGGGTGGTGGCGTAGCCAAAAATGCACCCCATCCTGCAGCAGCGGTTCAATTTTTAGAGTACTTGGCTAGTGATTCTGCGCAAACTTATTTGGCAGACGGAAACAATGAGTGGCCAGCTGTTGCTACCGTACGCGTAGATAATCCAGCGCTCAAGGAGTTGGGGCCTTATCAAGTAGAGAAGGTTTCTGTCGCATCCATTGGCTTAAATCAAATTGCAGCCCAGAAGATTCTGGACCGCGTTGGTTATAAGTAAAAAACACCTGAGAGCGTTTGGTATCGAGAATTGCATGGCAAGGCCACGCAGCTGGATTCGCCCAGTTCATGGAAGCAAATTCTGAAGATGAATAAAAACGACCCGAAAATCAATGTTGCATGGGGTGACGCATCTGTAAATGGCCCAGCCAAAATCTATTCCAGTTTGGATTTGTTTGGGACTAGCAATTCGGTCATCATTAACCACTATGGCGTTTGTTACACCTTGAGGATTACGCAGCTTGGCAAGCTGATACTAACCAAGTAAGGGTGTTGTGATGCAACCCATTCCCTGGAAACTAAGCCTAATTGTCTCTTTGTTGCACGCGATCGTGTTTGTTTCTTTTGCCCGGCTTGGATTGCAGCAACTAGATTATGGAACTCAGTCAGTAGTCCCTATTCAATTGGTCGAATCAAAATCAATTTCCCTGCAAAAGAACAACGCTAGTTCTGCTAAGTCTGAACCAATCCTCACAAAGTCTGAAGGGGCTATGCATGCTCCATCCATGGGTGGTGATGCGATTGCTATCGTTCCACAAGGTAATCCATCTGAGTTAATGTCAGCGCCTATTACACCTCCATCTGCCGATCTATTGGGGCTTCGTAATCCCAAACCACCTTACCCCATTACCAGCCGCGAGAATGGAGAACAGGGAGCGGTGATGTTGTATGCCTGCATTACGGATCATGGCAAAGTAGAGCGACTGGATTTGGCCCAAAGCTCTGGCTATCCGGCCTTGGATCGATCTGCCCTTAATACTGTTCGCCATTGGAGCTTTCGGCCCGCACAAGAAAGTGGTAAACCAATTCCGATGTGTTACCGCCTTCCTATCCGCTTCTTTCTATCTTCATCTCCCTTTTTTGCACTGTTTGCTTGACTCGGAGATGTGGGTATAGTGGACTACTTAAATAATAATCATTATCATTACGTTTCATTAATGCAGTAAATCATTCACTGTATCAACGTCACAGCCCGCCGCCGCTAGCTAGTGTTTCAGCTAACTAGGGGATATATGAAACGTGGGTTAAAGAGAGGTGTATTGGCATTGCTAGTGCCAATAACTGCTGTATCAATGGCCGTAAAGGCACAAGTTGTATCACGCGACCAAGCAGAATTAGTCAATCAACACCAAGGTGGCGCACTCGACAGTAAAGAACTAAAAGAAGTCACTGTATCTGCCACACGATCCGAGCGGAAAATCGAAAATGTACCGCGAATTGTTACCGTTACGACCGCCGAAGAAATACAGGAGTTGGGCGCTCGAAACGTAGGCGATGTATTTAGAGACTCACCGGACATTACCGTGCCTCAGCAAACGGGGCGATTTAGTCTAGCCATCGGCTCACAAGGTCGGGGCGGTCAGGAAAGCATCAATATTCGGGGTCTGCAGGGTAACAATGTGCTGCTACTGGTGGATGGTATACGTGTGCCTAATCAGTTTTCATTTGGAAGCCTATCCTCTGGCCGAGGGAATTTTTTGGATGTCGACGGTTTTCGAAAAATAGAAGTCGTCCGTGGACCATCATCAACCCAATATGGCAGTGATGGCCTTGCTGGTATTGTCCAATTTCAAACATTTAATCCGAGCGACTTTATAGAGCAAGGTAAGGAGCGGGGAGGATTTGCTCGACTTGGCTACTCCAGTGTGGATAACTCATCAAATACAACATTTGCTTATGCTGGTAAGACGCAGGATATACAGGGCATGGTGCTTGGCAATATTCAATCTGGGCATCAACTCGAAAATCAAGGATCCAATTACACGACGGGCATCACTAGAACTGCGCCAAATCCGGCCGATTATCGAAATTGGTATGTACTGTCAAAGGGGCTGCTACGCGTTAACTCTGTAAGCAGTGTAGGAATTACCTATGAATCGCAAAACGTGGGGCAAAACGTCAATAATCTATCCGATCTATCGCGGGCTGTGGCTACATCAACGGCATCCGATACGACATCCCGAGATCGGATATCCGGCGAATACCGCTACCGGGATTCGGCAAATGAGGTAATTCAGGTGGCGAAGGTCATGCTCTACCTTCAAGATGCATCCGTTACTCAAAAATCCTATCAAGAATCGGCGCTAGGTGGCGGGAGACCTTACCCTTGGCGGTCAAGGACAAATACTTATAGTCAAAATACCAAGGGAATCAACACCAGCTTCGAAAGCAACACTACAGCCATCCTGAATCAACGCCTCATTTATGGCCTGGATTGGAGCTCTGCCGATATATCCAGTCAAATTAATGCCGCTGGAAATGGCGCATCAATTACGCCTGCCCCATCATCACAATATGACTTAGGCGGTGCATTCTTTCAAAGTGAGATGGAGTTTGCTGACCTTACGCTAATACCGGCCATTCGCTATGACAGTTATTCCATCCAGCCGAAAACGGGCTTAACCAGCTCCAACAGTGGTTCTGCGATTTCACCAGCGCTTGGAGCAGTATGGAATTGGGCAACCGCATTTAGGCCGTTCATCAATTGGGGCAGAGCATTTGGTGCGCCTACGCCAGATCAGGCCTTAGCAACCCATGCGAATTCAGGTCATGGCTCGAACTACCGTGTCATTGCCAATCCGAATTTAAGGCCCCAGACGGGTAATGGCATCGAACTCGGCTCTCGGGGCAGGTTAGGCGCTTGGCGATATCAGGTGTCAGCGTATGCCAATCGTTACGATGATTTTATTACTCAAGTGACAACGCAGGGATCCTTATTGAGTCCCGTACAGCCAGCCATTTTGCAATATCAAAACTTGAATAGCGTATCGATCCGAGGTTGGGATATCAGAACGGATTGGGCATTTGCTGAGCGCTGGCAAGCCAATGCAGCCATGGCGTATAGCAATGGCCAACAGACACAAGATGGAGTTACTGCGCCCTTAAATACGATTCAGCCATTACGCGCAGTGTTGGGTATGCGTTATGACGCGATTAAATGGGGCGCATTCGCAAATGTCATCTGGAATCAAGGCAAGGCAGCAAGTGACGTCAACTTTAATTCCAATACGGGCGGGACAGCTAATCAGTTTTTGACTCCAGCATCGACCATTCTCAATTTGACGGCATATTGGAAACCGATCAAACAAGTAACCCTGAATTTCAATTTAAACAACGCATTTAATAGCACGTATTGGAACTGGGCAGGGGTGCAGGGCTCCGTCACCACAGTCAGTTCACCTATGTATAACGCGGCAGCCGCTCAGCAAGCAGCCACTGCAGCCCCACGCAATGCGCAAGTCTCTGTGCGCTACGACTTCTAAGGAGAAAACATGACTCAATCGATTCAATCCGTTCGCAAATCCTTCTGGACTTTTCGTGCGAATGAGCAAATGCGCCATCGTGATATAGCAAAGCGACTGGAGATGTCCGAGGGCGAGTTGATTGCGGCGTTTTTGGGCGTCGATACTCTTCCTTTGGCTATCGGTGAAATGCAAACAGTTCGACTACTTCCAAAATGGGCCGAGATTATGGGATCCATTGAGACCTTAGGCGAGGTCATGGCGCTCACCCGCAATGCATCTTGTGTACATGAAAAAGTCGGCATTTACAAAAAAGCTTCGCAAGAAGGACCTGTTGGGCTTATGGTGGGTGAGATTGACTTACGTCTTTTCTATCAGGCTTGGGCACATGGATTTGCAGTTCGAGAAATGACCAAAGACGGTCTGCAGCGAAGCGTGCAATTCTTTGACAGGACAGGCATAGCCATTCATAAGATTCATTTGAGAGCGCAAAGTAGTGTTGCGAAATTCGATGCTCTGCTGGAGCAATTTCAGAGCCATGATCAGGCGCCAGGAATACAGGTAACTGAATCAAAAAAACCTGCTGCTGAATTGCCTGATCAGGAGATCGATGTGACGGCATGGCATCAAGCTTGGCGTGCAATGCGGGATACCCACGACTTTTTTGTTTTGCTAAGGCAGTTTAAAGTCACCAGGACACAAGGATTGCGTCTTGCCGAACCTAAATTTGTACAGGCGCTGCCGGTGACTTGCGTAAAAGACCTATTAGAGATTGCTGCGAGTACCGCCACTCCGTTGATGGTGTTTGTAGGCAATCATGGCATGCTGCAGATTCACAGCGGCCAGATTCATAAGGTGATGTTGAC
This sequence comes from uncultured Polynucleobacter sp., assembly GCA_964636135.1. Taxonomy (GTDB): domain Bacteria; phylum Pseudomonadota; class Gammaproteobacteria; order Burkholderiales; family Burkholderiaceae; genus Polynucleobacter. The sequence continues at coordinate 23,074 of CAZWPR010000018.1, forward strand.
CGGCTCCTGGATTAATGTCATGGATCCTCGCTTTAATCTTCATTTGCAAATAGATTCCGTAGCCCAGGCTTGGCTTGTACGCAAACCAACTAATGATGGCATCGTGACCTCAGTGGAGTTGTTTAATAGTGAGGGCGAGGCAATTGCCATGTTCTTTGGAGAGCGAAAACCGGGTAAGCCTGAGTTAGGTACTTGGCGCGCTTTAGCGGACGACTTGCTTGCGCGTTCAACGGCGGTAGAGGCCTGAGATGAATCATTGCCGCCGGAATATCTTGCTTAAATCTGCATCGGCAGTAGGATGGATGGGGCTTTGTTTGGAGGCCTTTGCACATGATCGCACCAGCATATCTTCAGGCGCAATGCGTTTGATTAGTATCGGTGGGGCATTAACTGAGATTATTTATTTACTCAAAGCGGATGCAGAATTAGTAGGGGTAGATACGACCTCGATTTACCCTACGGCAGCTACTCGCTTACCCAATGTTGGTTATGCCCGCAGTCTTTCTGCTGAGGGTATCTTGGCTCTGCGTCCTACTCAATTGATTACTACTGTGGATGCAGGCCCGCCGATCGTTATACAGCAGATTAGCGATGCCGGGATACCCCTAGCCATCTTGCCGTCTAGCCATCAATTGAAAGATATCATTGATCGGGTGCGCACCATTGGCAGGCTGGTACATAAAACGGATGCTGCTGAAGCACTTACTAATCGCTTGCATTTGGAGTGGAGCAATACCCAAGAGCGTGTTACTAATTCTAAACTTAACAACATCCGTGTTTTATTTGTTTTGTCGCAAAATCCAAGTCAGCTAATGGTTGCTGGTGAAAAAACCAGTGCGGCTGCAATGATTGCGTATGCAGGCGCGCGTAATGCTATTTCGGGATTTGCTGGATTTAAGCCGCTGACTCCGGAAGCAGTCATCGCCGCTAATCCTGATGTCATCTTACTGACGGATCAGGGTATGAAAGCCGTCGGTGGCATCGGCGGCGTACTGCGCTTTCCTGGGGCAAATCAAACACGAGCCGGCAAAGAACAGAAAGTAGTTTCCCTTGAGGCAATGTATCTATTAGGATTTGGGCCACGTATGCCATTGGCAGTTGCTGATCTCAATCTGCTTTTGCAGCGCGCGATGGCCTAATTCATCAGCTTTACATGAGGGTTTTTATTTCCGCTGTAAGGACCAGCGCATTTCTTACTAGCGCATTCATTGGTTTAGTCCTGATTTTGCTGGTTCTCTTTACTGCGCAATGGGGCGCAGTCCCTATTCGTCTGGATGATTGGGCTTCGCTGATTAATCAAAGTGAGGATATCCAATCGGGCAGCAGCTATGTTTTATGGCAGCTGCGTTTACCCAGAATCATCTTTGCTGTTTTAATTGGTGCTGCCCTGGGGCTTTCAGGCGCATTAACTCAAGGGCTTTTTCGTAATCCGCTGGCTGATCCTGGGTTGCTGGGTGTATCCGCTGGAGCGGCGTGCGCGGTTGCTTTGGGTATTATTGTTTTGAATGACTTACACATCCCACTCCTACTACAGTGGCGATTTTGGACAATACCGGCATTGGCGTTTTCAGGGGCGCTCTTGGTATGTTTTGCTTTGGATCGCATTGCACGCTGGATTACACCTGGCTCCATTGCGGGCCTACTTTTAACCGGCATCGCTTTAAATGCCCTTGCTGCTGCCATTATTGGCTTATGTACTTATTTAGCAACGGATGAGCAGTTACGCAATTTGACCTTCTGGACGATGGGCTCACTTTCTGGCTCTAGTTGGTTTTTGGTGATTGCAACTGTCGTACTCTTTGCATTCGCTTGGTGGCGTTTACGTACACTGATTCCCATAATGAATGTATTTGCCCTTGGTGAATCGGTTGCGGCCCATGTTGGTATTGAAATTAGCCGCATTCGCATGGAAATCATTTTTTGGGTAGCTTTACTCTCTGGATTTGCGGTTGCGTGGTGCGGGATGATTGGCTTCATTGGTTTAATTGCACCCAACTTTGCTCGTACTTGGCTAGGCGGCGATCAAAGGGCGGTAATTCCTGCCTCCATGGCACTGGGGGGCATCTTATTGTTATTGGCTGATACCTGCGCGCGCACGATAGCAATGCCGGCAGAAGTGCCTGTGGGCATTTTTACTGCCCTTTTAGGAGCCCCATTCTTTATCCTGCTATTGCGCTCATCGCGTCGTCGACTGTTCTAATGAATACACTATGCTGCCTTCGGAATTTACAGGTCACGCAGAGTGAGAAGGCATTTGGCCCTTTTTCTTTCACGATTAATCCGGGTGAGCGGATTGCCATACTGGGCCCCAGTGGCGCCGGGAAAACAACATTGCTTCAATTGATATCGGGTGATTTACGGCCGCACTCCGGGTCGCATGAGTTTAAGGGCGTCCCAATCGAGGCGTGGTCCTTAGGTTCTCTGAGTAGAGTTCGAGCAGTGCTGCCTCAGTCGAGCGAGGTAGCATTTGGATTAATGGCTAATTTGGTTATTGGCTTAGGTAGGATTGCGATTGCGAGTGATATAAATCGCGATACGATTATTCGGCATGCTGCGCGCCTGAGTTCCTGCGAGCATCTGCTTAGCCGGAGTGTTGACACTCTCTCCGGCGGTGAAAAGGCGCGGATTCACCTTGCCAGAGTATTTGCGCAATTATGGGATGAGAGCAATAGCCTGATCTTGGTAGATGAGCCTCTGGCCTCCTTGGATCCCGGACTGCAAATCGAGCTTTTGGAAAGTATGAAGCGGTATGCTGATGAACGTAATCATGCCATTGTGGCGATCTTGCACGACATCAATCAGGCCATGCACCACTTTGACCGACTGATCTTAGTAAAAGAAGGAAACCTAGTTGGTGATCACGCCTCGGGGGTGGGTGCAATTTCAGATCTGGCTGATTTGTACCAGATTAAGCTGGACGTAATTGAGCGCGATGGCTCATTTCCACTGGTTTTTCCGAGGGCAAGTCTAGGTCTGAATACCCTATAAAATGACCATAAATATAAGCCCAGCAAAACGAGGGGTTTCCTGATAGCGTATTACGTATCGAGCTGGCTTATGCCTCGCCTTAAGGAGTTATGAATATGAAACGCATTTTTTTATTTCTAGTGACTAACATCGCCATCATGCTGGTGATTTCGATCGTCATCAGTGTATTTGGGCTTGGTCAAATCCTGGATCAGAATGGCGTACACATTGACTTGATGTCATTGCTGATGCTTTCTGCGGTGGTGGGTATGACGGGTTCATTCATATCCCTCGCTATGTCCAAATCGATGGCTAAGCACTCCACGGGCGCCTATGTCATACAAGAACCGCGAAATGATCAAGAGCGGTGGCTACTCAGCACAGTTCAGCGCCAAGCCAATGCCGCAGGTATTGGGATGCCTGAAGTGGCTATTTATGATGCGCCCGATATCAATGCATTTGCGACGGGGATGTTCCGTAACGATGCTCTCGTTGCGGTGAGCACCGGCCTGCTTTACGGTATGACGCGCGATGAGGCGGAAGCTGTCTTGGCACACGAAGTCAGTCACGTTGCGAATGGCGATATGGTTACCTTGGCGTTGATTCAGGGCGTTGTAAATACCTTTGTATTCTTCTTATCGAGAGTCATAGGCCACATCATTGACCGTACCGTCTTTAAGACAGAGCGGGGCCATGGTCCAGCATATTGGGTCACCACGATCATTGCGCAACTGGTTCTTGGTATTTTGGCGAGCGCAATCGTAATGTGGTTTAGTCGCCAGCGTGAGTACCGTGCCGATGCAGGAGCTGCCTATTTAGAAGGTAAGCACAAGATGATTGCTGCTTTAGAGCGCCTGCAAAAGTCAATCAATCAACCCCATTTGCCAGAGCAGTTAGAGGCCTTTGGTATTTCGGGCGGTATGGCCGATGGTTTGAAGCGTTTGTTCATGAGCCATCCTCCGCTTGATGAGCGCATTGCTGCTCTCCGCAATAGCTAATTACTGCTACTGCATTAAAGCAAAACGCCACCGAAGGGGTGGCGTTTTGTTTATTACATCTTACGTAGTGGTGGAGTCGGCGGGAATCGAACCCGCGTCCGCAAATCCTCTACAACAAGTTCTACATACTTAGTCATATCATTTAATTTAGCCGGCTAGTCACGGATTGACACGTTCCACGCTGGCGATTCACTGAATTTTCGAGCTGTTCCTCGTGACACGAAACAGCCTTATCTCTTGTAAATGACCCTGATGTAGCTTTCGCTACCTGACCCAAGAGAGAATCAGTTCAGGGGCAACCGCAATTAAGCGGCTAGTGCGTAACGTTCGTCGTTAGCAGTTATTACATTCCCATTGATTTACGAGA
>CAZWPR010000019.1:0-27378 GCA_964636135.1 uncultured Polynucleobacter sp.
CAATCCGTTTAATGCCAAGAGCCAAATTAAGACTTTTCGCTCTTGAGCATCTTTGGCGGCATCCAATTGAATTGGCTTAATTTCAAAGTCTTCTAATACTTGGCTGCTTTCAATCTTTGCCCCAAAACCTAAGGGAACTAATTTATCGAGAACCACATTAGGCTCTTCGCTATGACAAATGATTAATTTTCGATTGGGAATATCAAAATCCATCGTGTGTATTGATAATGAGCCCAATGCCATGCGGATCATCTGCTCTTCCGATGGACAATCCATAGCAGGCACGATGAATATGGTTTTAGAGATTGAGGGATTAAGATGATTTGACATTAAATCAGTAATGTAGCGTAATTTTTGAGGATCATGAGGATAGACCGCTATTGGCCGATTTGGGACATTGGCGCCCTTTTGAATTAGAGCGGGTTAGCGGCTTGTTTGATTTAAATAGGGGTATATACGAGTTGGATGCAGCTCAATCTCAGGCTGCTTCACGCCAAATAACAGCTTAATAAATTTCACATAAGGCGGCGTGTAACTAGGTCTTGGCTTTTGCTTACTGCCGACATACACAAATGCCGAAAACAGCTTTACAGACCCACAACAAAAACAAATCCTTAAATCTTCGGTTGACACAAATGCATCAACGGCAGGCGTCACACTTATAGAGGCGTAGTTCGGCAAGATATGCTCACGATTACAGTCGGGGCATTGATAAATATCGTAGGAAGAAATCCTGGTCATTGATAGCACAATACATTACTTCCATGCACCTTACCGCTGTGATCACATGTATAAGTTTTGACAAAAACTAGAAAAATTGAAATCGTTTGAGCAGATCAATGTGTATGGGTAAAGCGAGGGACCCTTTTTCAAAAATGGGGGGTGCCGGGTGGGTGGGGGTCGGCTTTCAGAAAATTGATGACGGGGTACCCCGCTAAAATTTTGTTAGAGTAATTGCATGGACTTCGACAGCTCAGATAACAGCACCGCTAAATATTCTGGCAAGGTTAAGACTCAAACCTTTAAGCAATTCCACCTGGAGCGCCTCATTAAGGACGGCAAGGTCATTCCAGCATCAAAGCTAGCCGAGACTAAAGAACTGGAGCTGCAGCGCGTCAGAGAGTTTGAGGCGGCGTCAGAAGACGAACAAAGACACCGCACTACATCTACCCCACCACCTAAAGATAAGCTGGATAACATTCCATTGGTCAGGGAACGCTTTGAAGAATAAACGGGTACCGGTGCGGGTACCAGAGAAATATTAGATAAAAAAATAGCCCCGGTTAAGGGGCTAAGTCATTGTTGTATATGGCAAAAAGCAGGTAGGTTGCCAAATTTATTGGCGGAGACGAGAGGATTCGAACCTCCGATCAGAGTTTTAGCCCCGATGCTCCCTTAGCAGGGGAGTGCCTTCGACCAGCTCGGCCACGTCTCCGTATTTCAAAACAGCCCACAGTTTAACGGATGCGCCGTTGCTATGGGATTTTCTTACTTTTGATCGAGTTCAAATGCCTTATGCAGGGCACGTACGGCTAACTCCATGTACTTTTCATCAATTACGACGGAAATCTTAATCTCGCTTGTCGAAATCATCAGAATATTGATGCCCTCTTCCGATAAGGTCCGGAACATCTTGCTGGCTACGCCAACATGCGAACGCATACCAACACCAACAACCGATACCTTAGATACTTTAGGGTCACCTGCAATTTCTTTGGCTTCAATATGCGCCTGCACTGTATTTTTGAGCAGATCTATGGCCTTTTGGTAATCGGCTCTTGGTACGGTAAAGGTAAAGTCCGTTTTGCCATCCACCGACTGATTCTGAATAATCATGTCAACATCGATATTGGCATCGGCTATAGGACCCAGAATTTGATAAGCAATACCAGGGCGATCGGGTACGCTTAATACGGTAATTTTCGCTTCATCGCGGGCAAAGGCGATGCCTGAAATAACGGCGGCTTCCATGGTGCTGTCCTCTTCAAATGTGATCAAGGTACCCGACTTCATTTCCATATCGAGGGGTATCAGGGGGTCTGTCAGCGAGGACAGAACCCGGGTTTTGACTTTGTATTTACCGGCAAACTCAACGGAGCGAATTTGCAATACCTTAGAGCCGAGGCTGGCCATTTCCAACATCTCTTCAAAGGTGATCTTATCCAGGCGGCGGGCGTCTTCGCATACCCTTGGATCGGTGGTGTAGACCCCATCCACATCGGTATAAATCAAACACTCGTCTGCTTTGAGTGCGGCGGCCATTGCTACCGCAGAGGTATCAGAACCGCCGCGACCTAGGGTCGTAATATTGCCGTTGGGATCGACTCCCTGAAAACCGGTGACGACAACTGCCCTACCCGCATTGAGATCGGTCATGATCTTTTGATCATCGATGCCCATAATGCGCGCCTTGGTAAATGCCGAGTCGGTATGAATAGTCACCTGCCAACCCGCATAACTGACAGCATCAATGCCCTCTTTGTGAAGCGCCAGGGCCAATAAGCCGGAGCTTACCTGCTCGCCAGTGGAGGCAATTTGATCGAGCTCCCGTGGGCTAGCGCTCGGGTTAATGTCGCGAGCAAGGCCAAGTAAGCGATTGGTTTCACCAGACATTGCCGATGGAACGACCACGACCTGGTGACCAGCACGCATCCATTTGGCGACGCGCTTAGCGACATTCTGGATGCGCTCAACCGAGCCCATCGAGGTACCGCCATATTTGTGAACAATTAATGCCATAGGATGTTGAGTTAAAAACGGAGTAAATTGCCTAAAAGCGTCATTTTACAGGGTTTTGGCTTGTAGGCTGTCCTAGAGGACCTTCCACTCTGGTAGCATCCGCCTGCCCTTGTAAACCAAATGGGGGTAACTTACCCCTACTCCCGCTACCGCGACCAGCTCACCATCGATATAGAGAAGTGGAACCTCACGCTCCCAAGGAGGCACTGCATTTTCTTGGTAAAGATTTTTCAGCGTCTTGCGCGGCCCACTAGCAGTGACTTGCAAACGTTCTGCGCCACTGCGCTCACGAAACTCAATGGCGCCGATTTTCTTTGCTTTTGTAAGCCATGCGGCTGGCAAGCCCCCTTGAGCACTTCTCGCAGGAACAGATACAAAAGTCCACTCACCCTGCTCACTTTCTATTGGATTTGCCGATGCACTGATCCGGAGTTGCCCGCGCCACAATCGAATACGGTGCTCATCGTGAAGCCACTCTAGTTTGGCATCGCTGCGAGCGCGCTGTAAATCGAGCCACCATGAATTGAGGCGTTCATGCGACGGCATCGTCAAACCAGCAAGCTTCAGCCAGTAGCGCAACACATTATTTGCCGCTGCTGAATCGCTGGCGTATAAGTCAAGTAATGGCTGCACGCTGAGGGTATTGTTCTTGAGCTTGAGCATTTTTTTACCATCCTGCCGGGCGAGACGATCAAGCAATTGCTGAGCCTGTGCTAATACCTCGGCGCTGCGCGCCAGATTGGCGGTGGCGCCAGGTTGAATGTTCTCTAACTTCGGAAGGATGCTCTTGCGGACGGCATTGCGCCGATACTTGCTGCTGCGATTGCTGGGATCTTCAATCCATTTCAGTTTATGTTCGCAGGCATAGGCCTCGAGCTCCTCGCGACGTAAATGCAGCAACGGTCGCCAAAGCGTAATGCTGCTGGCCTGCTCCTTAGTTGTTGCCAGCATCCTACTCTCCGGCATGCCAGATAATCCCGCAACTCCAGCGCCACGCATTAATTGCAGCAACACGGTTTCAGCTTGGTCATTTTGGTGGTGCGCAAGCAAGAGGTCCTCAATGCCGTGATACACGCACAGCTCGGTCAGAGCCTCATAGCGTGCAGCGCGTGCTCTGGCCTCAATATTCCCCGGATTTAATGTGGTGTCGATGTGTAGCAAACGAAAGTCAAAGCCGATCTTGTATTTTTTTGCGAGCGCTTCGCAAAACACAAGCCATTCATCGGCCGCTTTTTGTAATCCATGGTGAATGTGAAAAGCGAAGATGCTTGACCTTGCCGTTTTTGTCGTCTGAGTCTGCTGCAATCGGCAGATGGAATCCAGCAAGACCACGGAATCAAGACCACCACTGAAGGCAATCGCTAATCGCGGTGGACTGCTTGTTCGATTGTCGACCCCCAAACGCAAAGCATCGCGAGTGGATTGCGCCAGCCCTACTGTGGGCTTAAGCTTTGGGATTGGTTTCCTTGAACTTGCCATAACTCATTAAGCGCTCATGGCGGCGCTCGAGCAGCGCATCGACATCCATTGACTGAAATACCTTGAGTGACTCGGTCAATGCCTTACGCATGTTATCCATCATTCCGGCGTAATCACGGTGAGCCCCACCAACTGGCTCCGGCACAATTTTATCGATCAAGCCAAGCCCCTTTAAGCGCTGCGCTGTCAAAGCCAGCTGCTCGGCCGCTTCGGGCGCCTTTGCGGCAGTCTTCCATAAAATGGAAGCACAGCCCTCCGGTGAAATAACCGAATAAGTGGAGTTTTGCAACATCAGCACCACATCCCCCATTGCGATTGCCAAGGCGCCACCCGAACCGCCCTCGCCAATGATGGTGGCAATAATCGGCACAGTTAATTCAGCTTGGGTATACAGATTATGACCAATTGCTTCAGACTGATTGCGCTCTTCAGCATCGATACCTGGAAATGCGCCGGGCGTATCCACAAATGTGAATACGGGAATCTGAAATTTTTCGGCAAGGCGCATTAGGCGCATTGCTTTGCGATAGCCCTCAGGCCTACTCATGCCAAAGTTTCGTAAGGCGCGTTCTTTGGTGTCGCGTCCTTTTTGATGACCAATCACCATGCATGCTGCGCCGTTGAAACGGGCTAAGCCACCAATAATCGATTGATCATCTGCAAACGTCCGGTCGCCATGCAGTTCGTGAAAATCAGTAAACAGACCGCCGACGTAATCCAAAGTGTAGGGGCGCTGCGGATGGCGTGCCACTTGGGATACTTGCCATGGAGTCAGGTTGGCATAGATGTCTTTGATGAGTTGCTGGCTTTTTTCGGAGAGCGTCTTGATCTCATCGGAGATGTCGACCGAGGACTCATCCTGCACAAAACGCAGTTCGTCGATCTTCGCCTCTAACTCGGCGATGGATTGCTCAAAATCCAAAAAAGTAGTCTTCATACTTAGATTTTAGTATTCCACGGGAATGGGGTCGATACTTCGCCACATATACCAGGTTGCAACCGTTCTCCACGGGGCCCAATTGGCAGCTACCTCCCTGGCTTCATGGCGGCTCACCGGCTCACCGCTGAAGTAATTGAGGGAAATAGCCTTAATCAGTCCAATATCGTCCAAAGGCAGGATATCCGGCCGGATCATATTGAATATTAAGAACATTTCAGCAGTCCAGCGGCCAATACCCCGAATCGTACTCAGCTCCCGAATCACGCTTTCGTCGTCCATATCGCGCCATTGATTGGCATGCAGCCGTCCTGAGGCAAAGTGATCGGCCAAATCGCGAATGTATTCAACCTTGCGACCGGAAAGCCCTGCAGCCCGAAGTGCTTCAGGCGTTGCGGCCAAAACGCGGGCGGGAGTCACTTTTTTACCGACAGCAATCACCATGCGATCCCACACTGCTTGCGCAGCCGATACTGAGATTTGCTGGCCGACAATCGCCCTTGCCAAGGTAGTGAATGGATCCCCGCGCGTCACCAAAAAACCTGTCCCATACTTGGGAATCAGCTTTTTCAGAATGCGGTCATTTTTCATGAGCTCCTGGCAGGCTTGATCCCAGTAATCAGGTGCCATCACGCTTAAGCTGGGTTCACCTTGATTGGGTGGCAGCACGCGCTCCGCTGCCTTGCCTGCCGCTTTAGCTGCAGCGGTTTTGCGCGCCAGCGGTTTTTCTACTACTGTATTTTTCGCTGCTGGTTTTTTTACGCTCGTCGCCATTCGGTGATCCCTCCTGGCTTATCTTCTAAGACAACGCCTTGCTTTAGCAATTCCGCACGAATCGCATCTGCTTTTTCAAATGCTTTTGCTTGCTTTGCTGCTGCGCGAGCAGCAATGCATTCTTCGATGGCAGACGCATCTAATTCACCTGCATTACCGCCTTGCAGAAAAGCGGATGGGTCCCGCTCTAGAAATCCTAAAATACTGGCAAGGCTCTGCAAAGTTTGGGCAAGCGCATGTACCGCATCAAACTCACCCGCAGCATGCCTGCGATTGAGTTCACTAGCGAGATCAAATAAAACTGCAATCGCATCCGGCGTATTGAAGTCATCATCCATTGCCGCGTTAAAGCGCTGGACCCAGGGTGCAGCCAACCCCGTGTCCTGCTTCGCTGGCGCAATGATCCCATTTGCTTGAGCTAAGGCGGTGTAAAGGCGAGCAAGGCCGGAGCGGGACTCGTCCAGTTGAACATCGCTGTAATTGATGGGGCTGCGGTAATGGGCACGCAGCATAAAGAAGCGAATCACTTCAGGGTCATATTGCTTTAATACATCGCGGATCAAAAAGAAATTGCCCAGAGACTTGGACATCTTTTCTTGATTTACCCGAATGTGACCATTGTGCATCCAGTAATTTACCCAAGGCGTATCGCTGTCACTGCGGTCTTGGCCGTAGAGCGCCCCTTCCGTTTGGGCTATCTCATTCTCATGATGGGGGAACTGCAAATCGGCACCGCCACCATGAATATCAAAATGCTGACCTAGCAGCGCGCATGACATTGCCGAGCACTCAATATGCCAACCTGGCCTGCCCTCACCCCACGGGGATTGCCAGCGGGTATCACTGGGCTCATCTTCTTTTGCACTTTTCCACAACACAAAATCGAGTGGATCACGCTTGCCGCTACCCACGGCAACGCGCTCGCCTGCATTGAGATCATCCAGGGATTTTCCGGATAGTCGGCCGTAACCCGGAAAGAGGCGCACCGCGTAGTTCACATCGCCATCGTCCGCTTGGTAGGCGATCTCTTGCTCCAGCAAGCGGCCAATCATGCCTTGCATCTGCTCAATATAGGCAGTAGCGCGCGGCTCCTGATCGGGCCGCATTAGACCGAGCGCATCTGAATCGGCGTGCATGGCATCGATAAAACGCTGCGTTAGGGTCGCAATCGGCTCGCCATTCTCAATGGCGCGCTGAATAATTTTGTCGTCGATGTCCGTAATGTTGCGGACATAGATCACTTCGTAGCCGCTGGCGCGCAACCACCGCGCCACCATATCAAACACAATCATCACGCGGGCGTGACCAATGTGGCAAAAATCGTATACCGTCATACCGCAGACATATAGCTTGACCTGACCTGAAACCAAGGGGGTAAAGACCTGTTTGGAGCGATGAAGGGTGTTATAAATTTGCAGCATAGGCGCTAAAGAAGGGGCAAGTCGGATAAAACAAGCGTGATTTGTTAGACTGAGCGCTGAGTATATCGAATACGCCCCCTCTTTACCCCTTTAAGCCCTGCCACCATGACCTCAAGCCCGCCATTGCAGACACCCCCGCAAGCGAATGCATCTGCCTTGGGCATCGGCTTGGGATTGCTGCTCTTAGCATTAGCGCTACCTAGCCATGTAGAGGCGCAGGCTTTTGGCAATCCAGCGCCAGTCCAGGATCAGCCTAGCACGGTCCTAGCCCCATTTTTAGGCGGCTTTGGACCCAATGAACCCCCACGGCTTTCCCCCAATGCCGGATTCGATCCCTTGCCGCCGGAGCTCTCCGAAACCGTTGCCCTGCCTTTCTTATCGTTTTTGATCATTGAGCCCGATCCCATTGTGCGCAATGGCATTCCAACGGAAATTGAAAAGCTAGTGAAGGCCCAAAAGTACCCCGAAGCAATCAATCGCATCAATGAGCTGCTGGTTAAAAATCCCCGCAATGTGCAATTGCGTTTTGTCCAAGCCCGCCTACAAATTGAGTTAAAGCAATATGCAGCAGCGCAGAAAACCTTAATTGAAATTACCCAGCAGTTTCCGGAGTTAGCCGAGCCTTATAACAACTTAGCCGCACTGGCTGCGAATCAAGGTCAATGGATTGAGGCACGAGATTATTTGGAGCTCGCCCTTAAACTCAAACCCAGTTACGCAATTGCATCTGCTAATTTGGGCGAGGTCTATACCCGCCTTGCTGCAAAATCTTATATCGATGCAGCCAAGCAGCGCACTAATCAACGCGAATACCAACGCCGTGCAACCGCCCTGCTTGGTATTCTGAAAACGCCCCAGGCCAGCAGCAATCCAACTACGTCCAATCCCCCTAACCAACCCAAACCTATTACCAACCCTCAAGAAAGTAAACCTAGCAATGGCACAAGTACTCCTCAAAACAAATAAAGGTGACATCACTCTCACACTGGATGCCGTAAAAGCACCCAAGACCGTCGCCAACTTTTTAGCCTACGTTAAAAGCGGTCACTACGATGGCACTATCTTCCATCGCGTCATTGATAACTTCATGATTCAGGGTGGCGGTATGGCGCCAGGTATGAAACAAAAGCCGACCCAAGCCGAGATTGAAAATGAAGCCAATAATGGCCTCAAAAATGTCACTGGCTCAATTGCGATGGCACGTACAAGCGAACCCCATTCCGCCAGTTCACAGTTTTTTATTAACGTGAACGACAATGACTTCTTAAACCACACTGCACCAACTGCACAAGGCTGGGGTTATGCCGTATTCGGTGCTGTTAGCGATGGCATGGATGTCGTCAACGCGATACGCAAAGTGAAAACCGGCAGCTCCGGATTTCATCAGGATGTGCCAACCGAAGATGTGGTAATTGAGAAGGCAACCGTTCTTGCTGAATAATTTCAACTGGCTATCCATCGTTCAGCTATGGATGTAGTTATCTAATGCAGCACAGTCACACCAGCGCTTTTCTGATTTCGGATTTGCATCTGACGCCGTCAATGCCCTTGACGGCGCAGCGCTTTTTTGACTTCTGTGAAAAGGAAGCGCGCGAAGTCGAGGCCGTATTTATCTTAGGTGATTTATTTGAGTACTGGGTAGGCGATGATGCCAATGCGCAATCGCCCTTCCACAGTGAGGTCAAGAATGCCTTGGCAGCCCTTTCTAGCCGTGTAAAAACCTACTATATGCACGGTAATCGGGATTTTTTAGTTGGCACTTCGTTTTTGAAAAAAACAGGCATGACTTTATTGGCCGATCCATGTGGCGTTCAGATCGCTGGCGATGAATATATCCTAAGTCATGGTGATAGCTTGTGCACTGCTGATAGCGGCTACCAGCTGTATCGCAACTGGACGCGCAAACCATCGACTCAAAAATGGTTTCTACGCCTGCCCCTTTCTTGGCGTCATGCGATTGCGGATCGCCTACGAAAAAATAGCAAGGCGCAATACCGCCGTGATACGCGCTTTAGTCTGGATGGCGTAAACCCAAAAGGCAATGTCACGCTAGAGGCCTGCGCCGCATTGCTACGATCGCAAGCAAGCCGCAAACTCATTCATGGCCACACCCACTTGCCGGCTCGTCATCATGAACACCACCTCGATTTAGAGTGGCAACGCTGGGTTCTGTCCGATTGGGATTTGGATCATCCTGAAACCTGCCTACCCAAAGCCAGTGCCTTGCGGATTGACCAGCACGGCATACGTTACTTGGATTTAGTTAAAAACTAAATCCGTCTGCACTGCATTCCTATATCGGGATTTAGGCTTCACTGTACTTTGCCAATTGCTGTGCTAGCTGAGCAAAGATACGGGGATTGCCCGCCATTATTTCGCCGCTATTAAGGTAGTTTTCTTCGCCGCTATACGTGCCAACTAAGCCACCGGCTTCAGTGATGAGCAATGCGCCCGCGGCCATATCCCAGGGCTTTAGTCCGCTCTCAAAAAAACCATCGTAACGCCCTGCAGCAACATAAGCTAAATCCAGCGAGGCAGCACCAGGACGACGCAACCCAGCGCACTGCGACGTCATATCAGCAAACATCTTTAAATAGGTTTGGAGGTCTTGGTCTTCGCGGTACGGAAAGCCCGTTCCCAGCAAGCAACTGCTTAGGCGGGTTTGGCCTGCTACGCGTAAGCGCCGACGATCCAAGTAAGTGCCGCTGCCGCGGGTGGCCGTAAAGAGCTCATCGCGATTGGGGTCGTAGACCACCGCCTGCTGAGTTACCCCAGCAACCGACAGGGCAATCGATACCGCATATTGCGGAAAACCATGAATGAAGTTGGTGGTGCCATCTAAGGGATCGATGATCCAAACGGACTCGGCACCAGGATTATGTTCACCGGTTTCTTCTGCTAAAAAACCATGCGTCGGATATGCATCGCTCAGGATTTCGATAATGGCTTCTTCAGCTGCTTTATCGACCTCCGTTACAAAATCATTGTGCTGCTTGCGGTCAACTTGCAGCCGCTCTAAATTCAGAGAGGCGCGATTTATCACGTTTCCGGCACGACGGGCAGCCTTGATGGCCACATTTAACATGGGGTGCATATATAGTGGTGAACAAATTAAATAAGAACAAGCTCAAAGCGCATAGTGAGCTAACAGCTTGATTCTAAACGATCGGATAGCCATCCCATGAAAAATAAGGACGCCATGAGCCCCGCACCGCAGCACAACCCCCTATCGGCAACTACATTTGCCCAGCTTCGTACGATCTTGGTCGAAACCAGCCATCCCGGCAATGTGGGATCAACCGCGCGGGCATTAAAGACCATGGGCTTTCATGATCTGTGCCTGGTTAACCCCAAAACACCTGGAATGGCGCACGAGCCTGAGGCCATCGCCTTAGCCAGCGGGGCGCTCGATGTATTGGATACAAGTTCAGTGACAACCGACCTAAGTGCCGCTGTCAGCGGCTGCACCTTGGTGTTGGGTCTCACCAGCCGCGATCGCGAATTTGGCCCGCCCGGTATAGATTGGCTTGAGGCTCGCAGGCGCATCATTGCGCAATTAAGCCAAGGAAAGCGGGTTGCCTTAATGTTTGGGCCGGAGCGCACCGGCCTTGATAACGCCCATTTAGCCTTGTGTAGCCACCGCGTTTGGCTTGAGGCCAACCCAGCTTACCCCTCCCTGAATTTAGCCCAAGCGGTCATGGTCTGCGCCTACAGCCTGCGCGAGGCTCTAATTCAGGAGTACGGGACCGCTGGGTCTGATTTAGCAACAAAGCAGGCCGCGGAAGACCGAGCGGATCCCGCTACTGTTGCCGCAATGCTGGAGCATTTGCGTTTAGGGCTGGAGTCGATTGGCTACTTGAACCCTGAAAATCCCAAGAAACTCATGGCTCGGCTTTCCACCCTTTTTGCCCGAGCAGAGCTACAAACCGAAGAAATTGACTTGCTGCGGGGCATCGCAAAACAGATGCTTCTGAGAAAATAAGCAGTTCGCTTTAAACTGCAAGCATGCTGAACGCCCTTTTTGACGAAGTTGATTCGATTATTGCTCGCGATCCTGCGGCACGACACCGCTGGGAGGTCATTACCTGCTATCCCGGTTTGCATGCTGTTTGGCTCCACCGTGTTGCCCATTTTTTATGGAATAGTGGCTTGCAGTGGGTTGCGCGATTTTGGTCGATGCTCGCCCGGCTCTTAACTGGCATTGAAATTCATCCAGGGGCGAAAATTGGTCGGCGTGTTTTTTTAGACCACGGATTGGGCATTGTGATTGGCGAGACCACCGAAATTGGTGATGACTGCACGATTTATCAAGGCGTCACACTAGGCGGAACTTCGCTCTACAAGGGTGTTAAACGTCATCCAACCCTAGGTAAAGGGGTTGTCATCAGCGCAGGGGCTAAAGTGCTTGGCGGCTTTACAGTAGGCGATGGTGCGCGCGTTGGATCCAATGCCGTTGTGCTCAAAGAAATTCCCCCAGGCGCTACTGCAGTCGGCGTGCCTGCGCGCATTTTGCATCCCGACTCACCTTCTGGCGAAAATGGCAGCGATGTCAACGACAAAAAAGCTTACTTTTCTGCCTACGGTATTACACCCAACGTCGATGACCCGGTATCGATGGCACTGAAAGGCTTAATTGATGCAACGCTAGAACAAGAAGCCAAAATCAAGTTACTTGAGGCTCAGTTAGCCAAGCTCAGCGGCACTGCGACCTTCGATAGCGGAGAGGCATCGAAGTCAAGTACCGGTCAAGAGACCAAACACGATCTCGACACCATCAAGCAGTGGCTTAAAGAGTAATGCGCTCTTAATGTAAGGTACGTGGATTGTTTTTTCCCGGATCTGCGGCTGCATCAATTAACTGGTCTAAGTCAACATCGTCCTCATCGTCGTTTGGCATACCAAACGTGATGGCGTCAACCCCTTCTGGGTGACGATTCTGAATCTCTTCTTCGGTAGCCAAGCGGACATCAGTGACTTGCAAGGTGAATCGCAGTGCCATGCCGGCGAGGGGATGATTGCCATCAAGCACAACCTGGTTGTCAGCAACATCCGTCACGGTATAGATTAAAGGCTGCAACTCATCATCGTCTTCTGAGTCATCATCGCTAGCAATGATTTCACCTTGCTCATCCAAAGCCTCGGGGATTCCTTCGAACTGCATGCCAATTTCAATCGGCTCCGGAAAGCGAGCACGGGGCTCAATTTTTAACAATTCGGGGTCATACTCCCCAAATGCATCGCCAGGCTCAAGCTGCACTGTCGTTTCAAAACCCAGTTCATGGCCATCCAATAGCGCTTCTATTTTTGGAAAAGTGCCATCATAACCACCGTGGAGGTATACCATCGGGGAATCAGGCTCTTCGATTAGGTTGTTTTGCGCATCGGTTAATTTATAACGAAGCGACACGACGGTATTTTTTTCGATCTTCATGCGCGTTGTATGAAAAGCCTATGGTCAGATTAATATTGAACTGCAGATGGGATCATTTTACTTGAGCACGCCTTACCAGCCACCAACACCCCCTTATCCCCTGCCTATCAAGGCCCCCTGGGCTCTATTGGGCGGAATTAGCCCTGAACAATTTATGCGGCAGTACTGGCACAAAAAGCCTTTATTGGTGCGCGGCGCCATTCCCGCATTTCAGTTGGCAAAGGCTGCAGGCGAAGCTCTCGATAGCCCTATTTCTGCAGCCGATTTAGTCATGCTGGCAAGTCAGCCTGATAGCGAATGTCGCCTGATTCAAAGTAAGCCCTGGAAAATGACCAATGGGCCCTTCTCTCGTAAATCAATCCCAGCGATCAGCAAAGCTAATTGGACACTATTGCTTCAGGGTGCAGATACCCTCCACCCCGCAGCTAAAACCGTACTGTCTTGGTTTCGATTTATTCCCGATGTTCGGCTTGATGACCTCATGATTAGCCTAGCCGGACCCGGCGGTGGCGTTGGTCCGCATATCGACTCCTACGATGTCTTTTTGATCCAGATGTCAGGTCGTCGTCACTGGAAAATTTCTACTCAAGATGATTTAAGCCTTAAGTCCAATCTCCCTTTGAAGATTTTGGCGCAGTTTGATCCTTCCGACGAGTGGGTTTTGGAGCCAGGTGACATGCTGTATTTACCACCCCATGTAGCACACGAGGGCGTATCCCTTGATGCGGGCTGCCAAACATGGTCCGTCGGTTTCCGAGCAGCCACCTATCGAGAATTGCTACAAGAAGGCTTATGGCGCCTAGCAGAATCATTGGACGCTCTGCCAGCATTGGATCAGCACTACCAGGATCCTCGGCAGGTCGCCAGCGATCAGCCGGACACCTTGCCGCTAGAGCTCGTCAAGCAGTTAGGGGCGCATCTAAACAGTCTAAAACTTGATTCCATCCATAGCATGTTGCCCGGCATTGCCTCCTACTTGAGCGAACCTAAGCCGCATGCCTTTTTTAATGGCCCCGATCGACCGTTATCCGCCAACGCATTTGCCCGCTATCTGAAAGAACACCCGCTCCGCTTACACCCTCAAACCCGACTAATACGACTGGGTAATACCATCTTTTGCAATGGTGAAAATCAAACGGAGGGTGAATCCTTGGCTGTGAAACTCTGCTGGAATGTCCTTTCTGAAAGGCATGCCTTGCCGCCATTGGGGGATAAAAATAGCGCCTATGTGTCTGATATTGCTACTGGCAACAATTCCCTGTACGAGGCCTACTGTGCGGGGTGGATATTAATGGCAGGAAAAAACGAAGGGTCGCTATAATTAAAGCTGAATATTGTGCGGGGAAACCCGCACTGTCTTCGATCTGTATTTAGATTAATGCTTCAGCTATTCATTTTTAAAGGATCAATCAAATGAAAAAATCGCTCTCCCTCCTACTCGCAGCCCTCTTTGCAGTTTCTTTAGCCGCTTGTGGCAAAAAAGAAGAAGCAAAGCCAGCTCCAGCACCTGCTGCTGCTCCAGCTCCTGCTGCTCCTGCTGATGCAGCGCCTGCACCAGCTCCAGCCGCTCCAGCAACTGGCGCAGCTCCTGCAGCTCCAGCCGCTGCTCCAGCACCAGCCGGCAAGTAAATTTCCAGCTGAAAATAAAAAAGCCGCTGCAAAGCGGCTTTTTTATATCCCAATCGTGACTTACTTAATCAGCTGCTCATCCAACAAAGTCAATAAACGATATCCTGCAGGGGTATTTTCAGGTTTGCCGGCATCGTCCTGAACATAAACCTGAGTTAAGTTGTCGCCGCTCGACCTTAGAACCACTCGGTAGCGCTTTGCCTTCAGACTAGAGTCATCCTTACTACTAAACAGCTTTGAAAAGAACCCCTTGGAATCACCCACTTCTTTAGGATTAACATATCGCACAAAGTAAATGCCTTTAGAGCGGTCACGGTCTTCTACGGTGAAGTTGGAACGGTCAAGCGCAAGACCAACATCCCGCCAGGCGCGGTCAAAGCTTGAACTCATGTCAATGCGACCGGTGTTAACACCCTCTTGAACAAACTTGGCTTTTGGAGTTTTTACCGGAGCTGCTGCAGCAGCTGCCACCTGGGCCCGCGCTGAATCTTGTGATACACCCAAACGCTCCATTAGACGGGCCAAGAAAACAGCTTCGAGCTCGGGATCGTTGGGGCGTGGTGTCCAGACGGTCGAAATGCAGGAGCCGCCATCATTAACGCACTTCTCCAAAGCACCGCGCTGGGTAATATACACCTCGGTCTCGCCGGGCCTTGATACCTCAAGGCGGGTTTTGTATTTATCGCGCTCACCCGTATCGTAGAGTGAATCCAATACCTTACCCAAAGTTCTGCGAATAAAGTCCTGAGGAATTTTTGAGCGATTTTCGGCCCAATCGGTTTCCATAATGCCAGTGGATGGTGAGTCGACCACTAACAAGAAACCATTTTCTTGCCAAAAATCTTTAATGAGGGGGTACAGCTCTGGCGCTGGCCTCTCAACTACAAGCCAACGTTTTTCACCATCCCGCGCAATGCGCATTCCCGGAATTCCGGTAAGTACATTTTGACGTGTCTGGCTGATTTTTTTGGATGCAGCATTGAACTCCGACATGGTTGCAGTGCCATCTTGCACAATGTAACGACGGTCGGCTTGGGCCGTAATCAAATCGGGCGGTAGAGTTAAATTGGGTCCACGTACTGCACCAGCTGCCTTATAGTCAACCGTATCATTTTTAGTAACCGAAGTGCAGGCAAGCAGACTCGCAATGGTGGCAACTATTAATGTACGGCGCGTATAAAGAAATGTGTTTTTCATAATAGTCCGGCGTGTATGAGTGCTTTTTTCAGCGGATCGCGCAATGCGGGACTAAGTGGGGTTAATGGCAAACGGATACCTGCTGTAATCTTGCCCATTTGATGTAGCGCCCATTTGACTGGAATCGGGTTGGCCTCCATAAACATGGCTTTATGTACGCCGAGTAACTGATACTGAATTGCGCGCGCCTTTGCAACGTCGTCGGCCATTGCGGCAGCACAGAGTTCATGCATCAAGCGTGGGGCAACGTTAGCAGTGACCGAAATATTTCCTTTACCACCCATTAGCATGAGCAATATGGCGCTTAAATCGTCGCCAGACAAGACCGCAAAATCAGTATGCCCTGCGGCTTTTAATTCAGCCAGCAGCACACTACCGCGTTCTAAATTTCCGGTGGCATCTTTGATGCCGATAATGCCAGGTACCCCTGCTAAACGCACGGTAGTCTCACCGGCCAAATCAGCTACGGTACGACCTGGGACGTTGTACAAGATAACGGGTAAGTCCACTTTTTCAGCAATCGTTTTGAAGTGCTGGTACATGCCCTCTTGCGTTGGCTTGTTGTAATACGGAACCACTTGGAGGCTAGCATCGGCCCCCACTTTTTTAGCAAATTCAGTCAGCTCGATTGCCTCACGGGTGGAATTGCCACCGGTTCCAGCAATCACCGGAATGCGGCCATGAATATGGTCGACCGTTACTCGGATGAGTTCACAATGTTCTTCGACCGAAACCGTTGGCGATTCTCCACTTGTGCCCACGATAACGATGCCATCCGTGCCTTCAGCAACGTGCCAGTCGAGTAGGTTTTTTAAACCAGGGTAATCAAGACTTCCATCTTCCAGCATGGGGGTGACAATGGCCACCATACTGCCATGCATCGGCTTCGAATTAGGCATTGGAGCACCTCGCAGGATGGGCTTGGGATTGCGCTGTAGTCATCCTTGAAATTGTAACGGATGGCGCCCTTTTAGCGCCCCCTTTACGGCGCATAGGCTCTGCACCATGGCAGGCTTAGGCTCCGCTTGATATAAGTCGCTGTAGGCAAGAACATGAAGGTCATGCTGGGCTGCAAAATCAAGCAATTCCCCTGTTTGCAGTAGGAAATCCGGGTTACTGGGCTTACCAAAAGCGGCATTGCCATGCGCAAACGTCTCATAAATCAGTATCCCGCCCTCCGCCAGTAGATCTGGGAGTAGCGGTAAATAGGGTCGGTAGAGGTAGTTGGTTACCACCACAGCATCAAAAAGGCCCGACTGATCCGCCAAGGGCCATATCGGCCCCTCAAGGTCTAGCTGCGCAGTTTCAATAGCGAGGCTTCGATTTGATAGCGCGAGGGCTTCTAACGCTGCTGCGTCCCGATCGATTGCCAATACCGAAAATCCCAGCTTAGCTAAATACAGGCTATGACGACCCGATCCTGCGGCTAAATCAAGCACTCTTCCACCCTCAGGAATCAGAGGGCAAAAACGCGTGACCCACGCCGATGGGTTGGCAATACTGGCGTGTATTGGCACAGAATCTACCGATTGAGATGCAGTCACGTGGCTCAGGTATAGGCAAGGCCCATGGCCTCGCGAACATCGCGCATGGTTTCTTGTGCAACTGCGCGGGCCTTATCGTTGCCATCGGTAATAATTGCCCGCAACAAGCTTGGGTCATCCAAGTATTGCTGAGCACGCTCAAACATCGGCTGCTGCTCACGCAAGATGCTATCGATAACGGGTTGTTTACACTCCAAGCAACCAATGCCAGCGGATTTGCAGCCTTTTTCAGCCCACTCTTGCGTTGCTTTATCCGAATACACCAAATGCAGTTGCCATAGAGGACAGCGGGCCGGGTCGCCCACATCGGTTCTACGAATGCGCGCTGGGTCGGTAGGCATCGTTTTAATGGAACGCTCAACTACAGCAGGCTCTTCCCGAATACCAATGGTATTGCCATAGGATTTCGACATCTTTTGCCCATCAAGGCCAGGCATCCGTGAGGCTGCCGTGAGCAAGGCCTGCGGCTCAGGCAGAATCACCTTGCGCGATCCCTCAAGATAACCAAAGAGGCGCTCCCGGTCGCTATTAGAAATACTTTGAGCTTGCTGCAGCAGCTCTCTAGCTCGCTCCAGCGCGTCGACCTCCCCGCGCTCCTGGTAGGCCACACGGCACTCGGTGTAGAGCTTGGCAAGTTTGCCGCCGAGTTTCTTGATGGACTCTTGGGCCTTAGCCTCAAAGCCAGGCTCACGACCGTACAAATTATTAAAACGGCGAGCCACTTCGCGGGTCATCTCCACATGCGGTACTTGATCCTCGCCAACGGGAACGTGCTGTGCGCGGTAAATCAAAATATCCGCCGATTGCAGTAAGGGATAACCTAAAAAACCATAGGTTTGTAAATCCTTTTCCTTTAGCTTTTCAATTTGGTCTTTGTAGGTGGGAACACGCTCCAACCAACCCAAGGGCGTACCCATAGATAAAAGCAAAAACAGCTCAGCATGCTCGGGCACGCGGCTCTGAATAAAAAGGGTTGCTTGTTTTGGGTCGACGCCAGCAGCGAGCCAGTCAATCACCATCTCCCACACCGATGCCTCAATGACATCCGGAGTTTCGTAATGGGTGGTGAGCGCATGCCAATCGGCCACAAAGAAAAAACAGGGGTACTGGGATTGCAACTGGACCCAGTTTTTTAACACGCCATGGTAGTGACCTAAATGCAAATGACCCGTTGGCCTCATTCCGGAAAGTACGCGCTGTGCAAACATAATTAAGTGGCCTTCTTCGGCAATTTAGTAAATAGCAATACAGAGTCTAATGGAACACGGACCACACCGGAGTTAAGTGGTCTGGAAGATGCGGCAACTTACCCAGGTCAATATAACTCTCCTGCGGATCATGAAAATCAGAGCCGCGCGAAGCCATGAAGCCATAATGCTCAGCAGCCTTTGAATAAATTTGATATTGCGCAGGACTATGGCTTCCCGTTACTACCTCAATTGCTAGGCCACCCAACTCTTTGAAGTGTTTGAAGAGTTCATCGAGCTGCATGGCACTTAATCTATATCGCCCCGGATGCGCAATCACCGCAACACCCCCTGCCGCTTTGATCCACGCTACTGCGTCATCTAGGCTAGCCCATTGATGGGGCACATACCCGGGCTTATGCTCAACCAAATAATTCTTAAACACCTGATCAGTATCGCGACACACGCCCTGCTCCACCAAAAAACGTGCAAAGTGAGTACGCGAGATTAGTTCGGGGTTACCAGCATAGAGGAGCGCACCTTCATAGCTCCCCGCAATACCCGCTTTAGCCAATTGCTCAGCCATCATTTTTGCGCGATTTTGCCGACCATCCCGAGTACGACGCAGGCCTTCCAAAATACCCATATGGGCTGCATCAATACCAAGGCCAACAATGTGAATCGTGTGACCCATCCAGCTTACTGAAATCTCAACGCCAGAAAGGTAATCCATTCCTAAGTCGCGTGCTGCACGCTTAGCACGGTCCTGGCCACCCAACTCATCGTGGTCGGTTAGCGCCCATAAATGAACGCCATTTTCAAAGGCACGGAGCGCCAATGTTTCTGGCGTTAAGGTGCCATCCGAGACCACGGAATGGCAGTGTAAATCGGCATTCAGAATAAAAGGGGTCGACATCCCCTTATTTTAGGTCAAGCCGGCATAAACCACACGGCGCGGGGCATCTAAATAGTCTCGGGACTGCATTTCAACCAGCCGGGATACGGTTCGGGCAAACTCACCCACAATTTGCCCTTCGGTATAAAGCTGATCTGCAGGTAATTCAGCGCTCATAATGAGTTTGATTTTATGGTCGTACAGCACATCAATCAGCCAAATAAAGCGCCGTGCCTCATTGGTCATGCGGGGCGGCATATACGGCACTCCAGATAAAAAGACAGTATGAAAGAGATTAGCGATCTCTAAATAATCATTTTGTGAGCGCGGACCCATACACAGGGTTTTAAAATCAAACCAGACGACGCCAGCAGCGCGATGCATGGGTCTGATTTCACGTGATTCAATCCGCAAGACGGGATTCTTCTCTTCAGGCTCCTTACCTAATACCGAACGGAACGTTTGCATCATCAGCACATCATTGACCGACGTTAATGGCTGGAAATAGGCTTGTACTTGCGCCATCTGCATTTGCCGATAGTCTGTACCTGCATCCACGTTCAGTACATCGAGCTTACTTTCAAGCAAAGCAATCGCAGGTAATAATCGGTCCCGATGCAAGCCATTCGGATAAAGCTGGTCCGGCTTGTAATTGGAGGTCATGATGAACTGCACCCGATCCTCAAATAGCGAGCTGAGCAGCCGATACAGAATCATCGCATCCGCAATATCGTTAATGTGGAATTCATCAAAACAAATTAAACGGTAGCGCTGAGCAATACGCTTCGACAGTTCATCCAGTGGATCCGACATGCCGGATAACTCATGCAACTCACGATGCACTTCGCGCATGAATTCATGAAAATGAATGCGGATCTTTTTCTCTAGGGGTGATGCTGCAAAAAAACAATCCATCAAGAAGGATTTACCGCGACCCACGCCACCCCAAAGGTAAATACCCTTGGGCAGCGCAGGATGAAACAGCTTTTTAGCTAAGGCATTGCTGCGCCTCTCTTTGTAAGCTACCCATTCATCCTCACAGCGCTGCAGGCGCTCAATTGCTCGCTCCTGCGCGGGATCAGACTGATACCCGCGCTCACTGAGCTCTTTACGGTATACCTCGAGCGTACTCAACTTACATATTTAATGCGCGTTGATCCGTAGCTAAGGCCGCTTCGCGCATGACTTCCGATAAGCTGGGGTGAGGATGGCAAATGCGCGCAATGTCTTCTGCTGCCGCCTTAAACTCCATCGCAACCGCAGCTTCCGCAATGAGGTCCGACGCATTTGGTCCAATGATATGTACACCAAGTATTTCATCGGTCTTTGCATCGGCCAAGAACTTCACAAACCCATCGGCGCGGGCCATGCCAAGGGCGCGTCCGTTCGCGGCAAATGGGAACTGACCTGCTTTATAGGCAATGCCAGCCGCTTTCAGTTGCTGCTCGGTTTTGCCCACCCAAGCAATTTCGGGATCGGTATAAATCACCCACGGAATGCAGTTGTAGTCGATGTGGGGTTTTTGGCCTGCAATGATTTCCGCAACCAGGACGCCCTCATCTTCCGCCTTATGGGCGAGCATCGGACCACGCACCACATCGCCCACTGCATAGACCCCAGGAGCCGCCGTGGCGCAAGTATAGTCATCGATCGGAATAAAGCCACGCTCATCGACTTTGAGACCAATCGACTCGAGGTTGAGTTTGTCGGTATTGGGTACGCGACCTACCGAAACAATTAAACGATCGCATTCTAGCTTCTGTGCCTTGCCTTCAGCGTCTTGGTATTGAACTACAACGCCCTTTTTATCAGCTTTAACTTCATCAATCTTGACGCCCATATTGATCTTGAGGCCCTGCTTCACAAATATTTTATGGGCCTCTTTCGCAATGCCTTCATCGCACGCCCCCAGGAAAGTAGGTAGACCCTCTAAAACGGTGACCTCCGAGCCAAGCCGGCGCCAAACCGAGCCAAGCTCCAATCCAATCACGCCAGCGCCAATGACGCCCAAACGCTTGGGAATGGAATCAAACTTGAGTCCGCCAATATTGTCACAAACGAGCACGTTATCCACGGGAATATTCGGCAGATGGCGCGCCTTCGATCCGGTTGCAATGATTACGTTCTTTGCAGTCACCGTACCGGCATCTTTGCCGTCGATCTGAATCTGATATCCATCTACTGTTTTGCCAACAAAAGAAGCGTGGCCTTTGAGCGTTGTTATCTTATTCTTGCGAAACAGAAACTGAATACCCGCCGTCATCTTCGTCACGATCGCATCTTTGCGCGCGAGCATTTTGTTGGAATCGAGCTTAACCGAACCCACCGTAATGCCATGCTCTGCAACATGATGGCTGATCTTTTCAAACTCCTCTGAGGAAGCAAGTAAGGCCTTTGAGGGAATACAGCCCACATTTAAACAGGTACCACCTAAGCGGGGCTCACCCTTCGGATCATCGTAGGCATTGGATTCAGCGCAAGCTACTTTAAAACCCAGCTGCGCAGCCCGAATTGCTGCAATATAACCACCAGGACCCGCGCCGATAACGAGCACATCAAATGCTTGACTCATGTGTTCGCTCCTTACAGATCAAGCAGGAGACGTGAAGGATCTTCTAATGCTTCCTTCATGGCAACCAAACCAAGTACCGCTTCACGACCATCAATAATGCGGTGGTCATACGATAAGGCCAAGTAATTAATGGGACGGATCACAATTTGCCCATCCTCCACTACAGCACGCTCCTTGGTAGCATGAATACCCAAGATCGCTGACTGCGGTGGGTTAATGATTGGCGTTGACAGCATCGACCCAAAGACACCGCCGTTGGAGATGGAGAACGTTCCACCGGTTAGCTCCTCAATGGATAACTTGCCGTCACGGGCTTTTGCGCCGTACTCCGCAATCTTCTTTTCGATATCAGCTAAGTTCATTTGGTCGACATCGCGCAAAATTGGCACTACCAAGCCGCGTGGCGAGCTAACGGCAATGCCAATATCAAAGTAGCCGTGATACACAATGTCATTGCCATCGACCGATGCGTTCAGTAAGGGGAATTTCTTTAGGGCATGGGTTGCTGCTTTAACAAAGAAGGACATGAAACCCAACTTAACGCCATGGGTCTTTTCAAATACGTCCTTGTACTTATTGCGCATGGCAATCACCGGACCCATATTGACCTCATTGAAGGTGGTCAAGATGGCATTGTTGGCTTGTGACTCGAGCAGACGCTCAGCAATCCGCGCACGCAAACGACTCATTGGCACGCGCTCTTCTGGACGCTCGCCCATCGGCACAGCTACTGCAGGCAAGGCAGGCGAAGCTGCTTTTGCTGGCTTCGATCCACCAGCAACGGCACCAATGACATCGCCTTTGGTAATGCGACCATCGCGTCCTGTACCAGCAACCTGCGCTGCGCTTATATTATTTTCCGCCATCATTTTGGCAGCTGAAGGAGCAGCGCTAGCGCTAGCGCTTGCAATCGGAGCAGCAGCGGGTTTGGTAGCAGGCGCTGCACTTGCTGCAGCGACCACTGGTGCAACTGCAATCGCAGGAGCCGCAGTAGCAGAGGCAGTAGCCGTGCTATCAATCTTGGCAATGACTTGATCAGCAACTACGGTGCCGCCATCACCAACCACCAACTCAACCAGTACGCCAGCAGATGGAGATGGCACCTCCAGCACCACCTTATCGGTCTCAATCTCAATCAGGATTTCATCCTGACCCACAGCCTGCCCTACTTTTTTCTTCCACTGCAATAAGGTTGCCTCGGCAACCGACTCAGATAACTGGGGAACTTTAACTTCAAAAATAGCCATGATTCTTCCTAATAAATAATGTGATGTGAATTTGCCTGTACTTATTTAGTAACGACATATCCTTTGAGTTTGGCAAAGGCCGCATTGATCAGCGACTTTTGTTGTTCTTGATGAAGATGGGCATAGCCAACCGCCGGCGAGGCGGAGGCGGGACGACCGGCATAGCCCATGCGCATACCCTCGCTCATGTTTTCCAAAATGTTGTGCTGAATAAAGAACCAAGCGCCTTGGTTCTGAGGCTCATCCTGACACCACACCACTTCTTCTAGTGCTGGGTATTTTTTCATTTCAGCAGAAACAGCTTTGTGCGGGAATGGATACAACTGCTCGATGCGAATAATCGCCACATCGCCAATCGACTTATCAGCGCGCGCTTTGGCGAGGTCGTAATAGACTTTGCCGGAACACATGATGATGCGCGTGACCTTTTTCGGATCAATCGACTCATCCCGCTCACCAATGACGGTTTGGAATGCGCCTTTCGTAAATTCAATGAGTGGCGAAGCGGCTTCCTTGTTCCGCAATAATGACTTGGGCGTCATCAAAATCAGCGGCTTACGGAACTGGCGAATCATTTGACGGCGCAACACATGGAAAATCTGCGCTGCGGTTGTCGGCTGAATCACCTGCATATTGGTATCAGCGCACAACTGCATGAAGCGCTCGAGGCGTGCAGAGGAATGCTCAGGGCCCTGACCTTCATAACCATGCGGCAACATCATGACGAGACCATTTACGCGGCCCCACTTCACTTCACCCGAGGCAATAAACTGATCAATCACCACCTGGGCGCCGTTGGCAAAGTCACCAAACTGCGCCTCCCAAATGGTTAGGGTGTTGGGCTCGGCCGCAGCGTAGCCATATTCGAAACCCAATACAGCCTCTTCCGAGAGAATAGAGTCGATTACGGTAAATGGGGCTTGGTCTTTTGCTACGTGCTGCAGTGGAACGTAGGTGCCGGTATCCCATTTTTCACGGTTTTGGTTATGCAGTACTGCGTGACGGTGCGTAAACGTACCGCGACCACTGTCTTCGCCGGATAGGCGAACGGGATAACCGCTGGCAACTAAAGAGGCGAATGCCATATGCTCGCCCATGCCCCAGTCGACATTGATTTCACCGCGACCCATGGCGGCGCGGTCAAGCAATACCTTTTCAACTAAGGGGTGCACTTTGAGATCCGCTGGAATAGTGCTAATTTTTTCTGCCAAACGCTTCCACTCGGTTAGTGGAATTGCGGTGTCCGCACTATCGGTCCACTTCTTGTTCAAGAAGGGTGACCAATCGACAGCGAACTTGCCTTTGAAATTACTCAGCACAGGGTCCGATGTTTGCACGCCGGCATCCATCGCCGCGCGGTACTCTTTAACCATCAAGTCGCCCGTACCGGCAGGCACTACGCCCTGCGCTTCCAGCTTGTCTGCATACAACTTACGTGTACCAGGATGCGCGCCGATGATTTTATACATCAAAGGCTGGGTCATGGCCGGCGAATCTTGTTCGTTGTGTCCTAATTTACGGAAGCACACGATGTCGATGGCGACGTCTTTCTTAAACTGACTCCGAAACTCAACGGCCAACTGCGTTGCCAGAACAACGGCCTCTGGATCATCGCCATTCACGTGCAACACCGGAGCATCGATCACTTTCATAATGTCGGTGCAATAGAGACTCGAGCGCAAGTCACGTGGATCGGAGGTGGTAAATCCGATCTGGTTATTAATCACAATGTGGATCGTGCCGCCCGTGGAATAACCGCGCACCTCCGCCATAGCGAGGGTTTCTTGCATCACGCCCTGACCCGCAATCGCGGCATCACCATGCACCAGTACAGGCATCACTTGACTGCCCGTCAGATCACCGCGCCGCTCCATCCGCGCGCGTGCAGAACCTTCTACAACCGGATTAACAATTTCTAAATGGGATGGGTTAAAGGCCAGGGACAAATGCACTGGGCCGCCTGGCGTTGAAATATCACTCGAGAAACCTTGGTGGTACTTCACGTCACCAGCCGGCAGATCTTCAGGAGCTTTGTGCTCAAATTCCGCAAATAAGTCCTTCGGCATTTTTCCAAGGACGTTGACGAGAACATTCAAGCGGCCTCGGTGTGCCATACCAATGACAATTTCTTGAACACCGCGAGCGCCTGCATCGCGGATCAGCTCATCCATACAGGCAATGAAACTCTCACCACCCTCGAGCGAAAAGCGTTTTTGTCCAACGTACTTTGCGGAAAGGTAACGCTCAAGACCTTCTGCTGCGGTCACGCGATCCAGAATTTGTCGCTTTTCTTCGACATTAAAGTATGGGGTCGAGCGAATCGATTCTAATTTTTCTTGCCACCATTTTTTGATGGTTTGATCAGCAATGAACATGTACTCGGCGCCGATGGTGCCGCAATAAGTTTCGCGCAAGGCTTGCAGCAAATCCCGCAATGACATATTGCTTTTGCCAAAGAAGGTATTACTGGTGTTAAACACGATATCCATATCGGCATCGGTAAAGCCATAGAAGGCTGGATTGAGTTCTGGAATATCGGGGCGCTCAGTGCGCTTCAATGGGTCAATATTGGCCCAACGATTACCGACGTTGCGATACGCTGCAATTAGCTGTTGAACGGCAACGCGTTTGCGTCCCATCTCGGAGTCGACGGAATCTGTAACCGTGCGAATAGGCCCCTGCTTCGCGCGCTCAGCAAAGGAGGCAACAATTGGTGCATGGGCAATATCAGGACCACTAGATCCATCAACTGCGGGAACTTGATTGACGTTATCAAAGTAGTCGCGCCAGTGATCGGCGACAGACGTTGGATCTAATAAATAGGATTCGTAGAGTTCTTCTACATAGGGGGCGTTTCCGCCAAACAGGTACGAACTTCCCCTAGAGGATTGAATCATGATGCTCACCTTTCATCGGGTTTCCCGAAAAAAACTGTGGATTAAACCGTCTGCACAAGGGCTTCACCCTCTACAGATTGATCATTGCGTATTCAAATACAAGACCAATTTAACACGAATACTGCCATCCTCCAACTGATCCAAGGTATTTCCTTCTAGAAAGATGGAATTTCCTGACCATCAAATAGGACTTTTCCTACGCTCATTTCATCCGATCCTGATAGATCCAAGTCGAAATGCTTTTTATGCTTTAAATCTCCTACAACATTAGCAAATTAAGGAAAAATGAAAGCCATAACCCCTGACTTGGAATACCTCAGCACCCGCCAGAGCGCCAAAGTACTTAATGTATCGCTTGGCACCGTTCAAAAAATGGTGGAACTGGGTGAATTAATCGCCTGGAAAACCCGAGGCGGTCATCGCCGAATCTTAGCCAGCTCCCTTGAACAGCAATTGCAGCGCCGCCAACGCACTATGCGGCAAAAGGCGAGCACGCATTGCGTGTTAATGGGAATCTTTCGCCGCACCGAAAATAGCCTGGAATTAGCCAACGCCATGCTCGATTGGCAGCTCAAAGTTGATATGGAGATATCCATGGATAGCCTTGAGGGATTAATGCAGGCGGTTTCGATTGCTCCCGATCTAATTTATCTGGACGCATTAATCCCCCCAGTGGAGCAGGTCCATTTAATCCATTATTTAAGCAAAAATAGCCGTACTCAGCGGATACCCATATTGGTCGATGAGGGATTTATTCAGTTACACCCTGGGGTATTGCAATTGGCGGGAGAAAATGCAGGCGTTCTAAAACCAGCCCCCAGTGAAAAAGAGGCGCTAGAGGCAGAGGAAATGGTGCTTACTGAAAACCCACTAATACTGGGCTATCCGGCAACCACTGTGGATTCGGGGCTCAGTAATCAGAGCCCAAACCGGTTTGCTGTACTCGAATCCATCTTTTTGGAGGGAATGGGTCGTAAATGCGAGTGGAGCCAGCGGGCGATGACTTAATCTAAAATCTGAAGATGGGGAGAAATAAAGGCCGTCTTTGATGGCCTTTATTTCATGAAACTATTTTAAATCAATTAGATAGCGTATGAACTTCGGTTTTTACCTTCAATCCATTTTGGCGCCTTACCACGGCCTGTCCATGTCTCGCCGGTTGCAGGATCACGGTATTTAGGGGGAACCTTACCGCTGGGTCCGCGCGTTCCACCAGCTTTACGACTAAATAAATCCGAAGCATTTAAGCCATATTGCTCAATAATGGCCTTTGCCTTGGCAATGCCATCGGCTTTTTCACGCTGCACTGCTTCTTTAATTTGTTTGTCCAGTTGTTCCCGCTGGGCTAATAATTCCTGATAGGAAGGCATGGTCTGAATATCTCCGGCATTAGTTAATAGTTAATTAGCCATATCAATAATGGTTAATT
>CAZWPR010000020.1:0-22562 GCA_964636135.1 uncultured Polynucleobacter sp.
TATGAAACAGCCTGTGCTGTTTATGGACTGGGAGCGCAGAAAAACGATCGTTATGCTTTTTAAATAGCTATAAAAATTGGAACTGTATGTTACATTAGTCACAATTATGTTCTGCAATCTACGAAAAGTTCAAAAATGAAAAACAAACGCTCTCCTGTCCTTGTGCCAGTAACGACTTCCCTCATATTACTTCTGACCGCATGCGGGGGTGGCGGTGGCGGGGCGGGTAGCAGCGGCAGCTCGGTGACAAATAACGGCGCGATTAGTAACCCCAGCTCATTTACCCTGCCTACAGGGATCTCTACCGTGCCACCCACAGGTACGCAGGCTAACTAATTCTTTTATAGACAACCATGAACCTACTCAAACATTTCTTTTTAACAGCACTCGTCAGCGTTAGCTGCGCTTCGGTCGTGTTGGCAGCGCCTCCAAGCAGCTCGCGTTATTTCACGGATAGCCAGTTAAAGTACAACAATGACCAGACGTCATCGGTTTTCAGCTTAGTGCAATTTGTTGCCTGCTTTTTAAATGATGTGAAACCGGAATTTAATGCAGGTCAGCCTGAATATGTGGCATGGGTTCGATTTGGTAAATGCGACGATGGCGGAGCCAACAGCGCATCTGATACCAGCACATTGCCATTTGAAAAAGCAGTTGTGAAATCGGAATTTGATTCCGCCGCTGGTGTTTTAAATGTCAAGATGTGGCTCACCACCTTTAGCGAGAACAATTCTATTTTTACGCCCCAGTATTTCTGGGTTAATGTAAAAATTACCGCTGGGCCAACTGTAGCCCCTCCTCTGGGACGTTGGACCATTAACTTTTGCGGTCAAGATACCCCAACACCAGGAAGAGATCCGGATCCTGCAGGCTGTAATGACTGGGGCTATGCCACAGTTGAGCCTGATGTCATGCGTGTATTTACACGCGGAACATCCTCGGGTAATGAAAATGCACAGACAGGTGTAATTAACTATCGGGTAGTCGGTGGTGAGGTAGTTTCAGGCGAAGGTCAATTTGATAAGTCGGAGCAGTGGAATAATTCCAATTCGAGTTATCAGGTCGCATTTAGTGGCGATTACATGAGACTCAAATCGGTGAATAGAAATAATTCATCTACTGCAGAAATTTGTACCAATCGCAATATTGGCGAGCGTGCACCCCTCTTTGGAAATTGGGATGGGTGGTTGTATGATGTCAATACAGGGGCTCCCATCGAATTGAATGGCGGTTTTAATTTAAAGCTTGCGCCAGGTGCTGTTAGTGACTGGTCAAAAACAGGCTGGTTGAGTCATTGGGGTGTGTGGTTTAGGGACGTTGATAATGCAGGTAACCCGATCGTTATCAATCCTGAGCAAGTCTTATACAGTGACTCTAGAGCAAGTAAAGATGTACCCTATGTTTATAAAAGAACGAAGGGCGCACTAAAGCGAGTGGTCAATCAACGAGATACGTTTAATAGCCTCTTAAATACCCGCTTTAAGTCATGGCAACAGGTTTCTTTTGTCGAGGGAGGATCGTCAAGCAATTCTTCGGCTTACAGCATGTACTGGAATGGAACCAATTTCATTGTAGAGGGTAAGTATGAGCAAAGTAACTCCGGTCCAGAAAATCTAGTTCCGTTTGATACCGTCAAGACATTGAGCCTTGCCTACTTTGAGCAAAACAATCGCTATGATGTGCATGGCCATATCAATAACACCAATATTTCATTGCGATTCAGATTGGGTGGATGGGATTCTTCCGTCAATCGGATGGTGATATACAACCCAAGTGCAACGCTATCGAACACGAACCCAGCTTATGCTTACAAAACGCTTACGGATGACGTGTTGCCGGGAACGGCAGAGAATGGTGTGACAGACTTAGCGAACGGTACTGTCTTGACATGCTATGGCTCCGAGTGCCCAACCATGTCCGCATCTGGCATCAGCGCAAGAGAAAATTGGACTCAAGGCGGAACCGTGGCTAATGCCAAAACCTATGTTTGGAATAACGACACTGGTAATTTGATGAATGGCCAATATGTAGTGGAAAGCTCGACTCACCGTCAAACCGGAGCATTATTCGTTGGAACGCCAACTGGACTCGAGTGTACCTACTGGAACCCTGCTTTGAATAATGGTAACGGCGGTCAGGAATCAGGAATTTGCCCATGGAATGCAGCTGATCTTGGAATTACTTACTACACCTGGGAAACCAATACATCAAATCTCAATTGGCCTTCGCGCTCGTATGTTGTGAAGCAAAGCAATGGTCGTCGCCCAGTATTTGATAGACCGATTGATGTTACCTACACTCCAACGAGTGGTGACTTGGCAGGCAAAAAACAGTTTTTGACCTATAACGGTGGCGGCCAATTTTGGTTGCCCAGCGATTGCTATGACTTGGATTCACGCCAAAAGATTTCCTGTAATGGAAACAACAACAATACTTTTTGGGCGAGTCAATTTAATATTCCATTCACAACTGCTGGTGCCGGAAGAGTTAAAAATGCTAAAGATGAGAGTATTGAGTACCTCGTTAAGTTTGGTCGTCGTTCCTTTGTCTATGGCACAGAAAACATTTCTGCTTGCAGCGGTTTAAATCCACCATCTAACCTGACTTTACCAACGGCTAGCTCTTGGCAGGATCCGCGCGCAGTAAATAGCCCAGGCTATATTGGCCCATGGAAAGATCCAATTGAGTCGCCACGTTATGTCAATGGTGTGCAGCAGTAAAGCTTGAGACGTATGGACTGAATAAAAAACCCTCTTTGGAGGGTTTTTTATTGACCATCAAATACTTTTAATTTCAGCTGCAGCGATATCGCCCCATTCACACGGTCCCCAATCGTCGGAACAATAAACACATTGGCACCAACCCGATCGCCTTCCCATGTAAAGGCGGGGAGGGCTGCAGCAAACCAGCCGCCGTTATTGGTTTGTGGATAGCCATTAAAGCCCCCTAGGACAGCACCGAATTTGATTGGCCCAATTGCAATAGGTTGGTAGTAAATGCCAGCGTAATTGGAGTATTCGCGGTTGCTATTGTAAAAACGCCCGATCGTGGCAGAGGCTACCGTACTAAAGCGGTACTCCGCACCGCCGCCCCAATTGCCGTTATTGAGGTTCTTGCTTTGATCAAAGTGATAAGACACAAACCCCGGATTGATCCAGACTTGACTGCGCCTTTCAGGCTCGATGAGAGAGACCATCTTTTCTTGGGCGCCAACTAAGGAAGTAGCGCATAGCAGCGCAATCACTGCACTGCCTTGAATCAAGCTATTGATTGAATTGACCTTTAATAGCAGTTGCTTGGGAGTGCGGCAGCGAACAGAGAAAAGGCTAGCCTTATTCTTATCATGACTCGAGGTAGTCGTGATTTGCAAAGCGTGGACTTATTTCTTTTTGGGATTGGTGGCTTTTTGGCCGCCCGGTTTGCTCAGCTTAAATTCGAGCTTTTGCCCTTGGTAGAGCAGGGTTGCACTCTCATCGCCAATCGACTGCAGGGTCAAGCCCTTACCGAGGGATTCACCGATGCTGATGGCATTAGTGGGTTTGCCGTCCATCTCAAAGATGGCAAAGCCATCGAGTGTGCCATTGGCATTTTTGCCGGTTGCAACTACGCCACGCAAGAGGATGGTGTCGGTACTTAAAGGTTTGTTGCCAAACAAATCGTATGCGGCAGTGCTGTCTTGATTGGCATACAGCGTAATGCCTGGATTAGTTTTATTACTATTGGAAGAGTTTGATGATGGAGAGATTGAAGGCACTGAAGATACAGAGGGAACAGAAGGCAGTTGCCACCACTGCAGGACCCAATAGGTCAGTGCCATGGCGGTAATCGCCATACCCAGATATTGGAGGGGTCTGGCCACGACGGCTGGATGCAGACGTGGACTTATGCCAAAGCCTATAGGCATATTGGAGCGGGATTTGAGTTTATTGAGGGCCGCACTGGTACTTTCCCCGATTTTGGCGCGCATGGAAGCCGCTGCCTCAGAAGCGCTAGTATGGTCAGAGATGGATTGCAGTCGGCGGCTAAGGCGGGCTTGCAAACGCGCTAGAAAGTCACTCAATCGGCCAAAATCCCTATAAAATTTAGATCAGTTTAAATCATTGAAAAGCCTATGTTTATTATCCGCCAGCTCAGCCAAATCGGTCGCTCTAGACTACGTCAGTTTATGCAGCTATGCCAACGTTTTCGCCGTTTCCAAGGCTTATCTAGTTTGCAAGCCGTTCATGTGCCCAAACCTGCCCTAGTGCGCGTGCCAATACAGCGTAATCACCGTGAAGCCGGTTTCACCTTAATTGAGATCATGGTGGTCATTGCCATTATTGGTATTTTGGCCACGCTGATTGTGCCCAACATCATGGGGCGCCCAGACGAAGCGCGAGTCACCGCAGCCAAACACGATGTGGGCACGATTAACCAAGCCCTCAAACTCTATCGCCTCGACATTGGCCGCTACCCTACGACCGAGCAAGGCCTTAAAGCCTTAGTGGAGCGCCCCACCAGCGAGCCGATACCGCAGAACTGGAAAACCGGTGGCTACTTAAGCTCCGTACCCAAGGACCCTTGGGGCAATCCATACCAGTACAGCAATCCGGGAACCCGCGGAGAAATCGATGTGATTAGTTACGGAGCGGATGGGAAGCCCGGGGGAACCGGAACCGATGCGGACATTGGTAACTGGTAAGCATTCCAATTCAGGTCAGCTGCGGCACTCTTCATCTTCCTCGCACGAAGCCGGCTTTACCTTAATCGAGTTTCTGGTTGCGATTGCAGTGATGGCAGTGCTGCTTGGCATTGCCGTCTTAGCGCTACCCAATCACGATGAGCGCTATTGGCGCGATAACTTGGATCAGCTGGTGAGCTCACTCAACTTCGCCCAAGAAGAAAGCACCATGAGTGGCACGCCGATGCTGGCACAAGTCGATGGCCTGGGTTGGCGTTTTAGCATGCCCCCGTCTGCGCTCACTACATCTGCAAGTAATCCGGGTAGTACTTTTTTGCCCGATGTCTATCGCCCCCAAACTTGGCATAAGCCTGTAGAGATGATTCCAGTGCAATTGAGTTTAGGTGGCGAGCGCTTTACCGAGCCCCTGCAAATACCCATCAAACAAGAAAATCGTCAAGCGGTTTTATTGCGCACGACCAGTGGTCGCTTTCAGTGGGTGCGGCCATGAAAGTAATGAAGTCATCAGTGCAGGGTGCAAAACGACTTGATTCACAAACCCGAACTCAAACCCAATCTGGCTTTGCCTTGGTTGAAGTCTTGGTGGGTCTTGCGGTATTGAGCATTGCACTCATTGCCGGATTAAAAGCCTTATCGAGTGGTGCTGATACGCAGTTGGCAGTGTCGCAGCGTACCCAAGCATTGTGGAGTGCAGACAATGCCTTAGCTGATTTGCGCATGAATCGCCAGTGGCCCGAGATGGGTACAACCACCTTTAGTTGCCCGCAAGAACGCTATGCATTTGTATGCCAGCGCAAAGTACTCAGTACCCCTAATCCCAGCTTTCGGCGGGTGGAGTTAACGGTGTACTTAGCGAGCCCGACTGGCGGGGATGTCGCCAGTGGCCCGCGCTTGGCTTGGCTGACTACGATTTTGCCTAACCCCACCGGCGGTGCCTTATGAAGTTGCCGCGCGATCAGGGCTTTGCTTTGATTGAAGTTTTGGTCGCTATGACCATCATGGCCTTGGTTGGTCTCATGGCCTGGCGCGGTATGGATGCCTTAATCATGGGGCGAGACGTGATTGATCGGCGTGCCAATCAGGATGCCGTGTATACGCAGCTCGTTAATCAGTTTGAGCGTGATTGCCAATACATTTTGCGCGCCGAAGTCTTAGGTAGCAATCCCTTATCTTCGGGCGCGAAGAACATTTGGTGGATACGGCAATTGCAGGTCGATAATCGCGACGCATGGATGATTGTGGGTTATGGCGTCACGCCAGCGGGATTGCAACGCTGGACTAGTGCACCCTTATTGCGACGGACTGAAGCAGTAGCCTTGTGGGCTGGTGTAAGCCGTGACCCTGATCTGCTATCGACTAACTTTCGGGTGAGTCTTACTTTGCCGGAAGTGATTCGTCAAACGGTATTCGTGCGCACCGCGCTTGCAACTGGGGCAAGTGCCATGCCGCCTGCGCCACCCACGCCAACCAACCCCACAAGCCCATCCACACCATCAGCCGGTGATCCGAATGCAAGCGGTGCTGCAAACAATGCATCCGCTCTTAGCCCCACTGGCACCCCTGCCGTTACGCCAACCACTACTTCTAGTGGCGCATCCAACGCCGCTCCCAATGCGCCACTGACTTTGGCTACAGTAACGCCAGATCACCGCGGCGTGGTGATGCAGTGGTGGTTACGTAATGCGAATTTGCCGATCACGCGTTCGTGTTTAATGGGTGGCGCGCTGTGAGAATACCTTCATGCTGTTTTGCAAAGTCAGCGCAGTCCGAGCGCGGCTCAGCCACGATCACAGCCCTGATTGTGGTGGGGGTCGCTGCGGTACTGATGACCGGATTAATCTGGCGTCAGCAAATGCAGATTCGTACTTTGGAGAATGCCCGTGACCGCGTACAAGCACAGTGGTTGCAGCGTGGCGCAGTCGATTTTGCGCGTTTGGTTTTAGTGGAAGACCAGCGCGCTTCGCAGTTTGACCACTTGGGTGAAGCCTGGGCACTGCCATTAGCCGATGGCCGCGTCGCCGACTTTCTGAAAAACACCGACGTCCCCGATGAGATTGCCGCAGTGACCTTGCAGGGTCAATTAGTCGATGCACAAAGCCGTTTTAACTTACTCAATTTATGGGATAGTCAATTTAAAACCGTGCAGATCGCTGGAGTACAGCAATACGCGCGCTTACTCGATGCCTTGGGATTGGATCGTAACTTAGCGCAATTAACGGCGCAATCGGCCTTGCAAGCGGACTCCCCGCTATTTGATTTGGAGGGCTTATTGGCATTGCCTTCCTATACACCAGTATTACTCGAACAACTCCGGCCCTTTGTCACCCTCTTGCCCAGAGCAACTGCGATTAATGTCAATACTGCCCCAGTGGAAGTGCTGATGTCCGCCATTCCGGGGCTATCGCGCTCGTCTGCGGCTAATGTGGTGCAGCTGCGTGCCAGTCGCCCGATTAAATCCCTGGATGAGCTCAGAACATCCTTAAATCAGGCCGATGGCACCCAAGCCAGTGCGATTGATGCAAGCCTTTTGGATGTCAAATCCCAATTTTGGCTGGCGCGCTCGGAAATTAGGCTGGGACGGGGTATATTTATCAGTTCTACCTTAATACAGCGTTCACCAAGTCCACTGCCCGGGGGCGACTTTACGCAGGTAATTTGGAGTAAAACGGGACGCATTGCCGCTGAATGAGCACATTATTAATACGCTGCCCTCTTAAGCCATTTGCTGGCGCGTTCACTGGTTTAGCCGGTGAGTGGGAAGACCTTGCCTGCGCGCAGCGCTTTGAGTGGTGCTTGGTGGAGGATGCCAATGCGCTATCTTCAATAACATCCGCATCAACATCAATAACAACATCGGCATTCACTTCCACCATGCAATCGGGCATCGGCAGTATTGATTCCATGCCCTATGCCGATGAAGCGCTGGTGCTTTTGCCCACTTTGGATGTGCGCTTAATCGAAACCAAAGTACCGCTAGCCAATCCTAAAAAACTGCAAGCGATTCTGCCGACCTTATTAGAAGAGTACGTACTCTCTAGTACCGCGACCTTGCACATCAGTGCTTTGCCTCCGGTGCCGGGCCAACCTGCTATGGACCGTACCCTAGCAGCAATTGATCGGACTTGGTTTACTTGGATTACAGGGCAGCTCGAGGGCGTACTCAGTAACCGCGTTCGCCTGATACCGGATTGTTTGCTCTTGTCCCTAGCGGGCGATGGGCCATCCCTCATGCGCGTACGCGAAGGCGATGCCAATGTGTATTGCCAGCGCACCGGAATGCAGACGGGCGTCGCGTGGGCTGAGTACTGCCCGTTGCAGGAAGAAGAGATTGCTCGCGCAGACCAGGATCATAACAGTGATGGCGCAGCGCCATTACCAAGTCGCTTAGGTACTAGCGATGCAGTGCCCTTTGCATGGGCGTGGGCAGCGCCCAGTGCGATGGCTTTTTTAGAAGCCAATGCCAGCAGTCGGGCGCCGAACTTTGCGCTCAACTTATTGCCTAGTGGATTTAAAAGCAGGGCGGGGGGCTTGGCGCGCAGCAGCGCAGCAAGTAGCAATACAAACCGGAGCGCCGGCAGTAATGCGATTGCGTTGGCATGGGTTGACTCCTTAACCTGGCAGCCCGCTTTGCGCTGGTTGGGTTTAGGTATTGCTACGATTGCGCTGGGACTAGTTGCGCAGCTAGCATGGCTCGGCGTATCGAATTGGCGCTGGGGTCAGCAAATGGAACTCTTAGCAATGCAGTCGCTCACGCCAGCCAATATGGCCAGACTCAGCCAGGGCGCGAACCAGCATGACGTGCTCCCGGTCTTTTTAGATCAAGCGATTGACACGCAGCGCAGCCAAGGCGCCGTTACCGATGCTGACTTTGCATCGCTCGCAGCCAAACTGCAGCAACTCAGTGGCGCTTTAAATGTGCAGGCACTACAGCAGATCAACTATAGCGCCAATGCCATGGAGTTTGAGTTCAAAGCAGGTGGGCAAGACTTCAGCAGCAATCAAGCTGCGCAGCGGGTAATTGCGAGTGCGCGCAATTTAGGTTTAATGGTGCAGCACTTAGGCGGCGCGCGTTATCGCTTAGAAGCCTACGCAGGACTCGGGGTGCAGCCATGAAGCCGAATGAGACAAGCAGCGTGATGGCAAAAATCACCAAGGGGCTTGGTCAAGTCAAAGCCGCGCTAACTAAAGACTATTCTTGGCAGGACATCAAAACATGGATGTCCAATCGATCGGCGCGTGCTTCAACCGCAGATAGCGCCAGTACAACAAGCACCGCAAGTGCGAATGGTAGCGCCGGTACAGCAGGCAGTTCTTTTGCTGGTTTATCCAATCTACCCCAAGCCTTAGCTGCAGCAGCAGTGCGCCACCGCATCTTATTGATTGCATTGGTGTGCATCGGGCTGTTTGCGATTGCCAGTCAACTATGGCTTTTGCCTCTGACGAAAGCCATGCAAGCCCAATTGGAGCTGCGTCCCGTGCAGTGGGCCCAGTTGCAACACGTCTTGAAAGTCAATCAGCTTATTTCTGCTCCCGGTGTTGGTGGATCTGCTGTAGGCGCAAGTGGTACGCGCCCTACGCTCGTTACCCCACTGAGTGAAACTGAAATGCAAAAAGTGCGTGCAGTACTGGCAGCACGCGACATTAAGCCCAATGTATTGCGTTTGAGTAATGACAACCCACCCCGCCTGGAGCTTCAAGCCAATGATGTGCTCTTTTCGGCGTGGATTGAAGTGCTCGAGGAGTTACGCCAAGTGTGGCGCCTCTACCCGGAGAGTGTCAGTGCGATTGCAAGCGCAAACCCAGGCATCGTTCAAATCAGTAGTACATTGAAGCAGGCGCAAATGCAGGTGCAAGTACAACAACAACCGCAATTGAATTCAAGGGTGCCATGAAGCTGACACTTGAGCGCGCAACGATGCGTTTGCCCTTTTGGCTTTATCT
Source organism: uncultured Polynucleobacter sp. (assembly GCA_964636135.1). Lineage (GTDB taxonomy): Bacteria > Pseudomonadota > Gammaproteobacteria > Burkholderiales > Burkholderiaceae > Polynucleobacter. The sequence continues at coordinate 9,623 of CAZWPR010000020.1, forward strand.
CCTAATTGCCCTCCTGTGTGCCGGCATTGCGCTGATCCAGTTTCCGGTGAGTTGGGTTAGCAGTTCTTTGGGTGGGCAGACCGCCTGCCGCGTGGTCTTGCAAGAACCCATGGGCAGCATTTGGCAGGGTAGCGCTGCTTTGGGCTTTTCAGAGAGCAATGCCATGGGCGGGGGTTGCAAACCACCCTCGGCACAAACCGAGCGTTTTCAGTGGAAAACATCCTGTCAGATGGTGAGCCTCAGTTGCACTACTGAAATTCAGTTTTCAGCACTGGAAAAGCCGCAAACAGTCCAGTGGGGCTGGGGACGACCCATCACCATGGCCGGCAATGAAATCACCCTCCCGACCACCATCCTGGAGGGTTTAGGCAACCCCTGGAGCACGCTGCGGCCGCGGGGCACACTCAGTGCCCGCTGGACCGACCTGAAATGGGCCTTGGGTGGGGGAAATTCAGGGTCGGACGGAGGTGGCTCTTCGGGGATAATACGAATTACCATAAGTAACTTAACGAGCCCGATTAGTCCAGTAGCACCGTTGGGTAGTTATGAGATCCAGGCGAACTTAGCGCAGAATGCAAGTACTTGGGTTTTATCGACTAGTAGTGGCCCACTCCTCTTAAAAGGCGAGGGTGAAATTGGGCACGGACCCGGCAGCACGGGTTTGCAATTTACTGGGGAGGCAGCAGCAGCGCCAGAAGCAGAGGATGCTTTGGTTGGATTGCTGTCCTTGTTAGGTAAGCGCGAAGGCGGTAGTTATCGCCTCAAGTTGTAAGTAGTACCTTAGGGTAGAAATTAGTCGGCCAGTTTACGTAAGGCATTAGAAGAAAAGATGCAGAGCACAGTGAAGTCAGAATACAACACACCATCTAGTGGACAGGGCGCTTTGCGTCACTGGCTTGTGCGTGCACTGGCTTTGTGTGTACTGGGTGAGAGTGTCTTGATTCCAGCCGCTTTTGCGCAACCCGCGAATCCATCATCGCAGCGCATGGCGCAGAACAATGCGGGCTTTAATCCTGTAGTGCCCACTGTAGCCGACGAGGGTAGTGTCACCTTATCGTTCTCCAATGCCGATATTGAATCCGTGGCGAACGTATTAGCGAAGGCTACTGGCCAAACCATTTTGGTTGACCCCAAAGTGAAGGGCAACATCAACCTGATTAGCAATCGACCACTGAGTAAAGCCAAGGCGCTTGATGCGTTTTCAACCGCGCTGCGCACCTCGGGCTTTGCACTGGTGAGTGTGAACGGCATTTACCGTGTGGTTGCCGAGGCCGATGCCAAGCTCATTAGCAATGCGGTGGTAGCAACCCCATCCCAACAAGGCGGCGATCAGATTATCACTCGCGTGTTCCGGCTTAATTTTGAATCCGCCAATGGCCTTTTGCCGGTTTTGCGTCCTTTGATCTCACCGAATAACACCATCAATGCCTACCCCGGTAATAACACGATTGTGATTACCGACTTTGCCAGCAATATTCAGCGTATCGCCACCTTAATCGAATCGATTGATGCGCCCACATCGAGTGATGTGCAAAGCATTAAATTGCATTACGCCATTGCAAGCGATATGGCCGCCATTTTGACTAAGGTGCTGGATACCGCATCTACGGGCGGTGCTGACCCCGCTCTCAAAACCTTGATCATGGCCGAGCCGCGGAGTAATTCCATATTAGTCCGGGGCGCAAGCGCCGAGCGTATTCGGCAAATTCGGATTTTGGTAGCGCGCCTGGATCTCCCGTCCACAAACAACGGCAACATTTGGGTAGTGCCCCTGAAAAATGCCGAGGCCACTAAATTAGCGGTGACTCTTCGGGCGATTGTGGCAGCTGATGCAACCTTATCCGCTCAGGCCAGTGGTACACCAGGCCAGCCTGGTACCGTGACGCCCAATACTCCCCAGAATCAACCTGCTCCAATAACCGCACCAGGCGCAACCGGCGGCAGTGCCGCGACTTCGGCCTTAACCAGCACCAGTAATCCGACCACTGGCGGGATTATTCAGGCCGAGCCTGCGACTAACTCCATCATCATTACCGCAACCGAGCCCTTGTATCGCAACTTGCGTCATGTGATCGACCAACTCGATCGGCGCCGTACTCAGGTTTACATTGAGTCTTTGATTGTGGAAGTCAGCTCCAAAAATGCGGCTGAGCTGGGCATTCAGTGGCAAGGGATTGTTGGGTCGGGTAATCAAAACGTTGGCTTTGGTGGAACCAATTTCACCAATCCCCAAGGACCAGTCGGCTCCAACATCCTTGCCTTGGGCTCGAACGTCAATAACATCATTAATCCAGGTAATCCAAGTGGTGTACCCATACCACCACCTCAGGGATTAAACCTCGGCCTACTGACCAAATTTAATGGGGTCTATGGCATGTCGGCATTAATTTCGGCGCTGGCGACAACCCAAGGTACTAATATTTTGTCGACACCGAACTTAATTACCCTCGATAACGAAGAGGCCCGCATTGTGGTGGGTCAGAACGTGCCGATCATTACAGGCTCTTATGCGCAAACGGGATCGACCGCAACGGTGACACCATTTCAGACGGTGACGCGCCAAGACGTCGGCTTAACACTGCGAGTACGGCCACAGGTGTCTGATAACGGTATTGTCAAGATGCAGATTTTTCAGGAAGTCTCTTCGGTAGCTAATCCCTTTTTTCCATCGGGCATCATTTTGAATAAGCGCAATATCGAATCCAATGTTTTAGTCGATGATGGTCAGATCATTGTGCTGGGCGGCTTGATTGAAGACAAGTACAACGATTCATCCAGCGGCGTGCCATTCTTAAAAGATATTCCCTATTTGGGCGCACTGTTTCGTTCGGACGCAAAAGAGCGCACCAAAACTAATTTGTTGGTTTTCATCCGCCCTTACATCTTGCGTGATCGCGATCAAAGCGCGGACATTACCCAAAATCGCCTCGACTTGGTTCAAAAGACCGAAGATCAGTTTAAGCAAGCGCCCATGATCTTGCCCAAAGAAGACTTGCCGCGCATCTCTGATCTTGAACGGCCCATGGTGCAGCCGGGTGCTCCTATAAACCCCAATGTGCCTTCTTCTGGATTAACGAAGCCGATCCCGGTTCGACCCTCTAATGCGCCAGCCTCGGCTGCGCCGCTTCCCCCTGTTCCCATTACGGTGCAGTAAGCATGCTGCGCATTCCGTTTGCTTATGCTCGGGCCAACCACATTCTGTTAAAGCCCAGCACGGTCGAGGGCGAAGCGCCAACCGTCTGGCATAGCCCCGATACGCCACTGTCAGTACTGCATGAAGTATCGCGTTTGCTCGGGCCGATACAGCGTGTCGAGCGTCCCAGCGCAGAAGTGATGGAGGCGCTCAATACTGCTTATTCCAATGGTGACTTAGATGCCTCTCAAGTGGTCGATGAAGTAGAGGAGGCGGTCGATTTAACGCGACTCTTGCAAGAAATGCCGGAATCGGAAGACTTGCTCGAAATGAACGACGACGCACCGGTCATCCGAATGATTAATAGTTTGCTCAAGCAAGCTAGCCGGGATGGTGCATCGGATATTCACCTTGAGGCATTTGAACGTAAGTCGATGGTGCGCTTTCGAGTTGATGGTAATTTGCGTGACATTGTGGATATGCGGCGTGACTTGCATGCAGCGCTGGTATCGCGCATCAAAATCATGGCCTCCCTCGATATCGCCGAAAAGCGCATGCCGCAAGACGGGCGCATTTCTTTGCGAGTCGGCGGCAGGGCAATTGATGTGCGGGTCTCAACGCTACCCACTTCGCACGGCGAACGGGTAGTGCTGCGACTATTGGAAAAAAATTATGACCGACTGGATTTACGTGCCCTTGGCATGGCGGACGATACCTTTAAGCAGTTTGACCAGTTAATTCATCGGCCGCACGGCATTGTGCTCGTAACCGGACCAACCGGTAGCGGCAAGACCACCACGCTGTATGGTGCTTTACTGCGCCTGCGCAATAAGATTAACAACATCATGACAGTGGAAGACCCGATCGAGTACAACCTCGACGGAATTGGTCAAACCCAAGTCAACGCACGCATTGATATGAACTTTGCCCGAGCCTTGCGCGCCATCTTGCGCCAAGACCCCGACATTGTGATGATTGGTGAGATTCGGGATTTGGAGACGGCGCAGATTGCGGTGCAAGCCTCCCTGACTGGCCACCTGGTTTTAGCCACTCTGCATACCAATGACGCGCCGTCTGCAGTGACGCGCTTAATCGATATGGGTATCGAACCCTTCTTACTCTCATCCACGCTCTTAGGTGTACTCGGACAGCGCTTAATTCGTTTGTCGTGCCAAGCTTGCGGCGGTAAAGGGTGTAGCGTGTGTGGTGACTCGGGTTACAGTGGCCGTGCCGGCATTTATGAGTTGATGACCACGAATGAAACCATTCGGGAGCTGATTCATCAGCACGCGGCCGAGAGTGAGATTCGCAAACAAGCCCTAGCTAGCGGTATGCGCACCTTGGCGGACGATGGCAAGCGCTGGGTGAATGAGAATAAAACGACACCCGAAGAGATCTTGCGTGTCACCGGCTCTGTTGATGTTGAATAAGCGCAACGAACACGTCAATGCGTAAGCACCAAGGATAAGCGCACCATGCCACGCTACCGTTTTGAGGCTATGAGTTACGCCGGCAAGAGTGAGCGCGGCAGCGTTGAAGGCGAGAGTGTGCGCGCCGTACGCCAAGCCTTGATGGCAAAGCAATTGGTACCCGTGACCGTAGAACTCGAGACGGAATGGAGTAAGCAGTATTTTTGGAGTCGGTGGTTTTCAAAAAGTAAGCCCATCAGCCGCGCTGAACTGGCGATGCTCACCAAGCAAGTCGCCATTTTGGTCCGCTCGGGAGTGCCGATTGAGGAAGCCCTATCCGTTCTCGCCGATGAAAGCAGTCAAGCACATATCAAAGCCGTACTCCAGTCAGTGGTGGCAGAGCTGCGCGCCGGTTTGCCGCTCTCGCGAGCAATTGCGACCCAAACGGAATCCTTTGATCCTCTGTATCAAGGGGTGGTGGGCGCAGCTGAACAGTCCGGAAAAATGGGGCAAGTCTTAACCCAGTTGGCTGAGTTTTTAGAAAAGCGCCAGGCCTTAAAACAAAAAGCCATGGGCGCTTTAGCCTACCCGGCGATGTTAACTGGCGTTGCCTTTTTGATCGTGCTGTTTTTGATGTTGTATGTGGTGCCGCAAATTGCACGGGTGTTTCAGAACACCAAACAGGATTTGCCATTCTCAACCCAATTTGTTCTGGGCCTATCGCATTTTGTAGTGACCTGGGGTTGGTTACTAGCGATTGTGATTGCGCTTGCAATCTGGCTTGGTCGCCGTGCTTTAGCAAAAGAAGAGGTACGACTCAGAGCAGATCAGCTGTTACTTAATTTACCCTTAATAGGCCCCTTGTTATTGGGTTTTGAGACGGCCCGCTTTGCCAATACGATGGCGATGCTGGTTTCTGCCAATGTACCGATTCTGGCGGCGCTGCATAGTGCGCGGGATACCTTAGGTAATGCCGTGCTGCGCGCAGCGATTGACTCCACCGAGGTGCGCTTGCGCGAAGGCACGAGCTTAGCGCGCGCGCTTGGTAGTCAAGGGGTCTTTTCGCCGATTTTGATTCATTTGATTCGATCAGGCGAAGCATCGGGTAAGCTGGGTGAAATGCTCAAGTATGGCGCTGAAAATGCCGAATTTGAGTCGGAGCAAAAAACGAAGATCGTGACGAGTTTATTAGAGCCTATGCTGATTTTGATCATGGGCCTCATGGTGTTAGGTATTGTGATGGCAGTAATGCAACCAATTCTGGAAATGAATTCAGGGGTGAGGTAAAAATGCAAATATTAATTATGATGGGACCGCATAGCCGGGTAAGGGCCCTGCAAATTTCTACAGGGCAGCTCATCCTGGGTGGATTGGCTTTGATTGGACTGCTCTTTTTGATCGCCTGGTCAATTACTGGATTGACAAGCCAAACCCGCAACGCTTTGTTTTCCATCGAGCGCAATGCCTTTTTAGAAAGCCGCTTTATTGCCCAGTCTGAAGGTGATTACGAGACTAAGTTAATGCAATTGCAGCTCCGAATGGATGAGGCGCAGCGTAACCTGAGCCAGCTGGATGATTTGCGCAACCAATTGATGCGCACCCAAGGTGGTGGGGTAGTTGATTTAGGCAATCAAACCCAGTTTGGTCATGCTCAGGGAGGACCCATTCACCCTTCGACCGCCACGATTAATTTAGGTAATCAAGGTGAGCAGTATGGCGCCCGCTTGGATCGCACGGTGCATGACTCGATCGCCTTGAGTGCCCGCGTCAATGCCATGCAGGCGGCATTAACCCATACCTGGGAAGGCAGTGGCCTGCCAACCGGCTTACCATTGCCATCCTTTATTAAACCGTCGAGTGGCTTGGGTTATCGCATTGACCCGATTTCAGGTCAGCTCGCATGGCATGAGGGAACCGATTATCCAGCTGCCCACGGCACCCCCATCAAAGCGACTGGCGATGGCGTGGTGGTACGTGCAGGTTGGGATGCCGAATACGGCAACGTGGTCGACATCAAACACCCCAATGCAGTGATCACCCGCTATGCCCATGCTCAAGCGCTATTCGTGAAGGTGGGGGATGTGGTGCAGCAATCGCAAGTGATTGCTACCGTCGGCTCGACGGGCAGGTCAACTGGACCCCATCTGCATTACGAAGTGATTCGCAACGGTCAGGCCCTCGTAAATCGCTAATGGATTTTTAAATGAAGCTAAACCGCTTTTTTCGATCCTTTTTTATTGCATACGCCTCAATCCTGATTGCCGCTTGTTCTGGCAACTCAACACCTAATAATGTTGTTGTGACTGGCTTGGTGAGTTCGGGTGGCTCGATTCCGGCAGTGGCAATTGGCGGCGCTACCGTATCGATATATAAAGCCCAGCTTGGCGCGCCAGTGCTTCTGGTTCAGACCACGACCGATTCTGCGGGGAACTTTACCGCTAGGGTGCCGATTAGTAATGATGTTACTTCGCCAAGTTTATATTACGCCCGTGCTACAAAGTCGTCGGGCATTGAGCTTTTAGCTATTTTAGGGAGCGGTCCTCTGAGTAGCGTCAAGATAAATGAACTGACTACGATCGCTGCAGGCTATGCGTTTGCCCAATTTATTCAGAGTGACTACTCAATTGCAGGTCAGCCATTGGCCCTCAGTATTGCTGCAGGCATGGCAGAAAACTTAGTCGCAGCGCAAACGGGTACTGCTTCCGTAGTCATACAAACATCACCGAACGCCTACGAAACCAACACATGGAGTGCGATTGGTAGCTTGGGCAATTTACTTGCCGCCTGCACGCAGGGTATTAATAATGCGTGTAGCAATTTGTTTGCACTGACGCCGAATCAAAATGGCATTTTGCCAAGTACCAATTTTCAAGCGCTAGTCAATATTGCGCGCAATCCTGCAAACAATGTCAGCGGTATTTTTAATCTTGCTAGCGTAGTAACGAGCTATAGACCTGCGCTAACGGCAGCGCAGGGTCCAAGCTCCAGCAATGTCCTGCAAAAACTCGATGCTTGGACTTTGGCGGTGAAAGTCAATAACAGCGGCAATGCGAACTGCCCCTTTGGCGGCCCCGCGAATGTAGCTTTCGATGCCAAGGGCTATGCTTGGATTAACAATAATGTGGTGCAGGGCACACCCGACTCTTCCAATTGCTTGATGGTACTCAAGCCGGATGGCAAGCCAGCAGATGGCCGTAACAATACACCGAGGAGCTCGCCAATAACGGGCGGCGGTATTTTGGGTTCTGGTATTGGGGTGGCGATCGATTTACTCGGTAATATTTGGTCGGGTAATTTTGGCTGGGGCAACCTCATTCCGGCTAGCGGTAGCGTTACCAAGTTATCGCCACTGGGCGTGCCCCTATCCCCATCCACTGGCTTGACCAACAGCCTTGATCGTGTGCAGGGGATTGCTGTGGATGCATCCAACAATATTTGGATGGCTAGTCATGACAATAATATGGTGGTGGTCTATCCCAACGGTAATAGCAATAATCCGCTCACCTACCTTGATACCAATCTAGCCCCCTTTGGCATGGCAATCGATAGTGAAGGCAGTGCGTGGGTTACGTATACCGGAAGTGATGTCGTTTCTAAATTCAGGATTGTTAGTGGCCAGATTACGAAGCAATTTACTGTTCCCCTGCCACCCAATAGCAATCCCAAGGGTATCGCAGTGGATTCGCAAGGCAATGCCTGGGTTGCTGCTGGCAAGACCTCTACTGTCCATGTGATTAACACAAGCGGTACGTTGGTAGGAAATTACACCGGGCAGGGCATCAATGGTCCTCGGGGTCTATCGGTTGATGCGAAACAGAATGTTTGGGTAGCTAATTTTGGCACGAGCGAACCTAGTACGCGTTACAGCGTGGTGCAGTTGTGCGGAGTAGTACCTGCCAATTGCCCAAGTGGAGTAGCCATGGGTACTGCGATTAGTCCAAGTTCAGGCTACACCTTGCCATCAGCAGGAAGCCAAGTCTTGCTCAATTCAGGGCAGCCACTGTACGGCCCAAATAATCCAGTTCCCGCCTTTTTGCCTTTAATGCGTCTCACCTCGGTCAATCCCGATATGGCAGGCAATCTTTGGGCAGCGAATAATTGGAAACCGAGCGCTTTGGCTGATACATCAAACCCTGGTGGCGATGGGATGGTGATCTTTGTTGGTTTGGGCGCGCCCACCAAGGCACCGAGTTTAGGTCCCGCGGGGCCTTTGTAAGGATGGAGCCAGGTCGGCGAAACGTAATTTAAGTCAGACTTACTTTAATAGCGCATTGACCGCCAATAAATCCTGATCCGTTAGCGCCGCCGCTTGGGCTTTAAGCTTGAGCGCATTAAGAATAGTATCGTATCTGGCTTTATACAGCGTTGCTCTCGTCGTAAACAGAGCATCGAGTGCAATTAGTACATCTAGATTGATTAAGGTACCAACATCAAAGCCCAGTTGACTCGATGCCAAGGCAGAGGCCGATGATTTTTCTGCGGCCTCAAATGCCCTCACTGTTGCTAGGCCACCATAAAACCCGGTAAAGGCTTGACGTGTTGCTTGAGCAGCGGTTCTGCGCAGATTGTCGTAATCCGATTTAGCTTTATCCACCAGCGCCGCCCGTTGTCGAATCACGGAGTTATTAAATCCCCCCGAGAAAATCGGCAAACTCATCTGTAGCGCAATGGTGTTATTGAAGATATTTTGTGTGGTCGATGGATTGAAGTTGGTAGGCGAACCGTTGGCCGCATTAAAGCCTGCCGTACCGACAAAGTTCACTGTAGGGTAGTTTGCAGCCAAAGATCCACGATAGGAACTTTGGGCAATATCCACATTGAGCTGACTGGCGAGAACTCCATAGTTAGCTGCTTCCGCTTGCTTAATCCAATCACTTAATTCTTGGCCGGGCGGCAACTTGGGGTTAACGCTGTCTGCAATGGGTATCCCTTTTGCGTCCTTTGCTTTGGCTCTCGGATCAGCAACCACCCCTTCAATTTTGGCGTCTTTCGCAAGTGGCTTGAGTGGGGGTACTGGATGGCCAACGATCTGCTCGAGCACACCGCGTCGCACGATTAACTCTGCCTGAGCAGCGGTCTCTTGGGCGTTGGCTAGGTCAAAGCGTGCCTGCGCATCGTTGGCATCGACAATAGTCGCTGAGCCTACTTCAAACTTCGATTGAGCTGCTTGGAGTTGCTGCTTAATTAATGCTTTTTTATTCTGGAAGAGCTCGACGTTGTCTTGTGCCGTGAGAACATCAAAATACGCTTGCGATACCCGAATAACTAAATCCTGTTGGGCCTGTAAAAACTGCAAGTCCGATACTTTGGTGATTAAATCACCTTGCTTAAATACTTCAATCGCAGCGGCATTGAAAACCGGCTGAGTTAAGGTAACCGTATAGCTCTTTTGATCAAAGATGCGGTTATTGCCCTCACCATGTTGGAAAAACCGGGTAGCAGTAGGGTTGGCGGAAACCTGCGGTAGTAGGGTCGATAAACCTTGCCAATAAATCTCTTTGTTAGCGGCGTAATTAAAGCGGGCGCTATTGAGAACAGGGTCATTAAATGCCGCCTCTTGATACAAGCGCATGAGATCTATATTGGGGCCAAAATTGACTGCATCCCGTGGATTGCTGCTGAAATTGCTAAATGCCGGAATGCTGCTCGAGGCAGGCGATGTTAATGCTGGCGGCAGAGATAGGTTTTGCGCACCTGGGCCGGGCGTTTTAGCCGATGCATCGGGCAGCACAGTTACTTGACCGGCTGAGGGCGCATTGCGATCTTGGGCCGGATTAACTGCTTGCGCCAAACTATTGGCGGGAAGAGTCAGAGTCAGAGCGCCCGAAATACCGGCACTCATCGCGCCTAGAAGATAGCGGCGCTTAAAGTGGGCGGGAACTAAAAAAAACGACAAGGTCATTCAAATGGATGTTTGCTAGAAATAAATGAAAAGGGAGTATCCCATTCCCCTCAGTTTAAGGCTAAACCGCCTGCCAGTGCCTAAGACTAGTGGTCTTGAGAGGGATTGCTATTTTCCAGGGGTGCAATATGGACCTGATGTTGCCGGCTGGTCGTAAAATCGGGCTATGGATCTATTACTTCTGGGCAAGGCCCTCATTCTTGGAATTGTCGAGGGCTTGACCGAGTTTTTGCCGATTTCCAGTACGGGACACCTCATTTTGGTTGGGGACTTATTGGGCTTTAATGACGAGCGCGGTAAGGCCTTTGAGGTAATTATTCAGTTTGGGGCTATTTTGGCGGTCTGCTGGGAATTTCGTAGCAAGCTGTGGTCAGTCGCTTCTACCATCAAAACCAGCAGCGCATCTCAGCGTTTTGTGGTGAATGTGCTGATTGCCTCATTTCCGGCGATGACGCTGGCTTTACTCTTTGGAAAATACATCAAGCAGTTTTTATTCTCACCCATTCCCGTTGCCATGGCATTTATTGGCGGTGCCCTGATTATTTTCTGGGCCGAAAGCCGTCAAAAGCAGGCAGAGCAAGGTCTTCAAAAGGATGCGATTGCAAGAAGCGGTAGGGCTATTAAAACGGTGGATGATTTAACTCCGCTGGATGCGCTCAAAGTCGGTTTGGCTCAGTGTGCCGCGCTTATTCCGGGAACCTCCCGTTCGGGCGCCACCATCATTGGCGGCATGCTCTTTGGTTTGCCTAGAGCAGTTGCAACTGAGTTCTCCTTCTTTTTAGCTATTCCAGTGATTGGCGGCGCTACAGCATATGAGCTTTTAAAGCTCTGGATCAATCCTATTCAAACGACTGGTGCAGAAGCTATGCATTTTGGCTGGGCGATTGTGGTGGGCTTTATAGCGGCCTTCATCTCGGCTTTTATTTGTGTGCGTTGGTTAATTCAGTATGTGGCTTCTCATACCTTTGTGCCGTTTGCCTGGTACCGCATTGTGTTTGGTGTAGTGGTCCTGATTACGGCATATACGGGCTTAGTGGCGTGGTCATAACGCATTCTTAACTAAGTAATTGTTTCTTCTTGCTAAGCGGATTTATTAAAAGAGCGAAGTGCATCAATTGGCCAATACACCCACTTGCAATAGGTATTTATTGGGGGTACAATAATTCGGATGAAAATTGTTTTCGACAAAGTCAAAAATGAGCGCAACATTACCGAACGACAGCTCTCTTTTGACCAAGTCCAAGATTTTGATTTTGTTACAGCCAAGATTTGGCAAGATGTTCGAAAAATATATTCAGAGCCTCGGTATGCGGCGCTCGGATTTTTAGAAGAGAGGCTACATTTTCTGTGTTTTAGTAAAGCGCCTAACGGAATACGCGTTATTTCGTTTCGTAAGGCAAACGCAAGGGAGGTAAAAGAGTATGAAACCACGCTCACCAATAATTAAGGCTGACGGAGAAATTAGAAATTTATCTGCTGCTGATATGAAATTATTTAAGCCCGCAAAAGAAGTGTTGGAGCCAGAGTTATATAAAGAATTAGTAGCTATGAATAAGGCTGCTCGAGGGCGCCCTCGTTTAGAGAAGCCTAAACAGGCTATTAAGTTACGACTCGATGTAGAAATTATTGAGGCATTTAAGTCGACTGGCGAAGGTTGGCAAACCCGAATCAATGCCCTGTTAAAAAAAGAAGCAAAAAAGATTAGCCATGCCTAACTCTTAATAAGCTACATCGCGATCGCCAACACTCATTGAGTGATCGCCCGTTCGGCAAAAAAGAACCACCAACCTATTTGACTACTTTGTTGAGCCTTCTTAGGGCTTTAAGGTGCTCGGCGATGATTTCTTTTACGAAGTCTCCAGATCTTGGCTCGGCCTTTGATTCAGCTAAAGCAGCTTCTAGCTCGCATTCCCGTAGATAGTAATAGCAATCCTGGCTCATCACGATGTATTTGATTTGACCGCGAACGGTTAAAGATGCCTGTGACTGCGTTCGCAGAGTATCTTCAAAGGCTTTGATGCCTTTCGTTATTAAATCGTTGGCAGAGATAGTGACCATTAGACCCCCTTATTGATACTCTAAATTGCATTATAAAGACCGTTATTGGGCTCTGTGAGGTAAAAAACATCGAAATATGTATGCGAATAGAATCGCCATTGACAATCAAAAGGAATAGTTAGGTGCTAGGTTTAAAATCAGTAAGCTAGTGGCATAACAAGGATCAACTCACCAGCAGCAAAAGCACCATAACTCCTCCCCAAAACTCTTATAACCCATCCTCACTTCGCATAAACGCCTAATCCCCCGATGAACATCACCATTGATGCCCTAACCAGTAATATTCAATTGGCTTTGGCGCCGGTGTTCCTGCTCACTGCAGTTGCCACCTTGGTTGGTGCTATTTCAACGCGTCTTGCCAGGACAGTGGACCGCATGCGCTTTGTGCAAAATGCCTTGTATGGCAACCAAACTCTTTCTGAAAAGTTGCGCATGCAT
>CAZWPR010000021.1:0-22165 GCA_964636135.1 uncultured Polynucleobacter sp.
TTTAATTTAAATATTTTATTTCATTGACTTAAGTCAATAATGATTACATTATTTGTAATTAATCATTTTTTTATGGATTTATTGTGTCTAATGATAATGCGCTGGAACTGCTTGAAAAAGTTCAAGCTGTGCGAAGTTGGCGGAGAGATAACCTTCCTCTTTATGAATCTGTAATTGCTAACGATTTGATAATTTTTCTTGCGGTTGAATTTGTGAGGGGCAAGCCGCTAACCGTTAAAAGACTATTTGCCTCTCTACCATATTCATACACTGCCATTAGGCAGCACTATAAAAAGCTATTTAAGGATGGCTGGGTATTACATATATCTGATGAAAACGATAAAAGAATCAAGTATATAAAGCCAAGTCAAAAATTTATCGAAGTAATTGATGCTTATGTCGGGGTAATTAAAAATACTTTTATTACCCCCCCCCCCTCATAAATGCCCGTCGTTTAGACACGACATTAGGATAACTTCGCAGCAGCCATAGTGGCTGTTAGTTTGCTGTAATGCTTTTCTAACATCCCTACGCTTGTGCCCATTTGTCTCGTCAATGTATGTTTGTCTATTGCGTCGTCCATTAAAGCTAACGTAGCGTAAGTGCGACGCAAGCTATTAGAAGTCCTTTACTGCTTTGTTTTAGCGTCATACGTTAAGTGGGCAAAGTGGAGTAACCACTTAAACGTTGTATCTAGGCTTTCGGTTGTGTCCCGTCGCTTAGCCTAAATACCCTTATTGTTGTCATGCGCTTAATAGCTTCATTTTATTTTTTAGCAATTAAGTCTTTAAAATTTGCAACCAGATAAGGGTTCGGCTATTAGAATTGGTCTTTAGCCATATGCAATCTGTTCACTTAAATTAACTCTTTTTGCTCTCGCAGCAATCTATTAAGGCATTTGATTAACTCTCGCACCTCTAGGCTTTTGCCAGTTTTATAGGCGTTTTGCCCTGACCTTTTCTTGCCTTCCGGTGTCTTTGCGCCTGTGGACTTCTTCCACGGTTTCCAGCGTTGTATCAATTCCCGTTGGCGTTGTCTTTGTTCCGGCGTCCAATTCCGCATAGCTACCCTTTAATAGTTCGTTTTGTGGCGTTATATTCTTTTCAGTCAAATTGTTTACTTGTTGGTGTCCTTGGGAAATATTGGCCTGCTTAACAAAGGTAGTTTGACTAGGTTGCTTTAATTGCACCAATGCTTGCAGGGTGGCTCTAGACTGATTTTGGGCTTTTAAAGCTAATCGCATATGGGTTTCATATTGCAATAATTTGTCTTGCGCTTTAGCTCGCCTTGCTAGGCTTGTAAACATCACCTCTAATGCAACTGCTTGGCTTATAAACATTTCTTCAATCTTGGATAAGTCACCTGATTTGATTTGTCCAATAGCCTTTTCCAACACTTTTATATTGGCTTGAAAGCTAAACTCATCACCCACACCAATATCAAATGATTCCTTGACTGCGGCACTTAAAAATTCAGATTTAGATTGAAATTCAGCTAATGCTTGCTCTTTGGTTTGGTTTTTCCCCAGACTTAATGTAAGAACTTGTTTTTTGGCTGTCATTACTTACTCCAATCTTCATTCGTCATTGCTCGCCCTACTTCGTATGCATTATGTAAAGCCCTTAAACAGCCTATAGTGAGTTTTTTATCCTCAGCAAGGTCAGCGTACCAAGCAGCATAGTCAGCCTCACTCCAACCGTTTTTAGGGGCAAGGTTTTTGTACAAATCCTCAAACTCTGCAATATCCCTACTTGTTGGATTAGTCTTACTGGGTAACTGCATAGACCGATTGAATTCCAGTCGCTCTGATAGTTTTGTCATATATCTGCATTACTGCGAATCATGCGAATCATGCGATTTAGACATCTTGAATCGCACCAATCGCACTAATCGCACTATCTGCCCCCCAGTAAATATGGATTAATTGCCATCCATTCAACCTGATTAATGCTTGAGGTCTGTACTAACCCCTGTTCAATCAAGTACTCAATTGCTGGGTTTACCCTATCGGCTTTGCGAATACCTGAGTTCTTGCAAACTAACTTTTTTTCATATGGATACATGCCAATGGTCCTTACCAGCCAATTTAAAATCTTTTCTGCATCTATCTGCGCCTGTGGCAACGCCATTTTTAGCGCCTCATTTAGGTAATAATTTGCAACTTCTTTAGCAGACCTCATAACTTCTGCTGATATTTCAACGGAATTAGGTTCTATAGCTACTTGAAAATTTGCAGAAATACGAAGGAGGTTTTCAGCAGATTTTGCTGCAATACTCTTGATGGTTTGGTAGTCACCCTCAAAACCCAAGCCCTGCTCCACTAGGTTATGAAACTCAATCCACTCTACCTTTGCTTCTGGCGATAGCTTAAGAACTGCAGGCTTAAGCACACCATCTTCTAGGTTCATTGGCTTATCCAAGAATTGAGTGAGTATTTTAGTAAACCTATTAATGCGATTTGTGCGATTTGGTGGTTCAGAGTAAAACCGCATGCCCATAGTTGACTCTGGCTGGCATACTAAAAACCGGCTGGTTAAGCCAATTCCTTGAGCCATACCATTACCGATGCCTAGTAACGACTTGTAAATTGATTCCTGCAACATCAATTGGAAGGTGAATCTAGGACTAGCTACAAATCTAGTGCCTTCACCTCTTGTCACATCCTTAACTGACTGCCCATCCCACAACTTATTCCAAGTTGCAAAGGTTCTTTGGACATTTTCTGGTTTAGTTGCATAGCCGCCCAATAATGTTCCGGCTTCATTTACACATCCATAGGCAATAGGAAACCCTGATAGATGCTTAATTAAGGCTTCAGTAGTAAAAGTTTCCCAAAGGATGATTTTCTCAATAGGCGGCTCAGGCACTTCCAGCCTACGCATTTGCTGCATTATTTCTTCGGGTAACTGCTTCTTGCTGCTGGATTTAATAGCACTTTTCGCTACCTCATAGGCTTCAAATTCCAACTTGTATTCCTGTAGCTGATTTGAATACTCAAGATGCTGATTCGATTCCCAGGCCTTAAAAGGCTCAAAACAGAACCTATCAGCCGAAGATTTCCGTTCGCCTGATTCAGCGACAGTCATAAACCACAGCGAAATTGGAATGTTTGTATTAGCATCCCTAGCCACATCAAAATGGGCTTGTGCCGCACCACTTAATGCACCTAGCGCACTATTCACCGCCAAAGCTATTGGACATTGAATAATTTCTACGACCTCTTGCACATGCTCACGAATAATGTCAGGCAAAGCGTCCAATGGAAATGGGTTTCTTACTGAAGTTTTAACAGCTGGCTCAAACCATTCAAGATTATTTACCCAGCCGACCTCATCCCCATAAAACACTTTTGGGCTATCTTCACTCATCAACTTACTAGCTGCGGAATACATAGCTATAGCAGATGCGCCTCTATCTTGTATTGAAGTCATACTGCACCTCGAATAAAAATACTGGGAACTAGTTTTAATTTAGATTTAGTTTTAGAATTAGGCTTGCTAAGGGCGCTTATTCTTGAAGTTTTGGAATGGGCGTTTTTTTTCATTCTGACAACACCTTTCCGAAAGCTTCATAGACTGCGCCATAATTTCCAACCTTACTGGCATTGCCCATAGAGGAAAAAAAGGCTTTCTCTTGCTTACTCAATGAGGGATATTTGAATTCAATCCCCTCAATCAACCTGTTTACGGAAAGCACTACATCCAGCTTAAATTGCCGTTTGACTTCATCCGGCATTGATTCGTAAATAGTTTTGGCGTGGGTCATCACACCCCCTCCGACTTATATCCAAGTGGATTAGCTAGAAACTTATGCAACTCCTTGTTTTGATAAAAGGTGCAACGAATCCCCATGCGAATGGGTTTGGGTGCCTTGCCTTGTAGGCTTAATCTGCGGAATGTTTCACGACATACAGGTGAAAATTCGGCAAATTGTGACCAACGGCTGCATCCATCATGGGGCAATACCTTTGGCTTTGGTGAATCGGTGTTAATTGACATCTAAAGCACTCCTTATGAATTCCTACACCACCATTGGTGTATGTAGTCATCATGAGGATTAGCGCATTAAATTACATCGCAACTGCGGTAACCGGCATCGCAATTGCGGTGAATTAACTGCTTTGGTTTAGGGCCTTCTTTGCAGCACTTAATTTGGAATCAAGGGTTCTTTTTGAAAAGCCACTTAATGACTGATATTCGGCCTCCAAATATGCCTTTAACTCATCATCTGAACGATATATACCCTTATCCATGATTGTTTGATGTAAGGCGCCAATCAACTTCAAAAGGTTGTTAAGTTCTTTAGGGGATAGGGGTTTTTCAGAATCTTCGGTCTTTGAGTTTGTGCCCTGTTCTTGCCCTACTAACTCAATGAATTCTGCTGGGACTTTCCATTTCATTTGATTGCATACCCATGATACAAATCCAATCAATTCCACCTTGTCTTTCGATGGAATCTCATCAATATCACCCACATACCAATCCAATGACTCAGCCCAGTTATAGGCTACCTCCGTTCTATCGCTGATTTCATCACAGTTAAAGTCTGCAGCCTCTTGCAACATCCACGGCATCATATGTGGATTGATGTCTAGACTTAAGTAAATTGCATCCTCAAACGAAATAAATTTAAATTGCTTCCAATAGGCCCATTTAGGTGTCTTATCTTTTGAATATTTGGAGTCACGAATAATAGTCATAACTTAAGCCCTCTTAATATTTATCACTTTGGCACCACCTTTGATGCCATCCAAATAATCAGCCCATTCCTGCATCATTTTTGCCCTTTGAGGGATATATTGAGCATGGTTATATGCACCACTGACCTTGTCCCTTTCCAAATGGGACAGCTGAACCTCAATATGGGCATGTTGATATCCAACCTCATGAAGGATTGTTGATGCAACACCCCTGAACCCATAACCTGTCATTCGACCTTTGTAGCCCATGCGATACAAAGCAAAAAGGATGGTGTTATTACTCATACTTTTCTTTGGGTTACTTTCATGAGGAAATACGAATTCGCCGCCACCAGTTAATTTATGCAAGTCCTTTAGGATGGCCTTTGACTGCTTTGATAGGGCAACAATATGAGGTGCTGATGGCCTGCCCTTAACCTTCTTCATCCTCTCGGCAGGAACGACCCAAGCACCGCCCTTCAGGTCGAATTCACCCCACTTTGCCTCAATCAATTCGCTTGTCCTGACAAATGTGTAAGCCATCAACTTCATTGCAAGTTTGGTGACTGCACTTCCATTGTTGGCAACATCATAGGCATCAATCTTCCGAAGTAATTCAGGCACATCTTTTGGGGCAAGTGAACTTCGATGCTTTACAGGTGGGCTTTCAATATGGGCATCTGCAAGGCTAATGTCATTAGCTGGGTTCCTATCGCATAAACCTTCAACAATCGCATATCTAAAGACTTGCCCTGATGTTGAGTAGGAACGCTTGGCAATATCAATAGCACCCCTTTTAACAACCTTCTGTGCCATTTTGATTAGCAATGGTGCGGTGATGGTGTGAATTGGCATTGAACCAATTTCGGGAAATACATTCTGCTCAAGCCTTCTCAAAACTTTGGCTGCATGTTTTTCATCTTTGCCAACCGCCCATGCCTTATGCCACCTCAATGCAACCGACTTAAAGTCATTCTTTTTTTGGGTATTTTCTTGTTTGCGGACAATTGATGGGTCTTTACCCTCATCCATCTGCTTTCTAGCAGAAGCCAACTTCTCCTAGCCCTTTTAAGGCTAACTTCAGGATAAGTGCCAAATGACAGCATTTTGGCTTTGCCGCCGAATCTATAGCGGTATCGCCAACCCATTGAACCTTGCGGATTAACAAGCAAAACCAAGCCATGACCATCTGGGTAACTTTTGGTCTTTGACTGGGGCTTTATGCCCTTGATAAATGCATCGGTAAGTTTCAAATTCACCCCAAATTAAGTGGCTGTGGATAACAAATCATCAAGATTGATTGCTACTCACTGCCTTACTCACATATTAGGGATGTTACTCACATTTTCAATAGATGGCTACAGATGCCCATATTGGCTTTAAAGCATTGTTTTTTAGAGGTATTTTGGGAAACAGTTGGCATTGATTGAGCCAGCTGTGGTGCCTCGGGTCGGACTCGAACCGACACGCCTTGCGGCACCGGATTTTGAGTCCGGCACGTCTACCAATTCCATCACCGAGGCAGGTGAACTCAGCGGCAGAGAACCGCTGAGAGGTGAGAGTGTAACAAATACTGCGCTGCTATCCGATTATGGCAACAGAATGGTCGATCCTGTGGTTTTACGGCCTTCCAGATCACGATGGGCCTGCACTGCATCTTTCAAGGCATAGCGCTGCTTGATCTCAATCTTGACCTTACCGGAGCTAACTTTCTCGAATAAATCCGCAGCCATCGGTTCTAGCAGGCTGCGGTTAAGTACATAGGTGCTGACGGTAGGCCGGGTTACCTTGAGTGAGCCCTTGCTGGCAAGAATGCCGAGATCGAGCAAAGGGGGCGAGCCTGAAGCGCCGCCAAAGGAAACTGCCATACCGCGCGGCGAGACGCAATCTAGGGTTTGCATGAAGGTGTCTTTACCCACCGCATCATAAGCCACAGGAACACCTTTACCGTTAGTAATTTCCTTAACGCGTTTTACAAAGTCTTCCTCGCGGTACAAGATCACGTGGTCGCAGCCATAGGCTTTGGCAATCTCAGCTTTTTCGGGGCTGCCAACCGTACCAATCACGGTAGCGCCAATCGCCTTGAGCCACTGGCACGCAATTAGACCAACGCCGCCAGCAATCGCATGGAACAACACGGTGTCGCCCTTTTGCACCTTGTAGCTATCGTTCAACAGATATTGAACGGTCAGGCCTTGCAACATCATGGCCGCGCCCTGCTCAAAGGAGATCGAATCGGGCAACTTCACCAGGATGTCAGCGGGCATGATGCGGGCTTCTGCATAAGCGCCAGTAGGACGACCTGCATACGCCACCCGATCGCCCACCTTAACGTGGGTAACATCCGGTCCGACTTTTTCAATCACGCCAGCGCCTTCCATGCCAATTCCGCCGGGCAAGGGCTGGGCATAGTAGCCCGAGCGAAAGTACACATCGATGTAGTTCAGACCACACGCATGGTGACGAATCAATACCTCGCCAGGGCCGGGCTCGCCGAGCTCCACATCGACCCATTTCATGACCTCGGGGGCACCTGTTTCGGTAATGCGGATTGCTTTGACGATTTCCTTACTCATATTGATTCCTAATGTTGTGTGTTGTCTTGGTGGTTCAATGCCCCATAGCGTGGGGTCGTTTTTTTCGTTCTAAAGTGCGCTACCGGGCTTGCAAGCACTAAATCCATAAAATTAATTGTACTTTTTGGCTTTAGACCCCGTATTTTGCCTAAAATTAGGGTCTGTAGGCAAAATTACTCAAAAAGGATCAATCCGCATGGCCGGTCACTCAAAATGGGCCAATATTCAGCATCGCAAGGGTCGTCAGGACGAAAAGCGCGGCAAGATTTGGACCAAGCTCATTAAAGAAATTACCGTTGCCGCTAAATTGGGTGGTGGAGACCTAGCCACGAATCCCCGCTTGCGTTTAGCGATTGATAAAGCCAAAGACTCCAATATGCCCAATGACAACGTGCAACGCGCGATTCAGCGGGGCACTGGCTCGCTTGAGGGCGTGAACTACGAGGAGATTCGTTATGAGGGCTACGGCATCAATGGCGCCGCAGTCATCGTCGATTGCATGACCGATAACCGCACCCGTACGGTTGCTGAAGTGCGCCACGCATTTACTAAGTACGGCGGCAATATGGGTACTGAAGGATCGGTGGCATTTTTGTTTCAGCACTGTGGTCAGTTACTGTTTGCTCCCGGCACCAATGAAGATCAATTAATGGAGTGCGCGCTCGATGCAGGAGCGAATGATGTCATTACCCATGACGATGGCGCAATTGAAGTATTAACTTCGGTACCTGATTTTTCTAAGGTACAAGACGCCTTGCGCAAAGCAGGCTTTCAGGCGGAACTGGCCACCGTCACGATGCGGCCAGAAACTGACATTAGCCTCGAGGGCGATCAAGCTGAAAGTATGCAAAAGTTACTCGACGTTTTAGAAAATCTAGACGACGTGCAGGAGGTATTTACGAATGCTTCCATCCAATAAACATACCCACTCCATTTAAAAAAATATCCCCATGAAGATTCTCCTTATTGGCTCCGGCGGCCGCGAACATGCTCTAGCGTGGAAGTTGGCCCAATCCCCGCAGGTTCAAAAAGTCTATGTCGCTCCCGGCAATGGCGGCACCGCTAGCGCAAAGCAAACCAATGCCGCTATTGAAAATCTTCCAATCGGTGATTTGCAAGGGCTTGCTGATTTTGCCAAGCGCGAACAGATTCATTTGACAGTAGTAGGTCCTGAAGCGCCACTGGCTGCAGGTATCGTTGATGTCTTTCGCAACGCCGGCTTACGCATTTTTGGGCCAACCCAATTAGCCGCGCAACTCGAATCATCCAAAGACTTTTCGAAAGCCTTCATGAAGCGCCACGGCATTCCAACTGCGGATTACCAGACCTTTTCCAATGCCCAGGAGGCGCACGCCTACATTGATCTCAAGGGTGCACCGATTGTGATTAAAGCCGATGGCTTAGCTGCAGGCAAAGGCGTAGTAGTGGCAATGGACTTAACCGAGGCACACGCAGCCGTCGATATGATGTTGGCCGACAATAAATTAGGCAATGCCGGTGCGCGCGTTGTGATTGAAGAATTTTTAACCGGCGAAGAAGCAAGTTTCATTGTCTTGGTAGACGGTAAAAATGCCTTACCACTCGCCACGAGCCAAGACCACAAGCGTTTACTTGATGGCGACCAAGGCCCCAATACCGGCGGCATGGGCGCCTATTCTCCAGCACCTGTAGTAACCCCTGAAATCCATGCTAAAGCCATGCGTGAAGTCATTATGCCGACCATTCAGGGCATGAAAGCCGATGGCATTCCGTATACCGGCTTTTTGTATGCCGGCCTCATGATTAGCCCCGAGGGTCAAATCAAGACGCTGGAGTTCAACTGCCGCATGGGCGACCCAGAGACCCAGCCGATTATGGCGCGTCTGCGCAGCGACTTGGTTCACGCTTTGGATAAGGCAGTGGATGGCAAGCTTAATGAAGTCGAGTTGGAATGGGATCGTCGTACCGCCCTAGGGGTTGTACTGGCAGCGCACCTATATCCAGATACACCTCGCAAAGGCGATGCCATTACTGGCATTCCCGAAGATACCGCCAGCGCCATTACCTTCCACGCCGGCACCACTATGGCAGACGGTGTACTGCGCACCAACGGCGGCCGAGTACTCTGTGTTGTTGGCCTTGCTGATACCGTGCGGGGAGCCCAAAAAGAAGCTTACCAAACGATTGAGCAAATCCATTTTGATGGCATGCAATATCGGCAAGATATTGGCCATCGCGCTCTAAAATAAGCTTGGCATCCAATTACCCACGAGTGAGCTCCATTTTGCAAATCGACACACAAGCACTTAAAGACTACTTCCTAGGCCTGCAGGACCGCATCGTTTCCGCCACTAGCGCGCTCGATGGCAAGGCATTTGTTGCGGATAGCTGGCAAAAACCAGAAGACAGTCCTTTGCGGGGATCGGGTCGAACTTGTATCCTAGAAAACGGCAACATCCTTGAAAAAGGGGGCGTCGGTTTTTCGCATGTCCGTGGTGACAAAATGCCCGGCGCCGCGACTCAAAATCGACCGGAGGTTGCAGGTCGCAGCTTTGAGGCCATGGGCGTGTCATTGGTGTTTCATCCGCGCAATCCGAAAGCACCCACCACCCATATGAATGTGCGCTGTTTTATTGCACAGGCCCCAGATAAAGATCCGGTATGGTGGTTTGGCGGCGGCTTTGACCTGACGCCCTACTATGGCGTTGATGAGGATTGCAAACACTTTCACCAAACCGCGAAGAATGCGCTTGACCCATTTGGTCCTGAGCTCTATCCACGCTTTAAAAAATGGTGTGATGAGTATTTCTATTTGAAACACCGCGATGAGCCACGGGGTATTGGCGGCGTCTTTTTTGATGACTTCAATGAGCTTGGGTTTGAGCGTAGTTTCGCGATGACCCGCGCTGTCGGGGATGCATTCATTGATGCCTATTTGCCGATCTTAGAGCGTCGCTACCAAGAGCCATACACGCAAGCTGAGCGGGACTTTCAGGAATACCGTCGTGGCCGTTATGTTGAATACAACCTTATTTTTGATCGTGGCACGATTTTTGGCCTGCAATCAGGCGGCCGCTCGGAATCGATTCTGATGTCGATGCCGCCCGTGGTAACGTGGCGTTATAACTGGACACCCGAACCCAATACACCCGAAGCAAAACTATACGATTACTACTTAAAGCCCCGCGACTGGTTAGCCTAATTGACTGCACCAGAAAAAATTGGCATTTTAGGCGGCACCTTTGATCCCCCCCATTGGGCCCATTTGCGGGTTGCAGCGCATTTTGCAGCATTGTTTCAGTTGGATCGGTTGTTGCTGATCCCCAGTGGTAACCCATGGCAAAAATCCGCTTTTATTACCCCACCGGAAATGCGCTACCAATTAACGCAGGCGGCTGCCATCGCACTGCATCGATTATTAAGTGAGGCAGGCATTCAGATCCCGATCGAAGTGGATCGCATTGAACTTGATCGCCAAGGACCAAGCTACACCATCGATACAGCGATTGCCCTGCGTCAGCGTTACGGCAGTACCACACGACTCATTTGGCTGATGGGCGCCGACAGCTTGATGCAAATTGATACCTGGCAAGATTGGCAGCATTTACTGAAAGAGGTCCATTTAGCAGTGGCACGGCGCCCTGAATTCACCCTCGCCATTGACCCTGCTTCTGAACTGGGCCGTTTTATCGCGGCGCATCAAACCAGCAATGCGCATGCACTTGAGCTATCGCCCTGCGGCTCGATTTACTTAGACCAGAAGCTAGACATGTACCTCTCATCGATTGCCATTCGTAAACAACTGGCTGCGGGCAGTATTAACCCAAATACACCTTTAACAGAACAAATTCCCGACGAAGTATTGGATCTAATTGAGAAGTTAGGCCTTTACTCCCAATCACGATAAGATCATCCCCTATTCATTAAAAGACACTATGGACCTACGTAAATTACAACGCACCATTATTGATGCCCTAGAGGATGTCAAGGCACAGGACATTCGCGTCTATGACACCACCAAACTGAGTGAGTTATTTGACCGCGTGATTATTGCAACTGGCTCGAGTAACCGCCAAACTCGCTCATTGGCGATGTCGGTGAAAGAAGAAGTCAATCGCAAAGGTGGTGAAGTGATTTCAATCGAAGGTCTTGAAACAGGTGAATGGGTCTTGGTCGATTGCGGCGATATCGTGGTGCATATCTTGCAACCGATGCTGCGCTCATACTACCAATTGGAAGGTATGTGGGGTGCCAAACCAGTCCGCGTTAAATTAGCAGGCGCTAAAGGCCTTGCGAAGGCCAGTGAGTTTTCCAATGAGGATGAGGACTAGGGTCGACCGATCTGACTGCATCGTCGCCCCCTACTAAGCATGCGGCTGATTATCATTGCAGTAGGCCATAAGATGCCCGACTGGGTGTCAAGCGCTTGCAACGACTACCTCAAACGCATGCCAGCCGATTGCAGCATCGAGCTCAAAGAAATCAAGCCTGACCTCTCCCCCGCGAAGGAGGCCATCAAGATCACTGCAGCTATACCCAAAGGAGTACGCCTGATTGCACTCGATGAACGCGGCAAGGACCTCAGCACTCAAGCCCTAGCGAATCAATTGGCACAATGGCGCCAAGATGGGGGTGATGTGGCTTTCCTGATTGGCGGTGCGGATGGATTAGACGCTAGCCTCAAGCAAAAAGCGGATGCCATTTGGCGTTTATCCAGCCTCACCTTGCCCCATGCAATGGCGCGGGTCTTATTGACCGAGCAGCTCTACCGGGCATGGACGATATTGCAAGGCCATCCCTACCACCGTGAATAAGTAAACCCATTAGCAATGCACTCCTTTCTTTACCTCGCATCCCAAAGCCCCCGGCGCCAAGAATTATTGACGCAATTGGGTGTGCGTTTTGAGTTGCTCTTGCCGGGTAGCGATGAGAATGCGGAAGCGATCGAAACGCCACTGCCCAATGAAAATGCCAGAGCGTATGTTGAGCGCGTGACACTCGCAAAATGTGACGCCGCATTGCAGCGCTGGGCAAAGCGCAGTCTGCCCTGGGCGCCGATTTTATGTGCCGATACCACCGTGAGCCTTCCCAGTAGCGATATCGCCCAGATCCTGGGCAAGCCTGCCGATGCGTTTGATGCCGCACGCATCCTACGCTTGCTGAGCGGGCAAACCCATGAGGTACTAACGGCGATTGCGCTGCTACCAGAGCGGTCGGCAAAACCCATTAGCCTGGTACAGGTATCGCAAGTGGAATTCATGCCGCTCAGCGATACCCTCATTAAGGCCTATATTACGAGCCAAGAGCCTTATGGCAAGGCAGGTGCGTACGGTATCCAAGGCCTCGGTAGCGCATTTATTCGGCGCATCAACGGCAGTTACAGCGGCATCATGGGCTTACCCTTATTTGAAATGGCTACCCTACTGCAACAGGCTGGCGTATCCTTTACGCTCACGCCAGAAATTGCAAACCCACTATGAATGAAGAAATCCTAATCAACATCACACCCCAAGAAACACGGGTGGCATTGATTCAACAAGCAGCAGTACAAGAGCTGCAAATTGAGCGCACCCGCCAGCGCGGCATTGTGGGCAATATTTACTTGGCTAAAGTGGTTCGTGTTCTGCCTGGTATGCAATCGGCTTTTATTGAAATGGGTCTGGAGCGGACAGCATTCATGCATGTGGCCGATATTGCGCAACAGAACCAGCAGACTCAAATTGAAAAGGTTCTCTACGAAGGCCAAACCTTAATTGTGCAAGTTTTAAAGGATCCGCTTGGCACGAAAGGTGCACGGCTTACAACCCAAATTAGTATTGCAGGTCGCAACCTAGTCTATTTGCCACAATCGCAAAAAGAATCTGCCAATGAACCCTACATCGGCATCTCACAACGCATCGAAAATCCCGATGAGCGCGAAGCCATCAAGACCCGCATCGCTGGACTACTGCCCAGCAATCAAGCCGGCGGGATCATTGTGCGCACCATTGCCCAAGACGCCACTGATGCAGAACTAAAGCTCGATCTCCTCTACCTCAAAACAACCTGGGAAACCATTTTGGCATCGGTGAATCAGAAAGCGGCGCCTGCCCTGCTCTTTCAGGATTTGAGTTTGGCAGAGCGGGTATTGCGGGATCTGGCTAGTGATAAGACCATGCAAATACGAGTCGACTCGGCAGAGAACTTTGAGCGCTTAAATCGCTTTGCGGAGACCTATACACCCAACCTCGTTGGTAAGTTAACCCTGCATCGCGGCGAGCGTGCTTTGTTTGATTTATTTGATGTCGATGCTGAAATCAACAAGGCACTTGGCCGGCGCGTCGATCTCAAATCGGGCGGGTACCTGATGATCGATCAGACCGAATCGATGACTACCATTGATGTCAATACAGGCAGCTATGTTGGCGCGCGCAATTTGGATGATACGGTCTTTAAGACCAATCTAGAGGCTGCGCAAGCTATCGCGCGGCAGCTGCGTTTACGGAATTTGGGCGGCATCATCATTATTGACTTTATTGATATGCTCAATCGTGAACACCAAGACGCTGTATTGAGTGAACTCAAGCGCAACCTCGAGCGGGATCATGCCCGCAGTACGGTTAGTCAGTTCTCAGCACTTGGTCTTGTGGAGATGACCCGAAAGCGGACGCGAGAGTCCTTGGCGCATATTTTGTGTGAGCCATGCGCAACCTGTAGCGGCAAAGGTGAAATCAAAACAGCCCAAACCATTTGCTATGAAATCCTGCGGGAGATCGTGCGCGAGCATCGCCAGTTCAATCCGAGGGAGTTCCGTATTGTCGCGGCACCCGACGTCATTGATCTCTTCTTGGAAGAAGAAAATCAGTTTTTAGCCATGCTGGGGGATTTTGTTGCCAAGCCTATTCGTTTGCAAGCAGAAGGGTCCTTCAGGCAAGAGCAATACGATATTGTCTTGAATTAAGTCTTGAAATAAGGCTCGATCTTGTGCTTACGCATTGGCAAACTGCAGCCGATGCAGATTGCTATACAAGCCACCTTTGGCAATTAACTCGGCGTGAGATCCATTCTCTACCACCTGCCCATGCTCTAAGACCACAATACGGCTTGCGTGCTCAATCGTGGATAGACGGTGCGCAATTACCAATGTAGTACGACCAGCCATTAGTCGATCTAATGCCTCTTGCACTTGACGTTCCGATTCTGAATCGAGGGCTGAGGTAGCCTCATCCAAAATTAAGATCGGCGCATCTTTATAAATGGCTCTGGCAATAGCTAAGCGCTGCCGCTGCCCACCAGAGAGTCGGTTGCCGTTATCGCCAATCAAGGTGTCGATCCCTTGCGGCAGCTCACTCAAGAGCTTACTCAGGTTGGCAGCCTCTAAGGCTTCAATGACACGGCCCCGATCGATTCCGCTGACAGCATCCGTCCCATAGGCGACGTTTGCAGCGATCGAGTCGTTAAACAAAATAACGTCCTGGCTAACAAATGCAATCTGGCGCCGCAAATCGGATAAAGAGAGCGCTTCCAGATTGATGCCATCAAGCTCAATCGCCCCAGAAGTTGGTCTAAAAAAGCGTGGCAACAAGCTGACCAGGGTCGACTTACCGCCACCAGATGGCCCCACAAAAGCAACGACCTCGCCTGCCTGAATCGACAGACTGACGCGTTTCAAGGCGTCTTCCCGATCCGTATCTTGTTGGTATGCGAATGAGACATCCTTAAACGCAATACTGCCTTTTGCTTTTTCTATTCGCTGGACACCCGCTTTACGCGAATCGTCTTCCTCGATCGGCTGATCCATCAAACCAAAAATCATCTCGGCTGCAGTGAGGCCGCGCTGCAATGGCTGATTGATGTCAGCCAGATGCTTAATCGGCGAAATAATCAACATCATGGCTGTGATAAATGCAGCAAAGCCACCCACAGTGGTTCCTTCGGTGGAAGACTGTAAGAGCGCAATCACCAGCACAACGGAGAGTGCCATGGAGGCAATGAGTTGGGTGATCGGTTGATTTAAACCGCCCACTACGGCCGTCTTGAGTGCAAAGCGTCGCAAGCGATCTGCCTTTTCGATAAACCGTCTCATCTCGTAGGCTTCACCGCCATGAACTTTAACAATCTTATGCCCCGAAACGGATTCTTCAACGATGTAGGCAAGCTCGCTAGTCATAGCCTGCTGCTCCCGATTGAGGCCACGCAAGCGGCGATTAATCAGGCTCATGATATAGGCAATGATCGGGAAAATAATCAAAACAACCAGGGTGAGTTTCCAGTTGAGGTAAATCAGGTAGCCCAATAAACCCACTACCGTTAACGAGTCCCTCACCAAACTAATGAGCATCGTACCCATGATGCTCAGGACATTATTAACCTCAAACACAACGGCATTAATTAGGCTCGATGCGGAACTCTTTTGATAAAACTCGGTCTTGGCATGCAGTAAGGTTTGGAACATTTGTTCCCGCAGCTTTAGAAGCACTGCATTGATGACCCTCGATAACAAATAATTCGACAGAAACTGAGCGCCACCGCGGATAAAGGCAAGCCCGACTAAAAAGATCGGAACTAGCCACAACCGGCCATCAAGCTCCCCTGTAAAACCCCGGTCCAATAGCGGCTTCATTAAGGCTGGTATCGATGTTTCTGCCCCAGCTACCAGGGCCATAGCCAAAATCGACCCAATAATCGTCTTGGTATGGGGTTTTAGATACTGGATTAGGCGGTTTAGGGCAATTCTGTCGTCGGCATTCATATAATGAATTATGCCCACCTTATCCGTCATACTCATCACTCGCAATGAAGAGGCCAATCTTCGGGACTGCCTTGCCTCCCTAGGAGGGCTTGCCCAGCAGGTGGTGGTGGTCGATACGGCCAGTTCCGACGAAACCATTGCGATTGCCCAGGAATTTGGCGCCACCATTGCCCAGCCAGCCGATTGGCCCGGTTTTGGCCCCCAAAAGAACCGGGCGCTGGACCTGGCTACTGGGGATTGGGTCCTCTCACTGGATGCCGACGAGCGGCTGACCCCAGAGCTTCGTTCAGAGATTTCCGCAGTACTGGCCAATCCGGGTCATGCCACCTGTTTTGCCATTCCCAGGCTATCTTGGTATTGCGGACGCTTCATCCGCCATTCAGGCTGGAATCCCGATTACGTAGACCGCTTATTTCAGCGCGGTAGCGCTCGATTTTCGAACGACCTAGTGCATGAGCGGCTTATTCCAAGCGGCTCTGTTGTGAAGCTGCAAAACCACATGCTGCATTACAGCTTTATGAACTACTCGCAGGTACTGCAAAAAATTGATCGCTATTCGAGCGCCTCAGCCGAGCAAGCCTTTGCCAAAGGTAAGCGAAGCAGTCCTCTGGCGGCGATCGGCCATGGGGCATGGTCATTTTTTAGAACCTACTTTATTCGCTTAGGTTTTCTGGATGGACCACAGGGCTTTTCGCTGGCACTCGCCAATGCCCAAGGGTCGTATTACCGGTATATGAAAATCTGCGAACTAGCCAAGGCATCCCAAGCGAGGCATAAACCATGAGCATGATTTCGGTGATTGTGGCAACGTATAACTGGCCGCAAGCCTTGCGACTCTCGCTGGAGTCCTTAAAGACACAAACCGATCGCAATTTTGAGGTCATCATTGCCGATGATGGCTCACGTCCCGATACCCGTGAATTAATTGATGGGATGCGTACTGATTTTCCTGTGCCCATGGAGCACGTTTGGATCGAAGACGATGGTTGCCGCAAGACCGTGGTTGGTAACTTAGCGATTGCAGCATCAAAAGGCAGTTATCTTATTTTTATAGATGGCGATTGCATTGTGCAGCCCGATTTTATTGCCCAGCATCGAAAGCTAGCAGAGCCTGGCCACATGGTAACGGGCAGTCGTATTCTGTCAAACAAAGCGCTCGCCCAAGAAATGCTGTCATGGCCGCATTGGAGTTTTGAGCGCTTTAAGCAGCATGCGCTTCGCTATCGTCTCAGTGGTGGCCTCAATAAATTACTGCCCTTGTTCGTCAAGTTTGGTGATCACTCACGCAGGCTCTACAGCTCATTTGTTTGGCGGCGCATTAAGGGCTGCAACATGGCGTGTTGGCGCAGCGACGCCCTCGCGATTGGAGGGTTTGATGAAACACTGCTTGGCTGGGGCCATGAAGATGCCGACTTTGTCTTTAGACTACAAGCCAATGGTGTTGTTCGTAAATCAGGCGCCTGGGCGACTGAAGTGATTCATGTATTTCATAAAGTACGCGATCAATCAAATGATAAAAGCAGCAGAGAGCGTCTGAATGAAAAAATTCGTGCGCATGCGGCCTTAAAAGCATCGCAATAAATCTAGTATTTTTTTACGCGTACTGCACCGTCACCGGATCTGCCTGTGTTGCTGCAAGCAATTGATGCAGGCTATGCAGACAAGCATCGTCTGGATAAAGCCGTAACTCATCTGGAAACTGCACTAAGCAAGCACTGCCACTGGCGGTGACTGCCGCAGTCAGCGGCAATCCCTTAAAGCCATCCAATGGGCTAGGTGCTACATTGGGGGGTATACCGGGCTTTGCCTGTTGCTGACGATTGCTGATCAAGTAAGGATTGATTTGGCTGCGGAAGAGCTTTAAATCAACCCCAGAATCCATCCGTACATGCACATTACGTCCAAAGCGCAAACGCGCGCCCGCGATATCCATCACAGCCTCTGCCACGATCCGCGTACCTCCGGAAAATTTATCGGGCGTGACATTCACTTTGGCGATGACCAGCTCATCCTCTTTTAGCCAGGATCGATTGGGTTCATATACCTCGCTGTAGAGCATGACTTCGATTGCCGCCGTACCATCATCGATGGTGGCAACCATCATTCGACCCCGTTGCCCGGTGAGCATGCGTGCTGAAGTAATAATGCCGGCCAGCAATTGGTCTTTTCCTTCGGTCACTTTGACCAAAGGTTGACGCACAAAATGCGCTACCTCGTTGCGGTATGCATCAAATAAATGACCGGTCAGGCATAAACCCAAAGCGGTTTTTTCTTCCTGCAGCCGTTTCTTTTCCGGCCAGGGCGGCTCGCTAACGAGCTCAGGGAGGTGGCGATCAGATTCGCCAGCAGTCTCAAATAAACTCACCTGATGAATCGATGCCTCGGCCTGCTCAGCCGCCTCAATGGCGCGGGCCAATGAAGCGAGTAAGGTAGAGCGAATATCGTAGGGCTTACCTTTTTGATTGGATCCTGTGGCGTACAAACTATCAAAAGCGCCAGCACGCATCAAGGCCTCAATTGCACGGCGATTGACTTGGCGGCGATCAACCCGCGCACAAAAGTCAAATAGATCGGTAAACGGTCCGCCTGTTTCTCGCGCTTTAACA
Source organism: uncultured Polynucleobacter sp. (assembly GCA_964636135.1). Lineage (GTDB taxonomy): Bacteria > Pseudomonadota > Gammaproteobacteria > Burkholderiales > Burkholderiaceae > Polynucleobacter. The sequence goes on from CAZWPR010000021.1 coordinate 18,571, forward strand.
ATCGCCTCAATCGCCGCCTCCCCAGTGCCGCGCACTGCGCCGAGGCCATAGCGTATATCGGTCAAGGGCTGCTCTAATGGCGCCCCTTGCGTACGCAGGGGAGTAAATTCGTACGTGCCGGTGTTGATATCCGGCGGCAATATCCGCAAGCGGTTTTGCAGACAATCGTCGTACAGAATTTTGACCTTATCGGTATCGTCCATTGCAAGCGATAAGTTACCCGCCATAAATTCAGCAGGGTAATGGGCCTTGAGCCAAGCAGTTTGATAGGCAAGTAAGGCATACGCAGCAGCATGGGATTTATTAAATCCATAACCCGCAAAGCGCTCCATCAGGTCATAAATCTCATTGGCTTTGGCTTCAGTAATGCCACCTTTTTTGGCGCCCTCACTAAAGATCTTGCGGTGCTGCGCCATTTCTTCTGGCTTTTTCTTGCCCATTGCCCTGCGTAACAAATCGGCACCACCCAGTGAGTAGCCCCCAATCATTTGGGCCATCTGCATCACCTGTTCTTGATAAACCATGATGCCGTAGGTTTCGCGCAGAACGGGCTCAATGCGGGGATCGGGATACTCAACCTGTTGGCGGCCGTGCTTACGAGCAATAAAGTCCGGAATCAGATCCATTGGGCCAGGACGATAGAGCGCTACGAGAGCGATGATGTCTTCAAAGCGATCGGGTTTAGCATCGCGTAGCATGCCCTGCATGCCGCGGCTTTCCAATTGGAAGACCGCAACAGTATTGGCCGACTTCAGAACCTCAAACGCAGCAGGATCTTCTAATGTGATGTCGCCGATACTCCAGTCTTTGCGATCGGCATGCAAGGCTTTAATCCATCGCTCTGCTGCAGCCAAGATGGTCAGTGTGGTTAAGCCCAAGAAGTCGAACTTGACTAGGCCAATGGCCTCTACGTCATCTTTATCGTACTGACTGATGACCGAACTGCTGTCTTGGTCTTTTGAGTCTTGCGTATACAGCGGACAAAAATCCGTTAATTTTCCTGGAGCAATTAGAACGCCGCCAGCATGCATGCCCACGTTGCGGGTCATACCCTCGAGCTGCTGGGCAAGTGCCAATAGCTGCCGAACTTCATCCTCATTACGCTCGCGCTCAGCCAATTGCTTTTCTTCTTTTTTAGCCATCTCAATGGTGACCAGTTGACCGGGCTTAAATGGCACGAGCTTTGCAATGCTATCGACAAAGCCATAGCCTTGCTCCAAGACCCGGCCCACATCCCGAATAGCCGCTTTGGCTGCCATGGTGCCAAAGGTCGCAATTTGACTCACGGCATCTTTGCCGTATTTATCTTTGACGTACTGAATGACGCGGTCGCGCCCATGCTGGCAAAAGTCGATATCAAAGTCGGGCATCGATACCCGCTCTGGATTTAAAAAGCGCTCAAACAGCAGGTTGTATTTGAGGGGATCAAGATCTGTAATACCAAGTGAATAAGCCACCAAAGAGCCTGCACCAGAGCCGCGGCCAGGACCGACTGGTACGCCGTTATTTTTTGCCCAGTTAATAAAGTCAGCAACGATTAAGAAATAGCCAGGAAAGCCCATTTGCTCAATGGTCTTCACTTCAAACGTCAAACGCTCACGGTACCGGGGCTCTTCTGCGGCACGCTGCTCTGGATCCGGAAAGTTACGTGCCATATGCCGAGCCAATCCGACCTCGGCCTGCTTGAATAAATAATCACCAAGCGAAATGCCGGCCGGAATCGGAAACTCCGGCAAACGAGGCTGACCCAATACCAAGGAAAGATTACAGCGTTTGGCAATCTCCACCGAGTTAGCGAGTGCGCTTGGCAAATCAGCAAAGCGCTTTTCCATCTCAGCTTGGCTTAAAAAATATTGCTCGGGATTGAATTTTTTCTGGCGACGTGGATTGCCGAGTAATTCCCCCTCAGCGATACACACCCGGGCTTCATGGGCGTTGAAATCATCCCGGTGCATAAACTGCACCGCATGGGTCGCCACTACTGGTAATGCCATCTTGCTGGCAAGTTGGCAGGCCAACTGCAGGTGTTGTTCATCTTGCGGATGCCCGGCACGCTGCACCTCAATAAAGTAAGCGCCCGGAAAGAGTGTTTTCCAACGCTCAGCAGCGGCTTTCGCCTGCTCTTCCTGGCCAGCCAATAGTGCGGTACCGACATCGCCGAGATGCGCGCCCGATAAGGCAATCAATCCATAGGAGAGGGTACGACCAACCGCCCGATCTTCTTTTTTTGCAGCTGGCTCACTAAACCACCGAGGATCCACTTCTGCGCGCCCCCGCGATTGGTTATCCAGCGATGCCCGGCTAAGTAACTGGCATAAGTTCAAATAACCTGAATGGTTTTGCACCAGCAAAAGCATGCGGTAGGGCTGATCAGGGTCTTGTAAATTGGAGAGCCATACATCCGCTCCCGCAATCGGCTTGACTCCGCCTTCACGAGCAGCCATGTAAAACTTCACTAGGCCAAACAGGTTACTCAGGTCGGTAATGGCCAAGGCACCCATGCCGTCGCTTCTGGCCGCAGCAACCGCATCATCAATGCGTACAACTCCATCCGTAATTGAAAACTCGGAATGAACGCGCAGATGAACAAAACGGGGTACGGCCATGAGATGATTTTAGCTGTGTCTAGCCTAAAACCATCCCATCCCTGCTACCGTGGGCGCTTTGCGCCCTCACCGACTGGACCTTTGCATGCCGGCTCCCTAGCCAGCGCCCTAGGAAGCTGGCTGGATGCCCGCGCAAATCAAGGCGCTTGGCTCGTCCGCATCGAGGATTTGGATACGCCGCGCTGCATTACCGGCATGGACCAGCATATTTTGGCTCAGCTACAGGCCTGTGGGCTTACCTGGGACGAGCAAGTGATTTGGCAATCTCAGCAGCTGAATGTCTACCAAAACGCCTTAGAGAGGCTTTACAACGATCAGCAAATCTACCCCTGCACTTGCTCGCGCCAGCAGATTACTAGTGCGCTGAGCAGCCAAGGCAAGCTGCGCGCCCGTAATCAAGAGCAGATCTATCCGGGTACCTGCCGTCATGGCCATGTTTGGCAAGCGCAGCTTCCTGAAGCAATGTTGCCTTCTGCATGGCGACTTGCCATTCAATCTGAGCAAGCGATTCGTTTTAGGGATGCGGAGTTCGGTCCCCAAGTACAAAACCTCAATGCGGAGGTGGGGGATTTTGTGCTTCGCAGGGCCGATGGAATTGTTGCGTATCAACTTGCAGTGGTGGTTGATGATGCTAGACAAGGCATCACACACATTGTGCGGGGCGCTGATTTACTTAGCAACACGGCGCGGCAAATTTACTTGCAAGGGATTTTGAATTACCCAACGCCCCAATACCGCCACTTGCCACTCGTGTTGGATCCGTATGGGGAGAAGTTAAGTAAACAAACCCAAGCTACTGAAATCAATACCGCAAGTCAGGCGGCTGTTTTACAAGCGCTACAGGCCGCCGCAATGCATCTGGGTTTAAGGAATCTCAATGATGGGCAAGGCCAGACGATTGCAGAGTGGTTACTGCAGGCCACGCATGCTTGGACCGATCGGACCAAGCAGATTAGCCGTACTCAAAACTAACCGGTCTTTTTTTTCAT
>CAZWPR010000022.1:0-21296 GCA_964636135.1 uncultured Polynucleobacter sp.
TTTGGCCTGGCTTATAATTGCCTGGTCGATGCGCGAGTTACCTGCAAAGTCAATACCGAACGGAACTCCAGTCGCATAAACAGATAAGTTGACCACTTACCAGCATTACCAGCCGTAGCATTACTATTTTCATTACTTCATCCTATTTTTTTACATTCATTTTCTTCGGGAGACATCATGGCTTCGGTAAATAAAGTCATCATCGTGGGTAACATTGGACGGGACCCAGAAACACGTTATATGCCTAGCGGCGACGCAGTAACCAATATTTCAGTAGCCACATCGGATCGCTACAAAGACAAGCAAACCGGTGAGATGAAAGAAACCACCGAATGGCATCGCGTCGCGTTTTTTGGCAAGCTTGCTGAGATTGCAGGACAGTACCTTAAAAAGGGATCGCAGGTATATGTCGAAGGCCGTTTGCGTACTCGCAAGTGGGCTGATGCCAGTGGTCAAGAAAAATACTCTACCGAGATTGTGGCGGACTCAATGCAGATGTTGGGCTCGAAGATGTCTGGTGGCAGTGAGGGCGGCGAAAGCTATTCGCGCCCTAAGTCGTCTGAGTCATCGAACGCAGCACCAGCACCCACAGCGGCATCCTTGGGCGCAATGGACGACGATATTCCGTTTTAATGATTACTGTCTGGCGTGGCGAGTGTTGTCAGGCCAGACAGCGTTGTAATCGGTTCGAAACGGATTAATATCCAGCCCGCCCCGCCGGGTGTAGCGCGCATAGACCGATAACTTTTCTGGCTTGCACTGCCGCTTAATATCGCAAAAAATAGTTTCTGCACAGTGCTCATGAAATTCACCGAGCTCTCGAAACCCAATTAAATAACGTAACAATCCTTCCTCTTCAATGGGTCTGCCTTGGTAGCGAATTTGAATGCTGGCCCAGTCCGGCTGTCCAGTTACTGGGCAATTTGATTTCAGTAAATGCGACACCACACATTGCTCTATGGGCGAGCTCGACTGATCTGACTTCAATAAGGTGGGGTCTGCTTTTACGTTCGGATCAATTTCAATATCAAGGCGATCGAGCAAAACTCCATCCATTTCCCGCATACCGCGTTTTGACAGTTGCTCTGGAGTGAGAATGCGCATCCGAATCGGCGCTCCTGCAACTGCCGATAAATCAGCCACGACACGCTCCCGCAGGCTTTCTTCATCTGCAATGCGTTCACTGTTCAGGCTATTTAAAAACAGCTTGAAGGATTTGGATTCGATCATGCAAGGCGAGTCTGCGGGGATTTCAAACTCAGCTAAGGCGATTTGCGGTTTGCCTTTTAAATTGAGCCAGCTGAGCTCAAATGCATTCCACAGATCAACGCCAAAAAATGGGAGAGCGCTAGCTGGACTAAGACCTAACTTTGCTCGGTTTTCTGCGCGCGGAATCGGAAACAGCACGCTGGGATCGTAGTGCTGGGGATATGCAGTTTCTTTACCAAGCGGTAAGTGGGGGGAATCGGAATAGCTCATGGTGATAGTGGGTAAGGCGCGCCGAATTAACTGCCGGATTTTGGGCGATTGGCGACCCCTGAAACCACATGTCCGGTAGGTGCAACCGAAGCGGCAGAGTTGCAATGCCCGGTTTGATCGTCAAAGAAAAAATCAGGCTCGAATTCGCGAAGGAACTCACTTTTGGAAAGGCCGCCTAAGAACATCGCCTCATCCACATCGATACCCCAATTCATGAGGGTGCGAATCGCACGTTCATGCGCAGGAGCAGAGCGTGCAGTCACTAGTGCAGTTCGAATGCGCATGCCATGTGCGGCTTTTGTCCCAGACTGACTTTGCAGGCGGTGCAGCGCTTCTAGTAAAGGCTTAAAAGGGCCGGGCGGTAATGGAATTGCCACCTTTTTGCTTTCGTGATCAACAAACGCTTCGAGTCCACTACTCTGAAAAACTTGCTCTGCTTCGTCTGAAAACAAAACGGCATCGCCGTCAAAGGCGATGCGAATTTCATTGGGGTGCGATTCGGCCGTTTTACTGGATTCGGGGTAGACGCGCGCCGCCGGAAAGCCAGCATCAATCGTCGCCCGCACATCATCTTCATTGGCCGATAAAAACAAATTCGCCTGCAATGAGCGCAGGTAATGATAGGGTGGCCTGCCCCGAGTAAATACGCCGCGCTCCAAGCGAAGCTGGTGATGCTCTGCAGAGCGGAACACACGCAAGCCACTGACGGGATCATTACGTGACAAGATCACGACTTCTACGCGTTGCTCGTCCCCATGATTAAAGGCCAGTAGTTTTTGTACCAAAGGAAAAGCAACACCCGTTTGCGCAGGCGTAGCCAAGCGATCGAGTTGCAGCTTCATATAAGCACTGTCATCACTGGTTTCAAACAAGCGATTCTCTTCCTCAAAGTCAAAGAGGGCGCGCGATGAAATCGCAACAACGAGCTTTCCGGTCAGGCTATAGGACATTCAGCTGACTTACTTTAGGAAGAGCTGGTAAGCGGGATTCGCACTTTCATTCCAGTGCGGATAACCGAGGGAAGCCAAGAAAGATTGAAATTGCTTCTGTTCATTCTTGGGTACTTGAATGCCAACCAGAATGCGGCCGTAATCTGCGCCATGATTGCGGTAATGAAACAGGCTGATGTTCCAATTGGGGGCCATGCTGGTTAAAAAGCGCATCAATGCACCGGGGCGCTCAGGGAACTCAAAGCGGTAGAGCAATTCATCGTGTGCTAAAGGAGAGTGACCGCCGACCATATGCCGCAGATGCGATTTAGCAAGTTCATCATGGGTTAAATCGATCGTTGCAAATCCCGCTTTGGCAAAGTGCTTGGCGATCTCGGCGCTATCGGCCGATTTCTGCGTACCAATGCCAACAAAAATATGCGCTTTGGCTTGATCAGCAATGCGGTAATTGAATTCGGTCACATTACGTTTGCCAAGCAGTTGGCAAAAGCGCTTGAAGGAGCCCCGCTCTTCTGGAATGGTGACGGCAAATACAGCTTCCCGAAACTCGCCCACATCGGCACGCTCGGCCACAAAACGCAGGCGACTGAAATTCATATTAGCGCCGCATGCAATCGCAACCAGGGTTTTATCTTTTACTTTTTTCTTCTCAACGTATTTCTTGAGACCGGCGATGGCGAGTGCGCCTGCTGGCTCCAAAATACTGCGCGTGTCGGTAAACACGTCATTGATAGCCGCACAAATTTCATCGGTATCGACGGTAATGATGTCATCGACTACGCGTTTGCAGATGCGGAAGGTTTCTTTGCCGACTACCTTGACCGCAGTGCCGTCCGAAAACAAACCAACTTCTTTTAATTCAATGCGACGACCGGCCTTGAGTGACTGACGCATGGCATCAGAGTCAGCGGCTTGTACGCCGATGATTTTGGTTTCGGGGCGAACGGCTTTGACGTATTCGCCGATACCAGCAATCAGGCCACCACCACCGATGGCCACAAAAATGGCATCAATCGGCGCTTGGTGTTGTTGCAAAATTTCTTGTGCGATGGTTCCTTGGCCGGCGATGACATCCGGATCATCAAAGGGATGAACGAAGCTTAATCCCCGTTTTTTCTCCAATACCTTCGCGTGATCAAAGGCGTCGCTATACGATTCCCCAAACAAAACGAGTTCTGTCCAAGAGCCACCGCGGGCCTTGACTGCATCGATTTTGACTGCAGGGGTGGTTACCGGCATCACGATGACTGCCTTGCATTTCATCTTGGCGGCGGCGAGGGCTACACCTTGGGCATGGTTTCCAGCCGATGCAGCGATTACCCCGCGTTTGAGGGCAGCAGGGCTAAGCTGCGCCATTTTGTTGTAAGCACCGCGCAGCTTAAACGAGAAAACCGGCTGGTTATCCTCACGTTTGAGGAGAATTCGATTGCCCAGGCGCTCCGTTAAAGCGGGCGCTAGCTCCAATTCAGTCTCGCGCGCAACGTCGTAAACGCGGGCCGTTAATATTTTCTTTAAATAGTTGATTGCCATGCGATGAGCGTACCACGGATGGCCCCTAAGCCCTTAGTTTTGCAAGGTTTTATCGGTGTCGTCAGCTAAATTAGGGAATTCCTGTCAGGATCGGATTACTCCTTTAAAATGCCTATTTAACGAATCCCACTCCATGAACGCCCCACTCGGATTAAATCAATTGCTCACCGCTGAGGCTGGGGAGCCCCGTTTACGGGAAATTCCGTACAACTACACCTCCTTCTCAGACCGTGAAATCGTCATCCGCCTTTTAGGGCCGGAGTCCTGGCGCGTGCTGGATTCACTCCGTGGCGTTCGCAAAACGGGCCGTTCGGCTCGCATGCTGTTTGAGGTCTTGGGCGATATTTGGGTAGTGCAGCGCAATCCCTATTTGCAAGACGATTTATTGGATAACACCAAGCGCCGCAGCATGCTGATTAGCGCGCTCTGGCATCGCTTGGGTGAAGTTGAAAAGAGAATGACGGGCGATTCGGCCGAGCAAGTTGAAATCTTGATCAAAGCAGCGCGGACTGCGGTCGAACTCTTTGAGCAGAATTTTGAAACAGTTGCCCAGTTACGCAAGCGCGCAATAAAAGTATTGGGACGCCATACGGCGGCGGATAACGTCGCTTTTGACGGCATGTCGCGTGTTGCCCATGTGACGGACGCGACCGATTGGCGTGTTGAATACCCATTCGTTGTTTTAAAGCCAGACACCGAAGCAGAGATACCGGGCTTAGTGAAGGCCTGTATTGAGCTTGGGCTCACCATCATTCCACGTGGGGGTGGCACTGGCTACACCGGTGGCGCGATTCCTTTGGTCGCCATGTCAGCGGTCATCAATACCGAAAAGCTAGAGCAAATTGATCCAGTAGTGAAAGTAACCCTGCCCGGTTTGCGTGAGGCAGTGCCAACGATTTTCACAGGCGCTGGTGTTGTAACGCGCCGCGTTGCCGAGGCGGCAGAGCGAGCCGGTTTGGTGTTTGCGGTAGATCCTACTTCAGCCGATGCGAGTTGCATTGGCGGTAACGTCGCCATGAATGCAGGTGGTAAGAAAGCCGTTTTATGGGGTACTGCTTTAGATAATTTGGCCAGCTGGCGCATGGTCGATCCTGAGGGCAACTGGCTCGATGTGATTCGAGTTAATCATAACCTAGGCAAGATTCATGATGCCGATGCGGCGCAGTTTGATCTAGTGTGGTCCGACGGATTGCAAGCGCCAGGTGAGAAGGTGTTGCGTCGCGAGACTCTGAATATCGAAGGCCATCGCTTTCGGAAAGCAGGTTTGGGTAAAGACGTCACCGACAAGTTTTTATCGGGACTGCCAGGCGTTCAAAAAGAGGGTTGTGATGGCCTGATTACCAGCGCTACCTGGATTCTGCATCGCATGCCGCAATATATGCGCACGGTTTGCCTGGAGTTCTTTGGACAGGCACGTGAAGCCATCCCGAGTATTGTGGAGATCAAGGCCTACCTCGATGGTTTGAGTCGTGAAGGCGGCCCTATCTTAGCTGGCCTTGAGCATTTAGATGACCGCTATTTAAAGGCAGTGGGTTACTCCACCAAGTCCAAGCGCAATACTCTGCCGAAGATGGTATTGATTGGCGATATCGCTGGCGATGATGAGTCGGCCGTTGCCGCTGCGACTAGTGAAGTGGTGCGCATGGCTAACTTGCGTGTCGGCGAAGGCTTTGTTGCCGTTAGCCCGGAAGCACGTAAGAAATTTTGGTTAGACCGGGCGCGTACCGCTGCGATTGCGCGCCATACCAATGCTTTCAAGATTAATGAAGATGTGGTGATTCCGCTTGATCGCATGGGTGAATACACCGATGGTATTGAGCGCATCAATATTGAGCTCTCCCTTAAAAACAAATTGCAATTACTCGATGCGCTGGAAGCATTTTTGCGCAAAGGTAATTTACCGCTGGGTAAGGCTGATGAAGACGATGACATCTCCCCCGCAGAAATTCTAGGTGATCGTGTTGATGGGGCTATTGCACTCATCCATCAGGTGCGGACGCGTTGGTCTAGTTGGTTGAATGACCTCGATCGTTTCTTTCCTGAGTTACAAAACTACACCTTACGGGCATCGTGGAAGACGGATGTGCGTGCAGAGCTGCGGATTATTTTTGGCGGCGCTGCCTTTGAACAGATTTTGGCTGAGCTGGAAAAGACCCACCAGGCTATTTTGCGTAAGCGTGTCTTTGTGGCGCTGCACATGCATGCCGGTGATGGCAATGTGCATACCAACATCCCAGTGAACTCGGATGACTATGGGATGTTGCAAGACGCACATCGCTCGGTTGATCAAATTATGGCTTTGGCGCGCTCGCTTGATGGCGTCATCTCAGGTGAGCACGGCATTGGTATTACGAAGCTCGAATACCTCAGCGAAGAAGAGCTAAAAGATTTCAGGGCATACAAAAACCGCGTTGATCCAGAAGGTAGATTTAATAAGGGCAAGCTAATGCCCCATGCGGATTTGAGTATGGCGTACACACCCAGCTTTGGATTGATGGGTCACGAGTCCTTGATCATGCAGCAAAGTGATATTGGTGCGATTGCCGATAGTGTGAAAGATTGTTTGCGCTGTGGCAAATGCAAACCCGTCTGTGCGACCCATGTACCACGCGCCAATTTGTTGTATAGCCCACGCGATAAGATCTTGGCGACATCCCTGCTGATCGAAGCGTTTTTATACGAGGAGCAGACCCGCCGCGGCATTTCAATTCGCCATTGGGAAATGTTTGATGACGTAGCGGCACACTGTACGGTCTGCCATAAGTGCGCTACGCCTTGCCCAGTTAAAATCGACTTTGGTGATGTGACCATGAATATGCGCAATTTACTGCGCAAGATGGGTCAGCAGCGCTTCAATATCGGCACAGCCACATCGATGTTCTTTTTGAATGCAAGCAATCCCGATACGATTCGCTTGACACGTAAATTAGTGATTGAGTGGGGTTACAAAGCACAGCGTATTGCGAATAATGTATTTCGCAGCTTCGCCAAAAAACAAACTGCCACGCCACCCGCAACGGTAGGCAAGCCGCCGATCAAAGAGCAGGTGATTCACTTCATTAACAAGAAGATGCCCGGAAATCTGCCCAAGAAAACGGCCCGCGCGCTCTTGGATATTGAAGATGCTAATTATGTCCCGATTATTCGGGATCCAAAGATAACGACTGCTGATACCGAGGCGGTGTTTTATTTCCCGGGTTGCGGTTCGGAACGTTTGTTCTCGCAAGTGGGTTTAGCTACTCAGGCCATGCTGTGGAATGTCGGTGTGCAAACCGTATTGCCACCAGGCTATCTCTGCTGCGGCTATCCCCAGCGTGGTAATGGCGAATTCGACAAAGCAGAAAAGATGATTACGGACAATCGCGTTCTGTTCCATCGGGTGGCCAATACGCTGAACTATTTGGACATTAAAACCGTCGTAGTGTCTTGTGGCACTTGCTACGACCAATTAGCGGGTTATCAGTTTGAGCAAATTTTTCCTGGATGCCGAATCATTGATATTCATGAATACTTGCTGGAGAAGGGCGTCAAGTTAGAGGGTGTGACGGGCGTGCGTTACATGTATCACGATCCTTGCCACTCGCCGATGAAGTTGCAAGATCCACTGAAGACCGTGAATGAGCTGATTCAGACGGAAGACAAGCAAGCCATATTGAAGAATGAGCGTTGCTGCGGTGAGTCAGGTACCTTAGCCGTGACACGCCCGGATATTTCCACGCAGATCCGCTTTCGCAAGCAGATTGAAATGGAAAAGGCAGCGACAAGCTTAAAAGCCGACTTTACTGGCGAGGTTAAGGTATTAACGAGCTGCCCATCTTGCCTGCAAGGCTTATCGCGCTTTGATGCCGATAGCGCAACGACTGCAGATTACATTGTTGTTGAAATGGCGCAGCGCATCTTGGGTGACAATTGGATGCAAGATTACGTCGCCCAAGCTAATCAGGGTGGCATTGAGAGGGTATTGGTTTAATGATTCCAACAAATGTAGTGATGCACCAGCAATCCAAAGTATTGGAACTGAGTTATGAAAATGGCAGTTCATATCGTCTGCCGTTCGAATTCTTACGCGTGTTATCGCCATCGGCAGAAGTTCGGGGCCATGGCCCTGGTCAAGAGACCTTGCAGACCGGCAAGCGCGATGTCGGGATTAATGAGCTTGAGCCAGTCGGCCACTATGCCATTCGCCCGATGTTTTCGGATGGACACGATTCTGGATTGTTTTCATGGGAGTACTTGTATTTCCTGTGCGAAAACCAAGATGCCTTGTGGAACGATTACCTCGATAAGCTAAAGCAAGCGGGCGCAAGCCGTGATGTTGCCAGCGTACCAACTGGGCATGAAGGCCATTCTTGCGGCCAATAATCATTACACCCAATACGGCATATGAATAAAACCCATTTTGGTTACCAAACGGTAGACGAGGCAGAAAAAGCAGGCAAGGTCGCCGATGTTTTTCACTCGGTAGCCAATAAATACGACGTGATGAATGACTTGATGTCATTCGGCCTGCACCGCATTTGGAAAAAACTCACTATCGCTCGGGCCCAGGTTCGCCCGGGTCAAAAAGTGCTTGATATTGCCGGAGGTACGGGCGATCTGGCTAGTGCATTTGCAAAAGCCGCTGACTGGGCTACACACCCTGATGCCGAGGTTTGGCTGAGCGATATCAATGCATCCATGTTGGGTGTCGGGCGCGATCGATTGCTAGACCAGGGCATATCTTTACCTTGCATGCAGTTTGATGCCGAGTCGATTCCATTTCCAAGTAATCACTTTGATGTGGTCACGGTCGCCTTTGGACTGCGCAATATGACCCACAAAGACCGGGCCCTTAGTGAAATGCTGCGCGTGATTAAACCGGGCGGACGGGTTTTAGTGTTGGAATTTTCGAAGCCCGATGCCATGCTCCAGCCGGTTTACGATGTGTATTCCTTTAAGGTGCTGCCGTGGTTGGGTGAAAAAATCGCCCAAGACGCCGAAAGTTACCGGTATTTGGCAGAATCGATCCGAATGCACCCAGACGCTGAAACCTTGAAAAATATGATGCTAGAGGTCGGTTTTGATGCCGTTGATACCCATAGATTAACCGGGGGTATCGTTGCGCTTCATATTGGTATTAAATACTGAGTATTAGTTTTGTCGTTGTGCATTACTGGAGACCTAAATAAATGAATAAAAATGCAATCAAAGCCATCGTACTTACCGTCGCGTTGACCTTTTCTTCGGTTGGTTACGTCGATGCGAAGCGCATGGGCAGCGGAAAAAATATGGGCCAATCAGCCCCAGTGCAAAAACAGGCGCAGCCTGCGCAAGCGCAAAAGCCAGCGCAGCAAGCCCAGCCTGCGGCACCAGCTGCTGGTAATGCTGCAGCGGCAGCGCCCAAGCGTCCTGGATTCGGTGGCATGTTGGGCGGCTTAGCAGCTGGCCTTGGTATTGCTTACCTTCTTTCCCATTTTGGTTTGGGTGAGGCCGCCGCTTCGATGTTCACTGGTATTTTGATTGCCTTGGCAGTCGGTCTGCTCCTCTTCTTTATCGTGAAGCGCTTTATGCCATCGATGTCAGGTGCGGGACGTGCAAGCCCAGCTGCTGCAGGTAACAATGGTATGCAACGCACGGCCTATGAGCATGGCAACACCGCACGTAATGAGCCTGGCTTTGTTCCTGTGGCCGCCTCGTTTGGTGGTGCGGCAGCAGTAGTTCCTGAGACTACGAAATCCTTGCCAGCTGGATTTGATGAATACGCATTTTTAGACAATGCAAAGCACTACTTCGTGAAATTGCAAAAAGCCTGGGATGACGGTGATTTGGATTCCCTGCGTGAGTTCGCTACGCCCGAGATGTTCAGTAATCTGACACAAGATCTGAATGCGCGTGCTGAAGCAAGCAACCAAACCGACGTCGTTACCCTGAATGCCGAGTTGCTGGGTGTTGAAACTGGCCAAGACAATTATTTAGCCAGCATTCAATTTACCGGCATGATTCGGGAGCAGGCAGGCGCTCCAGCTGAGCCATTTACCGAAATTTGGAACTTAAGCAAGCCAATTCATGGTTCTGGTGGCTGGGTTCTAGCCGGGATTCAGCAGTTGGTTTAAGCTTAGGCTTTCCCCCACGGAAAAACCCGCATTCGTGCGGGTTTTTTGCACCCATGAATTCGGTATCAACATCCGCCCGGCCTATTACCAGCGCAGCCATCTGCCACGGCATTAACCATGTCTTGGCGGGTGAGCCATGGGCGAGTGCCGAGTTGGCAAAGCACGCTGGCAAAGCCATTGCCTTAGAAATGCCATTTGGTCGATTTGCCGTGCAAATTAACAGCAATGGCCTATTGGAGGCCGTACGCCATTCGGATGTGCCCGCTCAAACTGGCGATAGGGAAGTTCCGCCCCCAGTCAGAACAGCTCTGGTGCTGACAATTTCAAGCCAAGCACTTTCCACCTTACTGACCAGCAGTGGCCCTATCCGGGAAAATGCATTTAAATCAGTAACGATTGCCGGTGATGCCGACTTGGCGCAGTTATTGGGCCGCCTAGCCGGGCAGTTGCGCTGGGAATACGAAGAAGATCTCTCAAAGATCATTGGGGATGCGCCAGCCCATCTTGCTGTTGCCCAAGCAAAAAAAATAGTGAGTGCCGGTAAAGCGGCTGGCCGGGATCTGCTTGAAAATACTGTGGAATATCTTAGTGAAGAAAAGAAGGTTTTATTGAACCAGCGTGACTTTGCAATACACAAAAACCAACTTATGGAATTACGCGATAGCGTCGAGCGCTTAGATAAGCGCATTGCATTACTGCAGCAAAGGAGCAAATAAACATGGCTCGCTTTGCACGGCTTTGCTTTATCTTTTTTACCGCATGGCGTTTTGGCTTATTGCCTTTACTGCGTGACAACCTCAAGCCCGGCATAAAACGGATCTTACTTTCGATTCCTTGCATAGCGTCTCCGAATTCATTACCACGGGGTGTGCGGATACGGCTGACGCTCGAAGCGCTTGGACCGATCTTTGTTAAGTTTGGTCAAGTTCTATCCACTCGCCGCGACTTGTTGCCAGACGACATCTCCGATGAGTTGGCGAAGCTGCAAGACCAAGTGCCACCGTTCTCCAATGCTGAGTCGCGCGCCTTGATTGAATCAGCTTTGGGTAAGCCGATTGAAGAGGTATTTGTTCAGTTTGATGCCACTCCGGTTGCCAGTGCTTCGGTAGCCCAAGTACACTTTGGGGTTTTGCGTGGCAGCTCGCAGCGCCCTGAATGGGAAGGGCGTGAGGTAGCCATTAAGGTCTTACGCCCAGGGATCTTGCCGGTGATTGAAGACGACCTGGCTTTGATGCATGACTTAGCCAAGATCGTTGAAAAGGTATCGGCCGATGGTAGGCGTTTAAAGCCGCGCGAGGTAGTTGCGGAGTTTGATGTTTACCTGCACGATGAGTTGGATTTGATGCGCGAGGCGGCCAACGCAAGTCAGTTGCGTCGTTACTTTATCGATTCAGATAAGTTGATGATTCCGGAAATGTATTGGGATCTGTGCCATACCAGCGTGATTGTGATGGAGCGCATGAATGGCATCTCCATTGGTCGCACTGACGAATTGCGGACGGCTGGAGTTGATTTCAAAAAATTGGCAGCCGATGGCGTGGAAATCTTTTTTACCCAAGTGTTTCAGTATGGCTTCTTTCATGCGGATATGCACCCAGGCAATATTCTGATTAGCCTCGAGCCAGAGCGTTTTGGGCGATTTATTTCCTTGGATTTTGGTATTGTGGGCGCGCTGAGTGAGACTGATAAAAATTACCTTGCGCAAAATTTCCTCGCCTTCTTTAATCGCAATTACCGCCGCGTTGCAGAGTTGCATATTGAATCTGGCTGGGTGCCGGCGGATACGCGGGTAGAAGAATTAGAAGGTGCAGTACGTTCCGTGTGCGAGCCCTACTTTGACCGCCCTTTGAAAGAAATTTCTTTGGGCATCGTATTGATGCGTTTATTTCAGACCTCCCGGCGGTTTAATGTGGAGATCCAGCCGCAACTGACTTTATTGCAAAAGACGCTCCTGAATGTGGAGGGTTTAGCGCGGCAACTCGACCCCGATCTCGATTTGTGGAAAACCGCCAAGCCGATCCTAGAAAAGTGGATTAGCGAGCAATTGGGCTGGAGGGGCTTGGTCGAGGGTCTCAAAACAGAGGCACCCAACTGGGCCAAAATTTTGCCCACCTTGCCCCGCCTTTTGGCTGAGAGTCTGGCACAGTCAAGCAAAGCCGAGCAGGGCGCTGAGCTGGTTTTACTCAAAACCCTGCTCCAGGAAGAGCGCCAGACGCGGCGCCTGATTACTGGGGCTTTGCTCTTTGCAGGCGGCTTTATTGCCGGCGCGGTACTGATTTCCCTCAGTATTTTCTAGGCTCAAGCGCATCGGGATCGTCTAGCCGTTAAAATGCCGGCAAGGCTAATTAATTATGAAAAAATACTTTATTGCAGGCATTCTGGTTTGGGCTCCAGTGGCGATCACGGTTTGGGTGATCTCATGGGGCCTTGGCCTGCTCGACAGTATTTTTGGTTCGATCATGATGGCCATTATTACCCTGTCCCCCGGGGAATTCTCCCCTGACTTAAAGCATTTCCGTGAGATTCCAGCGATTGGTGTGTTGATTGTGATCGGCGTCATCATGATCACTGGTGTTCTTGCGATTAGTTTTGCAGGCCAGTGGTGGGTGCGGGTTTGGGATAAGCAAGTGAACCGGATTCCGATTGTGCGTTCGATCTATTCGAGCGTCAAACAAGTTTCCTCCACATTGTTTTCTGGAAGTGGTCAGGCGTTTCGAAAAGCCCTGTTAATACGCTATCCCCATCCAAACTCATGGGCGATTGCCTTTCAAACAGGTACACCCGCAGCAGAAATCACCTCCAAAGTCGGCGAAGATTACGTCAACGTATTTTTGCCGACGACTCCAAATCCCACATCGGGATTTTTCATGATTGTCCCCCGATCTTCTGTCATTGAGCTGGACATGACAGTAGAAGAAGCGCTCAAGCACATTGTTTCAATGGGCTCTGTACCGCCAAGCGTTCGCACGAACGCCCCTACCCTTAAAAAAAATAGAGATTCATAGGAATATTATGTCGATGCGAAGCCATGCCTGCGGTCAGGTAACGGAAACACTGATTGGTACAGAAGTCACACTGGCTGGCTGGGTTAACCGCCGCCGCGACCATGGTGGCGTTATTTTTATTGACTTGCGCGACCGCGAAGGTTTTGTACAGGTGGTATGTGATCCCGATCGGGCCGCTATGTTTGCGCTCGCCGAGCAGGTACGCAATGAATTTTGCATTCAGATTAAAGGCCTGGTGCGCGCTCGTCCAGCGGGTACTGAAAACGCAGATTTAGTGAGCGGTAAAGTCGAGATCTTGTGTCATGAGCTTGTGATCTTGAATGCATCCATTACACCGCCATTCCAATTGGATGATGAGAATCTCTCTGAAACCACACGCCTGACCCACCGCGTATTGGACTTGCGTCGTCCGCAAATGCAAAAGAATTTACGCCTACGTTACAACGTGGCAATGGAAACGCGTCGCTACCTCGATGCTGCTGGATTTATTGATATCGAAACGCCGATGTTGACGAAGAGTACGCCAGAAGGTGCGCGCGATTATTTGGTGCCATCACGCGTACATGATGGTCAGTTCTTTGCCTTGCCACAGTCGCCGCAATTGTTTAAACAGTTGTTGATGGTTGCTGGTTTTGAGCGCTATTACCAAATTACCAAATGCTTCCGCGACGAGGACTTACGTGCCGATCGCCAGCCTGAATTTACCCAGATCGACTGCGAAACCTCCTTCTTAAATGAACTTGAGATCCGCGATCTGTTTGAAAACATGGCACGTCATATTTTTAAAACAGTGATGAATGTGGAGTTACCGAACCCATTCCCAGTGATGCCTTACTCCGAAGGCATGGCACGCTTTGGTTCCGATAAGCCAGATCTGCGCGTGAATCTCGAATTTACCGAGCTAACTGATCTGATGAAGGATGTTGACTTTAAGGTCTTCTCTGGCCCAGCCAATCAAGCAGATGGCCGTGTTGTGGGCTTACGCATTCCAGGTGGTGCTGAGATTAGCCGTAGCGAAATTGACGACTACACCCGGTTCGTTGCCATCTATGGTGCGAAGGGCTTGGCTTGGATTAAGGTGAATTCCGTCAGTGAAGGTCGCAATGGTTTGCAGTCGCCGATTGTCAAGAATCTGCACGATGCTGCGATTGATGGCATTTTGAAGCGCACCAATGCAAAAGATGGCGACATCATTTTCTTCGGCGCCGATAAGGTCAAAGTTGTTAATGATGCCATCGGCAATCTGCGTTTGCGCATTGGTTTATCGGATTGGGGTAAAACGCATGGCTTATTCACGGATGCATGGAAGCCGTTGTGGGTAGTTGATTTCCCGATGTTTGATTACGACGACGGTGAAGGGCGCTGGGTTGCTTGCCATCACCCATTTACGAGCCCCAAAGACGAGCACTTGCAATTCTTGGAGACCGATCCTGGCAAGTGTTTAGCAAAAGCATATGACATGGTGCTCAACGGTAGTGAAATTGGCGGCGGTTCAGTCCGGATCCATCAAGAGGCAGTACAGAGCCAAGTCTTCCGCGCCTTGAACATCGGCCCTGAAGAGGCGCAAGCCAAGTTTGGTTTCTTATTAGATGCCTTGCAATACGGCGCCCCTCCCCATGGCGGTATCGCCTTTGGTTTAGATCGCATTGTCACCATGATGACGGGCTCAGAATCAATTCGTGATGTGATTGCCTTCCCCAAAACTCAACGGGCGCAATGCCTCTTAACTCAGGCCCCAAGCCCAGTAGACGAGCGTCAATTGCGTGAGTTGCATATTCGTTTGCGTCAAGCAACGCCAGTAGCGCAATAGGATCGATACCTTCTCTTGAAAATCCCCATTTCAGTATTGGTCGTGATTCACAATGCGAATGGAGATGTTTTATTGATCGAGCGTGCTGATCGCCCTGGATTTTGGCAGTCGGTGACAGGTAGCCTTGATTTTCTGGACGAACCTACACGTGAAGCCGCAATACGCGAAGTGTTTGAAGAGACGGGTATTGATGTCAATGCATTGCCGGCTGATGCCCTTCACGATATGCAGCACTCCGTCGATTATGTGATCTACCCCGATTGGCGTTACCGCTATGCGCCCGGCGTGACCAGCAATCGCGAGCACTGGTTCTCGCTCTTGGTCCCTAACAATACCGCGGTGCGCCTAGCGCCACGAGAGCACACCGCTTTTGAGTGGTTGCCCTTTGCTGAGGCGGCAAAACGGTGTTTCTCGGAAAGTAACGCTGCAGCGATTCTGCGCTTACAAGCCCAGCATGCAGCAGAGTAAGCTGTTCATCGCTAAGATAGGCCAATGAGACCCAGTTCCCACCACGCAGCAGCTGATTCTGCCGGCACCCCAAAAGCAAACGCATTTAGCCGGGGGGATTGGCGCGTCATTCGCGATTTACTGCCCTACTTACTCGAGCATAAAGTGCGCGTGGCGTTGGCACTGTCCTGCTTAATTGCGGCTAAGTTTGCAAACTTGGGTATTCCGATCCTCTTAAAGGATTTGATAGACACGCTTAATGTAAAGGTCGATTCAGCGCAGGCCTTGATGTTGATTCCGGTCGGTTTGATTCTGGCCTATGGGGCTTTGCGCGTATCTGCTTCTTTGTTTAATGAACTGCGTGAGGCCTTGTTTGCACGAGTCACTCAAAATGCCGTACGCAAGGTGGCATTACAGGTCTTTAACCATTTGCATTCTCTGGCGCTGAGTTTTCATTTGGCGCGCCAGACGGGGGGTGTGAGCCGTGATATTGAACGCGGCACCCGGGGTATCCAGTCGCTGATCTCGTATTCGCTGTACAGCATTCTCCCGACACTGATTGAGTTTTGTTTGGTACTTGGCTACTTAGCCTATGCCTACGATATTTGGTTTGCTGTTATTACCTTTGTGGCCCTAGTGCTCTACATTATTTTTACCGTCGTGGTGACCGAGTGGCGCACCCATTTTCGGCGAACCATGAACGACATGGATTCGAAGGCAAATCAGAAAGCCATCGATTCCTTATTAAATTTTGAGACCGTGAAGTATTTTGGTAATGAGCAGTTTGAATCACGTCGCTACGATGAAAATTTAGTTCGCTACCAAACCGCCGCCATTCAGTCGCAAAAGTCTTTGGCGGTTTTGAATTTAGGCCAGCAAATTATCATTGCTATTGGCCTTGTTTTGATTCTGTGGCGCGCTACGATTGGCGTCAGTAATGGCACTATGACCTTAGGCGACTTAGTTTTAGTCAATACGCTGATGATTCAGTTGTATATTCCCTTGAATTTCTTGGGCGTGATTTACCGGGAGATCAAACAAGCCATTACCGATATGGATCGGATGTTCAGCTTATTGAGCACTGATCGGGAGGTTGCTGATAAGCCCAATGCCCCGCCGCTGCATATTGCCAATTATCAGACCGGTCCCGAAGTCTGTTTTGAGCATGTGTCGTTTCATTATGAAAAAAAGCGGGAGATTTTGAAGGACATTAGTTTTACGATTCCGGCGGGGACGATCACAGCGGTCGTTGGTCAAAGTGGGGCGGGTAAAAGTACCTTAGCTCGTTTACTGTTTCGGTTTTACGATATTCAAAGCGGTCGTATCGACATCGATGAGCAACCCATTGATGCGGTTCAGCAGGCGAGTTTGCGCAGTGCGATTGGCATCGTGCCACAAGATACAGTTTTATTTAATGACACCATCGGCTACAACATTGCCTACGGCAAACCAGGATCTTCGATGGAAGAGGTACAAGCTGCTGCAAGGGCAGCGCAAATTGATGGTTTCATTCAGCGCTTACCGGATGGGTATAACACCCGGGTGGGTGAGCGTGGATTGAAGTTATCAGGTGGCGAGAAACAGCGGGTTGCTATTGCCCGAACATTGCTTAAAAAACCTGCCATGTTGATTTTTGATGAAGCCACCTCGGCCCTCGATTCCAAGACGGAACGAGCTATTCAGGAAGAGTTACTCAATTTAGCGCGTAATCGAACCACCTTGATTATTGCCCACCGACTCTCTACCATTACCCATGCCGATCAAATTTTAGTGATGGAGCACGGTCAAATCATTGAGCGTGGTACCCATGCCCAGTTACTGGAAGCCCATGGCCGCTATGCGGAAATGTGGCAAATGCAAGAACGGACTGCAGTTGATTAGAATGGTATTGAAAGCATATCCATGGCCCACCCAGAAGAAAAAATACTGAAGGATACATTTGCAGCTGCACTAGCAGTTGCAGAGCCAAAGCACATCGTGCCTGAGTGCTTGGCGCGTATTTTTCCGGCGGGTAGCGAGCCCAAGGGGCGCTGCTTGGTAATTGGTGCTGGAAAGGCCAGCGCTGCCATGGCTACCGCACTTGAGTCGCATGCCGCTAGCCATTGGCCTGATGCGCTGCTGGAGGGCATTGTCCTGACGCGCTATGGCCACGCCTCCCCTACAAAATACATTACGATTGTTGAGGCAGGTCACCCTGTTCCCGATCAGGCTGGAATGGATGGTGCTGTCCAGATGATGCGCCGCGTGGGTGAGCTGAGAACGGGTGATATCTTAATTGCACTTGTCTCAGGCGGTGGGTCCAGTTTGCTGACACTACCGCAGGCTGGAATCACCATCGGTGATATGCGCCAGACTACCGAAGCCTTATTGCGAAGTGGTGCGCCGATCGAAGAAATGAACATCGTACGCAAACACCTATCTGCTATTTTGGGTGGCAATGTTGCGCGCCTTGCGATTGCGCGTGGTGCTCGTGTTGAGGCATTGTTGATTTCTGATGTCACGGGCGACTCGCCGGCAGACATTGCGAGTGGTCCCTGCGCAGCAGACTATTCCACCTATGAAGACGCGTGTGCGATTTTGTCCAAATATAGTCTCGGGCCTGACGTCATTCCGGCCAGCGTATTAGCGCACCTCGAAAAAGGGCGCAGCGGCTTGATTCCAGAAACCCTAAAAGAGCTTGATTTAGTAAACCAGCCGGTTCGTAATCACGTGATTGCAACAGCCCACCGCAGCCTAGAGGCTGCAGCCGAGTGTGTGCGCCAGTTTGGTTACACCCCGTTTATTTTGGGCGACACCATTACGGGAGAAGCAAAAGACGTTGCCTTAGTGCATGCGGGATTAGCCAGAGAGGCTCTAACCCATGGGCAATGGGGCGCTTTACCTATGGCCTTGATTTCAGGGGGTGAGTGTACGGTGACTTTGCCGGCTGGTGTTAAAGGCCGCGGCGGACGTTGTAGTGAATTCTTGCTATCGCTGTTTGCAGCCACACCCGATCTAGGTGGCATTGCAGCGCTAGCTGCTGATACGGATGGCATCGATGGTAGCGAAAAAAATGCTGGTGCTTGGTTCACTCCTGCTACACGCAAACGCGCTCGGGATGAACATAAACGGGCTGGACAGTATTTAGCGGCGCATGATTGCTATGGATTTTTTAGTGAGCTGGACGCCTTAGTGGAAACGGGCCCCACATTAACAAATGTAAATGATTTCCGCATTATTTTATTGCCCGCCGGATTGGGAGCAAAACCATGACCGCAGTGACTAGCATCACCTTAACTCAGCCCGATGATTGGCATTTGCATGTGCGCGATGGCGATGTATTGAAGCATGTGTTGCCCCATACGGCCAAGCAGTTTGCCCGGGCTATCATCATGCCGAATTTACGCCCACCGGTGACGACAGTGGCTTTGGCCAATGCCTACCGTGGCCGCATTGAGGCACAACTCCAAGCAAGCGGCATTACTGGTTTCACTCCGCTCATGACCTTATATCTAACCGACAATACGCCGGCAGAGGAGGTGCGTAAGGTACGTGAGGCTGGGGTTGCTGGATTTAAACTCTACCCGGCTGGCGCAACAACCAACAGCGATGCAGGCGTCACGAATATCAAACACTGCTATGCTACTCTGGAAGCGATGCAAAAAGAAGGCGTACCTTTGTTAATGCATGGTGAAGTAACCCATGCCGAGATTGATGTGTTTGATCGCGAAGCTGTATTTATCGATACCATCCTCGAGCCATTGCGGCGCGATTTTCCAGAACTCAAGATTGTGTTTGAGCACATCACGACGCGGCAAGCAGCGCACTATGTACGTGATGCGCACACCAACAATAAAAATACTTTAGCAGCGACGATTACGCCGCAGCATTTGCTCATGAATCGCAATTCGATTTTTGCAGGCGGTATTCGGCCACATAA
The DNA here is from genome assembly GCA_964636135.1 of uncultured Polynucleobacter sp. Classification (GTDB taxonomy): domain Bacteria; phylum Pseudomonadota; class Gammaproteobacteria; order Burkholderiales; family Burkholderiaceae; genus Polynucleobacter. Next base: position 19,233 of record CAZWPR010000022.1, read on the forward strand.
TTATTGTTTGCCTGTTCTGAAACGCGAAGAGCATCGCTTAGCCCTGGTTGAGGCTGCTACCAGCGGGAATCCTCGATTCTTCCTGGGAACCGACAGTGCGCCGCATGCCAAAGGCCTCAAAGAAAACAGTTGCGGTTGTGCTGGCTGTTACACAGCCTTCAATGCCCTTGGTTTGTATGCTGAAGTGTTTGAAGCGGCTAATCAGTTAAGTCGCTTTGAGGCCTTTGCTAGTTTTTATGGTCCCGATTTTTATGGAATGCAGCGCAATACGAAGACCATTACCTTGCATAAAGTGGCGCAGAAGGTGCCTGAGGAATTGCCTTTAGCAGAGACCGTGGTGGTACCGCTGCGCGCTGGCGAAACGATCGCCTGGTCCATGACCGAGTAATTTATCGGCAGATGCGTGCAGTCTCGGTTAGACTGATCGCGCAGAGTCAATTAGGCAATCGCCGCTTTCGCAAGAAAGGGGAGGAAAGTCCGGACTCCATAGGGCAGGGTGTTGGCTAACAGCCATCCACGGTGACGTGCGGAATAGGGCCACAGAGACGAGCGTATTTAGTTACGGTGAAACGCGGTAACCTCCACCCGGAGCAATCCCAAGTAAGCAGACGATGAGGCGGCCCGCTGAGTCTGCGGGTAGGGAGCTTGAGCCGCCAGGTAACTGTCGGCCTAGAGGAATGGTTGCCCCCAAACGCAAGTTTGGGCGACAGAATCCGGCTTATCGATTGACTCTGCACTTTCTTTGACGCACTTAGTCCTCTACGACATCAATGGTGTACGTAATTTCAGCCATTTTGGCGAGCATGGTGGTGGCTGAGCAGTATTTCTCATGGGAAAGTTGCACTGCTCGAGAGACTTTGCCTTGATCCAAGTTCTTGCCTTTGACAGTGAAGTGTAGATTGATTTTGGTAAAGACCTTGGGCTCGACTTCAGCCCGCTCGGCCGTTAATGCCACCTCACATCCTGAGACTGCTTGCCTTGCCCGCTGGAGGATTAAAACGACGTCAAATGCTGAGCATCCCCCAGTCCCAGCTAGGAGCAATTCCATGGGCCTAGCAGCGCTATTTTTACCGCCTGCATCGGGCGGTCCGTCCATCTGCAACTGGTGGCCGCTGCCGGTTTCGGCAGTAAACGCCATGGTTCCAGCCCCCTGCCAACTGACTTTGCATTCCATATTAGTGAATCCTTACTTCAAAATTTATTAATATAAACAATAACTTATGATATTACTAAAGATAAATAAGTTAAAAATCACGGATGAAAAATAATTTCTTGCATTGCAACATAGTTACGAATAAAATAACCTTATTGACAGCAGGTTGTGTAACATCGATTAACCAGTTGTCTGCAATTGTCTCCTCCACCCAAACATCGGTGGATTCCAACCCAGGACTCGTTCCTGGGTTTTTTTTGGGTTACAATTCAAGGCTTTACTGAATTACCGATCTAGTCAGCGGTAATTGTTGTGTCAGTTTAATTGATCAATCTGCGAGCCTGCAAGCATAAGCAGGGCCAAAGGGCGAATGATTAAATCGATGGTAATTTTTGACTATAACAATTTGAGAAAATCATGAAAACTTTTTCCGCAAAATCCCATGAGGTGAAGCGTGATTGGTTCGTGATTGACGCTACGGACAAAGTCCTCGGTCGTGTCGCCAGTGAAGTGGCACACCGTTTACGCGGCAAGCACAAACCTGAATTCACTCCCCACGTTGATACGGGCGACTTCATTGTCGTTATCAACTCATCCAAGCTACGTGTCACTGGCACCAAAGGCTTGAACAAAATTTATTACCGTCACAGCGGATACCCTGGTGGTATTAGCTCGACCAACTTCGATAAGATGCAAGACCGTTTTCCAGGCCGCGCACTCGAGAAGGCTGTGAAGGGTATGTTGCCAAAAGGCCCACTCGGCTACGCCATGATCAAGAAATTGAAAGTCTACGGCGACGCTACTCATCCTCATACGGCTCAACAGCCTAAAGTGCTCGAGATCTAAGGAAACCACATGGCTATTAATTACGGAAATTGGAACTACGGTACAGGTCGTCGCAAGAGCTCTGT
>CAZWPR010000023.1:0-19293 GCA_964636135.1 uncultured Polynucleobacter sp.
TGGGAATGGGCGGCATCAAGTCGGGCTTAAGCCATCCCAAAATCAGAATGAAAATGATGTAGACCAACACCAACATCATTCCAGGGCCTACTGCGGCGGCAAACAAGGTTCCCACAGACAATTGCATGATGTCGGAGAGTAAAATCAAAATCAAACTGGGTGGAATAATCTGCCCTAAAGTTCCGGACGCACAAATAGCACCGCACGCAATACTTTTGTCATAGCCACGTCGTATCAAGGTTGGCAGGGTTAAAAGTCCTAAGGTAATAACAGTTGCACCCACAATACCGGTCGTAGCGCCCATCAAGGCGCCAAATAAAATAATCCCAACCGCCATGCCACCCTTAATGCCTCCAGCAACGTGTCCGATTACATCTAATAAATCGTCGGCTAGTCCAGACTTTTCTAGCGTAATGCCCATAAAGATAAATAAGGGAATAGCGAGCCATTGGTAGCCTGCCACTACACCAAAGACTCGCGCCGGCAAGAGATTGAATAGGACTGGCCCAAAACCCAGATAACCAAACACAAAACCAACGGTTGCTAGGGAAATTGCTACTGGTACGCCAATCATTAGCATGACAAAAAAGCCAATCAGCATAAAGATAGCCATGGTTTGCATCTCAAACATGATTGCCCTCGCCTTTTGTTTGGTAATTCACAATCACGCGGCAAAACTCGCCCACGCCCTGCAGCGCTAGAAGAGAGAAACCAAGCGGAATAAGCGCCTTCACCATCCAGCGATATGGGATTCCGCCTGGGTCAGGGGACATTTCCCCAATTGAAAACGATTGATTAACATACTTGATTGATAGCAATATAAAAAAGATTGCCACAATGACGGTTAATGTTGCTGATAAAAGATCAACATACAGCTTTGTTTTAGGCTTGTAATTTGCATAAAACAGATCTACTCGGACATTGTCACCGCGGAGTAACGCATAACTCATGCCGAATAAAATTAAAGCTGCCAAAAGATGCCATTCAAGCTCCTGAGCCCAAACGGTCCCCAGGCTCATGCTGTACCTCAGTGTTACGTTGATGACTATCAAGCCCACAATGGCAAGGGCCACATACGACGTGGCCCTGCCAATGTGATCAAGTAAGCCTTCAATACGCAAAGCGATTGTATTTAAGGACTTTTGCACACGAATTCCTAACTCAAAAATTGAAAAGTAGATTAGCCACGAACTTTGCTGTGATACGTTGCCTCACTATAGGAGGCCCAGCTGTCATAGCTCTTCTTAAAGGCAAAATACGAATCATGTACTTTCTTAGTCATTGGGTCGGCGGCGGCAGCTGCATCCAAAATCTTCTTCGTTTCTGCGCGCATTGCAGCTATGACGGGATCTGGCAAAGGCAAAGCGGTTACGCCCTGCTTCTTGACTAGATCTTCCATCGCTTCTGCGTTATTGCGCTGGCACCATGCTTCACCAATGACGTTGCATGCAGCAGATGCGTTTTGGACCACGGCCTGCAGGTCTTTGGGCAATTTATCCCATGCTGCCTTATTAATCAGAAGCTCTGACGTAGTTGCAGGCTCATGCCAGCCTGTGGTGTAGTAAAACTTGGCTGCTTTTTGCAAACCGAGACGACGGTCTTGGAATGGACCAACGAACTCAGCCGCATCAATAACACCGCGCTCCAGCGCTGGGAAAATCTCACCGCCTGGGAGCACCTTCACATCGACGCCCAAATTAGCGTAGACCTTACCTGCAAGACCAGGGATGCGCATCTTTAGGCCTTTTAGGTCCGCTACGGTATTGATTTTCTTTTTAAACCAACCAGTCATTTGCACGCCAGTATTGCCGCAAGGCATCGCAACCATGCCAAATGGGGCGTAGGTTTCATTCCAGAGATCAATACCACCGCCGTCATACAACCAGCCATTCATGCCTTGGAAATTCAAACCAAAAGGTACAGCCGTGAAATATTGCGCAGCAGCTGTTTTACCAGTCCAAAAATAGCTATTGGCATGATTCATTTCCACGGTGCCTGAACGCACAGCATCAAAGCCTTCAAATGCTGGAATTAACTCGCCAGCACCAAATACTTGAATCTTGAGGCGACCATTGGACATCTCGCTAATGCGCTTAGCGAGATCGGTAGCGCTTCCGGGTCCATCCATATAAAAAGGCGATCCCTTTGGATAGGCGCTAGTCATTTTCCAGTTAAATGTTTGTGCTGATTGGGCTTGCACGATGGCTGGGGCACCCAGAGCAACACCGGCAACACCTGCACCAATACCGGTACTCAAAAACTTACGGCGGTTTGATTCCATAATTGACTCCTGTTGATTGAAAAAGTGAACTAATTAAGGTGGTTTCATTCGTAACTACGCTGAACACGAGTTCAATTTAGTTCTTCTTGTTAAGGCATTTGTTAACAAACGTTCCAAAGACGTGCATCACCTGCACTGTTTTTGTGCCAATTCGTATAAATGCTTCAATTTGGTGAGCGGCAGAAATTACACTAAGCCTGTAGTTATAAATTTGCAGTTATTTAGATAGAAAGCGATACAGAATGCAAGCAAAATGGGGTATTCAAGGAATGGCGGTAGCGCCACACTCACTCGCATCTGAGTCCGCACTAGCGGTGTTGCGCGAAGGTGGTAACGCACTGGAAGCGATGATTTCAGCGGCAGCAACGATTGCTGTGGTCTATCCCCACATGAACTCGATTGGTGGTGACTCGTTTTGGGTCATTCATGCGCCAGGTAAAGCCATGGGTGGAATTGATGCCTGCGGCGCTTCGGCTGGACTTGCGTCAAAGAAATGGTATGCCGACCAAGGCATTACTAAAGCCATTCCGTTTCGCGGCCCAGTAGCAGCCAATACGGTTGCTGGAACCATTTCAGGCTGGGGTGCTGCGAATACCCTATCTAAAAAAGGCTTGGGTGGCAAACTGCCCTTATCGCGCCTGCTAGAAGATGCAATTCATTACGCCGAAGCAGGTGTTCCAGTTACGCTCAGCCAATCCAGTTTGACTGAAAAAAAACGTCCCGAGTTATTATCGATTCCGGGCTTTGCTGAAACCTTTTTAGTGAATGGTAAAAGTCCAGAAGTCGGTAGTATTTTTAAGCAAGGTAGGCTTGGAGCAACTCTTCGGCAGATTGCAAAAAAAGGAACCGACGACTACTACCGAGGTGAGCTCGCTGAATTACTCGCCAAGGAATTAACTGCTATCGGTAGTCCATTGCGCTTAGCGGACTTGCAGCGCCATCAGGCAAAGCTAATTGACCCACTGAAACTTAAACACAGCTTAGGCAATGTCTACAACATGACGCCGCCAACTCAGGGGGTGGTTTCCCTGATGATCTTGGGTATCCTGGATCAGCTCAATTTAAAACGCTTTAATGTTGATAGCGCTGAGTACGTACACCACTGCGTTGAAGCAACCAAGCAAGCATTTAAAGTGCGCGATCAACATGTCACTGATCCGGCCTATATGTCACATCATGCGCAGCACTTTTTAAGTCCTGATTTTTTAAAGAATTTAGCGTCCAAGGTAGATGGTCAGAAAGCCCTGCCTTGGGGTGCCGGCCGAGGCCCAGCCGATACCATTTGGATGGGCGTAGTAGATGGCGAAGGCCGATGCGTCTCCTTCATTCAAAGTATTTATCACGAGTTTGGCGCTGGCATTGTCTTGCCCAAGTCTGGCGTGAATTGGCAAAACCGAGGTTGCAGTTTTTCACTGGATCCACACAACCTCAATACGCTTGAGCCGCATCGCAAACCGTTCCACACCCTCAACCCTGCACTGGCACTGTTTAAAGACGGCCGATCGATGGTGTATGGCACGATGGGTGGCGATGGCCAACCGCAAACTCAATGCGCTGTGTTTACGCGTACCGCAACCTATGGCCTCAATCCACAAGATGCCATCAGCAGACCCCGTTGGTTACTCGGCAGAACCTGGGGTCAAACCAGTGACAGCCTGAAACTAGAAACCCGCTTTGATAGCAAGGTGGTCTCTCAACTTGCTGCCATGGGTCACGATATTGAAATGCTCGCTGATTTTGATGAGACAGTAGGCCATGCCGGTTGCATCATTCGAGAGCCCTCTGGCGTATTACGCGGCGGCTGGGATCCTCGCAGCGATGGCTCGGTTGCCGCCTTTTAGATCGGCAGCCACTTTAGTAAATCCAAGGGATGAGTTTGCGTACTCGCCCTTGGTAGTCGGCATACGTAGAAAAACGTTCTACCAACCACCGCTCTTCTTTGCGGGATTTGATATCAAAGAAGATGGCAATAAGGATTACGTACAACCAAACTAAAGCGGATTGCTGAATCACGCCCCAGCCAATCGTTAAGACAATCACTCCAAAATAAATTGGGTGTCGTACCAAACGATATAAGCCGCCCTGTATTAACTCGGCATTTTCTTTTGGTCTTGGCAATGGCGTTAAATTTTTTCCTAGATTGACTGCTGCTATCAGTGCAATGACGGTGCCGAGAATAAAAATGCCATAACCGCACCACACTAGCAAACCCGTAGGGGCCTCGATGCTGGCGTCGGGATTTAAATGAACCGGCCCAAAAAAAAGAATCCCCAGCAAAATCGCCTGCACCACAACAAAACCAATTCCACTACCTTTGGGTGCTTGGTTTTGAGGTGTCATCGCTACACGTACTCGGCTACTTCAACTAAATTGCCATCGGGATCACGCAAGTAAACGGAGCGTATCGGACCCAAAGCTCCTCTGCGCGAAACCGGGCCAACATCAATTGGGATTTGCTGTGCTTCGAGGTGCTTAATAAAGTCATCCAATGGCACTGATGCAATCAAGCAAAAGTCACCGGAGCCAATCGTCGGAATGCGGGCTTTGGTGGGTGTTTCTGTATTGCGGTCTTGCAAATTAATTTTCAATTGACCAAATAGCAAAGCATGGCGTGGCTGCCCTTCCGGCCCTCTAAAAAACTCACGCTCAAAGCCAAAAGCTTTTTCATAAAACTGAGTGGTGACTTCAATGTCCGTAACGGTAAGAACAATGTGGTCAATGCGGTCGATTAAGGTATTCAAGGGATGCTCCTGTAATGGGTTTACTTAGGGTAAAAAGGCACCATCGGCCTCAAAGGCTTTGAGTGCCTCGCCCGTGATGCCAATTTCGGCTAAGACTGAATTCGTGTGCTCGCCCAGTAAAGGTGGGTGCATGCGAACCTGTTGGGGTGTCCCCGATAACTTCACTGCAAAACCAATATTTGGAACCTTGCCTTCAATCGGATGATCAATTTCCATGCGCATTTGGCGGTGCTTGCCATGCTCACTCTCGAATGCTTCCGGATAGGTATTGATTGGACCAGCCGGGATACCTTCGGCTAGCAGTAGATCGACCCACTCTGCTCCGGTTTTGGTGACAAAGGTTTTTTCCAGTTCGGTAACTAGCTCTTGACGGTTCGCAAGCCGCAATGGGTTCGTCATAAAGCGAGCGTCGCTCATGAGCTCAGGCCGATTTATTTTCTCGCACAGCAAAGCCCACAGCTTTTGATTTGTGGCACCCATCACAAAGTAGCCATCAGATGCTTTCATGGCTTGGTAGGGTGCACTCATGTGATTGGCGGTTCCCAGCTTGTAAGGCTCCACTCCGGTCCCCCAATACTGCGAGGTATCCCAGATAGAAAACGCCAATGCCGCATCAAATAAGGAGGCGTCAATGAACTGCCCTTCCCCAGTATTTTTCTTGCCAATGTGTGCCGCCAAAATGGCATAGACCGCAAAGAGTGCGCAGCCAATGTCGGCAACGGGAACGCCTGCCTTTACGGGCGGGCCATCGGGATAGCCGGTGACACTCATCACACCCGACATGGCTTGTGCCATTAAATCAAAACCGGGACGCTCTGCCCAGGGGCCAGTTTGACCAAATCCAGAAATACTGGCGTAAACCAAGCCTGGATTAATGTCTTTTAAAACAGCATAGTCAATCCCCAGCTTTTTCATGACGCCGGGGCGGTAGTTCTCAACCAAGATATCAGCAGTCTTCACCAGCTCAAAAAAGACCTGCTTGCCCGCTTTGCTTTTCAAATTGAGGGCAACGCTGCGCTTATTGCGGTTCATATTTAAAAAGCCCATGCTATCGGAGCCTTTCATTTTGAAACCCATAGCGCCCCGGGTTTGATCCCCGGTACCGGGAGGCTCAATCTTGATCACATCTGCGCCGAGGTCAGCCAAGAGCATGCAGCAGTATGGTCCCGCCATCACTTGACTCACATCCAAGACGCGCACTCCGGCAAGCGGCAGTGGTCGATTGGCAGCCTGCAGCGGCTTATTTACATGTTGCGTGGAATTTGTCATGGTCTCACTTACTTAAACTGGTTCTTTTATATTTAGAATGAACCAATCGTCTAATATAAATCATTTATGAACACTTCGGCCACACCCCCCTCTACCGCACCTAAGCTTGCTCAAGTTCTGTTTTCTGTAGAAAACAATGTGGCACACATTACTTTTGATCATGTGGCCGCGCGCAACGCCATGACCGTGGAAATGTATGAGCGACTGCGCAGTATTTGCCTCGAAATCGCCCAGACGCCAACTATTCGGGCGGTAATTCTGCGCGGAGCTGGTGGGCAATCCTTTGTGTCCGGCAGTGATATTGCCCAGTTCAGCAGCTTTACCAGTGGCGCTGACGGCATTGCTTATGAGGCGTCGATTGATAGCTACTTTGCGCCTTTAATTGACTTGCCGATTCCGACCGTTGCTGTGGTGGAGGGCCTGGCTGTAGGCGGTGGTCTGGCGATTGCCAGCTGTTGTGATTTTCGGATTGCCACACATGATGCCCGTTTTGGCGTCCCCATCGCCCGCACCCTTGGAAATTGCTTATCGGCAGGCAATATTGCTTGGCTGACCCATCACCTTGGCGTTGCTATCGTCAAGCGCATGCTGCTGTTGGCTGAACTCGTGCCAGCGAGCGAATTGCTCGCCAATGGCTTCGTTCTCAAAACCTACTCTGCCGAAGATATCGGTGGCGCCGCAAGCGCTTTAGCAAGTAGACTCAGTTCGCTTGCACCAGTGACCCAAAAGGTTTCAAAGGCAACCATTCACCGCATACTGCGCAGCCAGTTACCCAATTGCGACGACTTGGTGCGGGAATGTTATGGCAGCGCTGATTTCAAAACCGGTGTCAATGCCTTTTTAAGCGGAATACCCCCCAAGTGGGAAGGTAAATAGATTTAGACTACCAAGCCGGTAAAAAAACATATCGCCATGCCGGCCATATAGTACATGCCTTCTTTTGGATTACGCACTGAGTTGTAGCAAACCAAACCATCCTATCCACGCTAGGGGTAAACCGCTATATGGCTCAGAAGAAAATCAATGAAAAATAGCTCTTTGTTACAAGAACAACACGGCGGAAGACCGCTAGAGTGAGACAGCATCAACAATCAGCCAAAAGGTAAATTGACCTTTGTCACTTTCTTATTGTTGATTCTCAGCTAGACTGCTTTCGTTCGATGAACTGCTGCACTGAATTACGTTTGAGCCAATTTTTTTAATAAAGAAGGAAGAAGAATAATGATCAAAAACGCATTGATTGAGAAGTTACTAAAGACCGCACTTTGCATGTCTTTGGTAACAGGCACCGCAGCAATTGCACAAGAATGGCCGGTTAGGACCATCACATTTTTGAACCCATTCCCTGCAGGCGGTGGTACTGATGCGTTTGCACGTCCTCTAGCCGCACAGCTCACGGAACAACTGGGTAAACAAGTGATCATTGATAACCGCGGCGGAGCTGGCGGAACCGTTGGCGCCTCTGCAGCAGCCAAAGCAACACCAGATGGCTATAACTGGTTTGTAGGCGCAACGCATCACACCATTGCCCCTTCCATGTATAAGAACTTAGATTACGACATTGAGAAAAGCTTCATTCCAGTTGCAATGATTGCGAACGTTCCACAAGTGTTGGTTGTTAACCCGCAGAAAGTGAGCGCTCGTAATGCCAAAGAATTCGTCGAGTTGATGAAAAAGAATCCTGGCAAATTCAACTATGCCAGCGCAGGTAGCGGTACAGTTCATCATTTGGCTGGTGAGCTCTATAAGATTCAAACGGGCACCTTTATTACCCACATCCCATACCGTGGCGCAGGTCCTGCAATGAGTGATTTGTTGGCCGGTCAGGTTGATCTGGAATTTGATGGCTTGGCAACTTCAGCGCCTCAGATCAATGCCGGTAAATTGGTTGCGATTGCGGTGGCATCGAAGAATCGTAATCCAGCTATTCCGAATGTACCTACCTTTGTAGAAGCCGGCTTGCCAGACTATATCGTGTCAACTTGGTACTCGCTGTTCGCCCCACGCGGCACACCAAAGCCCATTCTTGACAAGATGATTGCGGAAGTTCAAAAAGCACTCAACACACCAAAGCTTAAAGCGATTTGGGCTGCGAACGGCTCGGAGGTTCCCAATCTTTACGGCGAGGATTTCGGCAAGCAAGTCAGCGCAGACGTCAAGCGCTGGGCCGCTGTTGTAGCCAAATCCGGTGCCAAGCTCGATTAATTCGATCTAGCCCCACTGAAAAAGCCGCTGCATCAGCGGCTTTTTTCATGCCCTCTGTGCTATTCTTCGTACTGAGGTTTGATTGATCTCACGCGCTCGAAGAGCCAGATCGCCTAGAAACACGTAAGGGATCCATTTCTGAAAACGCCAGTCGTTTCAGCTCCACATCCTTCTTTCTGATTTCCTTTTTTTGTTCTTCCTGTTTTTTTATTTGTTTTATTTTTGTATTGGTTTACATGTTATTCACAGAACTCGGTTTATCCGACCCTATCCTTTTAGCCATCAAAGAGCATGGCTATACCACCCCAACCCCAATTCAAAGCCAATCGATCCCCGCGGTTCTCAAAGGCGGTGATCTATTGGCAGCAGCCCAAACGGGTACCGGCAAAACGGCTGGCTTTACCTTGCCTATTTTGCAACGCCTTATCGTGGGGCCTCAGCCAGTGGCCGGTAGTCGACGTGCGATCCGTGCGCTCATTTTGACGCCCACCCGTGAATTAGCAGCGCAGGTCCATGAATCCGTGATGACCTATGGCAAGTACACCAAGCTCAAGTCTGCCGTTATTTTTGGCGGCGTTGGCCCCAACCCGCAACTCAAAGCCATCCAGAGTGGTCTCGATATCTTGGTGGCGACACCTGGCCGTTTATTAGACTTCATGGGTCAAAATGCAGTCTCACTGAAAGGCGTCGAGATTCTGGTACTGGACGAGGCAGATCGCATGCTGGACATGGGATTTTTGCGCGACATTAAGAAAATATTGGCAGCCTTACCGCAGCAACGCCAAAACCTCTTGTTCTCCGCCACCTTCTCGACCGAGATTAAAGCCTTGGCTGATGGTCTTCTCAATTCCCCAGCCCTGATTGAGGTGGCACGCAGCAATAGCACCAACGATGCCATCGCCCAAAAGATTCATCCGGTAGACCGTACTGCCAAACACCCATTGTTGGCTCACTTAATCAAATCAAATCATTGGGAACAAGTGCTGGTCTTCACGCGGACAAAGCATGGCGCCAATAAACTGGTAACGCAATTAGAAAAGGATGGCATTACTTGCATGGCCATCCATGGTAATAAAAGCCAATCTGCTCGGACCAAGGCCTTGGCTGACTTTAAAGCGGGTAAGTTAACGGCCTTAATCGCTACTGACATTGCTGCCCGTGGCATTGATATTGATCAGCTGCCCCACGTGGTTAACTATGACCTGCCCAATGTACCAGAAGATTACGTCCACCGCATCGGCCGCACCGGTCGTGCTGGCTCCAATGGTGTGGCGGTTTCACTCGTATGCGTTGATGAACATCAAATGCTGCGTGACATTGAGCGCCTAATTAAAAAAACCTTGCCACAAGAAGTAATCGCCGGATTTGAGCCAGATCCGCATGCCAAACCGCAGCCTATTCAATTACGTAGCGGCCGGGGACAAGGGCAAGGCCAGCGGCAAGGTCGAGGTCAGGGGCAGGCAAGTAAAAAACCAACTGGAAATGCGCCAAGGCCGGGCAATGCACCACGCCGCCCGCAATCGAGACCGGCGCGCAAAGCCAGTTAAGTATCTAAACCGCGCAGCAGTTGGAAGATCTCGCGATACGCTTTGGGAGGCTTGTTCAGCTCCTTTTCTTTTCGCGCATTCCGAATGAGTGTGCGGACGTTTTGCACATCCAGATCTGGAAAGCGCTCGATTAGCTGAGTCAAGGCAGCATCATTGGCAATGAGTCGATCGCGTAGTGCCTCAAGCTGATGCAATTTTGCTGTCTCGACTTTACCAGGCCCTTCAATAATCTCTAAGCGCTTTTCAATCGCAGCAATTTCCTCAGCATCGAGTGCGCGCATCAATTTTCCGAGATACTGCTTATGGCGCCGTAGGGCTTCAAATGTTTTAATCTTTTGGGTTTGCGCAATCGCATCACGAATATTCTCTTCCAGCGGAACGCTCTTGAGTGCATCGCTACTGAGCTTCGATAACACTTCGGCCAATTTTTGGCGCTCGGTCATCTCGCGTTTTAGCTCTGACTTACTTGGACCTAGGTCGTCTTCTTCGGGTTTGAACGGCATGGAAAGTATTTTAGTCGCAAACTCATCCGGCACTGCCTACCCCACCTAAGTCTATGGCTTGGATGATTTACTGGGCGAGATTAAATCACGCACGTGGTGCGCTATCTTTAGTGCACTCACCGCAAACACCACGAGCTTACGAGCGCCTGCTGGCTTATAGCTGGCTAACAAGGCAAAAGCAGCGTAGAGCAGAACACGGTTGTGTTGAATAAGCTGAGCCACCCCAAGACCGCGATCAACCCATGCGATTGGTTTTTGCCACACGCGCATATCGGCCGAAATGGAAGCTCGCTGTGCTGCCGATTTAGCAATCAAGCGTTGCTGGCGCTCTAAGAGCTGATTTAAACGTGCGCTCATGCCAAATGATCTCGGTCCTTGACCAACTCACCCAAACTGGCCTCAAATAATTTCGGCATGGAATTCATTTGAGCACGAACGAATAAAGCCAGAATGATCCCGATGGATAAAAAGCCGCCTGCCATTAAAGACAAGACCAATACTCGATGGGTATCCCAGTACAAAACGACAATCAAAATGGCAAGTAGCACTAGACCAAACAACACACTAAAGAGTGCGACGATGACAAGCACTAGAACCGAAAGGAGTCGCTGCCAACCAATCTGAATATCACTCGAAAACAACTCCAAGCGGGTTTGAATAATCTCCAGCGCAGTTGATCCTGCGTTTTTAAGCGATGAAAGCATTGCCTCTACTGACATGCACATCCTCTTAGCGACGGCTAATTAATAGACCGATGAGTAAACCCAGGCCCGCTGCAATACCGATGGATTGCCATGGCTTCTCATGCACATACGCATCGGCATCGGCCACGACTGCTTTGGCTTTTTCAGTCAACTCATCCTGCACATCCATCAAGTTGGATTTCGCTTGCGCTAGCGAATCCTGCGCTTGGGCCCGGATCTGCGCGATACCCTCGCCGCCCTGGTCTGCAGTGGCATGCAGCAGTGCCTCGGCATCCGCTACCAAGGCCTTAAAGTCGGCAAACAATTGCGCTGTATCAACGGGCTCTTTAGTGGGCTTATGTGCGTTGGGGGTGTGGTGGGTAGTCATTGTGTGTATTTCCTATTTAGTGCATCAGCAATACGGTCATGCCAGCGTTACCTATCTTAAACTGACTTAAATGGGACTTGAGACTGGAGCGACGTTTAATTACCGTTTGGTAAGCGCTGCTTCCAAATGCCAAGTCCTCACCAAAATAGTACTCGTCTACGCGATCAGAAAAATAATTATTTTCCAAGGCGTCACGCACCGCCCATTTAATCTTGCCCCCAGAGCCGCTCGAGCCATAGCCATGGATCACAATCAAAGCCCTAATCCCGGCCTCACTGGCAGCGCGAACATGCTGGGTTAGGCGCTCTAGGGCCTCTTCTGCTGTAGGACCGCCAGACTCTAAATTGAGGGTTAGCGTATCCGTCAAGGGCCGTGGTGAATCCGTGCTGCCACAGTGCGCGCAACTCCCCATCAATGGTCGGGGATTGCCGCATTCGAGGCACTCCGCTGCTGGGATCCGCTGGATTTTAGGCATTCGGGGACTATACCGAAGGAATGTGCTGAAAGAGCAAAAGAAACAGGGGTGAATTAACTAACTCACCCCTTTGCTGGACCTTGCTGTTGGGCCTAGCTTAGGCCAATGGCCGCTTATTCCCAGCCGCCACCCAAAATGGAGTGCTTTTTGTACTGCTCTTTTGCTTCCACCGAAGACTCTTGGATGATGCTAACTAAGGCACTGAATTTATTGATTATTTCTGCTAAAAATGCCGTGTTTAAGGCAATTTTTACTGAAGGGCTTGCAATAGTCTGATTCATGTAATGCTCCGATTTAAGGGTTAATATCTAAGGGTTAATACTTAGATCATACCTGATTTCGTTGCAGTGCGTCAGACTACGATGTTTTGGCCAACGGTAAGTTAAACAGCAGGTTTTGCGGCTTTAATTTGAGCTCATTTTTCTCGTTCATCGCAATCGCCATATACACATTCCGCCCCGCAAACTCCGGGCGTGTATCGGTCGAGTTAATAAACTCCAAACGAAATAAACACAATAAGCGGGCCATATCTGGTTCATCGACCGATTCTTTGTTGTACAGCGCATTCAGAATTTCAGTCGAAGATGCATCGAGGCCCACATGCCAGACCCAATTAGGATCGCTGACCTCTTTCAGGGGCTTGATTTTGACGTCCACCCCTAAAAAATGATGAATCCATTTTTGCAGCACAGTGCAAAAGCTACGTGTCGTTGGCTGACTATAGTTAAGCTGAACCGCAAAATCAAAGTCTTCATTGCGCTCCCAATAGTTGCTGGCATTTTCTTCATGCAATACATCCAAATCAACCGATTGCGAAGCCATCGTGCCTTGCTTGAGTAGGTCCACAATGCTGCCGAACTCATCGGCCCTGGCACTACGCTCAATCGTCTGAGCATCAGCGGCCATCACTACCCCGCCCTCTTGAATTGAAATCGCCTGGGTTTTAAAAAAGAGTTCTGCCATTCGTAGCTCAAGCGGAGCTGCATCTTCACCCAAGATGTGTTGCAAAAAAACCTGGGTTAGCTGACTTATAAATAAAGGGGGGACATCAACACCCTCTCCCTCAAATAAGCTCATGTAAAAGTTTTCGAGTGAGGGGGCCTTGAGGAGCTTAGCGCGGTAACGTAGCCAAATGCCGTAATTGACTTGAATGTCAGCATCCTGCATCTGGGCAATTTCTGCTTCACTGATTTCTGCGCGGGGGTTTTCCAGCAAACGCTGGTGCAGTGCCTGCTCTGCCGTACACGACTCCGGAATTAAAGCCAGCTCGGGTCGCTCCAAATAGGTACGCAAAAAATCATCCGTCACGATTAACTGGTTATCGGGACTAATGCGGAGGTGACGATACGGACTACTGGACCAATAGGAAGGCATAAAAACTCGCTCAGCAAATAATCAAAAGAAATACAACACATGCGATTGTCACCTAATTTGGGGCGCTTTCGAATGCGGACGTGTTTTATTTAGTAAATTACATAAAATAATGCGGTAATAATTACCAAAAATGTAACAATAATCCGATGAACGCATTTCGCTCCCTGCTCATTAGCCTTGTTTTATTCGCCTCTACCGCGATCAGTGCCGGACCACTAACTCCGGGCCTGGTTGTTGCCATCAGCGATGGCGATACCATTACCTTGCTCACAGAAGACAAACGGCAACTCAAAATTCGCTTAGTTGGAATTGATACCCCAGAAAAAAAGCAGGCCTTTGGCACGAAGGCGCGCGATCATTTGGCCAGCCGCATTTTTAAACACGATGTGGAAGTAGATTTACGAAAAAAAGATCAATATGGACGCTACCTTGGCGTGATTTACAGTGGCGGGACCGACATTAATCAGAGCATGATTCAGGATGGTTACGCCTGGTTCTATAAGCACTATGCCAAAGAACAGCCCAAAGAAGAGGCACAGCGCTATGCCAAGGCGGAAGCAGAGGCGCGCTCTAAGCAACGGGGTTTATGGGCAGATCCCAATCCAGTGCCACCTTGGGAATTTCGCAAAGAAGCCAAAGAAGAGGCACGCGCAGCCAAAGCAGCAACTAGCTATCGCTTCTGAATATAGTAGCCATACACGCAGCGTGTCCCGCCGCGCGCTGGATTGTGTGTATCGTGAATTACCCCATCAATCACTGCACTGAGGTGTTTGGATACTTTCACAATGAGTCTTCCAGCGGGAATTTCATCCGGGCGCAGGTGAACTTGGCAGCCCTGCCCTACTGCCATGGTTGGCACCCATTCAAAACCTAGACTCAAAATGTAATCATGAAATACGGCACGATGATTGCCGTTGCGCGGCGTAGCGCCCCGCACTGCGATGTGTTTGGCGAGGCGACTGGTACGACTCTCGGCATAGTGCGCATTGGCATTGCGCAGAGCCTCATAGACTTCGAGGTAGGGACGCTGCGCGGCGATAGCAATGGCCCTGACCACACAATCACCCGCATCACCCTGAAAACCCGCAGCCATTCTGCCGCCGTCATTGCGAACAAAGCCAAGGGCTGCGGTAGGTTGGCCAGAGAGAAACCGATAAATACGCTTAAGCATTACTTCATTGGCGTGTACTTATGGCTTGCCCAGATAATCCCGTTTGCCAATCTCTACACCGTTATGACGCAATATGGCAAACGCAATCGATACATGAAAGTACACATTGGGAATGGCATGACCCAATAAAAACTGCATGCCGGTGTAATGGGTTTCTTTATCGCCCCGCTTGGTCACGATAGCCTTATCTTCGGTTCCATCGAGTTGGGCTGGCGTGAATGTTTCAATAAAGGCAATGGTTTTTGCAATCCGCGCCTGCAGTTCGGCAACGCTGGTTTCATTGTCCTCATAAGCAGGAATATCGACACCAGCTAAACGGGCAACGACTCCCTTGGCGGTATCGCTGGCAATTTGAATCTGCCGAGTGAAATTGAGCATGTCCGGAAAGAGTCTAAATTGCAGTAGCGCCGCCGGATCGATTTTCTTGGCATCAATATAGGCTTGGGTTTTATCCAAAATGGCAGATAAATTGCGCATGCTGTTAATCAGGCGTGGCGCGCTGGCCTGGTACATGGAGATAGTCATAAAAGAGGGTTTATCCAGTGAGTTGAGTTGCTATCAGCATACTCGACTTAAAATACGGTTTTCACTTTTCTGACCAAAGCGCCTATGGAACTCCTGCCCTGCATTGAAATGCAAACCTCCGATAACCCAACCGCTGCCATCATTTGGCTGCATGGCCTTGGCGCAGACGGTAATGACTTTGCCTCCCTTGTCACCCAACTGGACTTAAGCGGCCTGCCCGGAATCCGCTTTGTCTTTCCAAGTGCCCCCAGTATGCCTGTCACCGTCAACGGTGGCTATGTGATGCCTGCCTGGTACGACATCATCGGCAGAAGCGATAGCGACCCCGAAGATGCTGTTGGCATTCAGAATTCAGCAAAAGCCATCAGCGCACTAATAGAGCGTGAAGCAAGCCGGGGTATTGCATACGAGCACATTGTGTTGGCTGGCTTTTCGCAAGGCTGCGCGATGGTGCTGCATACAGGCCTGCGCTTTCCACAGCGCCTCGCAGGTATTATGGCGCTCTCCGGCTATCTGCCTTTAGCGTCGAGTGTGTTAGCTGAGCGCAATCCAGTCAATCAAGACACACCTATCTTTTTAGCGCATGGCGACTGGGATGCCGTAATCGTTCCCGAGCGCAGTGAACGGTCGCGTGATTTTCTGCAAGCCAATGGCTACGATGTGCAGTGGAAAAGCTACCCAATGGAGCACTCCCTACACCCGATTGAGGTAATTGATATTGGGCATTTTTTACGTCGTGTACTAGCACAGTGATTGAGCCTTCATGGCCCAACAGCGTAGCTCTTTAGGCGGTTTTGTGGCGTTTTGCTGCGACAAGCAACAAGGTAGTCCCCACTAAGCCAGACAATAAGGAGCCGCACAGGACGCCGATTTTGAGTTGCAAGGTATAGATCGGATCCAGTCCAATAAACGCCAATCCGCCGACAAAAAGGCTCATCGTAAAGCCGATGCCGCACAAAATGCTGATACCCAGCAATTGCAAGGTATTGGCGCTAGCAGGCGGCTTTACCCAGCCCATCCGAATGAGTAAGTAACTCACACCAAAAACCCCAATGGTTTTACCAACAAACAAGCCTAGAATAATTCCGAGCGGAATGGGCGCAAGCAAGGTGTCAAGCGTCACACCCGACAAAACAACCCCCGCATTTGAGAACGCAAAGACGGGCAAGATCAAAAATGCGACCCACGGATGCAATCCATGTTCTACCGTTTCCAGCGGCGAGCTGCCATTCCTATCGCGCATTGGAATTGCCAATGCAGTAGCAACACCTGCCAATGTGGCATGTACACCCGACTTCAATACAAAAAGCCACATCACAATGCCCACCGCTATGTAGACGTCGACCCGAGTAATCTTGAGTCTATTGAGAATAAACAAAACGAATCCAGCACTAAATGCGCCTAGGAGCATCGTCAGCGATAAAGAAGAGGTATAGAACAGCGCAATAATCACGATTGCCAAGAGGTCATCAATAATCGCAACTGCGGTTAAAAATACCTTGAGTGAGAGCGGCACTTTACTGCCCAATAAAATGACGATGCCCAATGCAAAAGCAATGTCCGTAGCAGCCGGGATCGCCCAGCCCTGCAAAGCGGCAGCATCGCCCTGATTGAGTGCCACGTAGATCAAGGCGGGAACGGCCATTCCGCCCAGAGCCGATAGAGCAGGCAAAGTCAACTGACCTGGGCCAGATAACTCACCGGTTAAAAACTCCCGTTTAATTTCTAGGCCGACCAAGAAAAAGAAAGCCGCCATCCACAGGTCATTAACCCAAACAATCAGGGGCTTTGATAAAACTAAACTGCCATCACCGATGACAATCTCCCCTGGAATGGCTAAAAAGGCTTGGTACCAATCGCCGTAAGAGGAATTACTGACAAGCAATGCAGCGATCGCAGCTAGGGCCAAAATAATACCGCCGGATGACGCATTAGAAAAAAAGGCAAAGAGCGATGTGTGTTTATTTTTATTGCTCATAGTGATGGTTTTCTAATTAGTAATAATGCAGTTAGCTGCATGAAATACAGACTGTATTAAAGCATTCTGGTGTGAATATAAATAACCCCTGCATTTATAGTTATTGCAAGCAAGGTTAGATACGGACTAGGGGTTACACCAGAAGCACACCCAGCAAGGGGTAGATTTATTTGCGGACCTCAACTACCGCTTATTTTCAGTATCGGATGTCCACTCCAGAATAAGATGGTAGGTCACTGCCAGTAGAACGGGTCCTAAGAATGCGCCAATCACGCCAAACGCAATCACTCCGCCCAATACACCTAAGAACACCACTACAAACGGTAGGTTCGATCCCCTACTAATAATGAAGGGTTTGATGATGTTATCGACTGTACTGACAAGTAAGAAGCCCCAGGCTAAAACGAAAATAGCCCAGGCTGTTTCGTTTTGCTGAAATAGCCAGAATGCCGCGCCGCCCCAAACTAAAGGGGGACCGACTGGCACTACCGATAAAAAGAATGTAATTAGGCCAAGCAAGATCGAGGATGGTATTCCCGCAATAGCAAAGCCAATGGCTGCGAGAACGCCTTGAGCCAATGCAGTACCCAATACCCCGTAAATAACCCCGTGCACTGTTTCAGCGGCAACGGCAATTAAGCCTTCACCTCGCTCACCGCTCAGTCGCTTTGCAAAGACCGATAGTTTGATCGATAAACTACTGCCGTGTAAAAAGAAAAAGAATGTCAGGAACACGGACAGCGCCATATCCAGAACGCCTTGTAATGCAATCCGCCCGCTGGCCAACGCAAATGCCTGCAAGGGTGCCGCTAAGGTCTGTAATTCGACTGTAAGTCGAGCCTTATCGTGCACAAACTGCTGTAGGTAATTTTCAATCGCGCCCCCGAAGATGGGGACGTACTGGGGCCACTGCAATACTTCCTCTGGTAATCCATCCTGAAAGCTAGCAATAGTATGGGCAACGAGGTCGCTGATGTTATCGGAGAGTGCCAGCGCTACTGCGGAGATGGGGCCGAGCAGCACAATCGTTACAAGCAAGGTCATCACGGTGGCAGTGAGTAGACGACGATTGCCAAATAGGCGATCGAGGCGCTTGAAAATACCCCAGGTACTGGTTACTAAAATGATGGCCCATGCCAAGGAGGTTAAGAAAGGCCAGATAACCAATAGGCAGCCGATACCAAGCCCAGCTAGGGCAAGTATGACTGCAATCCGGTTTGTAAGTAATGGATTCACGATCAGGCTTTTACTCTTATCTGTTACTACGACCACAGTAACGCAATCAAGTGCCGAGAAAAACAAAGAGCCCCTATACAGGGGCTCATTTGCACAATCTGGCGGAGACGAGATCCGTCGAATTATGATTTATGAAACTTCACTAATGGATATATAAATCCTTGAAACCCAATAAATACGGGTACTTTAAGTTACTAAACTCTATAGCACTCTATCAGCATCTACGATAAAATTGGGTACTGATGTGGGTACTTGAGAGCGAAATGGCAGCAGAGAAAATACTTACCGAAGCAAGCTGCAAAGCTGCAAAACCAAAAGCAAAGCTTTATTACTTAAACGATGGTGCAGGATTGCGTCTGCGCGTCAGACCTGATGGAAGTCGCACATGGATCTACCGGTATCGCCTTGGCGGTAAAGAGAAGTCGGCTGGACTTGGGAGCTACCCCACAGTCTCACTTCAGGTCGCACGCGCAAAAGCATTGGAATCTCGAGAGCATGTAGTTAAGGGTGACAGCCCTTCTACCGCAAAGCGCATAGCTAAGGCCAGCAGAATAGTCAAAGGTGAAGAAACTTTCGGTGCTATAGCAAGAGATTGGCTATCGCGCAATCAATCTGAATGGAGCTCACACCATTACGAACGAAATGAAGGTTTGTTGCGTCGCTACCTCCTCCCTGATTTGGGGCGCCTCCCAATTGATTCAATCAAAGAAGCATACCTATTTGCAATTATTAAAGCTGCCTACGATAAAGGCAAGAAGGAGTCGGCCAGACGCGCAAGAGCGATAGCGGCCCAAGTATTTTCTTTTGCTCGCGACACCCATCGCGGGACTATCAATCCAGCCAGGGATATGGCTGATAACTCCTATCTAAAAAAACCGCCCGTAAAACATTTCGCAGCTTTACCCCAGGATCAGGTT
>CAZWPR010000024.1:0-18681 GCA_964636135.1 uncultured Polynucleobacter sp.
GACATTGATAGAAAGCAATGCCATGAAACGACTAATTACTTTAATTTTCTCTGCCGTTCTTTTATCCCCAATGTGTTCATTTGCTGGAACAACCGCTACCGCTACTGGTCTAGTTAATTTGCTAATTAGTGGCGATGGATTTAATAGCATTGGTGAGATGGGAATGCCTATTCCAAATACCTATGTAACCACCACCTCAAAGAGTGATCAAGTGAATTGGTTGACTAATTTATATTTCCTTGTGATAACTCCCAATAACGTAAACGGTATATTCTCAGTCTCAGGTTATGCCAATGCTTATAACTTAAATGGCAGCGCATTTTATTCCATGCCTTTAACTGGAACTATAGTTACCGTTACTAATAATTCTTTATATAACGAGTCTGCTCCAACAGACTACTCGGCAACCTTTATTATTTCATCCACAATTAGCATTAATTGCATCCTGAACATTAATACGCTCCGAGGAAATTGTATTGAGTCTACGACTGGCAGTACTTCCTCGGTCTCGCCCAGACTAAATTAAGAATACCCATGACAAAACTCATTAGTCTAGCCTTCTTATCCATCCTCCTAGCTTCTTGCGGAGGTGGCAGTAGTTCCACAACCACATCAAGTACTACCGCAACCCCATCAGCACAGCTAGAAGCTACGATTAAAAGTTTATGTGCAAGCAATTGCAATACGACTGTGTCTACTGATAATCCTAGCAGTCGATTGGAAGCAACTATTAAAGCTTTTAATCCCAACGCTAGTACTTCGGTTCCTGCAGATAATCCATCTGCACGGCTAGAGGCAACTATTGCGACATTGCAGGCAAGGTAGTTGTTTTAGATTCTACTGAGTCACCAAGAAACAGTTTCTGTTATTTGAATAAATAAGCTACTTTCTAGGTGTGTAGCCTCTAGATTGCATGCAGCCTAATACAACCATAAATATCCCTAGACAGGCTCTACTGGTTCCAAATGTTAAGGGCTGGTAAAAAGTTGCTTTGGTTTGATTCGCATTACAAAGTAAGACTAACGGTAAGAGCCCACTTGATGTGGGAATAAATAGAAAAAGGGGCAATTAAGCCCCTTTTTACTTGACAACTTGGCGGAGAGGGTGGGATTCGAACCCACGGTACCTTTGACAGTACGCCTGATTTCGAGTCAGGTACATTCGACCACTCTGCCACCTCTCCGAACCGAACTGCAATTATAGCGTTGGGATACTTAAGCCTTGGGCTTTAGGCTGGTGATCCCGCCCATATAGGGCTGCAGGGCCTTGGGTATCCGGACACTGCCATCTGCTTGTTGAAAGTTCTCAAGAAGAGCAACACCCGTTCTACCGACTGCCAAGCCCGAACCGTTTAAGGTATGAAGTAGCTCAGGCTTATTGTTACCAACCTTGTAACGGGCCTGCATCCGCCTGGCCTGAAAGTCGCCCATATTAGAACAGGAGCTGATTTCACGGTAGGCGTTTTGCGATGGAATCCACACTTCCAGGTCGTAGGTTTTGCTGCTACCAAAACCCATATCGCCGGTGCAAAGCAATACACGACGGTATGGCAACTCCAGCATCTCCAGAATCGTTTCAGCATGGCGAGTTAATTCTTCCAGGCGCTGCATCGACTCTTCCGGTTTGGCGATTTGCACGAGCTCCACTTTTTCAAATTGGTGCTGACGAATCATGCCGCGCACATCGCGCCCGTAACTACCTGCCTCCGACCGAAAGCAAGGTGTATGCGCTACGTACTTGAGGGGTAAGGCTTCAGCTGCGGTAATGGTGTCGCGTACTAAATTTGTGACCGGCACTTCCGCCGTTGGAATGAGGTAAAAGTTTTCGGTTCGCTCCTCACCCTCTCCCTGACCCTCGCCCATTTTGCGTGGGACCTTAAAGAGATCCTCTTCAAACTTAGGTAACTGGCCGGTACCGCGCATCGAGGCGGCATTCACCATAAAAGGAACATACAACTCTTCGTAGGCATGCTGCCCCGTGTGCACATCCAGCATAAACTGGGCCAATGCCCGGTGCAGCTTCGCAAGCTGTCCTTTAAGCACTACAAAGCGTGATCCACTGATCTTGGCGGCGGATTCAAAATCAAGACCAAGGGGCGCCCCTAAATCGACGTGGTCTTTGACGGTGAATGCAAAAGTGGGAATGGTGCCCCACTGCTTTACTTCGACATTATCTTTTTCGTCTTTACCGACCGGCACCGACTCATCTGGCAGATTCGGAATGCCCGCCACAAAATCGGCTATCTCGGTTTGCAAAACAGCCAGGCGATTCGCGCCCGCTTCCATATCCGCATTTACTTGGATAGCCTCTGCCATTTCTGCAGCAGCATCCTCACCTTTGGCCTTCTTCATACCAACAGCTTTGGAGAGTTGATTGCGTTTGGCTTGCAACTCTTCTGTGCGCGACTGTAACTGCTTACGCTCTGCCTCTAGGCTATTAAATTGCTCAACCGGCAGAATAAATTTACGGGTAGCTAGGCGCGCTGCTACAGCGGCGATGTCTTTGCGAAGGAGTTGGGGATCAATCATGGTGTTTTGCTTTAGTGCGAATTGTTATTTTAAGCGCAAGACTTCCGCACCAGCCGGTGGCGTGAAGGTAAAGGTGCCTGCAGGCAAGGGAATATTGAGCTGGATTTGCGTGAGGCTCAGCTGCACCACGCTCCCCAATCCATCCATCAGCTCTAAAGCCCGCGGTAGGCCACCGCTCATGCCAATCGCAATCGAGGTATAGGGCAGGTCATTGCTACCAGCCGATGGCTTCGCCTTCGGCTTAAGGTTTGCCCAGCGCAGGCCAGAGCGCTCAGCACCCTCTTCCAAATCAAAATGCTGCTCCAGCGCCCCTTCACCAAATAAGATGGCCGCTGGGGTCGATGCTAAAACCTGCCCTGCAGGCCGAAAGGTCGCTTGATTTAAGTCTTTGTCCCACATAATGAGCTGCTTGCCATCGGCAATCAAACGCTGCTCAAAGGGCTTTGTGGTGTCCCACACAAAGCGGCCAGGACGCTGGAATATAAAACGCCCTTCCGTTTTGCGAATCACTTTGAGGCCTTTATCTTGGGGCTCATTGGGCTTAGGGGCACGCAACTGCTGCTGAACAAACTCCCCTTCCGCTGTTTTAGATATGCGTACAAATTGCCGCAATTGCTCAACACCACTTTGCGCATCTTGCGCATACGAAGGGTTGGGGATTGAAAACAGGAGAGCGCAAAAAGCGCTACTTAAAAAACGCATTGTCATAAATGAACTTATTCAGAGCCGCGGACAAGGATTTCGCGGTTACCACTGCCGCTCATTTTGGAGACCATGCCGGCCTTTTCCATATCCTCTAATAAACGAGCTGCGCGGTTATAGCCAATCCGCAAATGGCGCTGCACCAGCGATATCGAAGCGCGCTTGTGCTCCAAAACGACTGCGACGGCTTGATCGTAGAGTGGATCAGCTTCGCCACTGCCACCACCGCTGAGCACATCCATATTGGACTCATCGGCACCCTCGAGTACACCCTCGATGTAGTTTGCTTCGCTTTTCTCTTTAAGCCACTCCACTACGCGGTGTACTTCATCATCCGATACAAAGGCACCGTGCACCCTTACTGGAAGGCCGGTACCGGGAGCCATATAGAGCATGTCACCCATACCTAACAGGGCTTCGGCGCCCTGCTGATCAAGGATGGTACGACTGTCAATTTTGCTGCTCACCTGAAATGAAATCCGCGTCGGTACGTTGGCCTTGATCAAACCGGTAATCACATCCACGCTGGGCCGCTGTGTCGCGAGCACTAAGTGGATGCCGGCTGCACGGGCTTTTTGTGCAATTCGCGCAATGAGTTCTTCGATCTTTTTGCCAGAAACCATCATTAGGTCAGCCAGCTCGTCGATCACAATCACAATCACCGGAGCTTTGTAAATTGGCTCAGGATCATCGGGTGTCAAGCTAAATGGGTTAGTGAGCTTCTCGCCTTTTTCTTCTGCTTCAAGAATCTTTTTATTAAAGCCCGCTAAATTACGCACCCCAAACTTGCTCATGAGTTTGTAGCGGCGCTCCATCTCATTCACGGCCCAATTGAGGGCGTTGTAAGCCTGCTTCATATCGGTCACAACGGGACACAGCAAATGCGGAATCTTGTCGTACATCGCCATTTCTAACATCTTGGGATCGATCAAGATCAAACGCACTTCATCGGGCTTGGCTTTAAACAGGATCGATAAAATCATCGCATTAATACCAACCGATTTACCGGCGCCCGTAGTACCTGCCACGAGGCAATGCGGCATCTTAGCCAAATCCGCCACCATCGGACTACCCGAAATGTCTTTACCTAAAGCTAAGGTCAACAAGGAGTGGTTGTCGTTGTAGACCTGGGAGCTGAGAATTTCGGAAAGGTATACCGATTGGCGGCTGGGGTTGGGCAACTCCAAGGCCATGCAGGTTTTGCCCGGAATAGTCTCCACGACACGCAAGCTAACTAAGCCCAGGGATCGCGATAGATCGCGCGACAAATTGACAATCTGACTACCCTTCACACCAATGGCCGGCTCGATTTCGTAGCGCGTAACGACTGGGCCGGGGTAGGCTGCAATCACTTTGACTTCAACGCCGAATTCGTTCAGCTTGCGCTCAATCAGGCGCGAAGTAAATTCCAAGATATCGGCAGAAATCGTTTCCTTGACTTCAGGCACCTCATCCAATAATGAGAGGGGTGGCAACTCGGAATCGGGAATATCTACAAATAAGGGTTGCTGTTTCTCGCGCTCGACTCGCACACTCTTGGCAATCTGCAAGGGCGCTCGCACAATCTGGACAGCCGGGGCAATTTCAACTCGGCCACGTACTTCTTCCACAAACTCTTCACGCTCTTCAGCGGCTTGCTCACCGATCTTCAAGTCCTCAACGCGTTCACGGCGCTCGCGCAGGCGGCGATAGGCAATCTCCAGGGATCGGCCCACCTGCTCGGCAACATTTAACCAAGAGAAACGCAAAAACAAAGAGAGACCAGCAAACAAGCCAAAGAGCAGTAATACAGTCGATCCGGTAAAGCCCAGGGCCATCACCAAGGGGTCGCCGATTAACTCACCCAATATGCCGCCCGGGGGGCGTGGCAAAGGAATCGCTAGGGAGTGCAAACGAATTGACTCAAGGCCCATGCTCGAACACAGGGTTAATCCAAAACCAAGCCAGCGCACCAATAGCGAATCAGGCTTGGCATCGGGGTCAGGCGGCAAGGGAACGCTCCACAGCTCACGCCAACCGGCGATCACGCGGCGCCCAAAGAGTACAACCCACCAAAAGGCAGACACCCCAAAAATATAGAGTAATAAATCGGCAGTCCAGGCCCCAAAACGACCGCCCACATTACTGGGCGCCTCAAAACTGGCATGGGACCAGGCGGGATCGGACTTGGAATAGGTGAGGAGAATCGCAATCAGGCCAAGGCACAGGCCTAAGGTCAAAAACCAACGGATTTCTAGGAAAAGGCGGGGCATTCGTCCCTGCGCGCCATCCTGAGGTGGTAGCGTGGATTTACTAGGGGATCGGGTTGATTTAGCCATGTTCCCTAATTGTAATCAAGCAATCCTATAATTAGGGGATGACTACTACTTCGAAACACAGCAAAGTCCTGATTCTGGGCTCTGGCCCAGCAGGCTACAGCGCCGCAGTCTACGCTGCCCGCGCCAATTTACAACCCACCCTTATCACCGGAATGGCCCAAGGCGGTCAATTGATGACGACCACCGATGTGGAAAACTGGCCAGCCGACCCCGACGGGGTTCAAGGACCTGAGCTGATGGACCGTTTTTTAAAGCATGCAGAACGCTTTAATACTGAAATCATTTTTGACCACATTCATACGGCAGCCCTCTCCGAAAAACCGATTCGGTTGGTAGGTGACTCGGGAACGTATACCTGCGATGCCTTAATCATCGCTACCGGCGCATCAGCGCAATACTTGGGTTTACCGAGCGAAGAGGCCTTTATGGGTCGCGGCGTTTCTGGCTGCGCTACTTGTGATGGCTTCTTTTATCGCAACCAAGATGTGTGCGTGGTTGGTGGCGGTAACACCGCGGTTGAAGAAGCGCTCTACCTCACTGGGATTGCCCGTAAGGTGACCGTCATTCATCGCCGCGATAAATTCCGTGCCGAGCCTATTTTGAATGACCGTCTGATGGCAAAAGTAGCCGAAGGTAAAGTCGAGCTCAAACTCAACGCTACTCTGGACGAAGTTCTAGGTGATGAAAAAGGCGTTACGGGCGTGCGCATTGCTAAGCAGGACGGCAGCAAAGAAGATATTCCTGTCATGGGCGCATTCATCGCGATTGGCCACAAGCCCAATACCGAATTGTTTGTTGGTCAGCTAGATATGGAAGGCGGTTACATCAAGACCCAGTCCGGATTGGCTGGTAATGCCACCGCAACCAATATTCAAGGCGTCTTTGCTGCTGGCGATGTGCAGGATCACATTTACCGCCAAGCCATTACCAGTGCGGGTACGGGCTGCATGGCTGCCCTGGATGCCCAGCGCTATTTAGAAACCCTGGAGTAAGTTCTATCGAGCGTGCCATTTTTTTGTTGATGCACCGGTTTAGCGCAAAGCAATGGCATGAATGAAATCAATCACCCTTTTTATTATTGTTTGGAGCGTATATGAGTCTTAATCTAGTCAAGCCCGGTAAAAAAATTCCTGAGAATTTCAACGTCATTATTGAAATTCCAATGAACTCAGATCCCATCAAGTACGAAGTCGATAAAGAATCAGGCGCCCTATTTGTCGATCGCTTTATGGGTACTGCCATGCATTACCCATGCAACTACGGTTACATTCCACAGACCATTGCGGGCGATGGCGATCCTGTTGATGTTCTCGTTATCACTCCCTTCCCCCTCGTGCACGGGTCCGTGATTAGCTGCCGTGCGATTGGTGTATTGCAGATGGAAGACGAAGGTGGCGAAGATGCCAAATTGTTGGCTGTACCAGAAGACCGCATTCTGCCAATTTATTCCCACTGGCAAAAACCAGAGGACTTGAATCCCTTGACCCTCAATCAAATTAAGCACTTTTTTGAGCACTACAAAGACCTCGAAAAAGGCAAGTGGGTGAAGGTTCGCGGTTGGGGCGGCGTTGCCGATGCCCATAAAGAAATCCTCGAAGGCGTAGAACGCAACAACAAGGAAAAGGTCTAAGCCTTGACCCCATTTCGCATTGCTCTAGCTCAAATCAACCCCATCGTGGGGGATTTGAGTGGCAATGCGAAGTTAATTCGGGAGGCGGCTGAAGTCGCCCACCGCTCTGGCGCAAAGTTACTCATTACCCCAGAGCTAGCCCTCACCGGCTACCCCCCTGAAGATTTATTGCTGCGGCCTGCTTTTATTGAGGCGGCGGCAGAAGCTTTGGATCAATTACGCAGCACTTTGGCGGCATACCCCGGTTTGGCGGTTGTAGTCGGTCACCCCCTAAAGACCCCACAGGGATTGCACAATGCTGCATCGGTGTTGCGGGATGGGAAGTGCATTGCAAGCTACGCCAAACACGAATTACCCAATAACGAAGTCTTTGATGAAGTGCGTTACTTCATCCCTGGTAATGCGCCCTGTGTTTTTGATATTGAAGGCTGCGCTATCGGCGTGATCATTTGCGAAGATGCGTGGCATGCAGGCCCTGCTTCTCAAGCAAAGGCTGCTGGCGCCCAGCTACTCATTTCACTCAATGCATCGCCCTACCATTTGCACAAAGAAAATTTACGGCTAGAGGTACTACGTAAGATCATTCGCGCAACCGGTTTACCCTTCATCTATGTAAACGCTGTAGGTGGACAAGATGAGCTGGTCTTTGATGGCGGCTCTTTTGCACTCGATGCCAATGGCTTAGTGGCCACTGCAATGCCGCAGTTTGAAAGCGGTATTGGTCTTGTTGCGATTGATCAAAACAGAGAGCCTGAGCTAGGTGTCATTGCACCATCGCAAAGCATGGAATCACAAGCGTATGCCGCTCTGGTATTGGGCGTGCGTGATTATGTACATAAGAATGGATTTCCAGGCGTCATCATTGGCTTATCTGGCGGAGTGGATTCTGCTTTGGTGCTCGCCATTGCTGTCGATGCCTTAGGCGCCGAGCAGGTGCGGGCAGTAATGATGCAGTCACCCTATACCGCCGAGATATCGTGGGTGGATGCCCGCGCTTTAGCGAGCAATCTGGGCGTCCAATACGATGAAATTCCGATTGGTAGCGCAGTAGCCGCTTTAGAGGGCGCGCTGGCCAGTCAGTTTGCCGGTCTTGCGCTAGACACCACCGAAGAGAATATTCAAGCGCGGGTGCGTGGCACTTTACTAATGGCGCTCTCGAATAAAACCGGTCGCCTGGTTTTAACCACCGGCAATAAAAGTGAGATGGCTGTTGGCTATTGCACCCTCTATGGTGATATGGCGGGTGGCTTTGCAGTGATCAAAGACATTCCCAAAACACTGGTCTATCAACTCTGCGCCTATCGCAATAGCGTAGCGCCGGTCATTCCCGAGCGGATTTTGACGCGCGCACCGTCGGCCGAATTGCGCCCCGACCAAACCGATCAAGATAGCCTACCCCCTTATGAGTTGCTAGACGCCATCGTCGAGGGGTATATGGAGCAGAACCAGTCGATTGCATCCTTAATTGAGCGCGGCTTTGATGAAGCTAGTGTGCGCAAGATAACCCGCCTAATTAAGCTCAATGAATATAAGCGGCACCAGGCGCCACCAGGTGTCCGTGTGACTACCCGGGCATTTGGCCGGGATTGGCGTTACCCCATTACCTCTCGGTTCTTAGCCTAATACAGCTATTTTTGGGTGTATTGGATTGCTTAGACGAGTTGATCGGTTTTGGGTATGATTACTGCAACAGGGGAACCATATGAAATTAATAACATCCATCATTAAGCCATTCAAACTCGATGAAGTGCGGGAAGCACTTGCCGAAGTCGGGGTTACCGGCCTCACCGTGACTGAGGTCAAAGGCTTTGGTCGCCAAAAAGGCCACACCGAGCTCTACCGTGGCGCAGAGTATGTGGTGGATTTTCTACCTAAGGTCAAAGTCGAGGTTGTGGTTGCCAGTGATCGCGTTGAAAGCGTGATCGAAGCCATTACTAAAGCGGCACGCACCGGCAAGATTGGCGATGGTAAGATTTTTGTCAGTCCGATTGAGCAAGCCATTCGCATCCGTACTGGTGAAGCCAATGAGGATGCAGTTTAAGCTGTCGCTTTCATCATTACCGAATGAACTACTGCTAGTCGGTTTGAACTAGCAGTATGTTTTTAGCATCGGGCGTGCTTGGTCGCACTCGAAAGCCTTGAAAGTAGACTTCAACGGATGCAAAGCCTGGCGTGAACACTTTAAATGGCGGCTTACCGTAAAACGAATGGCCTAGGCCTGGCTCCAAGGTCTTACTCTGC
The DNA here is from genome assembly GCA_964636135.1 of uncultured Polynucleobacter sp. Lineage (GTDB taxonomy): Bacteria > Pseudomonadota > Gammaproteobacteria > Burkholderiales > Burkholderiaceae > Polynucleobacter. The sequence continues at coordinate 9,420 of CAZWPR010000024.1, forward strand.
ACCACCCCACCTGCATCGATTACGCAAACCAATTGGGCTGCATTTGCTTTAACAAAAACAAGATTACCTGGCTTGCCTGCAGAGCTAGGTTTATAGGTCTCCATCGACACATCGGCTGGCGGGCATCCCGAAGCAGAAGCTACTGGCGCTGGGCTTGAGGGCGCTACTGGCGGTACTGGAGTAGTAGCAGATGTAGCAGAAGTAGGAGCGGCAGGTAAGGGAGCAGCATTGGCTTCTGTAGTAGGCGGATTGCTCGGCGCGGCATCTGCTGGTGGCGCGCTGGGTAGCGCAATCGCTTCTACTGGTTTTGCTTTACCCATCATGGCATCGAGCTGATCTCGCAGTAACGGCTGAAACTGTACCAGCGCAAATACAAGTAAGCCTACCGATAGAAACCACATCCATTTTTTGCCGGCTGACTTGTGTTCGCGCGTACCGGAATGTATCCGCTTGCTGAGCTCTGGCATTGGAGCCTCAACCAAGCTTGGCTTAGCATCTGCATGACTTGGCGCCAGAGACTTCTCTTCCGCTTTTGTTTTTCTGCTGACCGCTTTTTTCTTTGCCCCTTTTAGCTCACCTTGGTTTGCTTGGGCTGCTTCTTTTTTGACCGCCTCTTTTTTGGGCGCTTCCTGTTCTGTATCGACTATTGAATCCTTCTGGGCGACCGTCAATTCAGTCTGCGTTACTTCAGCGGGCTGAACAAAAGGGAGCTCGGCCTGAGGGCCAAAATCAAATGCGTCTTTTTCTTCCAACTGAATTAGCTTGGCTACTTTTTTTGCTGCAGTGAACTTAACAGTTGGCGAGTAAAAGCTACTGCTTTGACCATTCTCAATTTGCTGAATTTGTTTTTTAGAGAGGCATGCGAGATGCGCCAACTCCTCAACCGACATGGCGCACTTTTCCCGTGCCGCAATAAATGCTTCTGTGCGTATTTCGGGAGTGGACTTTTTACCGGCCATGTCTTACGGTTAATAAAGTATTGAATTTATTTTCGGCGATTGGGGAGATGATTTGAAGTCGCCTTAGGGCTAATCCGATTACTGAGCTGGCAGTGACTGATCAAGGGAGGCCTCTAAATAGGACTTCACCAAACCCTGTAACGAGTCTGCACGCATTTTTTCCATTACCCGTGCCTTGTGTACTTTGATCGTGGCATCGGTTGTGCCAAGCTGGACAGCAATGTCTTTATTTAAGAGGCCTTGGACCAGCAAGTGGCACACTTCTTTTTCGCGGGGAGTTAGAGTACTGAAATAGCGCTTGACCTCAACATCCTTGGACACCCGCTTCAACTGCCGCGCGTCAAACGCAATAGCATCGGCCACAGAATGGAGCAAGTCTTCTAAATTAAATGGCTTAAATAAAAAATCGAGCGCGCCTTTTTTTAGGCTTTTGACGATCTGCTGTGGATGGCTTTGACCACTAACAAAGATGATGGGGGTCTTGCGACCCATTCGCACAAGCTCTTCCTGTAGGTCAAGCCCAGTCATATCCGGCATTTGCATATCCAGCAAAATCACTGCTGGAGCAATCGGCACCGAGTGTTCGATAAAGGCTTTTGCGCTAGCGAAATCATGGACGTTGTAGCCCAACTCGCGCAGCATTCTGCTTAAGGAAGTCCGCATTGACTCGTCATCATCAACCAGATAGACGTGCCCCGATGTATTCATGTCTTCACCCTAATTTGCATTTACTGCAAATGTAATAGAAGTGCTGTACTTTAGATATTAGCTCAATAGCTAACTTTTGAAGGCTAACATACTGGTTTTATTATGCTTTTTTAATATTGCATTGCAACAATCTATTTCCCCATCGTTACCGGTGCATCGCTCGATCCGCGCTCATTGCACAATAGAGGTTTTTCCCCAATTACAGATGGAGACAGCCGCATGAAACGCCTGAATGAACGCTCAAGAATGGTCACCGAAGGTGTTGCACGCGCACCCAATCGCTCCATGTATTACGCCATGGGATACAAGGATGGGGACTTCACCAAACCCATGGTAGGCGTGGCCAATGGTCACTCGACTGTAACGCCTTGCAATAGTGGTTTGCAGAAACTCGCTGATGCTGCGATTGAGGCACTTGAAGCAGCTGGCGCCAAAGCCCAAGTATTTGGCACTCCAACCATTTCAGACGGAATTGGCATGGGCACCGAAGGCATGAAGTACTCCTTGGTGTCACGCGAAGTGATTGCAGACAGCATTGAGTGCTGCGTGAACGGCTTATGGCAAGACGGCGTGGTGGTCATTGGCGGCTGCGACAAAAATATGCCAGCCGGCATGATGGCCATGGTGCGCACGAATGTACCCAGTATCTATGTCTATGGCGGCACAATTCAGCCAGGGCACTATAAAGGTAAAGAGCTCAATATTGTGTCTGCTTTTGAAGCGGTAGGCGAATTTACGTCTGGCCGCCTAAGTGAAGAAGACTTTAAGGGCATCGAGCAGAACGCCTGCCCAAGCAGTGGTTCGTGTGGCGGCATGTATACCGCTAACACCATGAGCTCGTCATTCGAAGCCTTGGGCATGAGCCTGCCCTACTCCTCAACCATGTCCAACGTCGACGCCGAGAAAGTCGCCAGCGCTGCGGATTCGGCCCGCGCTGTAGTAGAGGCAATCAAAAACAATTTACGTCCCCGCGACATTGTTACCAAAAAATCCATCGAGAATGCCGTGAGCGTCATCATGGCCGTTGGCGGCTCGACCAACGCGGTATTGCATTTCTTGGCCATTACCAGCGCCGCTGATATTGATTGGACAATTGATGATTTTGAACGAATCCGCAAACGCGTTCCTGTGATTGCCGACATGAAACCATCCGGCACCTACTTGGCAACCGATTTACACCAAGCTGGCGGCATTCCGCAGATCATGAAAATCTTGCTCGATGGCGGCTTGTTGCACGGCGATTGCATGACCATTACCGGCAAGACAATTGCAGAAGTGTTGAAAGATGTTCCCTCCGTACCCCGTGCAGACCAGAAAGTCATTCGCACCTTAGATAACCCCATCTATGCCGAAGGCCATCTGGCTATTCTGAAGGGAAATATTTCGCCCGAGGGTTGTGTGGCTAAAATCACCGGCCTCAAGAATCCATCGATTACCGGTCCAGCTCGGGTATTTGATTCTGAAGATCTGGCAATGGAAGCCATCATGGCCAACAAAATCAAGGCGGGTGACATTGTGGTGATTCGCTACGAAGGACCCAAGGGTGGCCCCGGCATGCGTGAAATGCTCTCCCCGACGTCGGCACTCGTTGGCCAGGGATTAGGTGAGAGTGTTGGCCTAATTACAGACGGCCGTTTCTCCGGCGGAACCTGGGGTATGGTTGTCGGCCACGTTGCTCCTGAAGCCTATGTGGGTGGTACGATTGCATTAATCAATGAAGGTGATTCAGTCACGATTGATGCACATAAGCTCTTAATTCAGCTCAATGTTGCAGATGATGAGATTGCCAAACGGCGCGCAGCCTGGAAGCAACCTAAGCCTCGCTATACCCGCGGCCTACTCGCAAAGTACGCCAGTACAGCGAGCAGTGCAAGTAAGGGCGCCGTAACTGACTTGGATTTGAAGATTTAAGTTATGCAGCTGATTTGGATCTCCGGGTCAACCGCTCAGGTCAAAAAGATCAACATTACCGCACGCACGCTGATCAAAGCGGCGGCGGTAGTGTCCTTCATTTTAATTTTGCTCGGAGTCGGAATTCATTCGCTGGGCTTTCGGGTTGCTATTCAATACAGCCCTGAGCTTGCGAGGGAAATCGGCGGTGTCATTACCGTTCAAGAGAAAGATGCAATCGAAACCAGCTACCGCGCTCGCTTGCACGAGTTACAAAATCAGCTGACTCAATTGACCGAGCGCATTGTGGAGATGAAAGCCCTCAAGGACCGATTTGCTGACTTGGCGACACCGGCACCAGTGAAACGACTATCCCCTGAGGCTGGCAATAAGGGTGGCGCATACCAACCGATTGCATTCAAACTAACGCCGCAAAAAAGTCTGGTCGATGAGCTCGATCATGCATTAGGCAATACCTCATCGATTCAGCGGGGTGTCAAAAACTTAGAAAATAGCTGGCGAGAGCAATATGAGTGGCTTAGCCAGTTGCCCACGGGATCACCGATTCAAAATCAATTGGGCTTATCCAGCAACTACGGCTCACGCCTCGATCCATTCACCAATCTATTGGCACAGCATCCTGGCATTGATTTTTCAGCCCCCTCGGGAACGCCGATTATTGCCTCGGGTAACGGCACCGTTACCAGCTTAGGCTATGACGCTGCCTACGGAAACTACCTTGAAATCAGTCATTCCGATGGCTTTATTTCTAAGTACGCCCATGCCAAAAAGATCCATGTTCGGCAGGGTCAAATAGTCAAGCGCGGGCAAATTATTGCTGAAGTAGGTAGTACTGGCAGATCTACCGGACCCCACCTCCATTATGAAATCACCCACAATGGCAAGCACGTCAACCCAATGCAGTTCTTAATCTCCAGCAATACCCAGCTAGCGAAAAAGTAGTCTCGCTTAAGGGTAGCTGCTTAGCGCCCTTTAATCTTGCCCCAACTATCCTGAAATACGGTTTCGGAATCCCCCGATAGTAATGGGCGCTCCTCTGTGCCAGTATTGGCATTCAGGGCGCCGTTCAGCACCGCACCATATTCCATTGCAAGCTGGCCATACGTTACGTCACCCCGCACCGACGATCCATTGTGCAACTCCACTTTTTCAGAGGCATACACATTACCCTCTACCGTGCCGGCAATCAAAACCCGGTGCGCATGAATATCGCCACGAACCGTTCCGGTCTTACCCAGGGCAACCGTAATGGATTTGCCTTGCCGCGCCTCCACATTCCCTATGACGCTGCCATCAATACGGACGCTCTCTTCAATCAGGATGCGGCCATGCACCTCGGTCGAGGCTCCAATGATAGTCTCAAAGGATTCGACGGTTTTCTCTAGGCCGCCAATCGCATTTTTTTGCTTAAACATGCTGTCTCCTTTACGTTTAATGATTGTCCCTTTCCGCGGCGGCAATCATTCGTAATTTCTTGATTTGAAATGAAATAGTACAGCAAGCCCTCTACCCCCTAGGGAGAATGCAAAAGGGCGCCGCAGCGCCCTTTTTAGGTCAATACAGCACGTATTTAGTGCTTAGGACCGTGCCCATGACCGCCAGGAGCATTGACTGGCATCTTCACTTCCACTTCGCCTGCTTTGGCAAACTTCAGTTTCACCGGCACAGACTCACCCGCCTTCAGGGGTGCCTTGATGTTCATAAACATCAAGTGCAAACCGCCTGGCTTGAGTTCAACGGAGCCATTGGCAGGCACATCAATTTGCTTTACCTCGCGCATGCGCATCACATTGTTATCCATGATCATGGTGTGCAACTGCACATCATCGGAGACTGTGGAAGTTGCAGAGATCAATTGATCAGCAGCGCCACTACTTGTAATTTTCATAAAGCCACCGGCTGCCGCCTGGCCTGGGACCGTAGCGCGGGTATAGGCGCCATTGACGACAATGTTGCCTACTTTTGCATCTTGGGCATAAGCAGCCGATGAAATCCCACATGCCAATACAGTGCTGGCAATAAATATAGGTAATGTGAATGACGTTTTTTTCATGATTTCCTTTGAATAAAATTAATGGAGATGCATCTTGAGCTCTTTCTCAAATTGAGGAAGATTGTCTCGGTTTACAAAAATACCAATCGGTGTTTCTTGATCGGCATGTTGAAGTACTAAGCGATATAAATGTTTATCGGTTCGGCTAATGCGAGCCCATACAGTATTGAGTTCTTTTCTTTCTACCTTACCGCCCCAGCTTTTTTCAATCGTCATCTTCTTGCCATCGATCGTAATCTTTTCATAATCGAGGGCATGGCGACTGTATACATATAGGGCAATGGTCAAGGCAGTGATTTCGATGCAGGTAAAAATCAGAACCATCCAAACGCCCATGAGCAAAAACGAACCCGCTACCAGAAGCGAAAAAAAGACGATGGAGGCGTAAAAATACCCCACCTGCTTCGGTGAAAAGGAACAGTTTCGTTTCATAAGCCAAACGCGCATGGCAATACTGTACTACCAGCTCAAGGTCTTTGTATTTGGCTTAAACAAGGCTTCGCCAGTCACCTTAGCACCCCCTAATTTGATGCCTGGCAATAGATCCACCTCCGTAAAACCATAATGCCGCAAGCAAGGTGGGCACATAATCACCGTGCTACCGTTTGCAACCATCTCTGCTAGCAATTTTTGCTGCTCAGGATGGGTTGTGCTGCTGGCCTTCACCCCAAGATAAACACCCTTGTCGCTCAAAAAGATACTTAATGGATGTCCATTTGCTGCATGGTGTTTACTAAAGTTCAGCGCCATCGTGGCGCGCTGGGGCTCATCGCTGGTAAGACTAACAAATAGGGGGTCCAGGTTGGTGGCATACGAAGCCATTACAAACGATGACAAGCAAGCCAGCAGTAGACTTTGTTTTAAACGTTTCAACATGATTTTTCCGTTTAGCAAATAAAAGGGATGAGCGGAATAAGCCGAGAGGCTTCTTTACCACTCATGATCTGGGGTAAGCGCACTTACCCCGTTGCTTTAGGAAAGGGTTGGAGGTGCCCGTGAGGGCAATTGCATCCACGCAATCGTGGGTAATGCAATGGCTTGGAAAGCGGCGTGGATCTTTGCAATCGATACTGGCTCTGCAAACTGTAAATCGAGCTGAATGCTAGGTACCTAACTATCTTGAATCAGGCAGTATGCACATCCGGTTTGTGCCTGATGGACCTCGGGCAGGCCTAGATCAATCCGCACATCGACCTGCTCACCACTGGGGGCGCAGATCGCCATCGTAAGTTCATTGGCATCAGAAAGGATTGGGCGCGCATGCGCGGCCATAGGGGCAAGCGCGCCAAGCAATACTGCGGCCGCGGTAAGCCAATGAATCCATATGTGTGCGATGCGTGACATGAGCTTATTTTAAGCGCAAGTGCGAGATTAGCCTGGGCTGAAATACAAATGGGGGCTTGCGCCCCCATTTAGATCATGCGTCCTACAAGTTAGGCTTATGCTGCTTTGGCCTTCTTGCTGGTGAACTTGCCAATCAATGGCCAGAACAACAGGACTAAAGCCAAGGTGGTAATGCCACCCACCAAGTAGTTCGAGAAGAATACATCGACGCTACCTTGTGAAATCAACATCGACTGGCGGAAGGAATCTTCTGCACGGTCACCGAGAACTAAAGCCAAGACCATTGGAGCCATTGGGTAATCGAGTTTCTTAAAGACGTATCCGACTACACCGAAGCCCAGCATCAACCAAACGTCAAAGGTGGCGTTGTGTACTGTGTAAGCACCAACCGCGCAAATCACAATGATGACTGGTGCAATGATCGAGAACGGAATCCGCAGAATCGATGCAAACAGCGGTACGCAGGTCAAGACCACGAACAGGCCGGCAATGTTACCGAGGTACATACTAGCGATCAAGCCCCAAACGAAGTCTGGCTTCTCAACGAAGAGTAATGGACCTGGCTGTAAGCCCCAAATCAGCAAACCACCAAGCAATACTGCCGCGGTAGGTGATCCTGGAATACCGAGCGAGAGCATTGGTAATAATGCCGCTGTTCCAGCAGCGTGAGCCGCTGTCTCAGGAGCAACAATACCCTCCATATCGCCCTTACCAAAGTTACTTTGATTTTTAGAAACGCGCTTAGCAACACCGTATGCCATGAAAGAAGCTGGGGTGGCGCCGCCTGGCGTAATACCCATCCAGCAACCAATCAAGCAGCTGCGCAAGGAAGTAGCCCAATACTTAGGCAATTGCTTCCAGGTCTGCCAAACGATGGTGCTCTTGATCTTCGCTGCTGCACCAGAGAACTTCAGACCCTCTTCCATCGAGAGCAGAATTTCACCGATACCGAAGAGGCCAATAACCGCGATCAAGAAGTCAAAGCCGCGCATTAATTCAGTGCTACCGAAGGTCAAGCGCAATTGGCCAGTCACCGTATCCATACCGACGCAAGCCAAGGCAAAGCCGAGCATCATTGCGGACAGTACTTTAAATGGCGATCCCTTGTTCATGCCCACGAAACTACAGAAGGTTAAGAGGTAAACGGCAAAGAACTCAGGTGGGCCAAACTGCAGCGCAAACTTCGCTACCAATGGTGCCAAGAAGGTAATCATCACAATCGCAAAAACAGCACCAATACAGGATGATGTAAATGCGGCAGTTAAGGCTTCACCTGCTTTACCACTACGGGCCATGGGGTAACCATCAAAGGTCGTTGCAACGGACCACGGCTCACCCGGAATGTTAAATAGGATTGATGTGATCGCTCCGCCAAACAAAGCGCCCCAGTAAATACAGGAGAGCATGATGATGGCCGAGGTAGGTTCCATCGTAAACGTTAATGGCAGCAAAATCGCAATGCCGTTGGCGCCGCCTAATCCAGGCAACACGCCAATGATGACGCCGAGAACAACGCCAACGAGCATCAACATCAAATTAAAGGGGGTCATCGCTACGGCAAAGCCGCTAAATAGCGCGTTAATTTCGTCCAACTGGAGCTCCTTTTTTTCTAAGCTTTTGTAATAATTTTGTTATTTAACGCCGATGAATTCGAGCGGGTTAAACCAAGAGCCGTGTGGCAATGGAACCTGAAACCAGTACTCAAACATCATGAAAAGAGTGATGCTGACACCAACACCAACTGCAGCGGATTTCCATAATGGGTACTTACCCAACCACATCATGAAAACAACGATGTAAACCGCGGCAGAAACATAAATGCCGATGAGTTGCATGAAGAGCACGAATACAAATGCCGGCAACAGAACGGCCAAAACTTGCCTAAATGGCTCTTTCTCTACAAAAGGCTCGTCCTCTTTCTTGCGATCAACAATGGCGGCCTGATAGAGGGTGACCGAGCTGGAAAGCAAAATGATTAGGCTGATATAAAACGGAAAATAACCAGCCTCGGGACCATCACTGCCCCACGATGCGCCCAACTTAATGCTGCCAATCATCACCACCAAACCAAACACTAAAAATAAAAGGGCCGTAATGATTTCCATGGCACGCATGCCAATGGATGCCTCTGATTTTGAATTATTTGCGTGTTCCGACATTGCTCTACTCACTAAAAAAGGGTTAATACAGTAACAAAACAGGGCTCGCTATATGCGGGCCCTGTTCATCCTAACTTACTTCGCAATAAAGCCAGCTTCTTGCATGAGCTGTCTATGCAATGCAGCGT
>CAZWPR010000025.1:0-12780 GCA_964636135.1 uncultured Polynucleobacter sp.
TGCATTTGGGGTGAGGTTAGCACCCATCTCCTCTGCGAATACCTTAAAGCGCAAGCGCTGCGCCTCTTGAATTTCACCCTCATCTTTAGCCCACGATACCTGCAGTGCAGGACGCTTTGATTTACTAACTGGGCGGGCAATTTCAGGGGTGGACTGCAATTCAGCCCGGGTACGCTGGGCAAATGCCTTGCCAAATAAACGCTTAGCCATTTTTTTGGAAAGCAATTTTTTAATTGGATGGAGTTTTTTCTTGCGCTCTACGGTCGTCGTGCTTTTAAAGAAAACATCGAATGGGGCGAATGGATTTGGCATGTCTGACATAGAAAACCTTATAAAAGTAGATTTAACTGTAAATTGCGTTTATGACAGTTTCGTGAAGAGTGGGAGGCACACACAGAGCCATAAAATAAAGGAGATAAGCAGCGCTAGCATCACCGCAGCAGAGCCATAATCCTTGGCGCGTTTGGATAAATCATGGTGTTCAAAAGAGATGCGATCAATCGCTGCCTCAACACTCGAATTAAGCAGCTCAACCGCCATCACGAGTACGAGGGAGCAAATTAAAACGGCCTTTTCAAAGAGCGATACCGGCAATACAAGTGCAATGGGTGTCAGCAATACAAACAGAGTCAGCTCTTGTCGAAACGCACTTTCTTCTTTAAAAGCAAATACCAACCCATGCCACGAGTTTTTCGCAGCATGCCATGCACGAACCAATCCGCGATTGCCTTTGTGCGGATTTTGATCAATATGGTAGCTATTTTTCAATTAAAAACTCGAGTTTCTTAAGCTAGGGCAGTGCGATGTACCGCAGCGCTTACTACGGGCTTTAAGTGCCTTGCAAACTGCTCCGTCGAAGCTCTCCAGGAAAAGCGCTCGGCATGTGCCCTCGCTACTTCACGCGGAATCTTGAGGGCAGCTAGGCAGGCAGTACGTAAATCCTCATTCATTGCACCCGCAGGAGAGTCGCCAAGTACATCAATCGGACCGGTAACGGGGTAGGCTGCCACTGGGGTACCGCAGGCCATGGCTTCTAGCAGGACCAAGCCAAACGTATCCGTTTTGCTCGGAAAGACAAAGACATCCGCTGCTGCGTAGACTTTAGCTAGCTCGGGCTGCTTTAAAACACCTAAATAATTGACATTCGGGTATTGCTGCTTGATTTTCGCCATGGCGGGTCCATCGCCTACCACCCATTTTGAGCCGGGTAGATCAATCTCTAAGAATGCATTAATGTTCTTTTCAATGGCAACCCGACCCACGTATAAGAAAATCGGGTGGGCTGAATTGAGGGCCTTTGACTCTTGCATATGAAACACCTCAGTATCTACCCCGCGAGACCACAGAACAACATTAGTAAAGCCAAATTTTTCTAGATCATCTTTGACCACGATAGTTGGCGCCATGACTGCCATCGATGGACCATGAAACCAACGCAAAAACGCATAGGTCCAGGAAATTGGAATGCCGGTGCGCGCATGAACGTATTCAGGAAAGCGGGTATGGTAGGCCGTAGAAAAGGGTAGGCGGTTACGTACAGCGTATGCCCTTGCGGATAAACCAAGGGGGCCTTCAGTGGCAATGTGAATCGCATCGGGCTCAAAATCCTTGATTTTGCGTGCTACACCTTTACCGGGAAATAGCGATAAAGAGATATCCGGATAGGTAGGGCAAGGAATCGTTTTAAATTGATTGGGCGTAATCATCGCAATCTCATGGCCCATTAGCCGCAGTTCATGGCAGGTTTGCTTGAGGGTACGAACAACTCCATTGACCTGGGGTTCCCAGGCGTCGGTTACGATCATTATTTTCATACTAGAGCCTCTTCAAGTGATGGGGTGATACGCGTTTGTGTGTTTAACTGTTCGGCATTCGCGATGCTGGGAGCGGGATCCCCCAATATGGTTTTCCAAAAGACGAGTTTGAGTTCGCCTTCCGTGGTTTCAACTAGGGCGCTGAGGCTTTCGACCCAATCGCCGTCGTTGCAATAAATCAAACCATCGATTTCCCGAATTTCAGCTTTATGAATATGCCCACAGACAACGCCATCGCAATTGCGCATGCGGGCTTCGCGCGCCATGATGTGTTCAAAGTCGGCAATGTAACTGACCGCATTCTTGACTTGGTGCTTTAGGTATTGCGATAGTGACCAGTACTGCAAGCCCATTTTGATTCGAATCAAATTAAAGTAGCGGTTCATGTACAAAATGAGGGAGTACAGGTTATCGCCGACGTAGGCCAGCCATTTGGCGTATTGCATTACGCCATCGAATAGATCGCCATGCGTAACCCAGAGCTTCTTGCCATCCACAGTGGTATGAATAATCTCTTCCACCACCTGAATGTCGCCAAAGGACATGCCAATGTATTGGCGTGCGCTTTCATCATGATTGCCCGGAATAAAATACACATTGGCGCCTTTACGGGCTTTGCGCAGCAACTTCTGCACCACGTCATTGTGGGTTTGTGGCCAATAGATGGATTTCTTGAGGCGCCAACCATCGATAATGTCGCCCACCAAGTAAAAGGTGTCGGCTTCGTTGTGTTTTAAAAAATCGAGGAGGTAGTTCGCCTGGCAACCGGATGTACCCAGGTGCACGTCTGAAATCCAGATGGCTCGGTAGTGCGTCATTGATGAGTATTAAGCCATCGCCATGTGTAGGCTTCATGACAATTTCATGTCATTTTTATGACTTACTGGCTTATTATGCTAATTGGATTGCTAATTTCAGAGCGCATCATATTTTCGTTTCTTGATATGACTTTAAGCCGTTTCCTCACCATACTGAAAATCATCTTGCATGTCCTAAAGGGCTGCTTGATTTTGCTGCTGGTATTTCCCTGGCTTAAAGTAGAGCAGCGACATCGATCGATTCGCCACTGGTGCAAGCAGCTGCTTTGCATCTTTAATATGCATCTAAGCGTTATTGGAGCAGAGCGTCTGATGGTTGACTATTATCTAATGGCGGTCAATCACATCTCCTGGATTGATATTCATGTGATCAATACCTTTAAGCCCCATTACTTTGTCGCCAAATCCGAGGTAGCGAGTTGGCCGATTTTTGGTTGGATGGCGAAACAGCTAGGTACTCTCTTTATTGAACGGGGTAAGCCTAATAGCATTCGCAATATGGTGCAGGAGATAGCTAGTCAACTGAATCAAAAAGCCATTTGTCTCTTTCCAGAAGGCACCTCAACTGACGGCAAGCAAGTAGCCCCCTTCAAATCAAACTTATTTGAGGCAGCGATCCGCGCTAATGCGCCGGTATATTCCTTGGCGATTCAGTACTTTGATGTGCGAACCGGCCGTAAAACGACGGCGCCCGCGTTTATTGGCGATATGGGCTTGCTGGACTCAATTTGGAATTTGATTTGTAGCCCACCTATTTGTGCCCAGATCAGCATCAGCGAAAAACTACCCGCACTCAAAGAAAGAAAGGCTCTGGCCGAACTGAGCCAGAGCCTGATTACAGCTCAACTGCGTGATTTTCTTTAGAAGGCTGCGCGTACTCCAACCATGAGACTGCGCCCCGGTTGCGGCGCATACAAACGTACTGCCATCGGTGTAGTTGCAAAACGAATTTGTTCGTTCAGCAAGTTACGCAAATTAAGGTAGCCAGTCCAGCTGATCTTATTGATCTTCTCGGTATACGATAAGCCGGCGTTCAATAAGTTGTAGCTGGGGGTAGGACCCACTTCCCAAGAGGCCAATCGATTTTGCTCAAAGCTATAGGTATAGCTGGCATTGGCTAGCCACTTGTTTTGCTGATGGGCTAGCTGCAATCCAACCCGTGGCGCTGGTTGCAGGGGTAAATTACCGCCCGCATCAAACGTCCCTTGGGAGGCATCCGCAAACAAACGGGCGCCGCTACCAAACTGATTCCAGTTGTAGGTTAATTCAGCCTCGGCTCCCTTGATCGTGGCTGCCGCTTGCTGGGCAACGACAACAGAGAATTCTTCAGCCGCTTCCGCAGTTTGACCGGTGTAGAAGCCATAAATATAGTTATTGAACTTATTGAGGTATGCATTTACCTTTCCGCGCACCTTACCAACCGTCTTTTGAATATTGAACTCTAGGTTATGGGATGTCTCTTTGTTGAGGTTTGAGTTACCAACCGAAAATGTCGCAGTCGACTCATGTATACCGTACGAATAGAGTTCAGCTGCACTTGGAGCCCTCTGGGATACGGTATAGGACAATCCAGTACCGTAGCCGTTGCTAAAGTTCCATAGGCCGCCAGCCGAATAGGATAAAAGATTAAAGTTGCGGTTTTCTAGATTGGGGGTTGCCGGGTTAGGGCCTGGTTGTGCATCTGGATTTTGAAATTCACTAACTTGATTCGGGTTTTGCGATACCGCGTTGTATCTCAGTCCTAGATTACCTTGGAGTGCGCCCCAGCGACCCTCTTCAATCCAAAAGAGAGCATTGGAGTTGGTTTTAGTCGAAGGAAGGATGGCGTAGTTACCAGTTGCAATCTCCGTCGCCTCAAGTGATGACCGTGTTACTTGAGCGCCAACGCTTCCTTTCCAGCCCATAAATTGTTTATGCGCTAGGTCTAGGCGAAACTCATTAGAAATATTTTTCCAGAGTGCTGCCGGTGTATATCCTGAATCTGGATCAATACTAAATTCCGTATGGTTGTAATTGCTATTGGCAGCACTGAACTTGACTGATGAGAATCCCGCAAACGGATCACGTGTTTGATGCTGAAAATCATAGCGATTCTGTGACTGCGCAATCATTCCGCCCTCCACGGTCGGAATGCCGTAGTTGTTATTCATGCGCTCAACCGATACCCCTGTATAACTGGATTTGCCAATATAAGAGGCGCCAACACCCAGGTTGTTTTGATTGTTAAACGAATTGGGTAATTTACCAGTGAAGTTTTGAGCCTCCTCAAAAGGATGCCCAGGAATATTCCAGACCTGATTCGGCCCGCCTTGAATCGAGTTTCCTGGAATACGGTAGTTCTGGTTGTTATTGATGGCTGTATCCACATGAACAGCCACTGATCCCACAGATGCTTCAATCACGCCCGATGCGGCGCGGCCATTGCTGACTGTGTCGTAACTGGTATTTACTGCCCCTGTAGCCTGCTCTGGGAGGTTGGTCAAGATACGATCATTGACTACGTTTACTAACCCACCGCTCGACCCTGAGCCATACTTTAAGGCTGCAGCCCCGCGCAGGATTTCAATCTGCCGTGCATTGGCAACTGGACTAGCTACAGCATGATCTGCTGAGATGGCAGAGACATCGCCAACGGATAGACCATTTTGCAGAATTTGCACTCTGGGGCCATCAAGACCACGCATGACAGGGCGTGAGGCGCCAAGGCCATAACCAGTCTGGGATACCCCTAATTCATTGCCAATGGTGGCTCCTAAAGTGGTACCCAGTTTATCTAGGAGCTCATTGCCTTGCAGAATTTTGGTTGGCGTGAGGATGCTGGTATTGCTTTCTTGGGATCCAGTTGCTTCAATTTGCAAGTTGGGATTACTACTGCTTTGGGCATAGGCAATCACAGAAAAAGATACAGTCAGCGTAGTGGTCAGGCTAACTGATTTGAGTAAGCCAAACGCATTTCGCTTCGCTAAAAGCGATCGAGAATTCATCTTCATAAAAAACTCCAATTGCGCCACGGCATCGCAGTGGCGAAACAGTACATGGCAGAAAATAGCTGCCGCTTAGGGATTTACAACTGGAGGGATTGCGGCGGAGCGCGGGATTGGTAGTGGCTTAAGACTGCGCCGGTATTAAAAACGGCGCTATAAATAATGGGTTCAGTTGCCAGTGCCTGAACAGCGGCGATGGCCGTGCCTGCGCTTGAAACAAAACCGGCCAAGGTGAGTGCATCAAACAGCAAACAACTGGCATTAATGTGGTCTGAATGCGATGCTTCGGCATGGTGATGCGCATCGCAATCGTCGTGCTCAAGGGCTACTTCAGATAAGCTAAGCTGGGTTAATTGAGGCTGACCAGCATGGGGATGCGCAATGCTATGTTGATAGCCCAGCCAATGGGTACCCAAAAGGCTGATGATGAGGAAAGAAATTGCTAGACAAGCCCGAGCAGGACGCTGGATTTGAGTGGCAAAAAAGGCTTTCATAGGGCCAAATGGTACAGGAAATGGCTAGTCCGCCCAATACTGTGTAAAATAGCGATTCCGTCGGAGTGTAGCGCAGCCTGGTAGCGCACCTGCTTTGGGAGCAGGGGGTCCAAGGTTCGAATCCTTGTACTCCGACCACTTTTCCTTCCCTTGATCAATTCTGCCAAGAGTCTGATCCACCTCAAAAGCGCCACGTCACTCCTGCCTCCGATCGTAAGGAATATATCCCTGATCCAGAGAATACGGTCCCAAAGTTAGCCGCACTACGCATGATCGATAGGCCTAAATCAACATCTGAAGTGATCGAATAAATTGCGGCCACCATTCCATAGTCCGAAAACCGGTTTGCATTCAGCAGAATATTGCTGCCCACGCCAAAATCCAGTGCTAAGCGCCAGCGCGTATTCACTACCCAAACGGGTGCAATAGAAAGTGCATAGGCACTGGTACGTAAGGGCTCAATACTGCCGCTGACCGGGTAATTGGTGTTGTAGGGATTGCGGGCATAACTGACGTTGCTATGTACATGAATTTGATTCCAATAATAGGAGCTGATGAGATTCAGTTCGTAATTAGTTCTGGCAAATCCAATACCGACGGCTTGCTGGCTTGTGGTTGCGGGCAGGGTAACGGTGGGTTTGACAGCAAACGCCCAGCCTTTTTCACCATCGCCCCAAAAACGCCACTTGAGTCCCAGTACATAATTGGAAAGAGGTGAGTAGCTGCCATTTGGGTTCGCATAGTAAGTGCTTGAAAACGAGGCTTCAACGGTTTCACTCAAACCGCGGGTGTATGTAAACGGCGCTGCCGTTGCTCGCCCAAGACCCTTAAATTCCTCGCCGTTGCTATTAATAACGGAAATGTCTTCAGCAGCCTTATTGTTTAAAACATAAATGTATTGCTCAATTTGATTGACGTTGCGGCCAACCGTAGCGGCATCATCGGTATTGAGCGGTTCAAATGCCTGTGCGCCAAACGACAGAGCGAAGGAAAAAACACAGAAGAGAATGCGAAGGGCGGCAAACATGAGTAAGGGACACAATAAGACAAATAAGTCACACTAGACCAATTGGATGACACTTCAATGTCATCCAAGACAACTCGTGGAAGATTAAGCTATTTGGGAAGAAATTCTTTTTTAGCCCGCAAGAACAGTAGCGCAATAACACCCACGAGCATCACATAGAGTGAAATCATCACCGCCCCTTTGCTGTGCGCATACGCAAAGCTTGAATAGGCCAAATACGCGCAGGAAGCGCAAAAGATGAGTGGCGTAATGGGGTAGAGCGGGACACTAAACTCCCGCTTGGTATGGGGGTGCTTAAAGCGCAGAATAAATACTGAGATACCAACGAGGAATAGGAAGCTCCAAAACACAGGAGCAGTAAATTCCACCATGGCCTCAAAACCATCCGACTGCAGCGCGCCGAAACACACGAGCGCAACGCAAATGATTCCCTGGACGATGTAGGCCAAGCTAGGAGAGCCGCGCTTGGCTTCCCAGCGTCCCATAAAACGTAGACCATACCAGTCTTCGCCCATCGCAAAGTTGGTGCGTGCGCCCACAATCATGGTGGCATTAATGCTGGTGAGCGCCGCAACCGCTACAAACAGGCCAAGGAGTTTTTCACCAATCGGACCAAAGGCAAGGCCGAGTAAATCGGCAGGTGCTGCCTTGCTGCTGGCGAGCTGCTGCATACCCAGGCCGCTAATTAAGGCCCAATTCACCAGCAGGTAAATGATGGTGATGAGCAAGAGACTAAAGACGATGACATACACCACTGTTTTGCTGCCACCTTTCACTTCGGCTGAGATATAGGCGGATTCATTCCAGCCGCCAAAGGTTAGCAGGACAAACACCATGGCAAGACCAAGTAAACCAAGCGGTGGCGTGCTCGAGAAAAAGGCTGCATGTTCTACCGCAGGTAAGGGGGCGCCCATTAAGCCAAATCCGGCCACAATGATGGCCAGCAGGCCGGCAACTTCGAGAACGGTGAGTATGGTTTGCACATTTGCTGATGCATGAATACCAATTAGATTCACCAGCGTCAAACCAATCACAATCAGCAGTGCCCAAATAACAGCCGAGTATTCGCCTAGGGGCAAGACCTTCGTCATATAGTCGCCAAATACAAAGGCGAGCAAGGCTATTGATCCGGTGTTAATGACGGTGGCTTTGGCCCAGCCATACAAAAACGACGCGTTTTTGCCATACGCCTTAAATAAGAAGTGGTAATCACCACCGGCATGGGGATAGGTAGTTGCCAGCTCGGCGTAGCACAGGGCGCCTGCCATGGAAATCACCGAGCCGATGATCCAAACACTCATCATCCAGCCGATATCGCCGGTAATGCCGGCTACCATCGATGGCGTCTTAAATATGCCGGCACCAATCACAATGCCAACAATAATGGCAATTGCACCGGTGCGCGAGAGCAGGCGCTCCGGCACCGTGTTGGCGGGGTTATTCATGCTCTAGAAAAAGACTGAAAACGCAGGGCAATACTTAACGACGTACGCCGGTAAATTCATTCTGAACGTAGCCGCCCTTATCATCACCCTTCAAGGTATTACCAGTCACGTTTACTTGCGCTGTCCGGAAATTACCATTGCGGTCTTTGTAGCTAAATTCCAGTTTTGTACCAGTCAGTTTTGCATTGAGCAGGGGTTGGCTTCTGCGATCAATTAATAGACTGCCACCAATGCGCTGGTAGTGTTGTGACAGGCTTAATGTAGCGGGGCCTTGAGCATCAAAGTTGGTCAAAGTCCATTCACCGGCAACATTGGCAGGCACCACCCAGAAATAGGCTCTGGCAGGGCTATCCACTTCGGCATCGGCCTCCCAGTCGCCCATGGTGAAGGCATGAGACACAACCCGAGTGCCAGGCTTCATTTTGAGGATAGTAGGGCGTAATTTAAGGTTGAGCTCAGGCAGAAGATACATGGTGACAACCGTTGCCTTGGAGAAATCCTCTTTAAAGATATCGCCCTGAATGATCTTCACTTTCTTGGATACGCCTGCACGCTCGGCATTGCGCTGGCCAAGGGCTGCCATTTCTGGATTAAATTCAATACCAACTGCAGTTGCGCCGAATTGCTTGGCGGCTGCAATCGCAATCTTGCCATCGCCAGCACCCAGGTCATAGACCAAATCGGATGGGCCGACTTTGGCAATCTTGAGCATATTGGTTACCAATTCATCGCCAGTAGGTACCCAGATCACATCTTTACCTTCTTGGCCAATACTGGGTTTGTATTTATCGTCCCCGCCCTCGGTTAGGCCTTGCGCGCTAAGGCTAAGGGCAAACAAGAGAGAAAAGGCAAAAAGGAGTCTTTGAACGATCTTCATGGTGGTCTTAAGGGCTTATAAAGGGTTTATTGAAATAACCATACGATCATAAATTAATTCAATTAAAAGCCCCAAAAAAGGCTAAAAACCGTAAACCATGTCCATTAGAATAGGGGCTGCAGATACATGCTGCCCATAGCTCAGCTGGATAGAGCAACGGCCTTCTAAGCCGTAGGTCACAGGTTCGACTCCTGTTGGGCAGGCCAATTAAGCTTAAATCCAACTTTTAGGCCCTATGCAATGAAGAAATTACTTCTCGTTAGTATTGCGTTAAGCGTCACCGTTCTTGCAGGCTGCAAGGGTGAGGATGCGGTAGCAAAATGCATTCAAGCCAATATTAATTCGGATATCGACAGTGGGAAGCTCAAAAAGACGGATTCTGCGGCAATCAAACAATTAGAGTTAATGTATAGAGCCAGCTGTATTGAAAATATGACGCCTAAGGCGTATTAATTTTCTGCAGGCTTGAGCTTTAACTATTGATTAAGAAAAAAAGATTCAATTGACAGTGCAATCGAAAAGGCATGTCTGCGTCATTGGTGCTGGAATTATTGGCGCCACTACAGCCTATGCACTATCAAAAGATGGTTGGTCTGTTACCGTCATCGATTCAGAGCCAGCAGCAGGGATGGGGGCAAGCTATGCCAATGGGGCGCAGCTCAGCTATTCGTATGTGGAGCCACTTGCTAGCCCAAATACATTCAGAAAAATTCCACTATGGCTGTTATCGAGCAATAGCCCAATCCGTTGGCAACCTCAGTTAAGTTGGCAGCATCTCAAATGGTTACTCCAATTTATAGCCCACTGCAATGCAAGCCAGGTTCACAGCACCACTAAGCAATTGCTTGAGATCTCCTTCCTGACTAAAAATGGATTGCATGGGTGGCTCAGTGATTTGGGAATTTCGGAGCAGGATGTACTGCTCGAGAAAACGGGCAAGTTGGTGATTTATCGAAATCAATATGAGCTAGCCGCTGTGCAGCGGCAGATGGAGTTGCAAAAAACCTTTGGTTGCGAGCAGCAAATACGCACTACCGCGCAATGCATTCAATTAGAACCATCTTTGGCAAGCATCAAGCAGGATATTGCCTTTGGTGTCCATACCGCAAGCGATGAGGCAGTTGATTGCCATAAGCTCTGTCAATTCCTCTTGAAGCGCTCAGGTGTACAAGAAATCTATGATGCGCGGCTAATCCATTTCAATGTTCAGGGTAATCGGATTGTGTCGGCACTAACAAGCACGGGCGAAATTACTGCCGATCAATTTGTGGTGGCGGCTGGTAATGAAACGAATGCCGTGTTGCAACAGCTCAATCATGAATTGCTGATTGAGCCAATTAAAGGGTATAGCGTCAGTTTCCTGATTATGAATCCAGACCGTGCGCCCAATGGCTCGATTACCGATCAAGGCCGAAAAGTAGTCTTTGCCCGGATTGGCAATACTCTACGGGTTGCCGGCTTTGCTGAAATCCGCGGAAATAATCTCACCATCGATCCAAGTCGCATTGCATCGCTGGTTGCCGATACCGAAAGGGTATTTCCTGGCGCTGTTGATCTCAAGGATGTCACTTCTTGGGCTGGACTACGGCCTTGCTCACCATCGGGCATCCCCTACATTCAGCAGATTGGCTATGAGAATGCCTGGGTTAATGCAGGCCATGGCTCTTTGGGGCTAACACTCTCAGTGGGCTCGGCTATGCTGTTAGCTAAAAAAATGAATGCGTATGGCTGCGCCTAATACTAGGTAGGAATCCCCCCAATCTATGTTGCCCATTTTGTACTCCTATCGCAGATGCCCCTATGCAATCCGGGCTCGCATGACCTTGAACTATGCCGGTATTCAGGTTGAGCACAGGGAGATTGAATTGCGTAATAAGCCACAATCCATGTTGACGGTCTCCCCAAAAGGCACGGTGCCCGTGCTGATTGTGGGTGATCTTGTTTTAGATCAAAGTGTAGAAATCATGCGCTGGGCATTGCAGCAATCTGACCCAGATAATTGGGGCGCAATGGATGATGTTGCTGCTCAAATTTGGATTGAACGCAATGATGGCCCATTCAAGGTATTGCTTGATCAATATAAGTACCCCAATCGGCATCCCAATCTCAATCAAGGCGATGTGTTTAATGCTGCAATAGCGCTAATGCTAAAGCCACTGGATGAAGTTCTGCATTCCAATCAATATGTCTTAGGCAATGACCAGCATTGGATTGATGTTGCCATTTTTCCATTTATTCGGCAGTTTTCAATGGTCAATCCTCAGCAGTTTGAGCAATTGCCGCTCCCAGCCCTAAAAAATTGGCTTACTAAACATCTCCGATCGGAGTTATTTCATTCCGTTATGCATAAACACGACCCATGGGTAGACTAGCTTCATCTAGAGTTTGCTTACTGCCTGTTTTCCTAATCTCATCTATTTAGAATAACTATAATTAAGAGTGCCGTTTTAGACAAAGACCATAAGCACTCAAATACAATGTTAGTCCATTAAGTAGATGCCATAACCAATGCGAACCTCCTACGGCTTCACACAAGGGCATATCCAGTTGACGACCCAGTAGGGAAATTGGAAAAACAATGACCGTCAGCCATAAGAGTCGAGCAGCTGGCATATTCGAGTATTGGGTGACTAAAGCATACATAAGGAGCGCAAACCAAGCGCCTAAATACATGCCGGATGGCAACCATGGTGGACCGGGCTTTAATTTGCTCATTAGTAAGTGAGCTAATACAATGCTGAGGATAAGCAGGAGCACTGACCCCAGCTGAATCAATATCGAATTTCGTGACCATTGTTTGGGAATCAGAAATGCAAACACGAATAAATACAGAGCTATTGCCAAGACATCTAGTAAACCAGTGAAGCGATTAGCATAGGTATGAAAGCTAAAACTACCGAGACCAATGAGGATCACTAGAGTAGCCATTAGAGTGGAGTGGGAGGATCTTAGACGCCATAGGAAAAATCCTGCAACGATGAAGGACAGATTGCTGATGGCATTGATGGGCTCAGCCCAAAAACTGGCATCTAAGCGTTCGCAATAGATGTCCACAGAATTAAACCATACACTCATTTATAAGTTGCCCAGTAAGAGCTAAGCAGATTGAAGCGTTTTGAGTTGAATCGCAAAACGTCCAGCCTGATTATTTGAAATCAGAATGCCAAACTCAATGACATCAGCAAAGGATAGGGTTGGCGCGCTAATAGCTTGCCCACGGAAGGTTGATTTAAATTGATTTAAATTAAATTGGTGCGTTTGCCAGGTGGGTTCAGCAATGAAATCAGCTTTATAGATCACCTGGGGTGCTAGCGCAGTGCG
>CAZWPR010000026.1:0-12488 GCA_964636135.1 uncultured Polynucleobacter sp.
TGTATGTGAAAAAAATGTAAATCAATGCACTAATGTTAATGAGGCTTGTACAGCGGGTAAGTAGTCAACTTGTCTGTTTATGCGGCTGGAGTTTCCGGGGCATTCTTTTTTGCTGGTAACTCGCGCATCGACCATGCAATTATAAGCCAGGCAAAAATGAGCGCCATCCCCATCATAAATACCGATAACTCGCCAAAGTATTGGGTTACCAAACCACCAATGGCAGCACCAAAAAAGAGCCCCAAGGACTGGGTGGTGTTGTAAATACCGAGCGCCGTACCCTTGGAATCTTGCGCCCAGCGCGATACCAATGAGGGCTGCAGTGCCTCAAGTAAATTAAATCCGACAAAGTAAATTAGCAAGGCTGCTGAAATCAGCAAAATAGTAGTGGCTTCAATAAAGACTGCCTGCGAAATAAACAGTAGACCAATCGCCAACAATACTGCAACACGCAGGCGTTGCTTTTTTTCACCCAAGACCAAAATCGGCGCCATTAATGCAAACGAGATCAGCAATACCGGAAGGTAGATTTCCCAATGGCGCGAGAGTGGAAAGCCCATTTGTACCAATAAATGCGGTACGACTAAAAACATCGCCACCTGGGTTGCATTAAGAACAAACACACCAACATTCAAGCGCATCAACTCGGGGCGTCGCAAGATAGTAAAAAATGGGGTGTGTTGGGGGGTGGTTTTTTTCTCTGGGGTCGGCACATACCAAAGTGCAACCAGAATGGCGACAAAACCCATTGCAGCCAATAAGAGGAACATGCCATCTAAGCTAATCCAGCGGTAGATCGGAGCAGCCAAGACCAAGGAGAGTGCAAATGAAATAGCAATGCTGCCGCCCACAATCGCCATCGCCATAGTCCGTACCTTTTCACTCACGAGGTCCGCAACCCAGGCCGAAATCGCCGCAGAAATCGCACCCGCACCCATGAGCCCACGGCCAATCCCAATCCACAACAAATCATCGTGGCTAGCAGCAATCAGGGCGCCCAGGACAAAGCAAATGAGCCCCCCGACCACAACGGGGCGCCGGCCAATCCGATCGGACAGTGCGCCCAGCGGAATATGAAAGAAGGCCTGAACAATGTTGAACATGCCCAGGGACAATCCCACCAAAAAAGCGCGATCGCCACCCGGTAAACCCTCCGCATGCAGGCTAAAGACCGGCAAAAGCAGAAAAAGGCCCAGCATCCGCAGGCCAAATATGCCTGCCAGAGCTAGAGTCGAGCGGAGTTCGGAAGAATTCATGGGAAAAGGCTATATTAACAAGTTACGCCTAAAAACCATGAATAACGAAATCAAGATCCGCGGTGCGCGCACGCACAACCTGAAAAATATCAATCTGGACATCCCCAGAGAGAAGTTAGTGGTTCTCACTGGACTCTCGGGATCCGGCAAAAGCTCGCTGGCATTCGATACCCTGTATGCCGAGGGACAGCGTCGCTACGTCGAGTCCCTTTCTGCCTATGCCCGTCAATTTCTGCAGCTGATGGAAAAACCAGACGTGGATGTCATCGAAGGCCTATCTCCTGCGATTTCGATTGAGCAAAAAGCAACGAGCCATAACCCCCGCTCTACCGTAGGCACGGTCACGGAAATTCATGACTATTTGCGACTCTTGTTTGCCAGGGCGGGAACACCGCACTGCCCAGAACACAATCTGGCCTTAGCAGCGCAGAGTGTTTCGCAAATGGTGGATACCGTGATGGCACTGCCAGCGGAAACGAAGTTAATGATTTTGGCGCCCGTCGTGAGTGAACGTAAAGGCGAGTTTGTAGACCTGTTTCAGGATCTTCAGGCTCAAGGCTTTGTGCGCTTTCGGGTGCGCTCGGGTGGCGGCACCACCAACACTGCAAAAGCCGAGATCTTTGAAGTGGATCAGCTGCCTAAGTTGAAAAAAACCGACAAGCATTCGATTGAGGTCGTAGTGGATCGTATTAAGGTGCGTCCTGATATTCAGCAGCGCTTGGCCGAATCCTTTGAAACAGCTCTGCGCTTAGCGGACGGAAAAGCCATGATTGTCGATATGGATACCGGTGTTGATACGATTTTTTCTAGTAAGTTTGCATGCCCTATTTGCTCTTACTCGCTGCAAGAGCTCGAGCCCCGGCTCTTCTCCTTTAATAATCCGATGGGCGCCTGCCCTTCCTGCGATGGCTTAGGTCACATCTCCTTTTTTGATCCCAAGCGCATTGTGGCGCACCCGGATTTATCGTTGGCCTCAGGCGCAATTAAAGGCTGGGATCGCCGCAATCAGTTTTATTTCAAACTGCTACAGACCTTAGCAAAGCATGCTGGTTTTGATATTGAAAAACCGTTTGAGAACCTGCCAAAAAAAGCGCAAGACCTGGTGTTAATGGGATCCGGCGATACCAATATTGCCTTTGAATATTTAAATGAGCGCGGCAAGTTAAGTGTGCGACAGCATCCCTTCGAAGGGATTGTGGCCAACTTTGAACGCCGTTATCGCGAAACTGAATCGATGGCGGTACGCGAAGAGCTATCTCGCTACCAAAATATTCGCTCCTGCCCCGACTGCAATGGCACACGTCTGCGCCGTGAAGCACGCTTTGTCAAAGTAGGTGACGGTAAGCAATCACGCGGTATTTTTGAAATCAGCGCACTGCCCCTCAAAGAAGCCAAAGAGTATTTTGAAACTCTCCAGCTCAAAGGTGCAAAACGAGAAATCGCCGACAAGATTGTGAAAGAGATTAGCTCCCGCTTAACCTTCTTAAACGATGTTGGACTCGATTACCTCTCACTCGAGCGCAGTGCTGACACACTGTCGGGCGGAGAGGCGCAGCGTATTCGCCTAGCCTCGCAAATTGGCTCTGGCCTAACCGGTGTGATGTATGTACTCGATGAACCTTCGATTGGCCTGCATCAGCGCGATAACGATCGCTTGATTGGGACCCTCAAGCACCTGCGTGATTTAGGAAACAGTGTGCTCGTGGTTGAGCACGACGAAGACATGATTCGGGCCTCTGACTACGTGATTGATATTGGTCCCGGCGCAGGTGTTCACGGCGGCCGGGTGGTGGCGCAAGGTACACCTGCCGAAGTGGAGGCCAATCCCAACTCGCTCACAGGCGCTTACCTAGCTGGACGCGAACGCATCGAAGTACCTGAAAAGCGCATCCCTGCCAGTGATCGCTTTTTAAAAATCATTGGTGCTACGGGCAATAATTTGCAATCCGTGAATGCTGAGATCCCCGTAGGACTTTTGACCTGCGTCACCGGCGTATCGGGCTCTGGCAAATCAACCCTGATCAATGACACCTTGCATCATGCAGTTGCGCACCATATCTATAAGTCAAATGCAGAGCCAGCGCCTCACAAAGCGATTGAAGGCCTTGAGCACTTTGATAAGGTAATTAGCGTTGATCAATCGCCGATTGGTCGCACACCCCGATCTAATCCGGCAACCTACACTGGCTTGTTTACGCCCATTCGTGAACTTTTTGCCGGCGTACCCGCATCACGCGAGCGTGGCTATGAAGCAGGCCGCTTCTCGTTTAACGTCAAAGGCGGTCGCTGCGAAACCTGTGAGGGCGATGGCGTTCTCAAAGTCGAAATGCACTTTTTGCCCGACGTGTATGTTCCCTGTGATGTTTGTCACGGTAAGCGCTATAACCGCGAAACCTTAGACATCCGTTACAAAGGAAAGAACATTCACGAAGTCTTGGCCATGACGATTGAGCAAGCGCATGAATTTTTTGAGGCCGTGCCCGTGGTCAAGCGCAAACTCAAAACCTTACTGGATGTCGGCTTGGGATACGTCAAGCTGGGTCAAAGTGCTACGACACTCTCTGGCGGTGAGGCGCAGCGAGTAAAACTATCGCTTGAACTCTCAAAACGCGATACCGGCAGAACCCTCTATATTTTGGACGAGCCCACTACAGGGCTGCACTTTCATGACATCCAATTGCTATTGACCGTGATTCATACGCTCAAAAAACAGGGCAATACGATTGTGATCATTGAGCACAATTTAGATGTGATTAAAACCGCAGACTGGATTATTGATTTAGGGCCCAAGGGCGGCGCTGGTGGCGGCTTGATCATTGCAACCGGCACCCCTGAAGAGGTGGCCAAGAATCCAGATAGTTTTACTGGTCATTACCTTGCACCACTGCTGAAGACAAAACCCGTCAAAGTCAAAGCAAAGAAAGCGGCAGCCTAAGCCGAGAAATACCTTAAAGCAGTTTGCTTTCAGCGACATCGGTTGAGTCAGAGCTACCCGACAGCACCAAGATGTCGTTCTCAAGTAGACGCAGATCCGGGCTAAGGGGGAGTTTCACGTAATCATCACCGCCGACTTTGCGTCGTACCGCCTGGATTGCTACGCCTTCTAAATCTGGACCAATCTCGTGCAGAGTTTTACCAATCGCATGCGAGCCAGCAAGTAAAGTCAGCGTGTGTAAACGCCAGGAGTCATTCTCCTCCAAGTCATCGCCTTCCGATCCTCGGAAATAACCGCGCAATAAACCATAGCGGGCCTCACGCGCTTCGGTTACGCGGCGCACCACCTTACGCATCGGCACACCCATAATCAATAGCACGTGGGATGCCAACATCAAACTGCCCTCAATGAGCTCGGGCACCACTTCCGTTGCACCCGCTGCCTCTAGTTTTTTCAAGTCTGAATCATCCTTCGTACGCACCAGCGTGGTCATGCCCGGGCGCAAACGCTCCACTTGATATAGCACCTTTAAGCTGGCAGCCGTATCCGCAAAAGTCACTACAACCGCTTTAGCACGGGCAATGCCTGCCGACACCAAGTAATTTTCTCG
The DNA here is from genome assembly GCA_964636135.1 of uncultured Polynucleobacter sp. GTDB lineage: Bacteria > Pseudomonadota > Gammaproteobacteria > Burkholderiales > Burkholderiaceae > Polynucleobacter. The sequence goes on from CAZWPR010000026.1 coordinate 4,802, forward strand.
ACTAGAGTCGCCGTACACCACTTGGTCGCCTGCCATGCTGGCTTCAGCAACGCGATCGGGGTCAAGGTCTAGCGCAATGTAGGGAATTTTTTCTTGATCGAGCATGCGCGCAAGACTTTGCCCTGCACGACCGAAGCCACAAATAATGATGTGGTTTTCATGGCGAACACTTTTTGCCGCTACCCGAGTTAAGGCCAAGGACTGCAGTAGCCATTCGCTGCTTGCAAAGCGCAAGGCAATGCGATCGCTATATTGAATCAAGAAGGGCGCCCCAAACATCGATATCAACATCGCCGCAAGCAGTGCCTGGCTTAAAGCTGGATCGATCATTCGGAGGCCGTCGATTTGATTGAGTAATACAAAACCAAATTCGCCGGCTTGGCATAAACACAAACCAGTTCGAATCGCCACGCCTGCACTGGCGCCAAAGGCCCTTGCTAAGGCAGCAATCATGGCGAATTTGATGATGACAATCAAGGCCAATACGGCAAGTACTAAGACCCATTGATCCAGAATCACATGCATGTCTAACAGCATGCCTACTGTGATGAAAAACAATCCCAAGAGCACATCGCGGAAAGGCTTGATGTCCTCTTCCACTTGATGGCGGAAAGGTGTTTCTGAAATCAGCATGCCGGCCAAAAAGGCACCTAAGGCCAGCGACAAACCCAAATGCTCCGTGATCGCAGAAAAGCCCAATACGATCAACAGCAAGTTGAGCATGAACAATTCTTGCGAACGAAATTGCGCAACCAATCTGAACCACCGGCTCATCATTTGACGCCCAACAAAGAAGATCAGAAATAAGGCAATTGAGATTTTGATCAGCGCAATACCTAAAGCAAAAAAGAGGTCTTTCGGATCCTTACCCAGTGCAGGCAGCAAAATGAGCAAAAAGACAACTGCCAGATCCTGAAACAAGAGCACGCCAATGACGTTTCGACCATGCCCTGTTTCGAGCTCACCCCGATCTGAAAGTAACTTCGTCACAATCGCAGTAGAGGACATGGATAGAGCGCCGCCCAAAGCCAGCGCCGCCTGCCAGCTCATGGGGTAGACCCAGTTCAGTAAAAAACTACTGAGTACGGTCAAAACCATAGTTAGCAGCACCTGACTGGCGCCCAAACCAAATACGATGGAGCGCATTGCCCGCAGCTTTTGGAGGTTAAATTCCAGGCCGATGGAGAACATCAAAAAAACTACCCCAAACTCCGCTAAATAGCGGACTGTTTCTGAGTCGCTGGCAATTCCAAAGGCCTTTGGCCCAATTAAGACACCAATGGCTAAATAGCCCAAAATTGGCGGCAAGCCAAAATAGCGGAAAATAAGGACTCCGGCTACACCGGAAGCCAGCAAAATGAGGGTTAATTGAAGGACTGACGGCATATACTCATCCCATGATAGCGAAGACGCAAGACCAAATCCTAAAGCTCGCGCGCGATACCCTCACGATTGAGGCAGACGCGCTAATTACAATGCGCAACCGCCTTGAAGGTCCTGGTGCTGATGCCTTTGCATTGGCCATTCATTTGTTACAACAATGCAAAGGCCGCATTGTGGTCTCAGGTATTGGTAAATCGGGGCACATTGCCCGCAAAATTGCTGCTACTTTTGCCTCTACTGGATCTCCCGCTTTTTTTGTCCACCCTGCCGAAGCAAGTCATGGTGACTTAGGGATGGTGACGCGGGATGATGTCTTTGTCGCTCTCTCGAACTCCGGCGAAACAGCAGAGCTATTAACAATTATCCCGATCATTAAGCGTACCGGCGCCAAGCTGATTGCACTCACTGGCAAACCTGACTCGTCTCTTGCTAAATTGGCAGACGCACATCTGGATACGGGGGTTGAAAAAGAAGCTTGTCCTCTTAACCTCGCGCCCACGAGCAGCACGACAGCTGCTCTTGCGATGGGCGATGCTTTGGCAGTAGCTTTGCTCGATGCGCGCGGCTTTCAGGCGGAAGACTTTATTCGCTCCCATCCAGGAGGGCGTCTTGGACGCAAGCAGCTGATGTACGTGAGCGATGTGATGCGAAGCCTTGCAGAAACTCCGCGCATTTCGATTGATGCAAACCTGCCAGCTGCACTTTTGGAAATGACGGCCAAGAAAATGGGAATGGTTGTTATGCTTGCCGCAGACTCTACCGTGGCTGGTATTTTTACCGACGGGGATCTGCGCCGCTTGCTTGAAAAATCAACTGACCTGACTGGGGTCACCCTAAAAGATGCGGTTACCAGCAAACCCCGCACCATTCCACCTGAGCTATTGGCAGAAGAAGCGATTGAGATGATGGAAAAGCACCGCATCAACCATTTGCTCGTAACGGATCCAGACGGGCATTTATTGGGCGCACTCAATCTGCATGACCTGTTTGCTGCCAAAGTTCTTTAAGAAACGATTCATATGCCGATTGCATTTAATCCACACCAAACCAACCCATCAGTGCAATTTCCGCAGGCATGGGAACGAGCAGCTCAGGTCAAGCTACTGGTTTTAGATGTCGATGGCGTACTCACGAATGGCCAGGTATTTTTTGGTCAAGATGGCAAAGAGTTAGTGAAGGCCTTTGATATTCAGGATGGTCTCGGTATCAAGTTGCTACAACAATGCGGTATTGAAACTGCCGTCATCACCGGCAGAAACTCCAAAATGGTGCTCGCCCGCTGTGAGGAGCTAGGGGTTAAGCATGTATTTATGGGGGTAGAGAACAAAGCAATCGCGCTCAGTGAATTACTAAAGCGAACTACCTATACAGCTGCGGAATGCGCTGTTATGGGCGATGACTGGCCTGATTTACCGATGATGAAACAAGCCGGCCTGCGCGTTAGCCCTGCCCAAGGACACGAGGCCGTACGCGAGTTTGCGCACTTCGTTACCTCCAAGGCTGGCGGCTTCGGCGCGGTTCGCGAACTATGTGATCTCATTCTCAAAGCACAAAACCGCTATGAAGCACTTCTAACGCAGGCGCGCAACTAAATGCAAGTCAATATGGCCCAAGTCAAGCTGGGCACTGTTCGCGCCATCCTTCGCTTAATGCCTTTACTGCTGATGGGCGGACTGACCTTGCTTACCTTTTGGCTAGTTCAAAAAAATACGCCCTTACCCATCAATGTGATTGAGCGTCCACGCCTGCATGAGCCGGATTACACCATCAAAAATGGTGCACTCTCCTACCTCAACGAGCAAGGCCAAACCAAGTATCGGATTTTAGGTAAAGAGTTGATTCATTACGATGACGATGCATCGATTGATATTGTGCGTCCCAGAATGCGATCCTTCCAGCCAGATAAGGCGCCCGTTACCGTTCGTGCGCAGCGTGGTCACATCGATGGCGATCTAACTATCCTAGATCTATTCGATAACGTCGAAATTTACAGGCCGCCACAAAACGCAAGCGAAACCCAAAAGGCCAGTCCCTATATGCTGGCAAAGTCGAGCTACTTTCAGGTCTTGATTAATGATGACATCATCACAACGGATAAGCCGGTAGAACTCGAGCAAGGCCTCTCTGTTATGCAATCGAGTGCAGGTGGTGTATTTGATAATGTCCAGCAAAGCATGCAATTACTGGGTACAGTCAAAGGGCGCATCGAACCTGCGCAACAAGGAACGCGGTAAGACAGATGGATACGCGATCGGCCTTCCTTCTTGTGCCTTTTGTATTTTTTTGGCTCAGCTTAGTCACTAGCCTTGCGCTAGCTGAAAAGGCAGATCAAGATAAACCGTTAATCCTCAATGCAGACTCTGTATCGATTAACGAGGTAGAACAAAAATACAAGTTGCAGGGCGATATTCTCTTAATTAAGGGCAGCATTGTGGTGACTGGCGATAAGGGCGACATTCTGATTGATCCAGAAGGCTATCAATTCATTGAAGTGAAGGGCGATGCGAAAACGCTTGCGACATTTCGGCAACGCCGCGAAGGGCCAGCGAACGAGTTTATGCAGGGCCTCGGTAGAGACGTCCGTTACAACGGCAAACAAGAAGTGCTGATTTTGCTTGGCGATGCCAATATGAAGCGCTTACTGAATATGCAAATGCGCGATCATTTACGCGGCGGCAAAATAGAGTACCGCGATGACACCCAAGAATACCGCGTGAGTCCCCCGCCCAATCAGCCCAAAAGCGCTCCACCATCCTCTAGAGCTATTTTGGCCCCTCGTAGTAAAGTGGTGATTCAATGAATACTGCATCTGCATCCGAACCAACGATTCCAACCCTTACGGCCAGTCACCTGCAAAAGCGCTATGGCTCCAGAACAGTGGTTCGGGATGTCTCGGTTGAGGTGAAATGCGGTGAAGTAGTAGGGCTACTTGGCCCAAATGGCGCCGGCAAAACCACGTCGTTTTACATGATTGTTGGCCTTGTCCCGCTTGATGGGGGCAATATCAATTTAGATGGAAAAGAAATTAGCCATTTACCGATCCATGAACGTGCCCGCATGGGCTTGTCGTATCTGCCGCAAGAAGCTTCCGTGTTTCGGAAACTCAATGTTGCTGAGAATATTCAAGCCGTACTGGAGTTACAAGTTCAAGGCGGTAAGGCACTCAGCAAAAAAGAAATTCGGGCGCGCTTAGATGAGCTCCTAGGCGAGCTACAGATTACCCATCTGCGTAACAATCCAGCGCTATCACTCTCCGGTGGCGAGCGGCGTCGTGTTGAAATTGCCAGGGCGCTTGCCTCCCAGCCTAAATTTATCTTGCTCGATGAACCATTTGCGGGCGTTGACCCCATAGCGGTTGGGGAAATTCAGCGCATCGTGCGCTTTCTTCGGGATCGCCAAATTGGGGTATTGATTACCGATCACAATGTACGTGAAACCTTGGGTATCTGCGACCACGCCTACATCATTAGTGAGGGTAGCGTCCTAGCTGCCGGCAAGCCAGATGAAATTATTCAGAATGATGCTGTCCGGCGCGTGTATCTGGGTGAAAATTTCCGTATGTAATTTACTGTAAATGTGATTTACTAGTAGTTCGTTTCTACTCTGGAGGTATTGCTTATGAACTTAAAAATCAACAGCCGTCATCTTGAAGTGACCCCTGCAATGCGTGCCCATGTAGAGTTAGGAATGAGTAAGGTTCGAAAGCACTTTGATCACGTGATTGACGCGACTGTTTTCTTGATGATCGATAACGCTAAAGAAAAAGACTTACGGCAAACTGCAGAGTTAACAATTCACCTTAAAGGTAAGGATTTGTACGCTGAGGCACACAATGCCGACCTCTACCACGCCATCGACGCTGCAGTGGGCAAACTAGAGCGGCAGGTGGTCAAGCACAAGGAAAAGGTGCAAGATCACCACCACGAAAAACACCCGGAATAAGCAGGCCGATTGGGCTAGTCATATAATCAATTGCATATGAATGCCCTTCTTGATCTTTTCACACCAGACTGCATTGCGCTTCATTGCTCTGCGAAAAACAGAGCTGAAGCCTTTGCGCTGGCAGGCTCTCTATTTAGTCAGCGTTTAAACCTTAGCTCTGACCTCATTGTTTCGTTTTTAAATGCGCGCGAGGATTTGGGCTCCACCGCCCTCGGTGCTGGGGTTGCAATACCGCATGGCAGAGTCAAGGGATTGAAAGAGCCTGTGGCAGCATTGGTCCGGCTGAATACACCGATTGAATTTGCTGCCCCCGATGGCCTACCTGTATCGATACTTATTTTTTTACTGGTCCCCGAAAAAGCAACACAGCAACATTTAGAAATCCTTTCTTCGATTGCGCAACTTCTCTCCGATCCCGATACACGCAGCAAAATCAACGCTGAAAACGATCCGGAAAAAGTAGCTCGTCTGTTACAGGAATGGAGTGCCTGATTTATGTCACAACATCTGCTGCTTGAGGGTCTCACCGCGCTTCAGATTTTTGATGACAATGTCTCGGATCTCAAGCTATCTTGGATTCGTGGCCTGGAGGGGGCCGATCGCAAATTTCCAACCGAAGCGGTTCGGGCAGCTGCTGCTTCCTCTGACCTAGTTGGCCACCTTAATCTAATCCACCCCAGCCGCATTCAAATATTTGGTGAGCAAGAGGTCGATTACCACGCCGACCTGACCGCCGAACAACGGCATGCTCAAATTGCCAATCTGATTTCAAAAACTCCACCCTGTGTGATTGTGGCGGATGGCAGAGCAGCCGATCCAGATTTGGAGTTGTTTTGCCAGCGCTCTTCTACTCCGCTATTTACTACGCCGGTTTCGGCTGCTGAGGTCATTGACCATTTACGGACTTACCTAACCAAAATAGGCGCCCCTCAAGTCACCATGCATGGGGTCTTTATGGACATTTTGGGCTTGGGCGTCCTCATCATGGGTGAATCGGGCCTGGGCAAAAGCGAATTGGGTTTAGAGCTGATATCCCGGGGGCATGGCTTGGTTGCTGATGATGCAGTGGATTTTGCGCGGCTTGGTCCAGACTACATTGAGGGGCGTTGCCCCGTAATTCTGCGTGATTTACTCGAAGTACGCGGCCTGGGCTTACTCGACATCCGCACTATTTTTGGTGAAACCGCAGTCCGCCGCAAACTGAAGTTGCGACTGATTGTTCAGTTGGTTCGTCGCAATGATGGAGAGTTTGAGCGCCTGCCAATTGATGCCCAGTTTGTCGATGTATTGGGAACGCAAATTCGTACAGTGAAAATTCAAGTGGCCGCAGGTCGAAATCTAGCTGTACTGGTAGAGGCTGCGGTCCGTAATACCATTTTGCAATTACGTGGCATCGATACCTTGAAAGAATTCATTGAGCGACAACGCGTACAAATGATTACTGAGTCTGAGCAGCCAAAAATTCAAGGGCGCTTAATTTAGTATGCAAATCCATCTGATAACCGGTATCTCTGGTTCAGGTAAATCCGTTGCTCTCAAGGCATTTGAAGATAGCGGTTACGATTGCGTCGACAACCTGCCTGTCCCACTATTGGAGAACCTCATCACTGCAATGGAGAATGAGGGGCGTGAGTTTATTGCGGTTGCAATTGATGCGCGCCGCGGCCAATCGATTGCAGAGCTACCAACCCTCTTAGAAACCATACGACAAAAGCACCAAGTCCGCGTGTTGTTTCTAAATGCCGATACGAACACCTTAGTACAGCGCTTCTCTGAAACGCGCCGTCGTCATCCCTTATCTACTGCTGTCAGCGCACAACAAAATCAATCGGCCACCATCATTGAGGCGATCGAGCGTGAACGCAGCTTGCTAGATCCATTGCGGGAGCAAGCTCATAGCATCGATACTAGCGATCTTCCATCACATACATTGCGCGCCTGGATTCATGAACTTCTTAAAGAAAAGCCGAATGGCCTCACATTAATTTTTGAATCATTTGGCTTCAAGAAGGGCGTTCCCAGCGAGGCCGATCTGGTGTTTGATGTTCGTTGCCTGCCAAATCCCCATTACGACAAAGTGCTGCGTCCACTGACTGGGCATGATGAACCAGTGAAAGCCTTTTTACGGGAACTTCCAGCAGTCAAGAGTATGGAGGCAGACATTGTTCACTTTATTGAGAAGTGGCTGCCCAGCTACATTGCAGACGGCAGAAGCTATTTGACCGTTGCCATTGGTTGTACCGGTGGACAACACCGCTCGGTCTTTTTAGTCGACCAACTCATGAGCTACTTCGCTAAGCAATCGGAGCTGCATTCGCGCATTGATCTGATTCAGCGCCACCGCGAGCTTGATTCCACCCCT
>CAZWPR010000027.1:0-12292 GCA_964636135.1 uncultured Polynucleobacter sp.
AAGTTCGCCAGAACGAACACGCGCCATGGCCGGTCGATAGCCGTTCCGCCAAGCAGTCGCAAAGTCAACTGGGTCTACTGATAATCCTAAGCTACTAACTTCGCGCACAATCGATCCATGCCAATCGACCACCGTACCAAAGACATCAAATGCCAGCACCTTGACTTGGCTGGCGGAGGACGGTGTATTCAAGGCAAGGCTCCTTAGCGGTTTACTTGATTAGGTATTTTGATTTTAGCTACTTTCGGGGCCGAGCAGTCGCAGCTCGGTAACCCACCTGCTTTGCCGCCAAAGCCTGCAAGGACTGGATGAACTTTTGTATCGGCTTGCTAGCATGGGTCTTGGGTGACATGGCTAAATAAAATGTCTCCTCCTCCAGCGGAATAAAACCCAAACGAAATTGTGCTGCAATGTACTCGAGACCCAGTGCCGCGTCAGCGGTGCCAGCCACGATAGCAGTAGCCACCGCAGTATGCGTAAACTCTTCATGGCGATATCCCCGAATACGATCACTGCCGATACCTGCCTTTTCCATCAAGGTATCGAGCAGTAAGCGTGTCCCCGCGCCTTTTTGTCGATTGATAAAGCGCACTTCGGGCCGCGCCAAATCCGCCAGTTTTTTTATGCGCAAGGGATTACCGGTGGCGAGCATCAGCCCTTGCATTCGTCGCATCACTGGATAAGCCATCATCCCCACTTTTTTTAAATGGGCCTGCACGTGCAGCAAACTGTCCTGATCAGGCAAATGAAATCCTGCAATATCAGCATCACCGGCAAGCAAACGCTCGAGCGCCTGACCTGATCCCATGGTTTGATAATCAATTTGAGCGAGTCCATCGATGACCTGCTCAATTAATGGATCACTGCTGCTACAACAAAGCCAATGCACTGGCCGAGGATCAATCCATGATGCGAGTTCGCGGGATAGTCGGTTGACCTCATCTTGACTCACTCGATCAAAGCGAAGCTCCATTTGGGTAACGGAATTCAAAAAGGATTCCGCTGCCGGACTTAATGCGGAGCCATGGCCTTTGGTGGTGAGCAATAAAGACGTACCTAAGACCTTTTCTGCCGCTTTAATTTGATTCCATAACGTCCGATAAGAGACATCGAGCGCCTCTGCGGCCGATTGAATGGTTTTCCCCCGCTGAACTTCCCGCAAAAGGATGGCGATGGCTGACAAATCAACAGATGAACGACTCTTGCCACCTGACTCTAGCGTAAGGGCGGGCTTAATCACGATATTCATATCAGCTCATATGTAATTAATTGCATATTGATTTATACACCGAAGACATGAATCATAACAACGTGTTTTTAAGGGAAGATTCCATGTCGCTGTTTAAAAAATACTCCGCACTAAGCGCTGCCACCCTACTGACCTTTGGTTTGTTAATTGGAAGTGGGCCAGCCGTATCGCAAGCTCAGAAAAGCATTCTGGTTTCATCCACCACATCAACCGAGCAGTCCGGTTTATTCGGCCACATTCTGCCGGTATTCACGAATAAGACTGGTATTGCTGTCAAAGTGGTTGCGGTAGGTACTGGCCAAGCACTGGACATTGGTCGCCGTGGTGATGCTGATGTGGTTTTTGTGCATGACAAAGCAGCGGAAGAACTATTTGTATCGCAGGGGTTTTCCGATAAACGGCAAGAAGTGATGTTTAATGACTTTGTGCTGTTGGGGCCTAAAACAGATCCTGCCAAAATCGCAGGTGGAAAAGACATTCAAGCAGCACTCAAGAAAGTTGCTGATAGCAAATCTGCTTTCGTGTCGCGCGGCGATAAAAGCGGCACCCATGCAGCAGAGCTCCGTTACTGGAAAGGCGCGGGCGTTGAAGTCAACGCAAACGTGCCTTGGTATAAAGAAACTGGCTCGGGCATGGGCCCCGCTTTAAATACCGCATCGGGTATGAACGCCTATATCTTGGCTGACCGAGGCACTTGGCTTTCATTTAAAAATCGCGGTGATCTCACCATTTTGGTTCAGGGTGATCCTAAACTCTTTAATCAATATGGTGTGATGCTGGTTAGTTCAGAAAAGTTTCCGAATGTGAAAAAAGCAGATGGCCAGGCATTTATCAACTGGCTGGTTTCGAAAGAAGGTCAAGATACCATCGCCTCTTATAAGGTAGGCGGGGAACAACTGTTCTTTCCGAACGCAAAATGACGATGCTGTAGGCATATAAAAAGGCCCGCATTGCGGGCCTTTTGTTTTTATGCGGCGCGCACTGTGATGCACGCGTTATAACTTACTTCTTTGGTGGCGTTACAAAACCAATCGCCATGTCGTCGATGTACTCTACAACTACATCGTCATTTACCTTGAATTTCTCAAGTCCTAATACTTTTTGATCTACCTTCACGGTTTGCTTCTCGCCACTTGGCAAGGTCAAAACGGCAGTACGCTTAGCAACATCAATGCTCGCGATCTTTGCAGTAGCAACAATCACATCGGTAATTTCTTCGAATGGCTTCTTAGCACCCTTACCAGCGATGGTAACGGTACGCGTTCCACTGACGCCTGGCTTGGCATCTTTAGGCGCAATCGCCAATCCAACTGCCAACGCTTGGGCATACTCCACTACAAACAAATCGCCTTTCTTTACTTTTTCAAGGTCATTGATCTGCTTACCAACCGTCATGGTAGCGGTATTGCCTTTGTCATCTTTTAAAGTAACGATGCGCTTCTTCACGTCAACGGAATCAACGGTCGAGGTCATGACAACCACCTCTGCTGCAACCGGCGCCATCGAAACGGATGGGGCTGCTGGCTTAGCGGGTGCTTGGGCAAAACTGGTGGCTGCAAATGTAGAGCAGAGTGCGATAAGGGCAATTTTCTTCAAGTGAACTCCTAATGAATGAAGGATCAAAAAAAACAAGGCAATGATTGCTTTGCTTAGCTTCAGTTTACTATCCAAGTAGCTGCTGATTGGGTCTTGGCTGATTACTCTTAAGACATTAGCTTATATTGCACTAAATTGGTGCATTTTTAGCTTTGGGCGTGTTTTTAAGAAAAGTTCAAAATAAATCGAAATTCTTGTTAACTTAATCAAAAGTCAGTGCGTTATTTGCCTCATAGGAGATAAATATGCGTAAAAGACTACACAAATGGGCCCAAGTAGCCCTGCTGATTCGTGAAACGAAGGCTTCTGGTATCCCTGCCAGCAACCTGCTTGATCCTGCATCACTGGAAATGCTGCAACGCTACGTCCGCGTCATGGGCGTCCAGTTTGCGGCTCAGTTCATGGCAAGCCCTAGTTTTTGCCAAGAATAAGTACGCGGCAAATGGTCGGCTAATGCCGATACCCAAGCAAAAGGCCCTTTTAGGGCCTTTTTTTCGTTTACCTCAGTACACTTAGGTATGCCCTCCCCAACAGAACTTCATTTGCTCGACGGCTTCTTGGTCGAACCCAAAAATCTGCTGGCCACCTTGGCAGGCCTCGATGGCCTGATTATTGACGCCCGCTCACCCGAAGCCTATGCTGCCGGACATATTCCAGGAGCCATTTCGGTCAGCACCTACGATTACTTTGTGCCCAATACCAAATCCGAAGGCATGCGCGCTTTTGCTAACCAAGCTGCAGCACTCTATGGCACCGCTGGCATCACCTTGGATACACCCGTATTGGTCTATGACGACGATACCGGGGTGCGTGTTGCCAGGGAATGTTGGTTACTGGAATACCTCGGACATCGTCAAGTGCGTTTACTGCATGGCGGTCTGAATGCATGGCAGCAGTGTGGCGGATCAATCAGCACGACAGCTTCCGTAGGCACACCGCGGGCGTTTGAAATCCAAGCCAGCAGCTCTGGTTTTATGTCGGCTGATTCCTTGGTAGCTGACCTTAATCACCCAAAGCGTGTGGTGATCGATGTGCGTGATGAGCTGGAGCACGATGGTCTTGATCACACCGCATGTTGTGAGCGCCGCGGTCATGTACCCGGTGCAGTCTGGATTCATTGGTCTGAGTTTTTAGAGCGGGGGCGCTTTAAATCAGGAGACGCAATTCGGGCTTTGTTGCACAGTCGCGGAATTAAAGAGGATGATGAAGTGGTGCCGTACTGCCATCGCGGAGCCCGCTCTGCCAATACGTATTGGGCGCTGCGTTTGGCTGGCTATCCACAGGTCCGTAATTACATCGGTTCTTGGCACGAATGGTCGGCTAGGCCTGAGCTACCGCTAGAGCTTGGGCACAGGCAAAGCCGCTAGACCAGGCCCACTGGAAGTTGTGGCCCCCAAGGTGACCGGTGACATCCACGCACTCCCCGATAAAGTACAAGCCCGGATGTGCTTTCGCCATCATGGTTTGACTATCCAGCGCCTTAGTATCCACACCACCGAGCATCACCTCGGCTTTTTTCCAGCCTAAAGTACCGGCGGGCTTCACAGTCCAATGCTGTAAGACTGCTTTAAGGGCTTGCCGATCTTTTTTACCAACCTCTGCCCACTTACGGCCGAGCAGCGACTGCTGTTCTGCAAATGCTTTGGCTAAGCGCTGCGGTAACACCATCGCCAGGATCGTTTCCGTTTGCTTGAGGCGATTATCCGGATCATCAAATAAGGCATCGCAATTAAATGGTTTGCCTTTGACGTCGTGTGCGCCGAGCCAATTAACTGCGATGGATTCCCCTTCAATCCAATAGCTGCTGGCTTGCAAGACTGCGGGACCAGACAAGCCCTTATGGGTGATGAGCAGATCTTCCTGAAAGTCACCGCGTCCATAGCGCTGCCCCTTGGCGCCAGCAGCAATGCGAACTGGCACACTCAAACCAGCGAGCGCACTCAAGTGAGTGAACTCTTCGGATGTAAACGAGAGCGGCACCAATGCTGGGCGCACTGGCACCACTGGCAGGTCAAACTGCTTCGCAATACCCAATGCATAGTCGCTCGCACCAATAGCCGGCACAGGCAGTCCGCCGGTGGCCATCACGATGGCTTTCGTGCGCTCTACGCCCTGATTGGTTTTAAGCTCCCAGCCCCCATTCGCGGACTGGATTTGCTCTACGGATACGGGATTACGAATAGTGACTCCACCCTGCTGGCATTCCGCAAAGAGCATCGAAATAATGTCTTTGGCAGAGTGATCGCAAAAGAGTTGGCCCTGGTGTTTTTCATGGTGCGGTATGCGATACCGTTTTACTAGCCCAATAAAATCAGTGGAAGAATAGCGCGCTAACGCACCCTTCACGAAATGCGGGTTACAGGATAGGAAATGGGCTGGAGTACTACTGATGTTGGTGAAATTACAGCGACCACCGCCACTAATGCGAATCTTTTCACCAAGCACAGCGGCATGGTCTAAGACTAAGACTTTTTTACCCAACTGACCAGCAATACCGGCGCAAAAAAGCCCTGCTGCACCCCCTCCGACCACAATCGCATCCCATGGAGCACTCATACTCAATTGAGTTCGTACCAATTTGCGATGTAGTCCCATGCCTCTTCAGCGCTATCGACAAAATGAATTAACTTTAGATCGGCTGCATCAATCACACCATAGTCAATTAACTTTTGAAATCCCAACACCTCGTCCCAAAAAGACTTGCAGACCAAAATAATCGGAAAGCGCTCGACCTTATTGGTTTGCATGAGCGTAACCACCTCAAATAACTCATCCAAAGAGCCAAAGCCGCCTGGATAAACCACAATGCTGCGTGCCCGAATCATGAAATGCATTTTGCGTAAGGCAAAGTAATGAAAACGTACGCTAAGGCCTGGAGTTAAATAGGGGTTGGGTGTTTGTTCGCGCGGCAGGCTGATGTTAAAACCAATAGATAGATCGCCCATCTCAAAAGCGCCACGGTTAGCTGCCTCCATAATGCCGGGGCCGCCGCCAGTACAGATCACAAGCTTATCGGCATTATTCGCTTGTTTAAGATTGTATTGCGCCACTAAGCCACCGAAGCGCCGTGCAGAGTCATAAAAATGAGCGCCCTTTTGTGCTTTCTCAGCAGCAATTTTTTCGCTGGGCGTGCTTGCCTTCTGAAGCATTTCTGCGGCGCGCTCTGGGCTATAAAAGCGAGTCGAACCAAAAACTACGACGGTGTTCTCGATGCCCATTTCGCGCAGCAATAAATCAGGCTTAAGTAGCTCCAGCTCAAAACGGATACCCAGCGTTTCACGACGGGACAAAAATGCATCGTCGTCGTATGCGAATTTATAAGAGTCATGTGCCTGACTTGAACCTGGTGCAGCAGCGCTAGGCTCGGAAAGCTTTGCTAAGTCAGTAATGCTAACGGGGGTGGTGCGGCGGAGCGTATTGCCCATAAGCAATCCAATGCAGTCGGAATAAACCCATTGTAGTCAGATTAAAGCGAGCAATCCTCAATCTGATTAAGTGCCGGCACGGTAACATCAGGCCAATGTAACTCGCGCTGAATGGCAGCTGCCAAAGCGTGGGAGGACTTCTCCTCACCATGGGTTACAAATACTTTCTGGGGGGCTTTTTTGAAACCCTTCAGCCACTTTAAAAGACCGGACTGATCAGCATGGGCAGATAGGCCGCCAATCGTATGAATGGATGCCCTAACCGGGACTTCTTGATGCATTACCCGAATCGAAACTGCCCCATCAACCAAGCGGCGCCCTAAACTGCCTTGCGCCTGAAAGCCGGTAATGACAACCGCATTTTGAGCGCGGGGTAGGTTCCATAACAGATGATGCAAAACACGCCCCGCATCGCACATCCCACTTGCAGAAATAATAATGGCACCCCCTTTAACCCGATTAAGAGCCTTGGATTCTTCGACGTCGGCAATAAAGCGTAAATGCAATGCGGCTGGATTTTCTTTGAGCCAGGCAAATGTGGATTGCGATTCGGGATCAAGCTGCGCAAAAAAATGTTCAGTCAATCGGGTTGCAGCCGTTGCCATCGGCGAATCAACCCAAACATGTAAATTGGGTAGTCGCCCTCGCCGCACTAAATCAATTAAGACAAACAAGACTTCCTGGGTACGTCCTACCGCAAAAGCAGGCATCACGATATTGCCATGCTGTGCCATCACTTTACAAATCACCCCAACTAGCTCATCTTCCGTGTCGGCCATGGTTCGATGCAGGCGATCACCGTAGGTGGATTCCACCACCACGATATCGGCTGATTCAATTACTTCAGGGTCGGGCATCAGGGGGCGCCGCTGCATGCCCAGATCACCAGAAAAGACACAGCGCTTTGACTCAGCTCCCGCCTCTTGAATATCCAGCACCGCAACGGCCGAACCGAGAATATGACCCGCGTTATAAAAACTCAAACGTAGTCCAGAAAACAATTCAATGGTTTGGTGGTATTCCACAACCCGTATCTGCGATAAGGCAGTCTCCACTTCCTTGGCGCTGTACAAGGGCTCGGTGACAGTGCCCCGCCACTTTCCTTGTTTGATTTTTTTGGCAGCACGTTCACTATCCGCCAGTTGCAGATGTGCGCTATCTGGTAACATAATTTTTAATAGCTCAAAGGTAGCGCCAGTACAGTAAATCGGGCCTTTAAAGCCACTCGCACATAGTCTTGGCAATAGGCCGCTGTGATCTATGTGGGCATGGGTCAAGATGACGCAATCTACCTCGGATGCCAAAATGGGTAATGCGCTTTGGTTTTTTTCCAACGCCTCGCGACCACCTTGAAACATCCCATAGTCAACAATCACGCGTCGACTGCGCTGCGCTAGGTTCATCTCCAGTAGGTATTTGGATCCAGTCACTTCACCTGCGGCACCCAAAAACTGTATTTTCATATGGCTTCAATCCTCAATACCCAATTGCCTTGGGCATCCATTTACCAAGCAGTACTTTCAGCATACACTGATCAATCTACATAAGCCAATACGAAGAAAGGGGTTCAATCGGATGTCATTATCGAATCTTGCCCCTGAACCACTCAACGCATTGCCATTGGCTAAGAAATTACAGCGACGTCCTGATAGCAATAAAGCGCACTCCGGCAAGGTACTTTGCATCGGCGGATCGATTGGCATGGCTGGCGCCCTTTTGCTCACAGCAAAATCAGCACTGCACAGTGGGGCGGGTTACACCATGCTGTGTATGTTGGATGGCCATTCAGCGCACGCCCTTGCAGAGCAGCCTGAGCTCATGATTGAAAGTGCTCAGGTGAATAACTTGGCAGATGACCCCATCGCTCACTTACAACGCCTTCAGCCCAATGTGATTGCGATCGGCCCTGGACTTGGATCCTCATTACTAGCCAAAGCATGGGTAGGCACAGTATTGAGGGACTATGCAGCGCTGTCTTCGCTGGGTGCAATTGTTATCGATGCGGATGCGCTCAACTTAATTGCTGCAGATGATGCTTTGGGTGCCGCTCTGCAGAATTGCGCCTTGCCTTGCATCCTGACCCCCCACCCTGGCGAGGCAGCGCGCTTACTTCACAGCAGCAATGCCGAAATTCAAGCTGATCGTATAGGCAGCCTTCGCAAGCTGTTGGCCTGGAGTCAGCAGATTGTGATTCTGAAAGGTCAGCACACCTTGCTTGGTTCACCCACGCAGGCAATTCACGTTTGTAATCGGGGCAATCCAGGTTTAGCAGTGGGCGGTACTGGCGATGTTTTAGCTGGGCTAATTGCCTCCCTAGTGGCTCAGGGTATGAATAAGAAGCTTACCCCTTGGGAGGCAGCCTGTCTTGGCGTTGAAGTACATGCCCTAGCCGCCGATCGACTGCTCGCTCAGTTGGGTGGGCCAATTGGCATTACCCCAAGTGAACTGATCCTCGAAATCAGGCGGACACTCAACGACCTGCTATAAAAGCGGCATGTCTTTTTTTTCAATCACAGAACAGCGCCGACTTTACCTTGCCGGCATCCTCATGGCCGGAATGGGATCGGCACTTTTTTCCGGTAAAGCGATCTTAATTAAACTAGCCTATTCGTACGGAACAGATCCAGAGACCTTACTAGCATTGCGTATGATCTTTGCGCTGCCCCTATTTTGGGCCTTGTACTATTGGCAAGCACGCAGTAAGCCGATGAGCCCTATATCTAGGATTGATACGCTTAAGGTATGTGGTCTTGGATTTTTAGGATACTTCTTATCGAGTTACCTAGACTTTTTGGGTCTGCAATACATTTCCGTGGGACTGGAGCGCATTATTTTGTACCTCACGCCCACACTCGTTTTATTAATTTCTTATTTTGTTTTCAAGAAACGAATTTCCCGCATACAGTGGCTAGCACTGATTACCGGCTACCTTGGCGTTACTTTGGTTTTTATTCAGGATGTCGCAATCCTGGGCAGCGAGGCTTGGCTGGGAATGACGCTAGTTTTTGCTAGTACCTGTGCCTATGCAAGCTATATGATTGGCTCCGGCGAGATGGTGCGGCGAATTGGCAGTATTCGCTTGGTGGTGTTTGCGAGCTCTGCTTCGACCGTGTGTAGCATCATCCAAATTTTGATTTACAACCCAAGTGCCATTTTTAACCAAGCGCCAGAGATTTATGGGCTGAGCATCATTAATGCCAGCATCTGCACTGTTATTCCGATGACGATGATCATGGTTGCCATTAATCGGATTGGTTCGCCATTGGTGGCACAAGCCGGCATCGTGGGTCCGATTGCCACTATTTTTATGGGCTGGCTAGTACTCTCCGAAACCGTCAGCTTACTTCAGCTTGGCGGCATGGCAATCGTTATTGCTGCAATGTGGCTGCTAGTCAAAAATGATCCTAGCGATAAAGCTGTCCTTGCTAAATCGACTGAGGTGGATGGTCGCTGAGCAATGGTAATTGGCTGTTGCTAAAATAGATAAAAAAGGATAAGAAAAATGACTACAAGCAATCCTGCTATCCCACAAAAAAATTATGAATACGTCCGCAACGCACTTTTAGAGCGTCGCGAAATTGCCTTCTTAGATGTGCGCGAAGAAGCCCCCCATGCCGAAGAACATCCGCTGTTTGCGGCCAACTTCCCCCTCTCTCGCATTGAATACGATGCGTATGCAAAGCTGCCCAGGCACGATGTTCCAATTGTGACCCTCGATGAGGGCGAAGGTTTTGCCGAATTAGCCGCACGCCGCCTGATTGCATTGGGCTATACCGATGTATCCATTTTCGAAGGCGGCATTCGGGCGTGGGATGCAGCGGGCGGTGAATTGTTTCGGGATGTCAATGTACCCAGCAAATCCTTTGGTGAGCTTGTGGAGTCGAAACGCCACACACCATCCCTCTCAGCCGAGGAAGTAAAGCAACGGATTGATGCCAAAGAAGACATGGTGGTACTGGATGTGCGCCGCTTTGATGAATACAACACCATGAGCATCCCAACCGGTATTAGCGTTCCCGGCGCTGAGCTTGTATTGCGCGTAAAGGAAATTGCACCCAATCCCAAAACCCAGATTATTGTGAATTGCGCTGGTAGAACACGCAGCATTTTAGGAACACAATCTTTAATTAATGCGGGCATACCAAACCCAGTGCATGCCTTACGCAATGGCACGATTGGCTGGAAGCTAGCTGGGCAAAGTTTAGATGTGGGTCAAACCCGGCGCTTTACGGATGTAGGGCCTGAAACTGCAGCAGAGGCAGCACGGCGAGCCCGTTCCGTCGCCGACCGGGCCAAAGTAAAACGTGCGCGGTTAAGTGATGTGAATGAGTGGCAACGGCAGAATGAGCGTACCACTTATTTTTTTGATACTCGTACCCCAGAGGAATATGAAGCCGGACACCTTCCCGGCTTTCGTTCGGTTCCAGGCGGGCAGCTAGTACAAGAGACTGAAATGGTTGCTCCAGTGCGGGGCGCTCGAATTGTTTTAGCCGATCCCAGTGGTGTTCGGGCGGACATGGCAGCATCGTGGCTTGCCCAAATGGCTTGGGATGTCTATGTCGTTGACGGCTTACACGCCGGTGACTTGAGTGAGCGCGGCACATGGAAAAACCCCTTGCCCTCTTTACCAACAGTAGACTATGTTGATGTAGCCACATTCGCCCGACTACACGAATCGAATGCAGATGTGCTGGTAGTTGATTTCAGTACCCACGCGTTTTATGTTCGAGGCCATATTCCCGGAGCCTGGTTTGCCCTCCGCTCCGAATTAAGCGAGGCATTGAAGTCGCTTCCAGCAACAAGCCATTATGTGCTGACTAGTACACCGCCAGAACTGGCTGTTTTCGCTGCTGCTGAAATGCAAACCTACTCCGGTAAACGAGTATCCGTATTACAAGGCGGCAATAAGGAATGGATCAAGGCTGGACTCCCACTTGAGAAGGGTGAGACCCATCTTGCCTCACCTGCGCGCGACCGCTATAAACGTCCCTATGAGGGAACCAATATTGGTCCAGAGGCAATGCAGGCTTACTTAGACTGGGAATTTGGTTTAGTTGCTCAGCTAGGAAAGGATGGCACCCACCATTTCTGGGTTTTATAAGTAAAAACGCCACCCCAAGTTTAGGGTGGCGACGATTACCTTACTGATTCAAGATCAGCAATAAAAATCAAAAGCTTACGCCTTCTTTTTAGCGGTCTTTTTAGTGGCGGGTTTTTTTGCGACCGCGCGTTTTGCTGGCGCTTTTTTGGCGGCTGCCTTTTTAGGTGCAGTCGACTTAGAGCTGCCGGCCTGAGTGCGACTGGATAAACTGCTGATATTTTTTTCAGCAGCCTCAGCTGCTTCATTAATAACGCGACGCCCTTCCTTGAATGCTTTTTCGCCGGCGCGCGACAAGTCACGCGCCACTTTGGCCAAATGCTCGCCACCGGCTGGCATTTTTTTCTCGACTTCCTCAAGCCAACCGGAGAGAGACTCGCGGGCCTTATCTAAATATTTTTCCGCCTCGTCCGCAGCGTCATCGCCCATCTCGCGCAGCATGCTTTTCACTTTTTTGTGATAAACGTGCAAACGATCAGCGGCAGCCTGGGTTGCCTCCTCCTGCAGGAGCTTCAAACTCTCCAGATCATTCTTCGCCGCTGTTTTAGCAAATCGCAGTGCATGGTCCATATTGTGTTTCAGCTCATTGGCATGATGCTCGCTTAGTTGCTTAGCGGTATCGAGCAACTTATGGGATAGCGTAAAGAGCTCTTTGGCTTTCTTTTGCTGCCAGTCTTGAATGTCTTTTTGGTTCATTGCGAATCCTTTCGAGGGTCGTTATTTTTATAAAGCTTCACCTACCACTCTAAACCGAAAGAAGCATGCTGCCAACTCCAGACAACTACAGGGAAGTCGGTTTTTTGACTTCCTGTTTATTTTGCCGGCACCGATCCGAACAGTATTTCACTTCATTCCAAACTTTTTCCCACTTTTTTCGCCAATTAAAGGGCCTGCCACAGCAAACACAGTCCTTGCTGGGCAGAT
>CAZWPR010000028.1:0-9975 GCA_964636135.1 uncultured Polynucleobacter sp.
ACGGTGGGCCTCAACCGTTTTAATTGAGATACCCAAATCATCGGCGATTTGTTTATTCAGACGGCCGGCAACGATGCGCTCAAGTACTTGTCGTTCGCGACCCGTTAGCTTGCCTAGCAACCCCTGGGTGGTTTTGCGTTGGCTCGCTTGACTGTAATCGGTGCGTGCTTTGGCCAGCATCTTTTCTACCAGGGCGCATAGTTCATTTTCTTTGAAGGGCTTTTCAATAAAGTCAACCGCGCCTTTTTTCATGGTGGTGACAGCCATCGATACATCACCATGACCGGTAATGAATGAGATGGGCATGGGGAGGTTTTCACTAATGAGGCGCTCTTGCAGCTCAAGGCCCGACATGCCTGGCATCCGGACATCCAAAATCACACACGAAATGGTGGATTTATCCGTGCTTTGCAGCGATTGCAAAAAACGCTCTGCACTGGCATGGCAGCGAACTAAATAGCCGTTGCTCTCTAGTAACCAGGTTAACGAATCCCGCACCGCCTCATCGTCATCAACAACGTAAACCACTTCGGTTGGATTGGGGTTGGATGTATTCATTAGGTTCATCAGTCAGTTCCGCTTGGTATTTCGAAACACGCATCAGGCCAAAGCAGTTGCTTCGGTTTCTGTCGTTTCGAGTGGTAATAGTATTGTAAAGGTGCAGCCTACTGCCTTGCCGCTATCGGGGTCATGCTGGTTTTTGGCCCACAAGCGACCATGGTGGGATTCGATAATGGAGCGGCAAATATTGAGTCCCATACCCATTCCATCGGATTTTGTGCTGAAAAAGGGCTCAAACATGCGTTCAATTACCCCATCTGCCACTCCTGGGCCGCTATCGACGACTTGGATACGCAGCATGGCTGGAAATGTACTAGTCTCTAAATCAGCGCTAATTTTGATGGGCGGTACTGCCCAGCGGGACGATAGTGGCGCATCTTCGCGCACGCTATCTAGGGAGTTTTTCAGCAGATTGACCAATACTTGCTGAATTAAGACCGGGTCTAGGCTGACTTTGGGCAGATTGGGTGCTATCTCCACTGCAATGGCCAGACGATGCCGGTGGGCCTCAATTTCAACCAAGCCAACGGCATCCGCCACAATCTCAGCGATATCGGAGTCTTTGCGTTGTGGCTCACTGCGTTTCACAAAGCCACGTATCCGCTGAATAATCGTTCCAGCGCGGTGCGCTTGTTGAGATGCTTTCTCAAGCGCG
Source organism: uncultured Polynucleobacter sp. (assembly GCA_964636135.1). Lineage (GTDB taxonomy): Bacteria > Pseudomonadota > Gammaproteobacteria > Burkholderiales > Burkholderiaceae > Polynucleobacter. Next base: position 1,217 of record CAZWPR010000028.1, read on the forward strand.
GGAAGTAAATCATTTGAGAGAGCTTGATCCGCTTGACCTGATAAGCGCTTAGCCACGCCCATGCAATAGTTTGAAATCGCAGCCAGAGGCTGATTGAGCTCATGTGCCAGCGAGGATGCCATTTCACCCATCGTAGTCAAGCGGCTGGTAAATTGCATGCGCTCTTCTTGCTCGCGCGCTAAGTCCTCGGTGTTTTTGCGTAAGGTAATGTCGGTCGCAATGAGAAGCTGCGCCAAATGACCATCAACCCAAGGAATAAATCGGCGACGTACCTCGTACCACTTTGCCTCCTCACCAATGAGTTGAATTTCTTGCGACTCGGTTTGCCGATTTTGATTGAGCTCAGAGCTGGGTAAGCCTGCCAGAGGATCGATGTTGTCATCTTCAAGGCTATGCAGTAGCGCAGGGTCCATTTCATGATTGGCTAAATCGATATGGCCTTGCGACGTATTTCCAAAGCGCTCTCGGTAGAAGCGATTAGCAAAGAGGAGTTCGCCTGTTTCGATGGAGATCACCGAAACGGCGGCATCTAAGCCTTCAAGTACCGTAATAAAACGGTCTTGTGAGGCAGCCAACTCTTCACGAATGCGTTTTGGCTCTGAAATATCAACGAGGGAAGTAACCCAGCCCGTTTGCTCACCTTTTTCGTTGATGAGTGGAGCGATATAGGTACGCGTTGCGATGCGCGTACCATCGCGCCGCTGGATCACTCCCTCAATACCACCTTTCATTTCCTGGTGGGAGTCTGCGCTCAGTGCCGCATCCATTTTTTTCAGTAAGTATTCCTGTTGATCTGCCGGCCAGAAAGGGAAGGGCGGCTGCAGGCCCATTAGCTCTTCTGGGCTCCAATCGGTCATTTCACAAAATGCCCGATTCACGTAGGTGATGCGTTTTTGCATGTCGTGCGCCCGAATACCAACCGGCGTGGAGTTCTCCATGGCATTTCGAAAATTCGTCTCGGTACGCAAGCTGGCTTCCGCCAATTGACGAACTTGCATTTGCTTGATGACGGACCATAAGCTCAAAATAACGAATGCACTCAGCCCAATGACCACCCCGAGCAGCATTTTAAATGTCAGATTACTGGGGGTAGGGTAGGTATCGACGCGCAGGATTGCATTAGGACTTAAGATGCCGAGATCCAAGCTGGTTTGATTGGTCAAGGAGCGTGGCGGCATGTTGCGATCTGATGAGATGGCTAACACTTTTCCCGTATCGGTGGTTAAGCTAAAGCGGTAGAGGCCTTTTAACTCTGGCGGAATAACGTATTCCATAATGCCTTGCGCGGAGTAAAGCACCGCCATCACGCCAACGATATCCCCATCGGGTCCAATTGGGATGGTTTGCCAAAAGATGGTTCGTCGCTCTTTTGCCATCGGCTCTTCATTGGGCAAATCAATTTGAATGAAGTTACTAAACGCTGGGCGATTCGTGCTGACAGTCAACTCAATGGTCTTATTCAGTTGCGCTCTCAATTCCTTCGCATACGGCGCTTGATCAAACCAGGTATTGGTTCGGGATGGTGGCGGCATCATCCATTGCCGCTGATTGTCCCGATCGAGCAAAATAAGTTGGCTGATCTCATGGTTGTTTAGTAAAAATGATTCCGCTTCCTTTAAAGCATTCGCTTTTGTTTTTTCATCACTATTTACTCTGCCTAAATCCCGGCTCAGCGACATCAGCACTTCGGTATTGTTGGCAAAGCGCAATTGAATGCGTTGCTTCACTAAAGACAGCTCTCTAAATAAGGCATTTTCTTGTTGGTTGCGTTCCTGCATTTGCAGGGTACCCAGAATGATGGTCATCATCACGGTAAAGATGACGATCGCTACGAGGGGGGTATAGACCAAGCGAAATCCCCTGATGCGGCGAAACCAGGAGCTGTTATTAATGCTAGCTGGGAAGGCAAAGGGTAGCTTCATAAATAGGGCGTCATTCCAATCCCTTAGTGTATCTGCCTATTCCGCTAACGTTCATTTCACATGGTGCGACTTGCACTGCAATATATTTCCATATTATGAGAAATACTATCATTATGTGGAAAATTTCTTGTCAAGCCCTTTTGTGCTTTTTAGAATATTCCCTGTAGAGTAAATACCACCCCACATCGAGCTAATGGAGACACGCAATGGCTGCAGTTCCGCAATCGGTTTTAGGTAAGGCGCAAACGGATGATCTGGATATTGATCCAGCAGAAACCCAAGAATGGCTTCAAGCACTCGATGGCGTGATTCACGCTATGGGCCCAGAAAGGGCTGCGTATTTAATTGATCAGCAAATATCCCATGCCCGAGTCAATGGGGTAAACCAACCCTTTCATGCTGAAACCCCTTATATCAATACCATCCCAGTGGAGTTGCAGGCCCGCCTTCCTGGCGATCAAAACATCGAGCACCGGATTCGCTCGTACACCCGCTGGAATGCCATGGCGATGGTGTTACGTGCGAATAAAGACACCAATGTAGGCGGTCATATTTCCTCCTTTCAATCGGCCGCCACTTTATACGACGTAGGCTTTAACCATTTTTGGCATGCCCCGAGTGCGGAGCACGGCGGTGACCTGATTTTTGTTCAAGGCCATTCCGCTCCCGGGATTTATTCTCGCGCCTATATGCTGGGCCGCTTAGAACAAAGCCAGCTGGATTTATTCCGTCAAGAAGTGGGCGGTAACGGCATTTCCAGTTACCCGCATCCATGGCTGATGCCCGACTTTTGGCAATTCCCAACGGTATCGATGGGTCTGGGCCCCATCATGGCCATTTATCAAGCCCGTTTCATGCGTTACATGGAAGACCGCGGCTTTATCAACGCCGGCAACCGGAAGGTGTGGGCCTTCTTGGGTGATGGCGAAACCGATGAGCCAGAATCCCTTGGCGCTATTGGTATGGCTGGACGCGAACGCTTGGACAACTTAATTTTTGTCGTGAACTGCAACTTGCAGCGTTTGGATGGTCCGGTGCGCGGCAACGGAAAAATCATTCAGGAGCTCGAGGCGGAGTTTCGTGGGGCTGGCTGGAATGTCATTAAGGTGGTGTGGGGCGGCCATTGGGACGCTTTGTTTGCGCGCGACAAAAAAGGCATTCTGATGCAGCGCCTTGGCGAAATTGTCGATGGTCAGTATCAGACCATGAAAGCAAAAAATGGCGCATACGTGCGCGAGACTGTATTTAATACGCCAGAACTGAAGGCCTTGGTCTCAGACTGGAGCGATGAAGATATTTGGAATCTCAATCGCGGTGGCCACGATCCCCATAAAGTATATGCCGCCTTCCACTCGGCAGTGCATCATCAAAACCAACCCACTGTGATTTTGGCGCACACGATTAAAGGCTATGGCATGGGCGGCTCGGGTGAGGCGATGAACATTGCGCACCAAGCCAAAAAAATGAGCCCCGACGATGTACGTCGTTTCCGTGATCGTTTTGAGATTCCAGTGAAAGACGAAGAGCTTGATGACATTCCCTTTGTTAAGTTCCCCGAGGGCAGTCCTGAGCTCGAGTACATGCGTGCCCGCCGTCAGGAGCTGGGTGGTTATTTGCCACAACGCCGCATGAAGGCCGAGAGTTTGCCGGTACCTGGTCTTGATGCATTTAGCGCATTGCTCGAAGCGACCAGTGAAGGCCGTGAGATTTCAACCACCATGGCTTTTGTGCGCATGCTCAATATTGTGATTCGTGACAAGACCTTGGGTAAGCGTGTGGTGCCGATTGTTCCGGACGAGTCACGCACCTTTGGTATGGAGGGTATGTTCCGCCAGCTCGGCATTTGGAATCAACTGGGTCAGCTCTATACGCCAGAAGACCAAGACCAGCTGATGTTCTACCGCGAAGATAAGCAAGGTCAAATTCTGCAAGAGGGCATTAACGAAGCAGGCGGTATGTGCGATTGGATTGCAGCTGCAACGGCGTACTCCACCCATGGCGTACCGATGTTGCCCTTCTATATTTTCTATTCGATGTTTGGTTTCCAGCGAATCGGCGATTTAGCATGGGCTGCAGGCGATATGCGCAGCCGCGGCTTCTTGCTGGGCGGCACTGCTGGACGAACCACTCTCAATGGTGAAGGCTTACAACACGAAGATGGTCATAGCCATGTATGGAGCGCTTCTGTTCCAAACTGCGTGAGCTACGATCCCACTTTTGCCTTTGAATTGGCAGTCGTGATTCAGGACGGTATGCGCCGCATGCTCGAAGCGCAGGATGATGTGTATTACTACATTACCCTCATGAATGAAAACTATGCTCACCCTGCCATGCCGGTGGGTGCTGAGAAAGACATCATCAAAGGAATGTACAAGCTACGTTCGGTAGGCGATGCCAATAGTAAATTACGCGTTCAACTGCTTGGCTCCGGCACTATTTTCCGCGAGGTGATTGCGGCGGCTGAAGTCTTGCATACCGACTGGGGCATCGCTTCTGACTTGTGGGGCTGCCCAAGCTTTACTGAATTAGGTCGCGATTGGAATACCGTACACCGGAGTAACTTGCTCAATCCAGCATCTGCGCCACAACTCTCGCACGTAGAGCAATGCTTAAAAGACACTACCGGCCCCATCATCGCAGCAACCGATTATGTTCGTACCTTTGCGGATCAAATTCGTCCGGCAATTCAACACATGGGCCGTCGCTATGAAGTCTTGGGCACCGATGGTTTCGGACGTTCCGATACCCGTGAAAACCTACGCGACTTCTTTGAAGTGGATTACCGCTGGGTTGTATTGACAACGCTCAGGGCACTAGCCGACGATGGAAAAATTGATCGACAAAAAATTGCTGAGGCAATTCAGAAATACAAGATCAATGTTCAAAAACCAAACCCAATGACTTCTTAAGCCGAATGCGATATTTCAGACTATGAGTAAATTAATCGAAATTCACGTCCCCGATATCGGCGACTACAGCGATGTTCCCGTGATTGAAGTATTGGTCAAGGTGGGCGATGTGATTGAAAAAGAACAGTCGATCGTCACACTGGAGTCTGATAAGGCCACAATGGATGTGCCTTCATCGCACGCGGGTATTGTAAAAGACATTAAAGTCAAGGTAGGCGATTTGATTTCAGAAGGTGCGCTGGTATTGGTTGTGGAGGCGAGCGAAAATGCTGCCGCTTCTACTCCAGTAGCGAGTGTTCCAGCTCCTCAAGTGGCGCCGTCGATTCCTCCCGTTCCTGCATCTATAGCAACACCCGCACCAACACCAACACCAGTGGCTGCCGTGGCAGCAGCGCCGGCATCACCTGTAGTTCAAGCCGCGCCAGGGGCTGCTGGAGCTGATGTGAGTCATGCTAGTCCTACGGTACGCAAGTACGCGCGTGAATTGGGTGTTAATGTTGCCCTTGTTAAAGGATCTGGCCCGAAAGGGCGCATTACGCAGGAAGACGTTCAAGCTTTTGTCAAAGGCGTGATGAGTGGCACTACTCCAACTGCCAGCGCGAAGACGGGTGGCAATATGGGCGGCCTGGATTTATTACCATGGCCCACTGTTGACTTTACCAAGTTTGGCGCGATTGAGCGTCAACCCTTGTCTCGTATTAAAAAGCTATCGGCTGCTAATTTGGCGCGGAACTGGGTCATGATTCCGGCTGTAACCTATCATGAAGATGCTGACATTACCGATCTTGAAGCGTTCCGTGTTTCAACTAATAAAGAAAATGAAAAGCAAGGCAATAAGATCACGATGCTGGCATTCATGATCAAGGCAGCAGTTGCCGCACTGAAAAAGTATCCTGAATTCAATAGCTCGCTCGATGGCGATGATTTAGTCCTGAAAAAATACTTCCATATTGCCTTTGCAGCAGATACCCCCAATGGCCTCGTTGTTCCAGTGATTCGCAATGCCGATCAAAAAGGTATTAATGAGATTGCGCGCGAGACCGGTGAGCTTGCTGCGCTCGCACGGGAAGGCAAATTAAAGCCAGATCAAATGCAGGGTGCCAGCTTCACTATTTCTTCCCTTGGCGGCATTGGCGGAACCTATTTCGCGCCGATCATCAACGCACCCGAGGTCGCTATTTTGGGCGTCAGTAAAGCAGCAATGAAACCAGTATGGGACGGCAAGCAATTCGTGCCCCGACTAATCTGCCCACTTTCCTTGACAGCAGATCACCGCGTGATCGACGGTGCTTTGGCGACGCGGTTTACGGTTTATATCGCCCAGCTCTTGGCTGATTTCCGCCGTGCGGCACTTTAAAAGGAATCGCCATGACTAAGCAATTGATTCTGGTTCCGGATATTGGTGACTATGACGATGTACCTGTGATTGAGGTACTCGTAAAGGTGGGCGATCGGATTGAAAAAGAGCAGCCACTATTGGTGCTGGAGTCGGATAAGGCCACGATGGAAGTGCCGGCTGATGCAGCTGGCACGATTACTAGCATTGCAGTGAAGGTGGACGATAAAGTTAAAAAGGGCACCGTCATTGCTGAAATTGAGCTTGAGGCTGGCGCTGCGCCAAAGCCAACTGCGCCTATTACATCTGCTCAAACTCCAAACTCAAACCCAGCTCCAGCGCCACAGTCTGCTTCTGCCCCGATGGCAGTTAGCAATGCAGCAAGTGCTTTTCAAGGCAAGGTGGATCACGAATGTGATTTGCTGGTACTGGGTGCAGGCCCCGGCGGATATAGTGCTGCATTTCGTGCTGCCGATTTAGGCCTGAATGTCATTCTGGTTGAGCGCTACCCAACTCTAGGCGGCGTTTGCTTAAATGTCGGTTGCATTCCGTCAAAAGCACTGTTGCACACAGCAGCTGTGATGGATGAAGCGAAGACCATGTCAAAGCACGGAATTAGCTTTGGTACTCCAACCATCGACATTGATCAGTTGCGCGCTTACAAAGATGGCGTGATTGGCAAACTGACCGGTGGTCTGGCGGGTATGGCAAAAGCACGTAAGGTGAAGGTGGTGCGTGGCCTTGGCCGTTTTATGGATGCAAACCATGTTGAAGTCAATCTCACTGTGGGAGCTGGTCAAGAGATAGGCGCCCAAACAGAAGTGATTCGTTTTCAGAAAGCCATTATTGCTGCCGGTAGTCAGCCGATCAAACTACCATTTTTGCCGGATGATCCCCGTATTGTTGATAGCACTGGAGCGCTCTTACTCAAGACTATTCCTAAGCGCATGTTGGTTATTGGCGGCGGCATCATTGGTTTGGAGATGGCGACGGTCTATAGCAGCTTAGGCAGCAAAATTGATATTGCTGAAATGCTCGATGGATTGATGGCGGGGGCTGATCGCGACCTTGAGAAGGTTTGGGAAAAGCACAATGCGGGACGCTTTGATAAGATCATGCTCAAAACCCGCGCTGCCAAAGCAGAAGCGAAGCCCGACGGAATTCATGTTTCGTTTGAAGGCGACGCTGCGCCCGCTGATCCCCAAGTGTATGACTTGGTATTGGTTGCAGTAGGGCGCTCACCGAATGGTAAAAAGATTGATGCGGGCAATGCTGGCGTTGCGGTAGATGATCGCGGCTTTATTGCGGTTGATCAGCAGATGCGCACCAATGTCCCCCACATTTTTGCAATTGGCGACATTGTGGGCCAGCCCATGCTGGCTCATAAGGCAGTGCACGAAGGCCATGTTGCAGCAGAAGCGGCGGCTGGTCAAAAATCCTTTTTTGACGCCAAGCAAATTCCATCGGTTGCCTATACTGATCCGGAAGTAGCTTGGGCCGGACTCACCGAGGAGCAGTGCAAGGCGCAAGGCATTGCCTATGAGAAAGGTCTCTTTCCATGGGCAGCCAGTGGCCGCGCCATAGCTAATGGCCGCGATGAAGGATTTACCAAGCTCTTGTTTGATGCCAAAACCCACCGCATTATTGGTGGCGGAATTGTCGGCACCCATGCAGGCGATTTAATTGGGGAAGTCTGTCTTGCGATTGAGATGGGGGCAGATGCCATTGATATGGGTAAAACCATTCACCCACATCCAACCCTAGGAGAGTCGGTTGGCTTAGCAGCCGAAGCGGCGCACGGTCACTGTACGGATTTACCGCCCGTGCGAAAGAAGTAATGTTGCGAAGGCTTGATTTTTAATAGCATTAGCCCGCTGAAAGAAAAATCCCCTGCCATACTCTGACAGGAGATTTTGTTTAGGGCGTGTATTTGGAATTAACGCTTTGAGGATTTAGTGGCTTTTTCGGTCGCTTTTAAAACCGACTCTGTTGCGTTTTCGATGTTAGCCTGAGCAACATCCAGAGCCTGTTTCATGGCTTTTTGGCTGTTCTCGTAAATGGTATTGGCCGAGGCAATGGCTTGCTTCATTGCTGCTACAGCTGCTTCTGAACCGGCTGGGGCATTTTTGCTCCAGTCTTCGACCATAGCGTTCATTTTCTTCTGGCTGGCCTGCATTTCTTTTTCACTTACCTTAGAAAAGCCTGCTTGTGTATCGTTTGCTAATTCGTATAAGTGGCGGCTGTAGGCCATCATCTTTTCGGCCATGGGCTGGACTGCTTGGGCCTGATGGGCTAAGAGTTGTTGGACGTCCTTGATTTCCAGTACTTTTTTGGCATTGGTCATGCTGTCGCTCAAACTGGCTTTGGCAATGTGCATATTGAGTTCAACCAATTTTTCAATGCTGGCTAATGCCTGATTTGTAATTCCGGTGAGGGTTTCGAGATTGGCTTTTTGTGCTGCGGCTAGTTGTTCTGGTGTGAGGTTCATTATGTGTCTCCGATTGAGTGATGGGGCGCTGTATGGCTAATAACTATTACCTAAAATTATAGTTCTATTTTTGTTGCAACGCACAAATATTCCAGTATTTACAT
>CAZWPR010000029.1:0-9803 GCA_964636135.1 uncultured Polynucleobacter sp.
AGCCCCAATCAAAAAGATCCGCGTGGCATGCCCATTTTGATGGTTGCAATCCAAGAAAACTCAACTAAAACAGTGGATTACCTCATTAATGCCAAAGGAATCGATCTCAATCAGCCCAATATGACGAATGAGACGCCGCTTATGTTTGCTGCTTTATATGGGCAATTGTCGGAAGTTAAGGTTCTGGTGGATCAAAAGCAGGTTCCAGTTAATCGCTCTGGCTGGACACCGCTGCATTACGCCTGCACCAATGGGCATCTGGAAATTTCCCAGTTTTTATTGGATAAAGGCGCCATAGTTGATGCGCCAAGTCCAAATGAGACAACCCCCTTAATGATGGCCGTTCGTGCTGGCAATATTCAATTGGTGCGTTTGTTATTGGATCGTGGTGCGGATATTCGGATGCGCAATCAACAAGGTTACTCAGCCATCGATGTAGCTGAGTTATTCAATCAAGAAGAGATTCAAAAGGGTTTAAGGACTCGCTGGCAAAAGCTTTATAACGAGCCATACCCAGGTGGACCCAAATCCTAATTGCGTATAATCATTATTATGTCAAATAAGATAGAAAAGTTTATTTAGGTATCCGCATGGCTGCTGAAAAAATCGCTTTACCCTCGCTGACTGAGTTATTGCAGCAAATCCAGCTGGATATTGGTGGTGACGTTGAGCTCTACTTCATATTGGCATTCATGGCAGCGATGCTTACGCTCCATGGCATCGCCGTGTTGGTGATCGCCAGCGCATTTCATGCCATAGACCGTTTTCTCAAATCAATACCGCATTTGGCGGGGGCTAGCTTCATATCGTATTTCATTGCCATCATGCTCATTATCTTGACGCACATTACCGAAATTGTGGCCTGGACTTATGTGCTGGTTGCTTTTGCAGTATTTCCAGGGGTATCACAAACCTTTTACTTTGCTGGCGAAATGTACACCACCTTGGGTTTCGGCAATTACCCCTTGGGTAGTGGCTGGCAAATATTACCTATCTTGATCTCATTCTCCGGCATTTTTTCTGTGTCTATGTCGGGTGCCGCACTGTATTCCATGATGGGAACCTTAGTCACTCGGAAGCCCGGCTCAGGGGCGCCTTCTGCTTAAAAACCAGCTCAAATACCCTGCCATTGGCTTCTGTTGTTCTGATACGGCCTGGTAGCCACTCCAAATCACGAACCAGCCATAAATCAACCCGCCTTTTGAACTTGCTGCTGGGGCGATCAAGTAATTCATAGTGACGCAAGGTGGTTACCCCCATACTTGGAACAGCATCGGAAACCAGCTCGCCATAGCTTTTAAATTGCCATGGCTCAATCATGTCAAAGCTCGCTACCGGTATAGACCGAATGGTGCCCGCTTCATCAATTTTGCCGTCACCATTCAGGAGTGAGGCAAACTGAAAAATCAGGCTAAATCGATCCTGAGTGCCCGGCGGGATTGGCGGAGAAAAATCCATCTTCTCTGAAAAAAACATCACCGGACCACCCTGCGCATTGCGCTCAAAACGTGAAAACCGCGGGGGATTTTTGCCGCGTTGCGCCCAGTAAATCGAAGGCGCTAATCCATAGGCATCAATCTTGCCTTTAGACTCAAATACAAACGGACCCACAAAGGCGTAGGGAATCGTAATCGATAGCGCATATCCAGAGTCATCGGCAATCCATTTGATTTCACCTGTTTGGACTTGCTGGCCATCAACGTAGGCGTCGTAATACAGCAGTGCTGATTCGGGAAGGCGAAAGGCCGCCCCATCTTGCTCGGCCAGACCATTGCCCTGCCCTGTTGAGGCGCCCTCTGGAGACCCAGCTGGAATACCTTCGCCAGCGCTATTACCAGCCTGAGGTACTACTTTTTTTGCAGAGCGGGCCATCTTAATTTGCTTGACCGGCTCTTCTTTTAATATGGCGACAACAGGAGATTCTTGCGGCGGCGCAATCAGAGAGCCGGTAGGCATCAGCCATAGCCAGAAAAATAAAATGAGGTGCGCGACTATGGACAGCACTAAGGCTGCCAACAAAATCCATAATGGCTTAAAACGACTTAGGATTGCTCCCAGAATAATCCTTCCAGCAGGCGGCTATTCTTGGGTAAGTTTGCTGCCAAAAAATCCATTTGATCGGCCAGAATATTTCTGCCTTTGAGAATCATGTCCTCATATAAGCTTGGCATATAAGGCGCATATAGCAAACTCATGTTGGCCATTTCAGGGGTGCGATTACCTTTGCGCTGATTGCATGGCCTGCAGGAAACAACCAAATTCATCCAGGTGTATTTGCCGCCACGGCTATTGGGAATAATGTGTTCCGCTTCGGCGTCATTCTCGCAAATGCGCTCACCGCAATAGGCGCACAGGCCGCGATCACGGCGATACAACTTGCGCTTCGTAATGCCGGGGACAACATCAAATAGATTGATGCGTGCCGAGCCTTTGACGGCAACGATGGAATGAAGCTCAATGATGGATTGTTTGCCAGTAGCACGCGAGATGCCGCCGCGCATTACCGCAATCGGATCGCCCAGTGTCCACAATACGCTCTGATCCGCATATTGTTTGGTCGCTTCCTCCGCATTAATCCAACATTGCGGAATACCACCGGCGTCTAGCTTCAAGATGCTCAACACACGTACTCCCCTCTCTGTAATGGCCCCAATCATCGCATCATTGCATGGCAACCATCTTACAGAAAATTATAGGGGTGATCAACGCACCACCATTGACCCTATGCAGTAATGACTGGGCCATCCCGTGCGAATTTATTTACTCAATGTGATTGCGGCAAATCCACTCCGAACGTTGCCATTCACCTTGCTTTTCAGCAAAGACGAGCCAGATAAAAAAAGTTTTTAGGGATTGCATGATGTACTCCGGTTTAGCGCTGGTGCGCTGGTTAGTCCAGAGTGCAGTATGTCAAGCTACAAGCTCATGAAATGAGCCTATGCAATTAATCGCAAGCGAAGTCGATTACCTTATCCAAGTAATCGCTGTAATTAGCAATCCCATGATCGCTGCCTTCAATAATGATCTGCTTGGCGCCCGGATAAAAGGCAGCCATCTCCCGCCAGTCGAGCAATTCATCGCCGGTAGCAGCCAGGAGTAAATAGCGCTCAGGATGAGTAATGGATTCGACCTGCATGCGATTGAGTTCATCAATGTATTCAGCCCGAAAGTCAAAAGGCTCTTCGCTATCGTAGACCGTCATCATGCCTACATGGGGCGCCAGCTCACGCCCTGCCCTCACCGCCGGATTGAGTGCAATGCCTTTGCAACCATAGCGCTCTGCAAGGTAGTTGGTATAAAAACCACCCAAAGAGGAACCAATGACGGTTAGTCGATCCGCCTTGGAGGCATCAATGTGTCGCTGGACCATGTCCATGGATTTTTCAGGTGAGGCATGTAACTGAGGGCAATACCACTCGATGGCGGCCCCCTGCTCTACGCGATGCGCGATGGCGTCGCCAGTCATCTGCGCTTTACTCGAGCGCGGGGACGAACGAAAGCCGTGAAGATAAACAACCAGTAGTGAATTCATGCTGCATATTATGCAACCGAATCCAATACTGGTTTAAGTTAAGCCAGGAACAATGAATCAGGCTTTTTGGCCGATTTCAAAGTTAGCCAGTTTTTCTAAAGCGCGCACCATCGCTGAATGGTCCCATGCTTTACCTCCATGAGCTGAGCAAGAATTAAACAACTCTTGGGCGGTTGCGGTATTGGGCAAGGAAACGCCCAATGCGCGTGCACTATTGAGTGCTAGATTTAAATCCTTCTGATGCAACTCAATCCGAAACCCAGGATCAAAAGTACGCTTAACCATACGCTCGCCATGCACTTCTAAAATTTTGGAGCTCGCAAAGCCACCCATTAATGCCTGGCGTACTTTGGCAGGATCAGCACCGGCCTTAGCTGCAAATAAGAGCGCCTCAGCAACTGCCTCAATATTCAGGGCCACAATAATCTGATTGGCTACTTTAGCCGTTTGACCGTCACCATTACCACCAACCAAATTAATGTTCTTGCCCATTAATTCCAGTACGGGCTTAACGCGAGTAAAGACGGCTTCATCACCGCCCAGCATGATCGACAAGGTTGCATTTTTTGCGCCGACTTCACCACCCGAGACTGGCGCATCGAGATAATCAGCCCCCAGGGCATTAATTTTCTTTGCAAATTCCTTTGTAGCGATGGGTGATATGGAACTCATGTCCACAACGACTTTGCCTTTACCGCCGTTGGCAAGGCCGCTGGCAATGCCTTTATCACCAAATAGTACGCGCTCAACGTCAGGCGTATCCGGAACCATTGTAAAAATGATGTCCGCTTTTTCAGCCACTTCCGCTGGACTTGCGCATTGAATCGCTGCTGATTTTGCAATGGCCTCCGGTACCTTGCTGCGCGTATTGACATAAACCGTATGACCTGCGGCAATTAAATGACCAGCCATGGGAGCGCCCATAATGCCAAGACCGACGAAACCGAGTTTGAGTTGTGACATGGTAGTTATCCTATTTGAAGTGATGGATTTTATTATTTGAGTTTATGGGGTTGCAAAAGCAAATTATCTCGCAAGAGCAAGACTCTATTCTTAATTGGAATGCCAAACTAGCGAATCAATATGGCTGCAGCCAATTTAAGCAAAGGGCTTAAACCAACCTAAACCCGTTTCCGTTGTTGCTGCAGGTTTGTATTCGCAGCCAATCCAGCCAGCATAACCAATGCGATCAAGCATGGCAAAGATATAGGCGTAATTGATTTCACCAGTACCAGGCTCATTGCGGCCAGGATTATCAGCCAGCTGAATGTGCGCAATTTTAGCCAGGTGCTTCTGAATGGTGTTAGCAAGCTCACCTTCCATGCGCTGTGCATGGTAAATGTCGTATTGCAAAAAGAGATTGTCAGAACCAACTTCAGCGATGATATCGATGGCTTGCTGCGTTCCGGACAGAAAGAAGCCCGGAATATCAAAGGTATTGATGGGCTCAATCAGAACCTTGATGTTGGCCTTTTTAAGCTCCGCAGCAGCGTACTTAAGATTATCAATAAAGGTAGTACGCAATACATTGTGGGCAACACCTTCGGGCATTTTTCCGGCCAAACAATTCACTTGGGTCACGCCAAGTGCAGTGGCGTATTCCACAGCATTCGATACACCTTTACGAAACTCCTCAATACGGTCTGGCAGACAGGCAATACCGCGTTCTCCTGCTTCCCAATTTCCTGCAGGCAAATTGTGCAGCACCAAAGTCAGTTTATTTTGATCAAGCTTTGCCTTAATATCGGCAACCGGAAATGCATACGGAAATAGGAATTCCACTGCCTTGAATTTGGCTGCTGCAGCCTTATCAAAGCGCTCCATGAATGGAACTTCATTAAATAACATGGTGAGATTGGCAGCAAACTTCGGCATTCCTTTTCCTTATCAAATTGAAACAATCAAGACCCAACTAACAAAAAATTGCGGTATTACCTTCGTAATACCGCATTAGAACAGCATTCTATTGACTAAATTGATTACTCAAGCAAACCAGCGGCAACTAATCCCTCGGTACCAGCAGGATGACGGCAATCAATATCTTCAAACTCGTTGACATTATTGATCTCAGTACCCATCGCAATATTCGTGACCTTTTCCAGAATCACTTCTACTACTACTGGTACGCGGTGCTCTTTAGCCATCTTTTGGGCTTCGATCAAAGCAGCATTGATCTTGCTGGGGTCGGTTACACGTAGAGCCTTACATCCGAGTCCTTCAACCACCTTACCGTGGTCAACGCCATACCCTTTGAGATTTTGATCGTCGACGTTAATGTTGTCAAAGGCGAGTTGGACGCAGTAATCCATCTCAAAGCCGCGCTGCGCTTGGCGAATCAAGCCAAGATAGCTGTTGTTCACCAACACCATCACGAGCGGCAAATGGAACTGCGCGCCAACAGCCAATTCTTCAATTAAGAATTGGAAATCATAGTCACCGGCAAGGCCAACGACGGTTTTGGTTGGGTCGGACGCCAATACGCCGAGCGCTGCAGGAATGGTCCAGCCCAATGGGCCTGCTTGACCGCAATTGATCCACTGGCGCGCGCCATACACATGCAAGAATTGACCGCCTGCAATCTGTGACAAACCAATGGTGGATACATAAACCGTATCGCGACCAAATACCGAGTTCATCTCTTGGTATACACGCTGTGGCTTGATAGGCACATTATCAAAATTGGTCTTGCGCAACATCAAACGCTTACGCTCTTGGCAACGGCTAACCCAGTCGCTGTAATCCTTGAGCTTGCCCTTGGCTTTCCATTCTTTAGCAACCTCAACAAACAACTCTAACGCTGCTTTAGCATCTGAAACAATGCCGTAGTCTGGGTTAAAGACGCGGCCAATTTGGGTTGGCTCAATATCGACGTGGACAAACTTACGGTCTTTGCAATATACCTCGAGCGAACCGGTGTGGCGGTTAGCCCAGCGGTTACCAATACCCAAAACAAAGTCGCTGGCGAGCATCGTGGCATTACCATAGCGATGTGATGTTTGTAGACCGACCATACCAGCCATCAGCGGATGGTCATCGGGAATCGTGCCCCAACCCATCAGGGTCGGAATCACCGGGATGCCAGTCAGTTCGGCAAACTCAACCAATAACTTATCTGCATCCGCATTAATAACGCCGCCGCCAGATACGATCAGGGGCTTTTCAGATGCCATCAACATTTCAATGGCTTTTTCAATTTGCTTACGACTAGCCGCAGGCTTGTAAACCGGCAATGGCTCGTAGGTATCGATATCAAATTCAATTTCAGCGAGTTGAACGTCAATCGGCAAATCAATTAAGACTGGGCCAGGACGTCCAGAGCGCATCACATGAAACGCTTGTTGGAATACCCGTGGTACTAAGCCTGGCTCACGGACAGTAACGGACATCTTGGTGACCGGTTTGGAGATGGACTCAATATCAACCGCTTGAAAGTCTTCTTTGTAGAGGCGTGCACGTGGTGCTTGGCCAGTAATACATAGAATAGGAATGGAGTCAGCGCTGGCAGAGTAAAGACCCGTGATCATATCGGTTCCAGCAGGACCTGAGGTGCCAATACAAACGCCGATGTTGCCGGCTTTGGCACGGGTATATCCCTCGGCCATGTGGGAGGCACCTTCAACGTGGCGAGCCAAAATGTGTGTAATCGATTGACGCTCGCGTAATTGTGCATAAAGTGGATTGATTGCTGCGCCTGGAACACCAAAGGCGGTTGTAATGCCCTCTTTTTCCATTACTAGTACTGCAGCCATTGCGGCTTTCATTTTGGCCATGATGTCTCCTCCACGTTGTAAGAATGAATGAATGATGGCGATTTCCCGTCCACATGAGAATGGCAGGCTCACTCATATCACCTATTCCAATTTGGAATACCCTGAATCAGAATCAGGCTAGAATAGGCAAATGGATCGCATCCAGGGCATTGCCCTATTTGTTCGTGTGGTTGAGACTGGCTCCTTTAGTAAGGCCGCCATCAGCCTTGGCATTACCCAGCCCACTGCGACCAAACACATCGCTTTTTTGGAAAAGCGCCTTGGCTCCCTTTTGCTGCACCGCAGCACCAGAGGCGTTACCCCTACCGAAATTGGCCAAATCTATTATGAGAAATGCAAAGTCATTTCGCGCGAGCTCGAGGATGCAGATAACTTAGCCGCACTCCTGCAGAGCAAGATTCAGGGCAAGCTATCCATTAGCTCGTCAGTAGCCTTCGGCCGCCGTATTTTGACCCCTTTGGTGCTGGAATTCATGAGCCAGCACCCCCAACTGCAAGTGCACCTCAGTTTAGATGACCATTATGTCAATTTAGTGGAGCAAGGTATTGATTTGGCGATTCGCATGGGTCGCCTGCCTGACTCATCGCTGGGCTCCCGTTATTTGGGTCTGAACCCTTGGGTACTGGTAGCTAGCCCAGCCTACTTGGAAGAGTACGGCACCCCCAAGCACCCGACCGAGTTAGCGGAGCATCAGGCTTTGATTTATAGCTCGGTACAAGATAACCACCGCTGGCACTTTAGCGGCGCCGATGGCGCAACACTCTCCGTCCCCGTTAAAGGACCGCTGTATTCCAATAACTTGTCGACCTTATTGGCTGCGACCATCGCTAAAATGGGTCTTGCAGCGATCCCTTGGTACGTAGCGCACCGCTCAGTTCAAACAGGAAATTTGCAACCCATATTGACGGACTGGACTTTGCCATCTCAAGAAATCCATGCAGTGTTCTCTTCCCCGCGCCTGGTGCCTGGTAAGGTTAGTCAATGCATCGACTGGCTGCAGGGATACTTTGTAGGGAATTGGTGGGAGCGCCAAGAAAGACAAACCCAGCTTGTTGAATCCATTAGTACGCAGTAAAACCAATAGTCCATTTTTTATCAACCAAAAGGAAGCATATGAAACGTAAATCCCTCCACATCGCTGCAGTCACTGCAGCATTACTTGCATCAACTAGCTTAGTTCAAGCGCAGCCTGCTAGCCCAGCCAAGCCAAAAGTAGAAGCGGCTGCCATTATGGATACCGTCTATGATTTATATCAGGGCGATGTTGTGAAGATTGATGCCAAAACACGCACCATTACCTTTAAAAATAAAGAGGGCGAGTCCAGTTTTGTGGCCGGCCCAGAAATTAAAAACTTTGCTCAAATTAAGGTTGGCGATCATCTGAGCGTGACATATGAAATTGCGGTTGCGCTTGAGTTGATTAAAACGAAGAGCGATGGCATTCGCAGCAAGCAAGAAGCTTCTGCTGTTACCACCGCACAACCTGGCCAAAAGCCAGCACAGACTATTACTAATGCCACTGAAATTATTGCTGATGTGGTTGCGGTAGATCGCAACAAGAAGACCGCTTCCATTAAGGGCCCTGATGGTAAGGTCACCGTGGTGAAGGTAAAGAACCCAGAGCTCCTGAAAGACATTGCAGTAGGCGATGTGGTGCGCGCGGTTTTCATTGACAGAATGGCCGCTTCGATTACACCAGGAAAGAAGTAATACACCGTTATCAATTTAGTAGCGAACGTAATGCAGAGGCCATTAATATGTCAGTGCATCAGAAATATGCATTACCGTGTTATTGCCCTTTGCATTGCCAGTATTACTCTGTTTTCTGCATGCACCACTACGACCCGTCCAGGCGTAGTGGGCGTGAACCGGCAGCAGCTGATGATGGCCTCCCAAAGCGAGGTTGAACGTTTATCGGCAATTAGCTTTAATGAGCAGAATAAAAAAGCCCAAGATAAAAAGATTCTGATTACATCGGGGCCACAATACGATCGACTGATCGGCATTGCCAATCGCCTGATTCCACAAACTGCCTACTTTCGGGACGATACCCAGAAATGGAATTGGCAGCTGAGTTTGATTAATGCCCCTATTCTGAATGCCACCTGCGCACCTGGCGGCAAGATTACTTTTTATACCGGCATCATCGATCAACTCAATCTCAATGATGATGAGATTGCCGCCATCATGGGGCATGAGATTGCGCATGCATTACGCGAACACGGCAGAGAACGTCTTTCGCAAGCCATGGCGCAAAGCACGATCACTAATATTGCACTGGCTGCAGCCGGAGGCTATGGCGCACAAATTAATGCAGCCAATCAAGTGGCGCAGTATGTATTGGTGCTGCCAAACTCAAGGCAACATGAAAGCGAAGCCGATGCAATTGGAATTGAACTAGCCGCTAGGGCCGGCTATAACCCACGTGCTGCCATCTCCGTATGGCAAAAGATGATGAAGGCCACCAAAGGAAAAAATCCACCGGAGTTTGTATCGACCCA
>CAZWPR010000030.1:0-8343 GCA_964636135.1 uncultured Polynucleobacter sp.
ATGAAGTCTGATTTGTTACATAACAGCGTTAAAGTTATTCACGTTGAATGAAACCGAAAAAATCCAACATAGAATGGCCCAACCCAGAAATCAAAGAGATCTCCGCCGATTAACGTGCCACCGCGTACGCGGTATTTCTTTTCAAAATTGAGCATAGCCATTTATGCACTCCTTACAAAACGAGACAACGCTCGTTCTTAATTAATCTGCCGTAAGCAGGTAACTATCACTAGGTACCCACTTACGCCGGTACAACAATTACTTCTTGGAAGCTGCAACTGCAGCTTTGTATTCCGCTTGACTCATGCCATCGAGCCATTTGTACTGAGTTGTGCTCAATAGAATCAAATGGATCATTGCAGCTAGAGCAAAGAGAAAAACGCCCTGCGCAACCATCGCGCGTAGTGGGTCGTATAGTTTCCAAATTCTCCACATAATGTTTCTCCTAATTTAAGTAAGACATAAAGCTATAAACGCCGCTTTCAACAGTCTTAAAAAATGATGCACCGTCTGAGCTTCCAAACAGCCAGCTTTTTTGAGATGCCGGTAAAACGATCGTTAACAAGGCAACTCCAAAGATCACTACATAACTAATCAAAAAAATAAGCTTGAATGACAATCTGTCATTCACCAAATTTTTGTTAACAACTTCTGTATTTATCTTCATGATTCACCTCTTCACTTTATTTTCTAAAACTTAATTACTGCTACTTAAAAAAACCATGGACGCCACGCCCATACGAGGATGTGCGCAACGACTGCGATTGCAGAAAATCCGAGAAGACCTTGCACATAAAATGCGTGGAACTCTTGAGCCTCTGCATCGGTAAGCCCAGATATAGATCTGTTTTCACTCATGATGAATACTCCTTAAGACTGACCTTACGGTCTTTTCTACATCACCCCTGTAGATTTGGGGATACGGCATGGTGGTGCCATATTTGGACTGCCCTAACATCAGGCAAATGGGTTGCGACTTCATCATGCTGTCTCCATTACGCCGAGTGACGTTTTGGATTTATTCACACAATCTACGGTGACTCGCTCTAGATTTCCGCTGCGAGCTTCACGCTCGGACATGTCGCGCAGGCGCTTTGCTACGGAGATCTGGGTTAATACGGGCTGACCACTAATTAAGCGATTCAGCAACAACTGGGCCTCAACATCCCAAGGCATGGCATGGATAGCTGTTTGCAAGCGGGCCGGGGTAGGATCGACCTTATCCATTTCAGTACCCAAGGGCAGAATGTGAAAGAGTGCATCAAACAGGGCATTGCATACTTCTTGAATTAAATATGCTGCACCTGAATAGCCCATATACGGGGTTCCGGTATGCCGACGAATAATGGCGCCTGGGAACGATGCAGGAATGTAGGAGCATCGTGCATTGACTTCGCTTGCATACATGCGCTCGTTATAACTTCCAAACAAAACGAGTGGCGTTTTCTTTTGTACCAAATCGCGGATTGCGCTGTTATCGGTTTTTTGACCCGGCATTCTGGATACCGCAAAGTTACAAGGCAGTCCCATTTCGGTTTCTAAGAAATGGCTAACGCCGCGTGTGTAGGTCTCATTAGCCACAATTCCAAAGCTCGCGGTACCGAAAAAGTCCTGGGTTACCGAACGCCAAAGGTCCCAAACTGGTTTAAGAGTGGTATTTTTTTCTTGGGCAATAAACGGCTCTGGATCAAGGCCTGTTAATTCACCTAACTTACGCAAAAATGCGGTGGTTGAATGCATCCCAATAGGCGCCTGTAAGTAAGGGCGCTCCAAGGTTTCGCAGAGTAAGCGGCCAAACTCGCGGTACATACAAATATTCACATCTGAATCAGCCAACTTCTCCACATCGGCTAAATGGCTGCTGAGCGGGAATACCATATTGATTTGAGCGCCAATACCCTCAACTAGACGCTTGATTTCGGCCAGGTCGCTGTATAAATTGAATGTACCGTAGGCCGGTCCAATGATATTTACCATTGGCTTTTCGCCTTCTTTGCGTGCGGGCCGTGCTGGTATTTTCTTTAAACCGTATTCAGTCCATAACCAGTTCATCGCCCGGTTAGCGCACTGCCACTGATCTTCATCAATCGTTCTAGGCAAGAAGCGCTTAATCCCCGTTCCTTCTGGTGTAACGCCACCCCCAATCATTTCGGCGATTGAGCCCGTTACTACCACTGCAGGTAAATCGGGATCGAGCACCTTATGTGCTCGCTTCATTGACTCTTCCGTACCTTCGCGACCCAATTGTTCTTCGGCCAAGCCAGTAACAACGATTGGCAACTCGTGGGGTGGCAAGGCATCGGTGTAATGCAACACCGATGTCACCGGCAGGTTCTCACAACCCACTGGGCCATCAATCACCACCTGCAAACCCTTGATGGCAGTAAACACATATACGGCGCCCCAATAGCCGCCAGCGCGATCGTGGTCGAGAACTAACATTAGCCCATCTCCTCTGCTTTGCGCTTCTTCTGGGCTTTTTCATTGCGGCGGCGAGTCTCTGCGCGGAAATCGGGATGATCAACCGGTACGGCATCCCAAACACCTGCGGCATAACCCGTACCGACACCCTCAAAGAAATCCTTCATGAC
Organism: uncultured Polynucleobacter sp.; assembly: GCA_964636135.1. Classification (GTDB taxonomy): domain Bacteria; phylum Pseudomonadota; class Gammaproteobacteria; order Burkholderiales; family Burkholderiaceae; genus Polynucleobacter. The sequence continues at coordinate 2,592 of CAZWPR010000030.1, forward strand.
ATCAAAACGGGCCTGATTGCCCAGCGCCGAATTAATAACTTGCGCTAAGGAACCAGCTCCGGCAGCGCCCATGAGTGGCCGAGCTGAAATTAAGTTGGTGAAATACAGTGATGGTATTGCTGCTTCTTTTGCTTTTTGCACAATCGGTGTTGTACCAATTACTAAATCGGGCTTGAACTCATGCATTGCCGCTACATCTTGCTCGAGCGAAGCGCGGTATTGCACATGTACACCACGCGATTCCAGCCAGTCTTGATCGGCACTACTCCAGATCGTTTTAGGACAGGCCGTGCCAACGTATTTCACTTCTGCACCGCTTTCGATTAACAAGCGTGCCACTAAGAGCTCAGAGCCCTCATAGCCACTCATCGTGATCCGGCCCTTGATTGGCTTGGCTGCCAATGCTGCTTTAATCAATGGTAAAAATTTATCTTTTGAGATACCGACTTTTGATTGTGGAATGCCACAGGCCTCACCAATCGAATCCAACCAGGCTGCTGTGCCCTCGTAGCCGATGGGAGCTGAGCCGACAATCGTTCTGCCGGCGGCCTCAAACTCCCGAATACTCGCGGTATAAAACGGATGGATGGCTGCAACTACTTTTGAGTCTAGCGCCTGATACAGTTCACGCCATTCGCGGGTTGGCACAACCGGCCCTACCGCTAAGCCCATGGGGTCTAGCATAATGCCAATTCCAACCGGATCGACTGGGAACATTTCACCTAGCAAGGTGATGGTTGGCTTATCAGATATCCCATTGCGCGGCGCCGATACAGGGCCTGACTCTGCTTCGCCTCGAGCGTAACGCAGCATGGCACTGGCTAATACGTCTTTTGCTTCTGCATGGGTTGGTACACCAAATCCTGGCACATCGATACCAATGATACGGACACCATTAATTTCTTTTGGCAGGAGTTGTAGAGGTACACCGCTAGCCGTTGGTACGCAGAGATTAATAATCACAATTGCGTCGTACAGCTCAGGATTGGCTTCTTTGTACACAGCATCCCGAATGTCTTCGAATAGCTTACCAGTGACCAAACTCTCCGAATTAAACGGAACATAACCCACGCTGCGCCTAGCGCCATAAAAGTGGGATGTGAAGGTTAAGCCATAGACGCAGCATGCCGATCCTGAAAGGATGGTGGCAGTCCGGCGCATACGCAAGCCCACCCGCAATGATCCAAACGCAGGGCACATGCTTTGCGGCTGATCGTGCGGGCCCTTTGGATAATCTTGTGCGTACTGCCCCAAAATCTCGCTCTTATTGGATGCCTGCGCAGCTGCTAATAATTTTTCTGCGCCAGAATGGCAGCCAAGACCATCCTGAGTAACTGCCTCAGTTTGGATTGGGATTATTTTGGATTGGCTCATGGCATTTATCTTTAGACTTTGTCGTAGATCACTTCAAGCGTTGGCTTGATGACCTCGTCTTTACCAACCATGTCAAAAATAGTTGCCGGCTCTAAAACCACGTTACGACCCACTTGATCCGCCGAGAACAGCCCTAATAAATCATCAGAAGACATTGGTTTTGGCCTGACTGGCGGCGCCTCAGCAACATTTAGTGCTAACGCCTCAAATACCGACGCCCACTGACTATCTGGCTTGCCAATGATTTCGTAACTGGCGCTCTTGCGGCGAATGTCTTCGTTTGCCGGAATGGCAGACAAAACTGGAATCCCTACTTTTTCTGCAAAGGCACTCGCCTCGCCTGTACCGTCATCTTTGTTGATCACCATGCCGGCTACACCGACATTACCGCCGAGCTTGCGGAAGTATTCCACTGCCGAGCAGACATTGTTCGCAACGTAGAGTGATTGCAAATCATTACTTGCAACCACAATCACTTTTTGGCACATATCGCGAGCGATGGGTAAACCAAAGCCACCACAGACTACGTCACCCAAGAAGTCAAGTAAGACGTAATCAAAACCCCAGTCATGAAAGCCCAATTTTTCGAGGGTTTCAAAACCGTGGATGATTCCGCGCCCACCGCAGCCACGGCCAACTTCAGGTCCGCCCAACTCCATGGCAAAAACGCCATCGCGCTTAAAACAGACATCACCGATTTTGACTTCCTCACCGGCTAATTTTTTCTTCGATGAGGTTTCAATAATGGTGGGGCAGGCTTTACCGCCAAAAAGCAAGGAGGTGGTATCACTCTTAGGATCGCAACCAATCAGCAATACTTTTTTTCCTTGCTGGGCCATCATGTACGACAAATTAGCCAAGGTAAAACTTTTACCGATTCCACCTTTGCCATAGATCGCAATAATCTGGGTTTTCTTGGTTACTTCACCCGTGTGTACTGGATCAGGATCAACCGCAGCTTCTTTTTTTAGATTCGTGAATTGAATCGTAATTTCTTTTGGGTTTACTGGGGCATTCATATTGCATTTCTCCAATCCACAATCATTTTTAAGCAGCGTGCATCTTCAAACGCTGTACGGTAAGCATCATCTATTTGGGTTGATGAACGATGGTGAGTAATCAAGTCATCCAAGCTAAGGAGACCTGCATCAATGCAATTCTTTACGGCATTTAAGTCGCTTGGATCCCATTGGGATGCAATGCGTAATTTGGCTTCCCGCATAAATGCAGGTGCAAACTGAAATGCAATGTCGTTGTCATAAAAGCCGGCGAGAATAATTTCACCGCCATGCTTAAGTCTTGAAATTAATTGGTTTAAGACTTGAGCTTGACCACTAGCATCACATATGCGCGCATAGTCTTTTTTGGCATCGCCGTCCGGATGAATCACTTGATATCCTTTTGCACCACTCATGCGGTCGGCATTGACCTCCCAGACCACTGGCTGATGTCCGAGCATGACGGCAATGCGCGCAATTAAGCGCCCTACTACGCCGTGTCCAATGATTAAGTCGGGCTGCTTGTGCACGTTACCCTGCGTAACGTGATACGCCGTAGCAGCAAGTGCAAGAAGCACGCCTTCTCTACCAATTTGATCTGATAGCGTTGTAACGCGTGCCGACGGAACAACCACGTGTGATGCAGCGCCACCAAATAATCCTTTGACGTCACCAAAGCATTTCGCTCCAGGCACAAACACACGCTGTCCAACTGGAACGGTGGCTTTCGGACCGGCTTCGATTACCCTACCCACGGACTCATATCCAGGAACAAGGGGGTAGCCCATACCTGGAAAGTGGGGCATGGTGCCATTCCAAAGCAATTTTTCAGTACCAGTACTGATGCCGCTCCATTCAATTTCGACCACAATGTCATCGGGCCTAGGCGCATCGAGCACAAGCCGGCTCAACTTGAGCTCTTTCGGAGACTCAATGACAACGGCTGTGGAATGAATGGCGCTCATGTGTAATATTTAATTTACTTTTCTAGATGTAAACTAATTTATACATTATATCTAGGTTCAGCATCAGTATTTACCCTTAATTTATCGGCTGGCCAGCACGATTTGCGTGTTAATTGGCATCTTGGTTGCTATGGTTTGGGTCGATTTAAACCCGACCTTTTTTAGTAAGTTACTGATTTCATTGACTGTTCTTGGCCTACCCCGACCCATGGCCAGTAAATAAAAGCCAAAATAGGCATGGCCCATCGCCTGTGCATCAGGTGCGTCCGCCATGGGCTCTGCAATTAATAGTGTCCCGCCGCTGGGCAATGCCGCATAAATGGACGCAAGCAAAGTCAAGACGCGTTCATCATCGTGATCAAAGATCACGCGAACCAGCGTGATTAAATCCGCGCCCGTAGGCAATGCGTCTGTAAAAAAATTACCGCCGTATGTTTGTATTTCCCGTGTTGCTGGGTTGGAGGCCAATTGCTGGGACGCTAATTGCGCCACTCCAGGTAAATCAAAGAGCATTTTTTTAAGCTGTGGGCTACCTGCGTGCACTCGCTTTAGAAAAGTTCCCTGGCCACCGCCAACATCGAGCATGCACTGGTGCTTACTGAAGTTATAGGCATCGACGATCTCGTCAGCAACCAAAGGTAACGATGCCGACATCAGTGCGGAGTACTCAGCCACACTCTCTTGATGTTTGAGTGAATCTTGATCCTCGTCCTTATCCGAAACATAAGGCCAATATTTTCCCAAGTTACGCTCACCCATCGATTCCGATAACAGTGCGAGCGGATCGCGCATGTCGGCATAGAAAGCGGTGTGGTGTTCTACCATTGCTGCTATGGCTTCGTTACCAACCAAGGGGGCACCTAGGGTGCCTAAACCATAACGCCCCTTCGAGCGCCGCTCAAGTAACTGAATTGCTACAGCAGCATCAACTAATGTTTGCAATCCCTTCATTGGAAAATGTGTAACTCGACTTAACTCTTCGAGATTCAGCGGACCATTTTTTAAATGGTTGAATACATTGAGTCGCACACAAGCCAATAAAATTTGTGAATAAACAAATCCAGCCATCACGTCAAATAAATTGCTCGCACGTGATCGTGAGATGGAGCGAAAAATGGGCAGACTTGCAGCAAGGCGTTGAAAGCGTTTTGTGGCAATTAACTGATCGCGCATTATCAATATGCGATCCCACAGTCCATACTCTGGCGTCAACGCCAATGGCGTTTGCGGAGTTACGGACTTATCTGCAACAGAGGGCATGTGCGCCTTAGCCAGTCTATGCGGCCATACGACTAATACCAGCCGTAATGAGACGTGCATCTTTTGCAAACCAGGCAGCTGGTAATAAGCGCTCAGCTTCATGTGCGACTAGCATCTTTAATGCAGCATCGCCTTTGCAATTCGGGATCGAGCCAATCGCCTTTGAAACTAATTCATCAAAGTATTGGACTGCGCCAGTGAGCCCCAGTTCACGGGCTGAACTTGGTCGATTGTGTTCAATATCTTGTCCAGCAGGCTTACCTAACAATTCGGCATCGCCTAAGACATCGCGAATATCATCGGCTACTTGATATGCCTCACCAAGCCACTCACCCAGAGCGCGCCATGTATCTGCATCGGAGCCTGCTGCTTGCGCGCCGCACGCGGTTGCCGCTGCAAATAATGCGCCTGTTTTTGCACGTTGATAGTCGCCGAGTATGGCCTGCGGTTCGCACTCCCAAGCCTGTCCTGCAATGATTCCGTGAGGGGCTCCAACGCCAGTTGAAATGGTTTTAATTAATGGCGCAATGCGATTGGCGGATTGACGTGCAGCCAATGCAACCACTTGATAGGCCATCACGATTAAGGCATCACCCGACAGCACCGCTAAGCGTTCACCGTATTGGCGATGAACCGAGGGCACGCCACGGCGTAACTCAGCATTATCAAAGCACGGTAAATCATCGTGGACTAACGATGCGCAATGGAGCAACTCAATTGCAATTGCAGCTGCCATCGATAGTGCAGGATCATCATCACCGCAGGCATGGGCAACCGCCAAGGTTAGTTGTGGACGAATTCGCGCACCCCCTGGAAATACCGCATGACGCATCGCCGCACTTAATAATTTGGGGCCGGAATCTGATTCATGACGGGTCAGCGCTGCTTCTAACGCACGATTGATGTGTTTTATGGGTGACATAAGGCGCACTCCCGAGGGTGAATCGTCTAAATCTGTGGACGATTTATGGTGTAAATATTTAATTACTTGCTAATATGTAAAAAAATATAGACACTCTTACCCTTACTGTCAACCGATGAAACCCTTAGTGCAACGATGAACAGAGACAATTTGCCCCTATTTTGGTCGTATTGCTTAAAAAATAGGCAAATTTTTCTATTTCACCTCAATTTGAACGAATGAACCGCCCTTCC
>CAZWPR010000031.1:0-7374 GCA_964636135.1 uncultured Polynucleobacter sp.
GGACAGCGCGGTGCGTTTAATCGAATGCTTCATGAATGCTCCTCCGGAAGAATGGAGATTCATAGTCGCAATTTTTTAATAAAGCGGAAACGGTACTTACCCTAGGAGATAGGACAAGGCACTTTTTAGGGGAATTCAGCAGCTTCATGCCGATTCTGTCGAGCCTCTAGGGCGGTAACGCGCAAGCCCAATTCCTTTGATTTTTTAAGGGTTTTACGGATGATCTTATAAATATCCAAATCAAAGTCGGGCCGACCATCATTGAGCAGCTCATCCACTTCGGCCTCATTCGCTGCAGTACCGAGGTAGCACCAATGATCAAACAGATGCAAATCATCGCCCTCGTGGATTGCGATTGCACCTTTATAGGGCCAGGATGCGACTTTTAATTTGAGGAGTGCCGTTTTGAGGCGCAAATTGTGGATAGCTGCCGACTCTGCACCGATGCAAGCGCCATTGCACTGCTTCACATGAAAACCGAAACAAGCCCCCTGCCCTTGCCGTTTCTCTAAGCCTAAGATGGCCTCACACAGCTGATTCTTCTTCGCAATCGATTGCAGGCTCGCCAAGGCTTCTCGCTTATTGTAAAAAAGGCCATATAAGTTATCTTGTTTGCCAGGCTCTAAATCTTGGTGATTCACGAGCTGCAACTGAAGGTGCTCAGCAGACTCGAGCAGCTGCCATGCGCACAAGTCTTTGGAACGACGCAACTTGACATTAAAGGTGGGTAGTTTTTCTTTAATCAGGCGTGATTCCAAAATCAAGGCGCCAAATTCTCCGGCCGTTTCGATCCAATCAATATCACGGACCTGCAGGGCAATCTTCATTTCTTTGCGATTCGTCAGCGCCGCATGAAAGTGCCCCTTCACCCGCGCACACAAATCAATGCTCTTACCAATATACAAAGGCTGGCGATTTTCTGCGTAGAACATATACACACCGGGGCGACTCGGAATCTCCTCTACTAGCGCTTTATCGATGTGTACTGGCAAGCTCGAACTGCCCAGCAAATAATCCACTTCGGCTTGTAAGCGCTCTGGTCCAAACAAGCGAATGCATTCTTGCCAAAAGTCATACAGCAATTTGGCATCATCTAAAGCGCGGTGGCGATTGGCCACTTGCAAGCCATGCACCGCAATCAGGGTATCTAAATTATGGCGGGCTTGATTGGGAAATAAACGCCGGGATAGCTTTACCGTACACAGCACCTTCGGTAAAAAATCAATCCCGACTTTTTTAAACTCGGCCTTGATGAAGCTGTAATCAAAGCGGGCATTGTGGGCGATGAAGATCTTGTCTTTGAGCTCCATATAGAGCGCATTCGCAATCTCTGCAAACGTTGGCTGCGTGGCCACCATCTCGGGAGTAATGCCAGTCAGAGCTTGAATGTTTTTGGGTATATAGGTCTCTGGGTTAACTAAGCGCGACCATTCCGAGATGCCATCTGAATCGAGGGTCAAAACACCGATCTCGGTAATGCGGTCGAGCTCCGCCCGAGAACCGGTGGTCTCAATATCTACAAAGGCAAAGACCGAATCGGTGCGTGGCATGAATACCTAATCCTGCTGGCGTATGGCAAGCAGGATTTATACCAAACAATCAGTTTCTTCGTTTGGGGAGGAGAAAAGCCGCCGCTTAGACTAAAACGGCTGCACTAGTAGACGTCGGGAACGTACATTTCCTTGGGTACTGGGCCACGAATGTAATCTGGGTTGTGTACGCGCTCAGGCAGAATAACCGCGGCGTGCTCAATTTCCTGATGGGGAATTTGATTAAGTAAATGCTGAATGCAATTGAGGCGAGCACGCTTTTTATCATTAGCAGCAACAACCCACCAAGGCGCCTCTGGAATATGCGTCTTTTCCAGCATCATTTCTTTCGCTTTGGTGTAGTCCTCCCAGCGGCGGCGGGACTCTAGGTCCATCGGGCTTAGCTTCCACTGCTTTAATGGATCATGAATACGCTGTGTAAAGCGGTTATATTGCTCTTCATCGGAAATCGAGAACCAGTACTTAATCAAAATGATTCCGGAGCGGATGATCATTTTTTCGAACTCAGGTACGGTATTGAGAAACTCGTGGTACTCCGCATCGCTGCAAAACCCCATCACTTTTTCAACGCCGGCTCGGTTATACCAACTGCGATCAAATAGCACGATCTCACCTGCAGCAGGCAGATTGGCAATGTAGCGCTGAAAGTACCATTGGGTCTTTTCACGCTCAGAAGGCGCGGTAAGCGCAACAACCCGGCAAACCCGTGGGTTCAGACGCTGCGTAATACGCTTAATAGCACCACCCTTGCCAGCTGAATCACGCCCTTCGAATAAAACAACTACTTTGAGTTTTTTATGAACCACCCAGTCTTGCAACTTGATAAGCTCTTTTTGCAAGCGAAACAATTCACGAAAGTAAACTTGGCGGTTAAGGGCATTCGGTGAGTCACTGTCATCACTTAAACGCAGATCGTCCATCTCCAGCTCAAGCTCTTCATCGAGGTCATCGAGAATTTCTTCTTGGGCCCGTTTGTACCACTCAGCGAGTTCTTCCTGATTAATTGCCAATTGAACTTCCTCTAATGAATGTTCCTAATTTAATTGCGTTGTATGACACTGTTTTGACACACAATTCGGTTAAAAAGACTTAGAACTGAGCCAAATGCCTCACAGCGCCAAATTTTGCTCAATCTGATTGCATGGCGAGTTTCCATAGCTGCACAAAATGCAACAGTCGTTTTTACTGGCCTTATAGGGTTTTTTACAATGCACGCAACGGTGAAATTGCGTAATTGCCTCGGATGGGCTGGATAGCGTTTCGATTGAATGGCAATGCGGGCATGTTAGAAACTGCAATGATTCCATTTTACTAATGTAACCAGGGAATATGTCACTTATATGAATAATGCCCCCCTTCAATGCGTTCGCATGATCTGCTTCATCAGTTTCGTATTGCTCGGGTACGTTGCAAAAGCAGAGCCGATACGTTTTATCGCACTAGGCGATTTGCCTTACCGAACTAAAGATGAAGAGGCTTACTTTGCCTTAATTCAAGAAATTAACCGTCAAAAACCCCAATTTAGTATTTTTGTTGGCGACACTAAAAGTGGTGGTTCGCCCTGCAGTGATGCTTACCTGCGCAAAATACATGCCTCATTCAACCTGTTTGAAGCCCCCTTAATCTACACGCCCGGTGACAACGAGTGGACCGACTGCCATCGCCTCAATGCCGGTGGCTATGACCCGGTTGAGCGCCTGCAGTTTATTCGTGCCTTGCACTTTACCGACGCTAAAAGCCAAGGCAAAAATCCCATTGCACTCATTCGTCAATCTGATCTTCAGCCGCAGTTTTCCGAGTTTGTGGAAAACGCGTATTGGATTTCAGGAAAAACACTATTTGCAACTGTGCACATTGTTGGCTCAAACAATAATTTTGCTCAGCAAGCAGAGTATGTCCCCCGTAACCGGGCTAACTTAGCTTGGCTTGAAACGGTCTTTGCTGCTGCAAAGCAAAACTCCATCGATCACCTGGTCTTGGCTTTTCAGGCTGACATGTTTTATACGAGCAAATCAGCTACCTCGGATCAAAGCGGCTTGCGCGATAGCATTCTGCTAATGAATCGAAAGTTAGCTGAATTAGCTAAACCTACTTTAATTATTCATGGTGATAGCCATCGCCTCATCATTGATCAGCCCTTCATGGCGCCAGGAGGCAGTAATAGACGGCCCCTGCATCAGGTATATCGAGTGCAAGTCATGGGTGATGAACAAGTAGAGGCAGTAGAAATTACCATCGATGGCAGCAAGAACAGCCCATTCTCATTTAGGCCGTTACTGCTTTCACGCAAGCCTTAGCTACACGCCAACCGGTTTACCATCCTCACGCCAAACCGCAATCGTTGCCGAGCGTGGTCTTGAGAATAAAGTTCGGTCTGGCCAATCGCTATTTGCTTTTGGTTTTTCTGGATTACTGCGCTCGCTGGGGCTCTCGCCCGGGTGCTGAATATTGATAAACACGGTCTTGTAGTCGGGCGTGAAATCCATTCCAGTGACCTCGCATCCGTTAGGGCCAATTAAAAAACGCCTAAATTCACCGCTAATGGGGTCTGCCGCAAACATCATGTTGTTAGTAATGCGAGCGTAGGGGCCTTTTCCAAGTGCGCCCGATGATATATCGGTCTGCATCCACAGCATGCCACGCGGATCAAACCATAAACCGTCGGGCGAACCAAATACATCACCCTTAATATTTCCTTTTTGATTAGGGTCTTGTACCTCTGGATCACCGGCCAAAACAAAAATTTCCCATTCAAACTGGTCACTGGCCGCATCCAGCTGATTGGGCTTCCAGCGAACAATGTGCCCCATTGCATTATTGGCGCGTGGATTTACGGCATTGAGGGGGAACTCTTTACCCCGCTGGTTATTATTTGTAAGGGATAAATACACATCACCGGCTGTTGGATGGACAGCGACCCATTCTGGGCGGTCTAATGGAGTTGCACCAACGTGATCTGCCGCAAGGCGTGCTTCAATCAGAATATAGGCTTGATCTGGAAAGCCATTGGCTGCAGTTAAGCCCCCTTGCCCATGAACCAATGGAATCCAGCGGCCTTTGCCACCTTCCGCAAACTGGCCTACATACAAAGTACCTTCATCCAATAAGGATTGATTCAGTTCGGGCTGATTGGCTTCATAAGCATGCTTGCTGACGTAGCGGTACACGTACTCTCCACGCTGATCGTCACCCATGTACACCACTACTCGGCCATTTTTAGCTAGCGTGACTGCTGCGCCCTCGTGTTTGAATCGACCTAAGGCAGTACGCTTGATGGGTGCCTTATCTGGATTACGTGGATCAATCTCCACCACCCAACCAAAGCGATTGGCCTCATTGGGATGCAGATCCGCATTAAAACGGGCATCAAACTCGTGCCAGCGATAACCAAAGCCTTTGGCATTAATACCAATGCGTTGCTCTTCCTTGGTGGATGCACCTGTTTTTACAAAGTAGCCATTGATATTTTCTTCACATGTTAAATATGTACCCCAGGGCGTCACGCCATTCGCACAATTATTTAAAGTACCCAATACCAACTTGCCATGCGGATCAAATGCCGTTTGCATGCGTGGGTTACCAGCAGCGGGCCCCGAAATTGCGCATGGCGTGTATGCCGTAATGCGCCGCGCGAAAGGACTGGATGTCACTTGCCACTGACCATTGGCTTGCTTCTGAATTTGCGCAACGGTAACACCATGCGCAGCTTGGCTTTTTTCTACCTTTTCGGCCGACCAGGTTTTCATGCCATCGGGATGCAATAAGCCATCGTCGGTGTACTCGTGATTTACCACCCACAAGCCACGGTCTGTGAAGCCTGCGTCGGGGAAAAATGCGCAGCCGTCGTGGTGCATGCCAAATTGCTTAGCCTGTTGCTGCGGAGAATTAATGACGTCATACGAAATCACAGGAAACTTGCCGTTGATGGGATCGCCCCATGCCGCAACCACAGACCAACGATAACCTTTTGGCACCGCAATGCCATCGCTGGAACGCTCAAGACCTACGGATTCAAAAGTAAAACGGGGGGATTTGCCCCAGACTGACTTAGGCAAGCCTTGTGCCGACCCATAAATAGGACTGAGGACAGCCAACAAAGCAGCACTTGACTTTAAAAAGTGTCGGCGACCAGAAAGGGATACGAGGTGAGTGCTGGAACCGTAAAGGGGATTAACAACAGGGTCATTAAATTCGTTCATACCGCGTCCTTTGATGAGTATGCAATCATCAGTTGCCTTCGTGTCAATATGATGACGTATTCAGGGCTGCGAAGCGAAGAACGTAGCTTTTATAAGAAATACCCTAAAATTTACGTTTTTAGTGTGGAATCCACCATGGCACCTTGGAAAGCAGCCCGCGCCGGCGATCACTTTGATGAGATCGATACGCCCGCTTTAATTCTGGATATGGATGCCTTTGAGCGCAACCTGGGGCTTCTGCAAAATGCATTATCGGGTAGCGTCGTCCGCCTACGTCCCCATGCCAAAAGCCACAAGTGCCCTGAAATCGCATTACGTCAAATTGCAGCAGGCGCGGTTGGTATCTGCTGTCAAAAAGTCAGCGAAGCAGCAGTCTTTGTTGCGGCAGGTGTAAAAGACATTCTGATCACCAACGAAGTAATCGGCGCCAAGAAATTAGCTCACGCACTCGATTTGGCTCAAAAAGCACGCATCGGCGTCTTGGTTGATCATGAAGATCAAGTTACTGCCTTCGCACAAGCTAGTAGCGCCCGCAAAATCAAGATCGATGTCTATATTGAAGTGGATGTGGGAATGGGTCGCTGCGGCGCTACTTCGATTGAGCAAGTTGTTGCACTAGCTCGACAAATTAATCAAGCGCCCTACTTAAATTTCATGGGCTTGCAGTGCTACCACGGTAGCGCACAACACTACCGACTTCCCCAAGAGCGGCAAGATGCGATTGCGGCTGTATGCGCAAAGGCTGCTGAAGCGAAAGCAGCTATTCAACAGGCAGGCATCGCGGTAGAACGCGTTACCGGCGCTGGCACTGGATCGGTCATGCTCGAAGGGAGCTCATCGATTTTTAATGAGGTACAGGCAGGCTCCTATATTTTGATGGACCGCGACTATGCTAAAAACCAGCGTGATGCCGGTGACTTGGCGTTTGAGCACGCCCTATTTATCAAAACAGCCATACTCAGCCACCCAACTCAGGGTCGTGCCGTGGTCGATGCCGGCCTCAAAGCATCCAGTGTCGATTCTGGAATGCCTCTAGTCTGGCAACGTATGGACGCAACCTACCTCAAAGCCTCGGATGAGCATGGCGTACTTGAGCTCTCCGCAGACTCAACACTTAAGCTGGGCGACTCCATCAAGCTGATACCCGGCCATTGCGATCCCACCGTCAACTTATACGATGAAATTGTTTGCGTTAGGGGGGATACGGTGGAGGCGGTTTGGCCCATCGCTGCGCGCGGTGCTTTGCTCTAGTCTCACGGCATTCGGCCCCCACATCGCATCTGCAAAATTGAACTCAAGAAGATATTTTCTTTGCATCTCGAGTGCTTCCCTTTTATGCTGGAGCGGACTGTCACGCGCAAAAGGAGTTCGTATGGATTTCACTAACCCCAAGACGATGAGCGATTGCTGGATTGTGAATGATGGCGTGATGGGCGGAATATCACAATCGGCTCTTCGGCAAGATACGCAAGGCATGTTTTTTGAAGGCCTGGTTTCCCTTGAAAATAACGGCGGCTTTGCCTCCATGCGCGCATCAGTTCAATTTCCCTCAGGAACTCAAGTGCTAAAGCTAATGGCCAAAGGAGATGGCAAGCAATACAAGCTCGTCTTACGAACTGCGCTAG
>CAZWPR010000032.1:0-6839 GCA_964636135.1 uncultured Polynucleobacter sp.
TTGCGGCGATCCAATGCCTCCCGATAGCTTAGTTGCTCATGCAGAATCCTTGGGTTGTGATCTTTGGCTCATGGGTCGGGATTACAACTTTCAAGGGGATAAACAGCAATGGGCGTGGTCTGGTCGTGGCAAGCGCTTTAGTGGCCTGGGCTATCCTGCTTTGCGGGGCGCCAATCAATTACTCAATGCCTCCGCTGTGATTGCAGCCCTCAGTGCGTTGCGTGACCGCATCCCTATTAGTGCGCAAGACATTCGCAATGGCTTTGCTATGGTGGAGTTGCCGGGTCGTTTTCAGGTTTTGCCTGGGCAACCGACGATTGTGCTCGATGTGGCTCACAATCCCCATGCAGCAGCGACCTTAGGGCAGAGCCTCGATAAGATGGGCTACCACCCGTATACCTATGCCATTTTTGGCGCGATGGCTGATAAAGACATTGCCGGCGTCATACGTCCGATGGTGGGCGTTATCGACCACTGGTTTTGTACGGACCTGCCAACTAGCAGGGCAGCAAGCGCCACCGAGCTTGCTGGCTTTTTAGAGGCCAGTGGAGTCAAGCCTGATCAGGGCGTGGATAGCGGTATTCAAACCTTTGCAAGCCCGGGAGAGGCCTACCAAAAGGCGCTTTTATCTGCAAGGGAGGGTGATAGAATAGTGGTATTCGGCTCTTTCTATACTGTCGCAGGCGTAATGGCTTATCGAAACAATCAGGCGCACTAATCCATGATTCGTCTATCCCAGCTGTTTAAGCGCGATTCCCAACCCGATGATGGGCTCCTTGCTTCGTCGACGCGATCACGTGCAGACAATAAGATGACTACCCGTGGCTCACGTGTAACAGCAGATGATCCCGTATTAACCGAAGATCCTGAACACCAGCGTGCTCGTCATCGCCTCATTGGCGCTGCGGTGCTAGTTTTAGTTGCGATTATTGTGTTACCTCGGGTGCTTGATAGCAAACCAAAGTCCGTTAGCAATGACATCGCCGTCACCATTGTGAGCAGCTTGCCAGCGGCAGCTCCGCCGCAGTCGACCCCGCCCCCAGCTGCCGAGCAAAAATCCGAGGAGGCTAAAACGGCGACGCCACCAGTTGCGCCTGCTCCTGTAATTGAGCCCAAAGAATCGAGCAAGTCACTGGCGCCAGTAACTTCTGCACCTCCTCCTGCAAAAGCAGTTGCGCCAAGCCTGCCAGACAAAACAATGGGCCTGGCTGCTGGTGAAGAAATTGTCGTTGCGGCTAAGCCGAATACGCCCGCTAGTGCAGGTACTCCTCCTGGTAGCTCTGGGAAGTTTGTGATTCAAATTGGCGCCTTTGCATCGGAAGAGCGTGCCAATGGTTGGATCGCAAAACTGAAAGAGCAAAAAATTCCGAACTATGTTTTAAATCGTACTGGTGCTGACGGCACAAAATTGATTGCCCTCCGTGCCGGACCTTTTGCAGATAAAGAAGCAGCAGAAGCTGCTGAAAAGAAAATCAAGGCGATGGGCCTGACTCCTCGCGTGGTTGAAGTGGGGAAGCAGTGACCCCTCACCCATTTACTGGATAGCGCATGGAGATTCTTGCTACCCTCAAGCTGACCTCGGTTGATTACTTTGCCTTTGCCATTTTGCTGGTTTCGGCTTTCGTTGGAATCTACCGAGGCTTTTTTAAAGAGGTGCTTGCTTTAGCCTCATGGTTTGTGGCGGCATGGGTTGCCTATCACTACAGTAATTATTTAGCGGTGGAATGGCTTTCCACTTTTCAGCTCGATGAGATGGTGCGACTTGGTCTGAGCTTTTTAATTTTGTTTATCGTGGTCCTCATTGCAGGTAATTTTATTGGGTCCATGATTCAAAAGGCGATTATCTCAGCTGGCCTCAGCTCTACAGATCGTGTTTTAGGTTTGGCTTTTGGCTTGGTGCGCGGTGTGTTTGTCGTAGTTGTTCTATCGACCTTGGCGGTGTTAACGCCGGTCCCTCAAACCAACGCATGGAAGGCAGCAATTACTCGTCCCGCAATTGATGTTGCGATGGGATTAATTCAAGTATGGTTACCGTCCGATTGGGCGGCGAAGCTAAGCGCGCCTAACAGCGTTATTCCTGCACCACCACTCTCAGGGAGTTAAGTTATATGTGCGGCGTAGTCGGAAGTGTCTCGCGTTACCCAGTAAATCAGTTGCTGTATGACGCATTGCTGCTGCTTCAGCATCGCGGTCAGGATGCGGCTGGTATAGCAACGATGAATGGCAATTCATTTACGATGCATAAGGCAAATGGCTTGGTACGCGACGTCTTTCGTACTCGAAATATGCGCAGCTTGGTTGGCAATGTGGGGATTGGTCAGGTACGCTATCCCACCGCCGGTTCGGCAAGCAGTGAGGAGGAGGCCCAACCCTTTTATGTCAGTGCGCCGTATGGAATCATTTTGGCGCACAACGGCAATCTCACCAATGCGCCTGCACTACGGACTGAGATGGCTTACCGTGATCGCCGTCACATTAACACCAGCTCAGATACAGAAGTTCTCTTAAACGTGCTGGCGGATGAGTTACAAAAAGAAACCAATAGCGCTGCATTGGATGAGCAATCCATGTTTAAAGCAGTTACAGGGCTCACCCGAAGAGTTAGAGGTTCCTACGCCGTAGTGTCCTTAATTGCAGGCTATGGCTTACTGGCTTTTCGAGACCCATTTGGTATTCGTCCTTTATGTATCGGCCGGATTGATGGTCCAGATGGTCCTGAGTGGATGGTTGCCTCTGAATCAGTAGCGCTCGAAGGTTTAGGCTTTACCTTTGTTCGCGATGTTGCGCCAGGGGAGGCTATCTACATTGACCTCGATGGAAACTTTGTCGCTCATCAATGCGTACCTAATGCAGTGCTCAATCCCTGTATTTTTGAATACGTTTACATGGCTAGGCCAGACTCCACGATAGATGGCGTAACGGTTTATAACGTGCGCATGCGCATGGGTGATTATTTGGCTGAGAAAATTCGGGCCGAAACCGATGTCAGTGAAATCGATGTAGTCATGCCCATCCCAGATTCGAGCCGGCCAGCAGCGATGCAGGTGGCCAAGCGCTTAGGCATTAGTTACCGCGAAGGTTTTTTTAAGAATCGCTACATCGGTCGTACCTTCATCATGCCTGGGCAAGCCGTGCGCCGTAAATCCGTGCGCCAAAAACTCAATGCGATGCGGATTGAGTTTAAAGATAAGACCGTCTTAATTGTGGACGATTCGATTGTGCGGGGCACAACCTCCTACGAGATTGTGCAAATGGCGCGTGAGTCAGGCGCCAAGAAAGTGATCTTTGCATCCGCAGCGCCCCCGGTCCGTTTTCCAAATGTATATGGCATTGATATGCCAACTCGTAGCGAATTAGTCGCCTATGGCCGTACCGATGCGGAGATTAATAAGATGATTGGTGCTGATCAGCTGATTTATCAAAGTGTTGAGGACATGAAGCAGGCGGTGCGCGACATTAATCCCGAGATTCAGAATTTTGAAGCATCGTGCTTTGATGGCCATTACATTACTGGCGATATAAATGATTCCTACCTAGATGCCTTGGAAGCTGCGCGCACTTCTGAAACCGCGCAAGCTGACCGTCAAAAGGATCCTGGTGACTTTGCGCGTTCCCAGCTGCACTTGCACTTAGCTACCGAAGATTAAGTACACTAGTAGCATGGCTAGCAAAACTACTTCCAAGCGTCGATCACTCGACCTTTCTAAACTTGCCCCCGAGTCGGTTGCGGTTCGTGCAGGTACGCGTCGTTCCCAGGAGTATCAAGAGCATTCCGAAGCGCTGTATTTAACATCGAGCTTTTGCTTTAATAGCGCTGAAGAGGCGGAGCATGGTTTTGCAAATGCCGAAACGGGTTTTATTTATTCCCGCTTTACGAATCCTACGGTCAGCATGTTCCAGGATCGCTTGGCTGCACTCGAAGGTGGTGAGGCCTGCATTGCTACCGCCTCTGGTATGGCTGCCATTATGACGACTGCCATGGCGCACCTCAAAGCGGGAGACCATGTGGTTTGCTCGCGTTCGGTGTTTGGCGCAACTATTCAATTGTTTAGCAGCATTCTGGGGCGCTTTGGCATCACTACCAGTTACGTTGACTTATCCGATAACAAAGCGTGGCAGGATGCAGTGCAACCCAATACCCGGATGTTTTACCTAGAGACGCCATCTAATCCCCTAACCGAGATTGCTGACATTCGTGCGATCGCCAAGATTGCTAATAAGGCAAATGCCTTATTTGTGGTGGATAACTGTTTTTGTACGCCGGCCTTGCAGCGGCCCCTTGATTTGGGGGCCGATGTGATTATTCATTCAGCTACCAAGTATTTGGATGGTCAGGGCAGGGTGCTCGGCGGTGCAATCGTGGGTAAGAAATCCTTCATCCTGGATAAAGTATTCCCCTATGTACGAACGGCTGGACCAACCCTGTCGGCTTTCAACGCATGGGTGTTTTTAAAGGGGCTAGAGACCCTCGATCTCCGCATGAAGCAGCAGAGCGCCAATGCCCTAGCTCTAGCGCAGTGGCTTGAAAAGCAAGCAGGGGTTGAGGCGGTTTATTACCCCGGCCTGAAGTCCCATCGGCAATTTGCCTTAGCGAAGAAGCAACAAAAAGCAGGCGGTGCAATTTTGTCTTTTGTTCTCAAAGGCGGAAAAAAGGCAGCATTTAAGTTAATCGATCAAACTACGCTCTGTTCGATAACCGCCAATTTAGGTGACACTCGCACTACGATTACACACCCCGCCACCACAACCCATTGTCGCGTGTCACCCGAGGCGCGTAAAGCCGCAGGTATTTCCGATGGTCTGGTTCGGATTGCAGTTGGCCTTGAAAATCCCGATGATTTGATCCAAGATTTGCAGGGCGGCTTTAAAAAGTAGGTTCGTGACAAAGCACAACACGTTTTATGTGAAGCTTGCCTAGGCAAGCTTTTCTATTTCAATCGGTATAGAACTGTAAACATGGCAACTGCATTTTCAGATAGCACTGATTTTTGGAATAAGCGTTTTGATACGCCCGATTATATTTTTGGCAGGGCGCCTAATGAGTATTTACAAATCCAAGCCAAGCTTCATTTAAAGAAAGGTGATGCAGTCTTATGCGTCGCCGACGGTGAAGGTAGAAACTCAGTTTGGCTAGCAAAGCAGGGGATGCAGGTCGACGCATTTGATTTATCGGAAGTGGCCCTCAAAAAAGCCTTTGCACTTGCAAAAGAAGAGATGGTAAAAGTTCAATTTACGCTGGCATCAAGCGATACGTGGGATTGGCAGCCAAATCGGTACGATGCCGTAGTTGGAATCTTTATTCAGTTTGCCGACCCAGTTATGCGTCCTCGTTTATTTACACAAATGCTATCAACCTTAAGGCCTGGAGGACTGCTCATCATTCAGGGATACACGCCGAAGCAGTTGGAGTTTAAAACTGGCGGCCCTTCCATACTGGAGCACCTGTATACAGAAGATATGATCTGTAACTTGATAGGTGATTTAGAGCCGATTGATCTGTGTCTGTATGAAAAAGAACTATCCGAAGGGCCAAAGCATACCGGGATGTCAGCTTTATTGGGCTTGGTTGCGCGTAAACCGCTTTAATAAACTTAAATGCGCCACTTGCGCAGAATAGTATTGACGTACTGTTCGAGTTCCGGCGGTCTGAGGACGCCGGATAAGCGATCCAGCTCCTTACCTCCTTTAAAGACGGCTAAGGTTGGAATCGAGCGAATCTGAAATTGTGAACCGAGAGCCTGCTCTGCTTCAGTGTTGACTTTGGCAAATACCAATTGGTTTGCATAGCGCTGGGCGGCTGCGGCAAAGGTAGGAGCGAACTGAGTACATGGGCCACACCAAGGGGCCCAAAAATCAAGCAAGACGGGCAGATGGTTTTGCCCCGTGACTTCGGCAAAATTACCTTGATTTAATTCAATTGGCAAAGACAGCAGGCTTTTTTTACAGGCGCCACAAAGTGGGTCCTGCGCAATGCGATCAATTGGAAAGCGATTTTGCTTGTAGCAATGGGGGCAGCTAATTTGGATGGAATATTCCTCTACTAAATTGCTTTATACAACAAACTGATTGATATTAAAAAGGTAAAGATAGCAAATGCTTGCTGTATGTGTGGGCCACTGATTTGCTTCGCAATAACGCTGCCCAGTAGCATTCCAGCAACGGCCCCAGTTGCAAACGGAATGCCAATTGACCAATTTAGGTGACCTGCTATCGCAGCGGTGCTGACCCCTGTAATTGAAATCAACGCCAGAACTCCAAGGGACGTGGCAACAATCGATTGCATTGGAAGGTCGGTTACCTTTTTGAGCGCAGGAACAATGATGAAGCCGCCACCAACGCCGAGCAGTCCAGACAAGAATCCCGCTACTGCGCCAGAGCCTATGAGTGCGCGCGCACACGGTACAGACCATATCAAGCGACCAATCGATTGATCAAGTTTGCAGGGTGGGGCGGGTAATTCTTTTGGAATCGTGCCAGCGATTTCTCGCTGGGCTTGAATCAGCATCCGAGCCGACACAATAATGAGCAGGGTAGAAAAAGCTATTAATAGCGGCTGATTGGGGATGCGATGCGCCAGATATTGGCCGATGGGCGCCAGCACGATGCCCAGCGTTGCCATGACGATGGCGGCCCGATAGCGCAATAGTTTGGTCCGCAGTCCATTGATTGCCCCAAAGCTACCTGCCATGGCAATTGCTAACAAACTAATCGGACCAGCACTAGCAACGCTCAGATTAAGTCCAAATACCAAGAGTGGCACCGACAGAATTCCTCCGCCAGCCCCTGTTAAGGCCATCATCATGCCGACGAAGACCCCAAGACCTACGCTAATTGCACTA
>CAZWPR010000033.1:0-4714 GCA_964636135.1 uncultured Polynucleobacter sp.
TGTGCAAAATGCCTTGTATGGCAACCAAACTCTTTCTGAAAAGTTGCGCATGCATTACGAGATTGAGCTGCGTGAGTTTAAGATGCGCGGCCGCTTATGTACTGTCGCTATCTTCTTTAACGTGCTCAGTGGCGTATTGATTTCTTTAACGGTACTCGAGTTGTTTTTCTTTCAGACTGGTGCTGCAGCATTACTGCAGACTGGATATGTTGTTGCTACCTTTGTATTGGGCTTGATTTCCTTTATGACATCCTTGCTGATTGTGCTGGCGGAAGTAGTGCATGCTTATCGCTCGGCGAGCTGGGATATGCCACCCTCATGAGCCTGTTCATCTTTTTAAATGCCCTTAAGTCTATTTCGTTTTGTAACTTCATCAAGTAAGCTAATCCCATTATCTTTCTGGAATACCCCATGATTAAGAACCCCGCCTCAATCAATACAATCAGTGCCAAAAAAATCCTGATCACCGGTGGCGCTGGTTTCTTGGGCTCGCACCTCACTGAAGCACTCTTATCTGCGGGTAATGAAGTTCTGGTCGTGGATAACTTTTTTACTGGCAGTAAACAAAATATTGCGCACCTCTTGGGCAACCCCCGTCTCGAGGTAATGCGCCACGATGTCACTTTTCCGCTCTATGTAGAGGTAGATCAGATTTATAACTTAGCCTGCCCGGCTTCCCCCGTGCACTACCAATACGACCCAGTGCAAACCACCAAAACTAGCGTGCATGGCGCCATTAATATGCTGGGCCTCGCCAAGCGAACGCGGGCGCGCATCCTGCAGGCCTCCACCAGCGAAGTTTATGGTGATCCCGAAGTGCATCCCCAGCCCGAGTCCTATTGGGGAAAAGTGAATCCGATTGGCATTCGTTCTTGCTATGACGAAGGCAAGCGCTGTGCCGAAACCCTCTTTTTTGATTACCATCGTCAGCACCAGCTCGACATTAAAGTGGTGCGCATCTTTAATACCTATGGCCCACGCATGCACCCCAATGATGGTAGGGTGGTGAGTAACTTCATTGTGCAAGCGCTGCAAGGTAAAGACATCACTATTTATGGTGATGGTCAGCAAACCCGTAGCTTTTGCTACGTTGATGACCTGATCGATGCTATGGTCAAAATGATGAACTCCGAAGCTGGCTTTACCGGCCCCGTAAACACGGGCAATCCGGGCGAGTTCACCATGCTGCAACTGGCTGAAACGATTCTGCGCTTGTCCAATAGCAAATCCAAATTAGTCTTTGCGCCACTGCCATCGGATGACCCAAAGCAGCGCCAACCCGATATCGCCCTAGCCAAAGCCAAGCTGGGCTGGGAGCCTAAAGTGAAGCTCGAGGATGGCCTAAAAGAAACCATTGCCTACTTTAAGGCCCTCTTGGCCAATACATAAACCATCGCAGCAATCGTACAAGCGCATTCGGTGGAAACTAAATCAACACAAGTTGGCCAGACTAGCTCTGTAGGGCAGGCGGATCGCACGGATCGTATTCGGTCTTTTGTACTGCGCGCAGGACGCTTAACCGCCGGTCAACAGCGCGCGCTCGATGACTTAGGCCCACAGTTTTTGGTCCCCTTTGAGAAGCAAGCATTTGATTGGGCGGCTACATTCAGTCATCCGAGTACTGATGCTGCAAGTAGGCCTCGCCCCCGCATTTTGGAGATTGGTTTTGGCATGGGTGAAACCACGGCCGCCATCGCGCAGTTGCGCCCGGAAGATGACTTTTTGGCGATTGAAGTGCATTTGCCGGGTGTGGGTGCATTACTTAAGCGCATTGGCGAAGTAGGTCTCACGAATTTACGATTGATTCGGCATGATGCAGTCGAAGTGCTCGAGCACATGATTGAGGCAAATTCCTTAGACGGCATCCATATTTATTTTGCAGATCCATGGCATAAAAAACGCCACCATAAACGCCGTTTGATACAACAGCAGTTTGTCGAACTGTTGGCATCCCGTATGAAGCCGGGTGGCTATTTACACTTGGCAACCGATTGGCATAACTACGCCGAGCAAATACTATTAGTTCTGAATCGAGAGGTGAGCTTGCAAAATACCTCTACTGAATCCATCCGTATTGAAACGTTTACAAGCGCCGATGTGGTTGATTCTGGGGCGGATGGCCCGAGTGAATCTAAAAACGAATTTACGCCTACCTTAAAGGATCTTGAGGGCGACCACCCCGGATATGCCGAGCGCCCCTCCTACAGACCCATTACCAAGTTTGAGAAACGTGGCATACGCTTAGGGCATGGCGTCTGGGATTTGGTTTACAGAAAGCGCTAAAGCCGTTTCCGGCTCTTGTGTCTGTAGCCATTTGTAGCTGCAATGGCGGCATGTCTATTGGAGGATACTATGCTCACAACCGATGTACGTTGCCGCATTGATGCCAAAACGAAAGCAGAGGCTGCGGAAGTGATTGAAGCAATGGGCTTGAATATTTCAGATGCTATTCGCATGTTTCTGAAGCGGGTTGCGATGGATGGCGCAATTCCCTTTGACTTACGTACGCCAAACAAGAAAACCATGCTTGCGATTCAGGAGTTAGAGTCGCCTAAAGCAAAGACTAAATTAAAGAAGTACAAGACAGCAGATGCACTGCATAAGGATTTATTGCGTTGAATTTGTTACAGCCTGTACCTAGCACGCATTACCGAAACCATTTTAAAAAAATCGTCCAGAGCCCCAAGTTTAAGCAAGCAGAATATTTAACAGTAATTACATTACTGTTAAATAGACAAACTCTCCCACCTAAATATGTGAATCATGAACTAAAGGGTGCCTTTAGTGGATTCTGGGATTGCCATATTACAAATGACTGCGTATTAATTTACAAAGTCAGCGATGGCGAATTACGCTTAGCCAGAATTGGAACGCATTCTGAGGTATTTAATAAATAAGGTATGGATGGACGACTTCATTTAGGACCTGAGTGGGTCTGCCTACAACCCCACGCACACGTATTTCATCTCCAGATACTCATCCATCCCCCAGACGCTGCCCTCGCGTCCAAGACCTGATTGCTTGACCCCTCCAAAGGGACCTACTTCGTTGGATACTGCGCCGCTGTTGACGCCGACAATGCCGTACTCAAGTGCTTCAGCCACGTTCCAGATCCGGCCAATATCGCGGCTATAAAAATAAGAGGCCAGACCAAAGGGTGATTGGTTGGCTAGGCGCACAACCTCCGCATCGTCATCAAAAGCCATAATGGGCGCTACTGGCCCAAAGGTTTCTTCGCTGCTGATGCGCATTGCTGTGGTGACGTGCGACAAAATCGTGGGCTCGTAAAAGTGCCCGCCGATAGCGGCTACCTTGCCACCGGTCACGAGCTTAGCGCCCTTGGCAAGTGCATCGGCCACGTGCTCCTCGACTTTGGTGAGTGCTGCTCTATCAATCAAGGGGCCTTGCATCACGCCGGCATCTAAACCATTGCCAACCGTTAAGGCCTGTACCGCTTTAGCAAAGCGCTCGGTAAAGGTATCGATGACTTTGCTGTGAACATAAAAGCGGTTGGCGCAGACGCAGGTCTGCCCGGCATTGCGGTATTTGGAAGCCATAGCCCCAGCAACAGCGGCATCTATATCGGCATCCTCAAACACAATGAAGGGGGCGTGACCACCCAGCTCAAGACCTAACTTTTTAATCGTTGGGGCGCACTGTGCCATCAAGATACGGCCGACTTCAGTCGATCCGGTAAAGGAGAGGTGGCGCACAATCGGCGAGCTGCTTAGAGCCTTGCCAATTAGGACGGAATGGTCTGCATCCCCGGTCACCACATTAACGACGCCCGGGGGTATGCCAGCTTGGCGACTGAGTTCAGCCAAAGCCAGGGCCGATAAAGGTGTTTGTTCCGCGGGCTTAATCACAATCGTGCAGCCTGCTGCTAAAGCAGGCGCAATCTTGCGGGTAATCATCGCAATCGGAAAGTTCCATGGGGTAATGGCGGCGCACACGCCAATCGGCTGCTTAAGCACCAGCATCCGTTTATCGCTCCAGGTACTGGCCGGAATGCTGCCGGCCACCCGCTTGGCTTCTTCGGCAAACCACTCTAAAAAGCTGGCGCCATAGGCGACTTCGCCTTTGGCCTCGGCTAGGGGCTTGCCTTGCTCTAAGGTCAGGATCCGGGCTAAATCATCGCTATTGGCGACAATCAAATCAAACCAGCGGCGCAAAATAGCAGAGCGCTCTTTGGCTGTTTTGGCTCGCCAGGCTGGCAAGGCTGCCTCGGCCGCTGCAATTGCTGCATCAGCTTCCGTAGCACCCAAATTACTGACCTGCGCAATCACATCCCCATTTGCTGGGTTGTCCACCGCAAAGCGCGAATTCCCCTCAATCCAATTGCCATTGATCCAGGCGTCGACCTGAAACAAGATTGGGTTTTGCAAAGTAGATTGGATGGTGGAATTGGGCATGGCTAAGCTCGGTTGAGGGTGGCAGTAATCGTGCTGAATGGAAATGGGAAGTGTAGCAAGGGCCTAAGTACTCTGTTCAATGCAAAGAAAAGCAAGAAGCATGCTGATGGCGTAACGCATTGAAGTAGCACTACCCCTAGGCGACTAGATCGAGACCGATCACTAGATCTAGTGTTTTATCGTATTAAAAATGAAAAAAAGAGCTAGTTAGAGTAGATTTTCATATAACAAAATTAGTGCCGACTAACATTCATAAGTTATTGATTAATATATGATTTTAGAATATTATTGGCCCTAGGGCG
>CAZWPR010000034.1:0-4487 GCA_964636135.1 uncultured Polynucleobacter sp.
CCAGTTAATACGATGCCAACCGATAGTTCATAGTTTTCGGTAAACCAATATGGCGCAATAATGCCCACAAAGAAACCGCCCATTACGCCACCAACGGCCAGCATCAAATAATAGGTAGTCAGGTAACGTGAATTAGGCTGCTGGGCTGCCAGCTCGCCATGGCAAACCATGCACACCACAAAGAATGAAAATAAATTAACCCCGGTCGAAATCATCACGGGCAACTCATTTAAGCCAAGGGTGGGCAGATAAGCCAAGATGAATAGCGATACAACGAGCAAGGGTAAGAAAAACTTGCGCTTATACCAGCCACTCCCCTCAAAGCAGATAATGAAGGACAGCAGGTACAGGGCCAACGGAGCAACCCAGATCATCGGAACTGGGGCAATGTTTTCAGTTAAGAAGCTGGTGTCCGCCACCATCAGAATCGATGGGCACGCCGCTAATAGGATCCAGGTAAGCAAATGGAGTGCAGTGGGTGCCGGCGAATTATCTTTTTCTGTCTCTATCAGGGCGACGCTATTGCGATTGCGCCATGCCAAGAGACCGCAGGTCAAGACAAAAATGACATATAAGCCTGACCAGCAATACGATTGCCATTGGGTTGGCAGCATGGGCTCAAAGGCAATCGGGTAAGCCAATAAAGCCAGCATCGATCCAAAATTAGATAAGGCAAACAAACGATATGGAATGCCGCCTGTTCGCTCTCGCGCAAACCAAGCTTGGATCAGCGGGCCGGTTGTCGATAGAACAAAGTAAGGCAAGCCAATTGAGACAAATAAAAGACCCAGAATTTGCAGCGTAGGATTTTCACTACCGGTGGGCTTCCATAACTCGCTGGCAGCCAATGGCAACAAAGACAAGCTAATTAATAGTAATGCGATGTGCAGCATGCTCTGCCGATAGGGGCTGAGCGCTTTCACAATCCAATGCGAGTAGATATAACCAAATAATAAAGTGGCTTGGAAAAACAGCATGCAGGTTGTCCAAACTGACGCAGAGCCGCCAAACCATGGCAGGATCATTTTTCCAATCAGGGGCTGAACCTGAAAGAGTAAGAATGCACTCAAAAATATAGTGAGCCCGTATTGAAAAGTCAGCTGTACGTTGTATTTCATGTTGTTATGGTTTTATGGTGGTTTGGTATTTTTTTAATGAAATGGCGTGGTATTGCGTTTCGTATTCTGCAGCAACTTGCGTCCATGGCCGCAGATATCCCGCCAAGGGCTGTGCATTACGGAGCAGTGCATCTCCTGCTTGGGCCCATTCGCTGACTGAGTTTTGGATAGATAGAACCGTGCCACGATCTTCGGACACGTCCGCCGCGGCCCCACAGACATCGGATACCAATACCGGCACATGGCATGCCATGGCCTCAGCAATGACCATGCCATAGGCCTCGCTGGACGCTGGGTGAATGAGTAAATCCAGCTCCTGAAAAAAAGACTCGCTGGATTGCCAGCCCAAAAACGCAATCGCGCCAGGATAATTGCGGCACTGATCGGCTACCTCGGCCTGCTCTGGGCCGAGCACGACGAGCCGCAAAAGAGGACGCTGCTTTTGTAACTGTGTGGCGATTTGCATAAAAAGAGTAAAACCCTTACGACCCCACTCTTTTCCAATAAAACCAATTGTGCCGCCGTCCATGGGGACGATACGCTGTGGTCGTTGTGGCATGACCATGACGCCCGGAGAAATGGGGGAGACGATTTGATTCACCACCGAAGGGTAATGCTTCGAAATCGCATTGGCAATGACTGCGGACACAGGAACAATACAAACAGTAGGATTCGGCGGTACACCAAGCTCACGTACCTCCATTCGCAAATAAGCCCATACCCGAATCGATAGTCGACGCCAAATGGATTTGTCTTTTATTCCAGCAAACGGCATCGAATGAAAGGTAGTGAGATCGTGGCTAATACAACGTTCGTGGCTATGCACAATGTGTTGACCTTGGATCGATTGAACCACGGCCTCCACCTTCGTTGCAAAACGCCAATACAAAATCCAACGTGGCTTTGGCGGTAATAAACCCATTTCTATGACTTCAATATTGCTAGCGACGGTCACTGCATGGGATTGTTCGCAAACGATGGTGACCCGGTAATTGCGCTCAGCTAGTGCATGGCTTAAATGCCAAACATAAGACTCCATACCGCCCACAGGACCCCAGTTACGGACAACCTGAATAATATGCTGACCGGTAGGGACGAGCTGGGGTGGGTTAAGGCCAGTTTGCATGGCTCAGATCATACACTTTGAAGGCGAAAACCAAGCCATTCATACTTGATTGCAAAACCACTTTCTTTAAGCCCCTGCTATTAGGCCAAATGCCCTACCTTGACGTAAATCAGGGCGCCCTCTTCATTAGTAAAAGGGGCATGTTTGCTGTATCGGGGGCTGCGTATCCAACTTCCCTTGGGATAGACCCCAAACTCATCATGAAACACGCCATCCAGGACGTATATTTCCTCGCCGCCCGGATGCACATGGGGGTTAAATACCGTATTGGGAGCCCAGCGCACTAAAGCCGTACTAATACCCTCATGTTCATGCAGAGGCATCACCGATAGTCCAGGCACTAACCCAGGATACCAATCGCTGGTTCTCGTATTGATATGGAGCTCTTGGCTATCTGCCTGCTCAAACTGCCGTAACTTTACAAACAAGGTGCAACCATCCTTTGAAAAAGGGGTATGCCGACTACCAGGCGGATTGCGCAAATACATTCCAGCAGAATAATCACCCTGCTCGTCTGAAAAGCAGCCATCGAGCACCAAAATTTCTTCGCCCCCATCATGAGCATGCTGCGCAAATGATGTGCCGGGTTCGTACCGGACAATCGAGCTTGCGCGCGCCACCTCATCACCTACGCGATCGAGGTATTTGCGCATCACTCCAGCCGCAGGCGATGCTTGCCATACCAACTCCTCGGTATGTAAAACAATGCGTTCGCTAAAATTACTGTGGATATCCATCTCTGAAGAATAAATCAAAGCCATCGATGGGCAAGAAGATCGTTACAATTTGGCAATGAAGAGTCCTAAACCCCCTGCAAAAGAAGCCAAAGAAAGTCTTCGTCACCGGATCAAGGATGAATTTGTTCAAGCCGCGCTCTTGACCCTATATTTTGCTACTTGGTTTTGTGCGATCGCCTTTTTCTCGTTTGCGCTCTTGCGGG
Organism: uncultured Polynucleobacter sp.; assembly: GCA_964636135.1. Taxonomy (GTDB): domain Bacteria; phylum Pseudomonadota; class Gammaproteobacteria; order Burkholderiales; family Burkholderiaceae; genus Polynucleobacter. Next base: position 3,185 of record CAZWPR010000034.1, read on the forward strand.
AGGCGGCAATACCCATTACCCCGTTCGGGCTTGCCATCATTAAAGCCGCTCTATGCGCTAAATTCATGATGATTGGTAAAGCAATCTTTCCATTGCGCGTGGAGGCTCATCGCGGCCTCATCAAATCGATCTTCTGGCATTCCATCGCCTACCTTGGCATCGTGATTGCACTGAGTTTTGCCGAGGCTGGAATTGATGGACTTTTGCATGGCAAATCATTTTTAGAGTCCATATCGTCATTTGGACACGGCGACCCACTTTATGTGGCCGCCCTATCCATGATGTATTGGCTGATTATTTGGCCCTATTTAATTGTGCTTGGATTAAACCAATCAATGGGCAATACCGCAGTGAATGCGATTCTCTTTGGATCTAAATCAAGGTAATACGATTTAAAGCAAAGTTTAGTATTCGCTTTTTTCTGTAATACTAAAAGAAATCAGGATCGCAATGCGATCCTGATTTTCTTGTTACGGCAGCTCGAGAGTTTTACATTACCAGCCAATCGCCTTAGGTAGCCACAAGGAAATCTGCGGATAGTAGAACACCAAGAACAAGGCAACACCCTGCATAAATAAGAAAGGAATAACGCCTTTATACAGATGCTTGATCTTCACCTCCGGTGGCGCCACCCCTTTTAGGTAAAACAGGGCCCAGCCGAATGGAGGCGTTAAGAACGAAGACTGTAAGCAGACCGTAATCATCATTGCTACCCAAACAGGGTCAGCCCCTTGCGCCAAGAGAACTGGCAAAAATAGCGGAACAGCAATATAGCTAATCTCAATCCACTCAATGAAGAAACCCAGAATAAAAATCAGTAGCAACATAAACCAAATATCGCTATTGACGCCACCCGGAATCACCTCAAACATGCCCGCAATCAATTCTTCGCCATTTAGGCCACGGAACGAGAGTGCAAAGACTTGCGCACAGATCAAAATAAACATCATGATGGCACTAATTTTGGTTGTATCCAATGCAACCAATTTCAACTTAGCCCATGAAAAGCGGCCAGAGAAAATGGTGACGATGACACCGCCAATCGCGCCCATCGCAGCCGCTTCAGTTGGGGCGGCGATACCTGCAACGATAGAGCCCAATACGGCGACGACTAACATAATGGGGGGGACCACCACTTTCCAGAAGCGGATGGTGAGCTCTTTACCAGAAACCCGGCTGCGCTCTTCCTTGGGAATGGGCGGCATCAAGTCGGGCTTAAGCCATCCCAAAATCAGAATGAAAACGATATAGACCACCACCAACATCATTCCAGGTCCTACTGCGGCTGCAAATAGAGTTCCTA
>CAZWPR010000035.1:0-4472 GCA_964636135.1 uncultured Polynucleobacter sp.
GACCCATGGCTTTACACGCAGTCGCATGACTATGGGGGAGCATGCCCAGGCACTAGCAGCGAGAGGTGTTCTCGCAATTACGCCAGACATGCCCTGTACCTTTGACTTTCGCTGCAATGCCGCTGCGATTGCTGGTTTAGTGAATCTACTGAGTAATACAGATACTTTTGGCGCTAGTAGCCAGCGCATCATGCTCGTTGGCTTCTCAGCAGGAGGTCTCTCTAGCCTACTGGCGGCAGATACGCCTGGCGTGGTGGGATATGTTGGGCTGGATCCATTTGATCGGGTTCTATCCAATGAAACGGAGCGTGCTGGCATTACTGCATCCAGACGCCTTACTACTGAGACCCTGATTTTAAGAGCCCCTGCATCAAGCTGCAATGCAAAGGCAGTTGCAGCGCCATGGGGCACAGAACTCAAAGCGCTATGGCGTGATGAACTCATTGCAGGCGCATCGCATTGCGACTTTGAAGCACCAACAGACTGGAAATGCCGACTGGCCTGCGGTGATACCGATCCTGCGCGGCAATTGCAGGTTCGGCAAGGTTTACTGGATGCGGCGGCCAGATGGCTGCAGTAAAGCAAGCAGGGTTATTCCATATCTTTTTTCCTGCTGTGTTGCCCTGGCACTTTAATAATTTACAAACGCGCATAAGCATTTATTGAAAGATGCATTGCAAATGCAATACTGCATATTTAAAATGGATTTGTTTTCCGGCATTGCCGGTCGAAGTCTTGTAAGCAGCAATGCGTTGCAAGCGGCCTGAAAGAGTGATGGCAAGCTGTTTCAGGCGTCTGTTTAGTGAATCCGTAGTTTTAAGCTGTTTTTACCAATTTGTATCTCATTATTGACATTTTGTTATTAATGTATATAATGAGATACATTATGCCAGCACGCCCAAACCACATCACCCCAGCAACCGAGAACAAACTGGCCGCTCTTGGTCAGCAGATTCGCGCCTATCGTAAGGCGCTCAGCATTAGCGCAACTACGCTTGCAGAGGCCGCCGGAATGTCACGCATTACCTTGCACAGGATTGAGGCGGGCGAGCCCGCTGTCACGATGGGTGCGTACTTCAACGCCATGACAGCCTTGGGAATTCATTTTGGAATTGTTCCGATAGAACATCCCGAGGCTGCAGAACCAGGTCGTGATGATGATCGACATGGTTGGATCCCTGCGCGCATAAAGCTAGCGGATTACCCGCAACTCAAACAACTTGCTTGGCAGGTGCACGGCACAGACGAACTCACCCCAACGGAAGCACTCGGTATTTATGAGCGCAATTGGCGCCATCTGGATGAAAGCCTGCTGACCCAGCGCGAGAAAGAATTAATTGAGGCTTTGAATGCAGGCCTTGGAGAGCGCCATGCAAAAGTTTGAGCGCCCCCACCATCAGCGGATTTCTAAAGTACTACAAGCGCTTAATGGACCGCTTCTAAAAGAGCATGAGTGCTACTTTGCGGGCGGCACAGCAATAGCACTGCGCTATGGTGAGTACCGAGAATCCGTTGATATTGATTTTTTGATATCTAATTTGGAGCAGTACCGTACCTTACGAAACTTACTTACTGAACCAGCAGGGATTTCGGCGATCGTGCGTGCAGATGCAAATCCATTGCAACAAATCGGTGACATCCGCGCCGATCAGTATGGCATTCGAACTAAAGTGCAGATGGAAAATAGCACCATCAAGTTTGAAATTGTCTTAGAAGGGCGTATTCAATTAGCAACCCCCGGCGTCAACGATGAAATAGCTGGCATCACAACTCTATGTCCGCTCGACATGGCAACAAGTAAGTTGCTCGCGAATGCAGATCGCTGGCGGGATGATGGGGTATTTAGTCGGGACATCATCGATCTAGCCATGATGAACCCACGCCTGCCATTACTCAGAGACGCAGTTAGCAAAGCTGAAACGGCGTATGGTCAATCGGTACTGCAGTCACTTGAAAAAGCAATCGACCGTCTGCAAGATCACGATAACGGCTTGTTAGATCGGTGCATGATGGTGATGGATGTGAACGCACCCAAAGCAATCGTTTGGAAGCAACTCAATAATTTGAAAAAAGTGCTGCCTAAGTAGGGGCTTTCCGGGTTCAAGCTGTACCCATAAATCAAATAAGCAAGATCCTACTTTGGGGTAGATCGCTGGGTGAGCCAGTCAAAATGGATACTGATCCTATTGCCCATTACGCCAAAAGAGCCCCATGCTGACCAGCGCATTGTTACTAGCCACCATTCTTCCCTTTGAAGTCACCCCCAAAGACGCGATTGCTCCATCCTTAGCCAGCCCCATCACGGTGGCTGCCTTTGTGGATAGCGCCAAGATACTGGGCTTACCCAGACTAAAGCTGAGGGACTCAAACGGTAATCGCTATATCCCCAATAAAGCCATGCTGTTTGAGTCAGCAGCTCTAGTGCACCAGCAGGCCGGGACGGCAGGCGAAAAAATCAACCCGAGAAGGGCGTTTATTCAGGGGTATCTGAAACGATGAGCGCCATAATCAAGCAATCATCAACTAAGCCTACACACCATTTAGCAAATCGAGATCCGATATGAAGGCGATAGCCCTGTTTCGTTGTTCCAAAGTAGTCGGATTAAAGGCGTTATTAATTGTTGCTGCCCTCATTGGAGTGCAGGCTTTTCTACTGAGCGCTGCGCACGCCAGTAAGTCAAATGAAGAACCCTTTGCCTTAATTGAGCGCCACCGCATTACAGAAACCATTGAGCCAAACGGTACCGTGATTGAAGTAACGGAGATGACGACCTTAATTAATTCGCAGTTGGCGGTGGACAGTGAATCGCAAGCGGATTTGCCGTACAACTCCACTTTTGCCAACCTAGAGGTGCTCGAGGCTTACACCATCACCCCGCAAGGCCAAAAGATTCCGGTCGCAGCCAATGCCATTCGGACAGTAGATGAGGACAACAGCAAAGGTGCGGCCATGTTTTCCGATCAGAAGTCCAAGATCATCATCTTTCCTAAGGTGACGCCAGGCTCACGAACCTATTACAAAACACGGCTCACAACCCATACCCCCTTAATGCCAGGCTTTTTTGCCACTCGAATCAGTTTTTCTCCGCAAACCGTACTGCATGACTTTGACTACAGCCTGACTTATCCCGAGAGCATGAAGCTATATGCCGATGTACGTGGTCCCATCAAGGTCACAGAGACACTGAGCAATGACAAGCGCACGGTGAACTACCAATATCAAAACCGCGTCCATGAGAATAAAGAAAGCCATCAAATTTCCTATGCGGACTTTGCGCCAGCCATCATTGTTTCGACTTATCCAACATATGCTGCCTTTGCCAAAGACTATGAAGACCGGATTAAAGGTAAAGCAGCGGTCACGCCAGAAGTACAAAAGCTCGCCAACGCGATTACCAGGGGCATACCAAACAGCAAGCCCAAAGAGCAGGCCAGAAGCCTCTACAACTGGGTAACCCGAAACATTCGATACGTTGCCATTTATCTTGGCGATGGCGGCATCATTCCGCACGATGCCGATAGCATCATCCGCAACCGCTACGGTGACTGCAAAGACCACAACACCTTACTGATTGCCTTATTAACAGCCAAGGGCATCGAAGCGAGTAGCGCCCTGATTAATCAAGGCGGAGCCTACAGCCTCCCCAAATACCCCGTGATTGGCCCGTTTAATCACGTGATTACCTATTTGCCGCAGTGGGATCTCTACGTAGACTCCACCGCAGAGATGGCACCATTTGGAGTGCTGCCCAGTGAGCAGATTGATAAGCCAACCCTTTTAACGGCGCTCCAAAAAGTAGGGCGCACCCCCAAGCCTAAGGCAGAACTCAATCAAACCATTACTAAAACAGTATTACAAGTAAAACCAAATGGAGAAATCAACGGTAAATCACATACCCGCTACGTAGGCGATGCAGAAATCGCTGCCCGTTATAAATTTGAGGGAGCAGATACCAAGCTATCCGAGAAGATGGTGCGCAACCAACTCACCAAATTTAGGCAAACGGGGGAGGGCACGTTCAGTACCAGCAACGTTTATGACCTAGATAAACCATTCACAACCCATGCTGAATACGTCTTGGACGCTATGACCAATGTTCCAGGGCCAGGCGCAATGACCATACCGGTTGGAGTGGCGCCAGGGGAGCTGGCCTCAATAGTAAATACCAGACCACCAGAAACATTTAAGTACCCCTACCGCTGCAGCACCCGCATTGTCACAGAGCAATACGAGATTGTCTTTCCGGATAACGTGAAAGTCAGCCGCATACCCCAAAATACCCGCTATCAAACCGATGAAGTGAGCTATGAATCCAGCTATACGCTAGAGGGCAATAAAGTAATCGCCAGTCGCTCCTTAACCATACAAAGACCAAATTCAGTCTGCCAGCCAGAAGAGCTGCAATCCTGGCGTAAGTTCTACCCTGTATTAGCAAAGGATGTGCGGGGGCAGATTTTTTATGAGTAGCTTT
>CAZWPR010000036.1:0-2995 GCA_964636135.1 uncultured Polynucleobacter sp.
CAGGCATTCGGCAATGGTTTACCTACCAAACGGTCTTTTACCCACGATATATAAAATGGCTTAGAGGAGCCAGGCGTCGTAAAGTGAGACTGCTCACCCGGCAACTGCATTCTGCCGACATTACCTCCCAGTTTGCAAACTTGATCTTGATATAGCTTATGCATCATTGGAGGAACGGCCGTGTCTTTTGATCCAAAGTAGATCTGGACTGGAGCAACGGGCTTAACTACGGGCACTCCGCCTTTGAGCATTGCCTCCGCCCAAGCAACGGTGTTGGTTGGGGCCTTCTTTAATAGACTTGCGTAGCTTGAGCCATAGTTAAAGTTAAATGTATCGCTAGCTGCATGCATGCATTTATTGTTGTAAATATCATTAGCTACTTTGACACCCTCATCCGTGAAGATGTCGGATAACTTGAGATTTGGAAAAGCAGCCTGAGTGCCCCAGTAATACATCGTTGCATGGGTGAAGTTAAAGACATTATCTAAAAACATCTTTTGCGAACCCTGGAAGTACTTATCTGCAGTAGCCTGATCCAGCTTACCTGCTGGGGCGAGTATCGAAATATCTTGCGGCGCTAAAGCAACAAAACCAACAATATCTAGGTTATCGGCGGCCGTTCCAGTTTGCTTAATGTATTCCGGCATTCCTGCTAACGCAATTGCCGCCCCTCCGCCCTGAGACCAGCCATACACTATGGTCTTTTTGCCTGCGCCCGTTTCTTTCATGGAGACTGCAGCGCGTGCTGCATTGAGCGTATCCATACCATTGGTGGCGGCCACACTGTATTGATGTCTACCACCGCCACCTAAGCCCTGATAGTCGGTTGCAACCAGAACATAACCTTCTTTAATGAACTCTTCCAACGCTGGAATACCATAATCGGTCCAAGAATTTCCGCCCACTAAGAAATACTCATTTAAAGGAACAACTGGATCCAACACTTGAGATGGGCCACAGTTTTGCGCAGATCCGGTTGTGCCATGCGCCCAAGTCAAGACCGGGCGACCGCCTGCGGGAGCTTGGCCTACTGGCGCGACCACCAATCCAGTTGAAATAGTTTTACGACCTGAAATATCAGAAGAGATGTAAGCGATCTTCCAGGCTTGAGCACCTTTGACTGAGGTTGCTATTTTTTCTTGCTTAATGACTTGCCCCAGTTTACCTTCAGGCGCCATCTTCATCACGGCGGTATAAAAAGGCTGCATTGGTGGGTTGGCGTTTGCTGCGGAGTAAGAAAAACTCAGTGCAGTTCCTAAGGCTACTGTGGAGAGTATTTTTTTCATCGGGATTCCTGAAGTAAATTGAACGACTGTGAAATTAGTTGGGAATGTTTGCTTTATAGACGTGATTTTGAAGCTGCACTGGCACAGGCTTACTTTCGGCAGCAGGAATCATCACCTCAATATACGAAGCCCCATCAAACGAATTGGCTTTTTCAATCGCGGCATCGAGCTCGGCAACCGTGGCGACTTTAGCGCAGAACCAATTGCTACAACCCATTGCAGAAGGTAGCTGCGCATAATTCCATTTCGCCAAATCATCGTATTTCCAGCCCGTCTCACTCACCACAATCTCTACTCCGTAAAGAGCATTATTGAGAACAAAAATGATGGGCTTAATGCCGTAGCGGCCCATGGTGCCGATTTCATTGGCAGTTAGCTGATGAGAGCCATCACCCGTCACTAAAATAGTACGGCCTGCTTGGTTAGCCATGCAAATGCCTTCGGTGGCTGGCGTAGCCCAGCCAATCGAACCCCACAATGCCTGTGTTTGAAAGCTCACCCCGGCTGGCAAGAGCATGGGCGTCATATACAGCATGCAGGTCCCCGTTTCAGCGACCAGCACATCGCCGGAGCGGAGCATCTTTTGTAGACGGGGATAAAAATTAGCAGAGTTAGTCGCATCGCTGGGAGCACCCGACATCGGAAGGACAGCTAATTTTTTACTGGTTTGTACTTTAGCCATAGGACTGATTTTCTGACTGAGCCCCACCAACATATCTTCTAAAGCGACTCCGGTGAAAACGGTACCCCCCAGCCGGACAAAATGATCGCCAAGCACTATCGTTTTCTCTGGATCAAGATTATTCGTCCAATTGCCCGTATTAATGTCTTCCGGAATGAGGCCGCCAATATCGAACACTAAATCGGCGCCTTCGACAGTGGCTTTTAAATCACTCGGGGTCGAGCCCACGCCACTGTAGATGCCCAGGTAATTGGGATGAGCCTCCGAGATCACGCCCTTGCCCATGGGTGGGGTAGCAAAGGATATATTGGATTTATTCAGGAACTCGATCAGTTGATTGGTAAGGCCATAGCTAGCGACTAAATTGGATGGTAGCGCCACGATACTTTTGGCAGCAGCGACTTTTCCCATAACAAAACGAATCGCCGCATCCAGGCTCGCTGGATCACTTTTGGCTCGTTTCACCGCAGACAATGGAACACCCTTAATCGGATTTCCATTGATTGGCATCTGCGCATAATCCATCGGCACGATGATGTAGGCGGGCTGACTAAAACGCAGGGCATCCCGAATCACCCGCTCCATCTCATCGATCACATTATCAGGAGTGAGGTTTGCTGTTACGCAACAAGCAGATGCGGAGATGGCCTGAAAATTGTTATAAACACCATCTCCCAAGGTATGGTGCGTCACCAATCCCTGTCGCTGAATTTGCGTACTCGGAGAGCCAACCAAAAAGAAAACGGGCAAGCGCTGTGACTTGGCACCCATCACCCCATTCAGTGCGCTTAGCTCACCCACACCATAGGTAGTTGACAGAATGGAAGCGCCATAAACCCGCGCATACCCATCGGCCGCATAGGCCGCATTGAGTTCATTTGCGCAAGCAATCCATTCCAAGCGATCCGATTTTTCAATCGCATCATCAAATGGAAAGGCATAGTCACCCGGCACACCAAAAATACGATCAATGCCTAAATCGGCTAGGCGATTAACAGCGTATTCAACAACGGTAGGGGTGGTATTG
>CAZWPR010000037.1:0-2318 GCA_964636135.1 uncultured Polynucleobacter sp.
GGCGGCATGATGGGAGCAGGCCTCTATTCCTTATTGGGATTGGCCAGCTTTCATGCGGGCAATTACCTGCCCGTGGCTTTTTTACTGGGCGCTATCGCCGCGTCTTTTTCAATTTATTCCTATGCCAAACTGGGCGCGGCCTTTCCGAGCAGTGGCGGAGCGGCCACCTTTACGGTGATGAGTTTTGGTCCTGGCATTCTTTCGGGCGGTATTAATTTATTTCAATACATTGCCTATCTGATTGCGGCAGCGCTCTATGCAGCTGGCTTTGTGGAGTACACCAACACCTTATTTGGCGGCGACTTATCGCCCTTAGTGCTTAAACTGATTACTGCTGGGATTATTTTGGCATGTACTTTTGTTAACTTGCTTGGCGCTAGCCGTGTCGGTCGCGCTGAAATGATCGCAATTAGCCTCGTTGTTATTAGCCTGCTGGTCTTTTCAGCGATGGGTTTTGAGCAAGCAAACTTCAGCAAGCTCAATATCGGCAGTCCATCCATTGAAGGCATCGCGGTTGCGGCAGGTATTTTGTACATCAACTTTCAAGGCTTTGGAGTGGTTACCAACTCATCCTCTGCCATGAAAAGCCCCCAAAAAGAACTGCCGCTAGCCATGTTCTCTGCCTTAATTTTAGTAACCATTGCCTATTTAGCCGTGAGTAGCGCCGTTGTTCTGCTGATGCCATTAAATGCAATTCAAATGGATAACGGGCACGTACTTGCCGATGCTGCGCAACGGGTTGCCGGCAAACTGGGTCACATCGTGATTAGTATTTCTGCGCTGCTCGCCTGCGCGGCCGCCGTCAATGCCACGATCTTTGCGGCTTCCAATATCGCAGCCGACGTAGCAAAAAAGAAAATGATTTCGGATGCGCTGGGTGCTAGCGTACTTAAGACCAATATTCGCGCGCTCACGATTTCATCAATCGGGGTCATTGTGTTGGCGTTGATTTTTCCCTTGGCGGCAGTGGGGCAAATGGCCAGCCTCGCTTTTTTGCTGGTCTATGCCGCTATTACCTACGGTCACCTTCGTGTTCACCAAAAAACCGGAGCCAAGCCCTCCATGTTGTGGTTTGCAATCGCAATTAATGTGGCCTTATTTGGCGCGCTCTTTTTAAATACGATCAAAACCGCGCCCTCAAGCGCGATCGCCTTAGTACTAGCGCTGATTGGCTCGTTTGGTATTGAGGCATTAGCGCACTTCCGGCAAAAATATAAAAAAACCGCTTAAGTACCAGAACGACTAAGCAATAGCTCCCAACGCTGCAGTTTGGTATCAATTTCTGCGGTAATTTCAGATAGACGTGCCTGCATGCTAGCGGCCAATTCAGGCTCATTTTTATACAGATCGGGGTTGCTCATCGCAATCCCCATTTCAGCCTGCTCCGCTTCCAAAGTTTCGATTTGCAAGGGCAAGGCCTCTAATTCAGAGCGCTCTTTGCTATTGAGTTTTTGTACGCCGCCTTTAGCCGCAACTGGCTTGACCTCCACCTTGGCTGTTTCGATTGCTTTTGGAGGGGCTTCGGCTTTAATGCTGCCATTCTCACTGCGGATTTTGTCAGAGCGTGCCTTTTGGATCTTCCAATCTTCGTAGCCACCCTCATACTCACGCCAAAAGCCATTACCCTCATTGGCGATGATGCTCGTCACCACGTTATCCAAGAAGTACCGATCATGACTTACCAAAAAGACGGTGCCTTTGTAGTCTTGCAGCAATTGCTCCAGCAAGTCTAAAGTATCGATATCCAAATCGTTAGTCGGCTCATCCAATACCAAGACGTTTGCTGGTCTTGCAAATAGACGCGCTAACAACAAGCGATTACGCTCGCCACCCGATAAGGTGCTTACCGGTGAATTGGTGCGCTCGGGCGCGAATAAAAAATCACTCAAGTAACTTTTGACGTGCTTACGATTGCCGTTGATCTCAATCCATTCACTACCGGGACTAATGTAATCCTCTAAGGAGGCATTGAGATCCAAGCCTTCGCGCATTTGATCAAAATACGCGACTTCAATGCGTGTACCCATTACCGCTGTACCTGAATCGGGGGTAATGCTACCCAAAATCAGCTTTAAAAGCGTTGTCTTACCTGCGCCATTGGGCCCCAGTAAACCCACCTTATCGCCCCGCAAAATGGTCGCGGTAAAGTCGGTCACAATCGGTCGATCGTAGGATTTGGATACGTTTTGTAAATCGGCCACAATTTTGCCGCTGCGATCGCCTGCGGAAACCGCCAACTTCACTTGACCCATCGCATCGCGGCGCTCTGCGCGCGTGGCGCGGAGTTTTTCCAGGCGGGCGATTCGTCCAACGCTGCG
>CAZWPR010000038.1:0-2278 GCA_964636135.1 uncultured Polynucleobacter sp.
GAAGATTAACGGGCTATCGCGATCAGATACGGGCTAAGACATCTGATTTTGGCGACCTGGCAAAGAAACATTCCGAGGACGGGTCGGCTGCCAACGGCGGTGTATTGGGCTGGATGGCGCCTGGCCAGTTGGTACCCGAGTTTGAATTGGCTATGAATCGCTTGCAAATTGGCGAAGTGAGTAATCCAGTCAAAACCGAATTTGGTTGGCATTTGATTCAAGTGCTTGAGCGCCGTGATGCGCAGTTGACTGTAGAAAAGCAGCGTGAGTTTGCTAGAGCCGCTATTCGTGAGCGTAAATTTGAGCAAGCCTACCAAGACTGGATTCGTCAATTGCGGGACACAGCAACGGTAAAAATATTGAATCTAGACGATGCCCCTCGTTGATTTAGTAATCACGACAGGTGAGCCTGCAGGCATTGGTCCGGCAGTCTCGATAGAGGCGGCGCAGGCATTTTTACGGGAGCAAGGCGATGTTCGCATTACTCTTCTAGGTGATCCAGTTCTTTTTGCCGGCATGGCGCCCTCAGAGCGTTTGCTGCTAGAACCCATTCAATTAAGCGCTAATGCCGTGCCAGGCGAGCTGAATGCAGCGAATGCGCAGTATGTACTCTCACTATTAGATGCTGCGGTGGATGGGTGCCGCACCGGGCGTTTTCACGCCATGGTGACTGCGCCAGTACACAAAGGCATTATTAACCAGTCCGGAATCCCCTTTACGGGGCATACAGAGTATCTCGCTGCGCGTTGCCATGTGGAGCGTGTAGTGATGATGCTTTGTGCCAATCTTCCCGCTGGCTTATTTGGATTAGACCAGCCGCTTCCATTGCGCGTAGCCTTAGCCACGATTCATTTGCCACTGGCTGAAGTGCCAAGGCAAATCTCGATTGCATCGGTGCTGGAAACTATCCACATTGTGGATCGGGATTTAAAAGATCGTTTTGGTATTCGCTGTCCACGCATTCAGGTGGCTGGGCTCAATCCGCATGCTGGAGAAGGCGGCTATCTGGGAACAGAAGAAATTACTCTTATTAGTCCCGCTATTATGCAAGCCAAGCAACTGGGTATTGCGGTAGAAGGGCCTTTTCCGGGCGATACGATGTTTGATTTGCGCCCTCGAAATAGGGTGGATGCGTATATTGCGATGTACCACGATCAAGGTTTGGCGCCGTTTAAGCTAGTAAGCTTCGGGGGTGGTGTTAATGTTACTTTAGGCTTGCCGATTATTCGGACATCGGTCGATCACGGAACTGCCCTCGATATCGCCGCTCAGGGTAGTGCGGATTCGGGAAGCATGCTAGAGGCTTTGCGCCTTGCTTTTCAGCTCGCACAAAATCAGGCAAACGCATAAGATGCATCAGGCACGCAAACGCTTTGGCCAAAACTTTTTGAAAGACGAGGGCATTATTCACGCCATCGTGAGTTTGATTGGGCCCGGGAGTGAGGATGCGATTATCGAAATTGGACCAGGTCTTGGCGCATTAACGAGGCCCTTACTGTCGAATTTAGATCGCCTGGACTTACTCGAGATTGATCGAGATCTGGTGGCCTACTGGCGCAAGCAAGCGCTACCTGGTATTGATGTCACCGAGGGCGATGCATTACTATTTGATTTTCTTGCATGGGCAAAGGCGAAGCGTGCAGGTGGCGCTAAGCAAGTGAAAATCGTGGGCAATTTGCCCTACAACATTTCATCTCCTTTGCTTTTCCATTTGGTTGCGGCAGCCGCAGAGGTCAGTGAGCAAGTATTTATGCTTCAAGCTGAGGTGGTAGAACGCATGGTCGCGCAAGCAGGTTCGTCGGAGTACAGCCGCTTGTCAGTGATGCTGCAGGCACGGTACCACCTTGAACACGTATTGGATGTGCCGCCGGAGTCGTTTGACCCGCAACCCAAAGTCAATTCGGCTGTAGTACGTATGATCCCCAGGAGCGACTTCAATGTGTCCTTAGCCGAGTGGCGCGCTTTGGAAAAAATTGTGGCAGCCGCGTTTGCCCAGCGACGAAAAATGTTGCGTACTAATTTACAAGACTATATCGAGCGATTGGATATAAGTGATGAAGAGCTGACGCAGCGCGCTCAAAATATTGCGGTAGAGCGGTATCTAGAGTGGGCTGCAATTCTGGCGAAATCAAGCCAATAAGGTGTTTGGCTAGTAGGCGCTCGGATCAATGACGCGCATTTCGGTTTCAATCCAAGATTCCACTGCGCTATTGAGTTGACCGCCCGTTTTACCTTCAGAGGCAATTACCGGTCCGATCGAGATAGTGACAAGTCCCGG
>CAZWPR010000039.1:0-1594 GCA_964636135.1 uncultured Polynucleobacter sp.
TCATTGAAGCCGATCTAGCTGGGCGTGAGCAGCTATTGACGGCAGTAAAAGATGAGGTTGTCCGTACTGGCAGCAGCGGACCTGCCGCCAAACGCAGGCGAAGACGTAAGCCCAAAACGGCTGGCGCGCCCACTGCAGGCGGCCTTGACGCCGAATAATCGGTGCCCAAGCAGATTTTGGCAATCTTCAGTAAAGTATCTCGATCTTCAGTTTGGAATCATTATGGCAAAAGCCTTCATTGGATTTGGTGGTAATTTAGGCGATACGCGTCAAATCATTACGGACGCAATCGTTTGCTTAGCCCTTCGCAATCAACTGCAAATTATTCAAAAAAGTTGTTTTTACCAAAGCGCTCCTGTGGATGCTGCTGGTGGTGATTACATTAATTCCGTGGTGCATGTGGAAACGGAACTCAGTCCTTACGGTTTATTGCATGTATGTCAAACCATTGAACAGCAATTCGGACGTGAACGTCCCTATGAAAATGCGCCCCGTACACTCGATTTGGATATTCTGTTTTTTGAAGGGGTGGCTCAAGGCGATACGGAACTCACGCTGCCCCATCCTCGCATCACTGAACGCTCCTTCGTATTGCTCCCCCTGCTGGAGATAGCCCCGGATTTTTTCTTGCCTGAATTTGGTGAACTCAAGCAGTACTTGCCCAAGGTAGCGCACCAGCGCATTGAAAAACTTGCCTGCCGTAACTGCAGTTGCGAAGAAAAGCCCCAATATCGCCCTTCCGCGCATTAATTCATTACACTGGCGGCATGAGTTACCTTCAAGGCGAAAAGCCTATCACCATCACCAAGCTCCTCGCGATGCATGCCGAGGACGAGAAAATCGCAGTCCTGACTGCCTATGATTCCACCATGGCGGGATTACTTAATCGCTGCGATGTGGATGTCATCCTAGTAGGAGATTCGCTGGGTAATGTGATTCAAGGTCACCACAGCACGACACCCGTAACCGTAGAATAAATGGCATATCACACGGAGTGCGTTGCTAGAGCTAATGCGAAAGCCTTTTTGATAGCTGACCTGCCCTTTGCGAGTTATGGCGATCCTTATCAAGCCCTCGAGTCTGCCGCCGAGCTAATGCGCGCGGGAGCCGATATGGTCAAACTCGAAGGTGGCGACTGGCAAACCGAAATCATTGCGCATTTAGTGGAACGTAGCGTGCCGGTGTGCGCCCACCTGGGATTGCTGCCCCAGTCGGTTCACTTACTGGGCGGCTATAAAGTTCAGGGCAAGGGTAAAGATGCGGCAACGCACATGCTTGAACAGGCACAAGCCTGCGCCGCCGCTGGCGCGCAAATGCTGGTACTGGAAGCAATTCCCTCCGCCTTGGGTCAAAAAATAACCGAATCGCTGCGCATTCCAACGATTGGCATTGGTGCAGGGCCCGATTGTTCTGGTCAAGTGTTAGTGCTGCCCGACATGCTGGGTATTAGCCCAGGTAAGCCACCTAAGTTTGTCAAAAACTTTATGGATGGCAGCGCTTCAATTGAAGCCGCGGTAAAAGCCTATGTTCGTGATGTAAAAGCGGGGCGCTTTCCTGGGCCTGAACACTGCTTCGCATCCTAGGTCATAGCACC
>CAZWPR010000040.1:0-1587 GCA_964636135.1 uncultured Polynucleobacter sp.
ATCACCCAGATCGTGCATATCCCAAGCCCCGGGAAGATTTTTTACGCCCAATCCCCTGGATTGGCTTAAATCGAGTGCGCGCAACTCTTTGCCGGTATCGGGCCCGAGATAGCTAAACGTAAATAGACCGCCTTCACGCAAAACACGCCATGCCTCCTCTACAGACCAAGATGGGTTTTGCAGGTCCTGCATCCACAAATTACTAAAAACCATATCTTGGGATTGGTCGGGCACGGCTAAGGAAGGGGTGCTTAGATAAGAAAAGCTTGGAATACCATTTTTTATAAATTGGGCTGTGCGGGTGGCCTTTAATGCCAGACGATCAAGTGCGGCACCGGATTCAATAACGCAATGCGAAGCTGCGCGAGGAAATCGCTTAGCCAATAATCGCCCTTGAATACCAAAGGCATCTGGGAGTATTAACAGGGATCTGGGTTGATGCTTGAGGACTTCCAATTTTTGCATCATCCGCAATGCAATGTCGTCTTTTAGCCATCTTAGTGAGCGGGTCATGTGATCAGTATACTCAGCGCCCATGCATTTTTTTCGCACCCTGTTTCGCCATCTGCTACCGACCGAATGCATTGTATGTTCTCATCATCAATCTGAGATGCTTTGCGAAACATGCTTCTCTTTTTTACAACAACACACCCTATTTCAATACCACACATGCCTGCAATGCGGTATTGAACTATCAGCTCTTAAACCCTGCCACGCACGTTGCCAATCCTGTCAAGATGCGCCGCCGACATTTGATCAGACCCACTGCCTCGATCGGTATGAAGGGGTGCTGCAGCATGCCATTCACCAACTCAAGTACCATAAACGATTAGCCTTTGCCCATGGCTTAGCGCATGCCTGGAATCAATTCGCTATGCCGCACCTGACACCAACTGAGCCTAGTCTTTTGTTACCGGTACCCCTAAGCGATTTAAAACTGGTGAGACGAGGCTTTAATCAATCGTGGGAAATTGCTAGGCGATTGCAATTACCACACACCGTTAAACCACTCATTCACACTTTAAGACGCAGTCATCAGGCCCATGATCAAGTACATGGCGATCGACTGAGTCGGCAGCTGTCATTGCGTAATGTTTTTTATTTAGACCGGCATACTGCCAAACAAATACGAAATCAATCTGTCATTGTGTTTGATGATGTAATGACTACTGGATCGACCTTAAATGAAATTGCGCAACTGCTCAAGGAAAATGGGGCGCGCAAAATTAGTAATTGGGTTATCTTGCGCACTTCAACCCCAAATTAAATAGGCACTTTGCATCCCTATGTTTAATGTTGTTTTATTCGAACCCGAAATTCCACCCAACACCGGCAATATTATCCGGCTGTGTGCTAACACGGGAGCCAAGCTGCATTTAATTGAGCCGCTGGGCTTTCCGCTAGAAGATGCCAAGCTGCGCAGAGCGGGGCTTGATTACCATGAGTTCGCAAATATTGCGGTGTATGCCAATTGGGCCGACTTCATCGCTAAAGTGTCACCC
Source organism: uncultured Polynucleobacter sp. (assembly GCA_964636135.1). Taxonomy (GTDB): domain Bacteria; phylum Pseudomonadota; class Gammaproteobacteria; order Burkholderiales; family Burkholderiaceae; genus Polynucleobacter. The sequence continues at coordinate 1,503 of CAZWPR010000040.1, forward strand.
GCCAATGAACGTATGTTCGCACTCACCACCCAGGGGCATGGAAAAGTAACGGACGCCCAATTTGCGCCAAATGATTTTTTCATCT